>JBJFFP010000041.1:0-8920 GCA_051891855.1 Lachnospiraceae bacterium | reverse complement strand
TGAAAAAAAGGAAAAAGAAACCAGTCAGATGTATCCACAGCTGACTCGTCTCTTTTTCCCCTCCTGTTTTACATAACAGCATACCTGTCAGGTATATTGAAATCCATAACAAAACTATACTCAGCATATATGTTAAATCCACTCCGAAGAGCCTTTCTTTTCTTCTATAAACAATATATCATGGTATAGTATAGCATAATCACTGTCTAAAGTCCAAACGAACTTTATCTGCCATGCAGGTAATAAATTCGCTGTTGGTAGGTCTGCTTTTTCCCATTTCACGGGAATAGCCGAATATAAGCTCAAAAAGTCCCACATTTCCCCTCTCCCAGCTTACTTCAATGGCATTTCTCACTGCCCGTTCCACCTTCTGATCGGTGGTGGAAAACTGCTTGGCAATTCTGGGGTAGAGAAGCTTGGTTACACTGCCTACCAGCTCCATATCCTCTGCTGCAAGGCAGATAGCCTCTCTCAGATAATGATAGCCCTTTAAATGTACCGGAACTCCAATTTCCAGCATCAGCCTGGTCACTTCATGTATCATGATCAGCTTCTCCTTCCCCAGTGGCTTTTTCTATTTCTTCCAGATTTATCTTACCATCTGTCAACTTATTCCCCTACTGCTTTTCATCGTAATTCTTCGCCATTCTTCGCCATTTTTCATGATGCTTCCCAGCTTTATCTATTTTTTTCTGAAGCCTTCCTGCAGCGTCTTTCCTCTCAGTTCAATATCTTCTCTTACATAGGGAGATGAGGGAAAGAGGTCATATCCAATCTGCCCGGACTCTAAGGGGACATAAATGGTCACTCCGCCTATTTCATAGCTGTCTGCCTCTCCTGCGGTATAATCCTGCTGCCAGAAATAATTATCCAGATGGGCATACCGAATCATATCCTGCAACAGATTTTTCCCCTTGTATATACCCAACAGAAGCAAAGCGGTGACCATAATTTTCCATTTGATTTTTCCTCCCTCCGGCAGCCCCAGAAACCACAGACCTGCCGTAAAAAAAGGGAAGGCCAGGATATAAAGATAACCATAGCGCACTAAAGGGGTTCCCAGCTGCCAAAACAGAAAACCTGCAATCAGCACCATTTCCAGAAAAACAATTCCGTACACTTCTCTTTTTCGATGGAGCAATTTTCCTAAAGACCATACTGCTCCTGCTGCCAGACTAAGCCATGAGGCTGTCACCCACAGCTTTTCCAATCCCTTAAGCTTCCCAAACCAGCCGGGAAACCACTGTTGAAAGGGAGTATCCTTCAGCAGCACATCGGTCATCCCCTTTGCATAGACCTTGATTTCTTCTGCATCATACTGTACCTCTCCCACAGGTATCTTCCAGTCCGGATTAAACAGGTCCAGCCCTGTAAAGGGATAAACCAGCCAGCCGGATAAAATCACATTTCTGGCCAAATAGGGAAATACTGCAATTACTCCCAGTATCAGATAAATGGCAATCTGTCTGTACTGCTTTTGGCGTACCAAAACCACTGCCGGTTTCAGCACCAGAAGAAGCATGATTGCCGCAGAAAGCTTTATGGTAACGGTAACTGCCAAAAGCACACAAAGAAGGCTGTAGGGAACGATGCTTTCTTCCTGTTTTTCCTCCAATTCTGTCCAGCTGATGACCAGGTAGAACAAAAACAGCATGGCAAAATAATCAGAAGCCGGAGATACCATTTCCGTATAAATCATGGATAAATACCATAAGAGAGCTACTTTAAGAAAATCGGATAAAACTATCTTTTTCCGCTTCCAAACCTGCACTACACTAAATCCCTTAAGGGATAAAAGCAAGGCCAGAAAGCCGGCTACTGTGTGTAAGGATCTGCCGGTTAAAAATGCACCGCTGTAAAGGGCCGTTAAAGTAAAGGTACTGCTGTTATAGGCCAGTCTGGAATGGAGATTTCCCAGTCCCGGTACTACACCATATTCTTCAATCCAGCGGATACTCTGAGCATGATACAGCCCTGTATCAAAGTGCATATAGCCTCTGCTGCTTCCATAGGCCATCAGGAAAATCAGAATAATCAGGAAGAAAAGCTCCATCGGCGTCAATTCTTTTTTCTTTGATCGAAAAAAAACAGGAATCTCCTTTCTTCCCTTTACCGCTGCCAGCACACAAAGGAGAAGAAGCCCTACATTGGCCCATAGCCCTACCCCTGAAAACAGGCTGAATATCCCTGCATAGACAGTGGCTGCAGCCAGACCTGCGATTTCCAAATCCAAAATCCCCTGAATCCGGTAACCTAAAAAACGCTCCGCCAGTATTTTTATTCCATAGCCTAGGAAAAACCCTGTGAACGCCATATAACCAAAGCTGATTAATACCGAAACCATCTTTCACCTTCCTTTTTCTATGAATTCCCGTCTTTCGTTTTTTCTCAAAATGAGTTATACTGATTCTATGCTAATTTGACGGAAATCCATCCGTCAGAATGATGAGGAAACAGATTATGCAATTTTTTACCGAATTGATACAAAATAAAATTCTTATTTCTTCTGCTGCCGGGTGGGTCATTGCCCAGGTTCTTAAAACCGTTATTTATGTGGTATTAAATCATGAATTTGTAGCTGAGAGGCTGGTAGGTGGCGGCGGTATGCCCAGCTCTCATTCCTCTACCGTTTGTGCCCTGGCTGCTGCCTGTGCCATAGAGTACGGTGCAGACAGCTTTGAGTTCGCCGTTACTGCCATTCTATCCTTAGTGGTCATGTATGATGCCATCGGTGTACGTCAGGAAACCGGCAAACAGGCCAAAATCTTAAACGATATGATTGAGCTCTTTTCCCATATGGGCAAGGATATGGATATTGAAAAGCAGCTTAAGGAATTTGTGGGCCATACTCCGCTTCAGGTTCTGTTTGGTGCCATTTTAGGAATTGCAACAGCATATATCATTATGGGTTAAACCTATTCCAGACAATACAGATCACAGTATAAAAGCTCCCGGATTTTTTCTTTTTCGGAGAGCTTTTTATTATCCCGGGAAAGCTCTTCCAGCATTCTTTGTGCCTCTTCCATTCTTGAAGCATAGACATATACCCGGTCAGCGGTCAAAAGACTATTCTCTGTCAGAGGAGATGTGTCTGCCAGACT
Source organism: Lachnospiraceae bacterium (assembly GCA_051891855.1). GTDB lineage: Bacteria > Bacillota > Clostridia > Lachnospirales > Lachnospiraceae > SFDP01. The sequence continues at coordinate 5,819 of JBJFFP010000041.1, read as the reverse complement.
GACAAAGTATATCCTTTCATACTGCATCAATTCCTCTGCTTCATCCCAAATCATCCACAGATTGGACGGATTATACAGGTACAGAATCACTTCCTTTCTGTGTCGGGCAGCCCATTCCACATTTTCCCGATCCTCAGGATATAAAAACTGTACCTCCCCGTGGGCTAAGGCAAAGAATTGAAACCCCAGAATCAGTCCTGCAGCAGCCAGTGTTATCCTCTTCGGCTTTGGCAATGCCTTTCCGCCATAGTCCAGTAATGCAAGAATGATCAGCAGCCAAAAGCCATATACCGGGAGTTCATATCGATTTGCCTCCTCTGCATTTAAGAGGGCAGTTTTCGCCACTGCAAAAAAGTATCCCGGAGTTACCGTAAGCAGACAGAACAGCCCCGGATTTTCTGCCGGAAATCTCTTCACTTTACCCGTTTTCAATGGTTGACTTTCCTTTTTCATCAACGAAAGGATAAATATACTTGCCAAAAAAAGAAGCAGAATCGGCAGACAGCCACCAAAAACAGAACGATTCATCAGCCCGCCAAAGAACCTGAGCCTAAGCAGAGTATTAGACAGGTCAAAAAAAGCAGCCGTTGCTTCCGTTCCCCTATATCCCCTGAAAATATGGGAAAGAGCCGAGGGATAGAAAAGCAGAGCCAGAGCCATACCTCCCAGAATACAGCTGCCATAGGCAAGACTGGCTTTCAGATTTTTCTCTCTCCACCAATGATAAAGGCAGGTAAAAGCCGCCAGAAAGAACAAAAAGACCGCAAAATAATAATGGGTCAAAAAACCCGCTGCTGTCAAAAGCAGTAAAGTAATCGCCCTTCCCGGTGTAAGCTTTATTCCTTCCCTCCAAAAGGGAATATGTATGCAGGTAATGGCCAAACACCAGACCAAAAGAAGCATATACATCCGAATAAAGGTAATCCCACTTAAGATTCCCGGTTGAAAGCCAAAAAGCAGACAGGAAAGAAAAGTTATCCTGAAATCGCCTCTAAACAGCTCATAGCTGATTTTCGCAAAAAGAGGAAAGGCTATTGCAAAAAACAAAAGATTCAATCCCAGTCCAAACCACTTGGAAAAGACTCCCGGAAAAAAAGAGCATACTGTATGCAGCAGAAAATAATACAGCGGAGGATGGACATCATAGGTCTGCATCAGCTTTACCATTTCATAGTTAAAGCCCTCTCCCCTGCCCACCACAAACTCACTTCGGATTTCTTCCGTATCCTTCCATTCCCTGTCTGTAGGAACCAGACCATAGGTTACATTGGAGGAGTAGTAGGAATAGTATTCATCATAGTGGAAGCCCTGCTTCTGCGTACAAAAATATGATGCTACAATCAGCTGCAGCATCATAATCACGGTTAGAAGACCAATTTGAACTTTTCGGTTGCCTGTAACTGCTTTATTCATTTCCCCATCCTTTTTATCTAAGAGTCTTCATATATTCTGCAATAGCCTCTTCCCAAGGTGCGAAAGAATAACCGCCGGTCATTTTAAACATATAATTTTCCAATACTGAATTGGCCGGCCTCTTTGCCTGCTGCGGATAATCTGCTAAATATTCTTCCGTAGTTACATCCTCCACCCTTACCTCTTTTCCTGCCAAGGTAAAAACCTTTCTGGCAAAATCCGCCCAGGAGCACTGTCCCTCACAGGTGGCATGAAAAAGCCCATAGTTATCACTAAACAGCAAAGAATCTATACCCTTCGTCAGCTCCAGGGTACTGGTGGGCGTTCCGATTTGATCACACACTACCCTAACCTTATCATTGTTTTCGGCAATGCGGAGCATGGTTTTGGCAAAATTCTTACCATCACCGTAAAGCCAAGCCGTTCTAAGAATAAAGAAGCGATTACATAACTGGGTCACCATTTTTTCTGCAGCTTCCTTAGTTACTCCATATACACTGGCCGGTCCCGTGGCATCCGTTTCAACATAGGCACCCTTTTTGGTTCCGTCAAAAACGTAATCGGTGGATATATGCAAAAGCTTAGCCCCTATCTGCTCTGCTGCCACAGCCAGATTTCTTGCTCCCAGCGTATTTACCTTAAATGCCGTGTCCTGATTGGTCTCACAGGCATCTACAGCCGTATAAGCCGCACAATTAATAATGGCATAGGGGTTTACTTCCCGAACCAAAGACACTGCAGCATCTATGTTGGCAATATCCAATTCCTCCACATCTGTATTAATCAGCTCCAAGTCGGTACGTCCTGCATAAAATTGATTTACCGCCCTTCCCAGCTGTCCGTTACAGCCGGTAATCAATATTTTTTTCATGAATTTCTCCTATTTCCTGTTCTTCCTTCAGAATGTACTTATTCTACCATTACATCGGGACTTTTTCAACCCGAAAGAGAACCTGAAACTTTCACTTTAATGATGACTTTCTATTTTTTCTGTGCTATAATTTTACGGTTACAACAGAAATTTCAAGTAGTAAAAATGCGAGAAAGAGAGGACACGATGAAAAAACTCAAAGTACTGCTTCTGGTTGCCTTATCCTCTGCCCTGATACTTACTGCCTGCAAAAAAGAAGAACCTGCAGCAGTACAGGAACAGGCAGTTATAGAGGTTGAAGCACCCGGTGCGGAAGAAGAAACAATTGTTGAAAACGCAGATGAGGATATTCCTCCCCAAGAGGGTATGGTAAGAAGCCCTCTGACCAATGAGTGGGTAGATGAGGAAATCGCTTCCTTAAGACCTATGGCCGTTATGGTTCCTAACGATAAAGGTGCCCTTCCTCACTATAATCTTTCCAATGCAGACATCCTTTATGAGTGTCTGGTAGAAGGAGAAATTACCCGTCTTATGGCTGTTTTCGGTGACTGGCGTAATCTGGAACGAGTAGGAAACATCCGAAGCTGCCGTGACTATTTCGTTTACTGGGCATTTGAATGGGACGCACTCTACGTCCATGCCGGCGGGCCCTTCTATATTGACGAGGTTATCGGCCGTAAGGACACCCATAACATTAATGCTCTGACTGCTCCCAGTGGAGTATTCTACCGAACTACTGATCGTTCCGCTCCCCAGAACCTTTATCTGGATGGTGCTGATCTTTACGATGAAGCCAATCGTCTGGGCTATCCCCTGGAAGCAAGGACGGATTACATAGATACTGCTTCTCATTTTCAATTTGCCAGCAAGACAGCGCCCAACACCCTGGAACAGTATTCCGATGCTGCTGTAGCTAAGAAAATTGATTTGTCCAGCGCTTATCCCACCACACAAACCTGGTTTGAGTACGATGAAACGGATGGTTTATACTACCGCTTCCAGAAAACCTCCGGTGGTGCCCATGTTGATCAGGCAACCGGCAAACAGCTGGCCTTCAAAAACCTGCTGGTTCAGTTTACCTATCACGAGGTGCGTGATGCCAAGGGTTATCTTGCTTTCCAGTGTATTGACAGTACTAGGGACGGTTGGTACTTTACCGAGGGCAAAGCCATCCATGTTAATTGGAAAAAGACCTCCGATTACGGAGCTACCCGCTACTATGATGACAACGGAAATGAAATAGAGCTGAATACAGGAAAAACCATGATCTGCATTGTGGAAGACGGAGATAAATTCAGCTTTGAGGATTAAACCAAAAAGGAAGATTAAAAAGAGTCTGAGTGCTATACACCTGAGTATAGTCCCCAGACTCTTTTTTATCTCTTATCTTTCTCCCAATCCCAATCTGTTTAATGCAGAGAAAATTGCTCTTACCGAGGCCCGGGTAATGTTGCTGCTTACTCCTATACCGTAGGTTACACGGCCTGTATTGGTATCCAGTAAATAAATATATGCTGCAGCCTGAGAGTTAGAGCCGGATTGCAGAGCATGCTCTTCATAATCCAGAATCTTAACGTCCAGCTCCAGAGATTCATGAAGTCCTCTTCTGACTGCATCAATGGGTCCATTTCCTACAGCCTCAAGCGATTTTTCTATACCATGATCGGTATACACCAGCTTTACACTGGTATCGAAGGCCTTTACTTCCCCGCTGTTTTCCGTAACCTGAATCCTTCTGAAATGCAGAGGCTCCTTCCGATCCAGATACTCCTCCTTGAATTTTGCCATAATCTCTTCGGGAGAAATCTCTCCTTTTTTCTCGGTGATGTTCTGAATCACATTGGCAAATTCCTTGTGCATGGCCTTAGGAAGCTTGAAGCCGAAATAGGTCTCCATAATAAATGCTACCCCGCCTTTGCCGGACTGGGAATTGATTCGCACAATGGGTTCATATTCTCTTCCTATATCCGCAGGATCAATGGGAAGATAAGGAACCTGCCAAATCTCACTCTTCCTTTCCTGCATGGCATGCACACCCTTGTTAATAGCATCCTGATGCGAACCGGAAAAGGCGGTAAACACCAGCTTGCCTGCATAGGGGTGCCTGGGATGAATAGGGATTTTACAGCAGCGTTCATAAATTTCAATAATCTCATTAATATGTTCAATATTTAATTGCGGATTGATTCCCTGAGAAAACATATTGTAGGCGATGGTCAGCAAATCTACATTTCCGGTTCTCTCACCATTTCCGAAAAGTGTTCCTTCCACGCGGTCAGCTCCTGCCATAAGAGCCAGCTCTGCAGCAGCTACGCCGGTTCCCCGATCATTGTGGGGATGGATGCTTAAAATGATGCTGTCCCGATCTTGAAAATGCCTGTTCATCCATTCAATCTGATCCGCATAAACATTAGGGGTATTCATTTCCACCGTAGCGGGCAGGTTGATAATCATGGGATTCTCTTTCGTAGGTCCCCAGGTTTTCTGTACTGCGGTGCAGATTTCCAGTGCAAACTCCACTTCCGTTCCGGTAAAGCTTTCCGGAGAATACTCCAGAATAATTTTCCCCGGAAATTTTTGAGCTCTTTCCTTAACCATCTGTGTTCCTTTAACGGCAATATCAATAATTTCTTCCCTGCCCATTCCAAAAACAACATCCCTCTGCAGGGTAGAAGTGGAATTATAAATATGTACAATAGCCTGCTTACAGCCTTCGATAGCCTCAAAGGTTCGGTCAATCAGCTCTTCGCGGCATTGGGTTAATACCTGTACGCAAACATCATCAGGAATTAATTTACAATCAATAAGCTGCCGTAAAAAATCAAACTCAATCTGGCTTGCTGCAGGAAAACCGATTTCAATTTCCTTAAAGCCCAGCTTAATCAGATAATCAAACATTTCCAGCTTCTCATGAACCACCATGGGATCAATAAGAGCCTGATTGCCATCTCTTAAATCTACACTGCACCATATGGGTGCTTTCGTAATTTCCTTATCCGGCCATATTCTTTCCGGATAATGCAGAACCGGATTTTTTTTATAGCGTTTGAAATTAAGCATAATATATCTCCTCCATTCTTCTCTATATTACTGACAAAAAACCCGCCTGTTACAGGCGGGCTCATCCTTATTCTCCTAAACCACTATCCACAGCTGTGACCAGAGCCTGCAAAGCCTGAACCTCATCCTCACCTTCGCAAATCAGCTCTATCTCATCGCCGCATTTAATGCACGCACCTAACACGCTGAGTACACTTTTAGCATTCGCTGTGTTCCCCCTGTATGTGAATGTAATCAATGATTTATATTGCATTGCTTCCTTACATAGGTTTCCTGCCGGTCTTAGGTGCAGTCCTGTTGGGTTCTTGATAACTACCTTCTGGCTTACCATTCCCATACCTCCAATTTCTACCCCATTATCAGCCTATCGACTAAGAATATGATAGCATGTGCAGTTCTATTCTTCAAGTTTTTTTACAACATTGTATTTTGAATCAGTTCTGCCAGTTTTTTTGCTTCCTCTTCAATAACCTGC
>JBJFFP010000040.1:0-43886 GCA_051891855.1 Lachnospiraceae bacterium | reverse complement strand
GTCAAAAGGAAGTTAAGTTTACCTACCAGGCAAACAAAAAGGCACCGGTCACTACTCTGGAGGAAGGAAAGCACTATACCGTTTCCTATCTAAAGAACATCAAAAAGGGAACAGCCACTCTGGTACTTACGGGTAAGGCAGAGGGCGGATATACCGGAACCAAGAAGATTAGCTTTAAGATTGGTGCAGATGTTCTTGGCTCGGCAGAGATTACCGATCCCTTGGCAGTAGCCGGAGAAAAGCTGATGAAAATGCCCTATATGAAGGGCGGTGCTAAGCCTACCGTGACCGTAAAAAATCAGGCAGATGAGGTACTGGTATACGGCGTGGATTACACCGTAAGCTATAAGAACCATACCAAGCTGGCAAATATAAGCGCTACTAAGCTGCCTACCGTGGTAATTAAGGGTAAGGGTAACTATTCCGGAACCCTTGAGGTACCCTTTGAGATTGTGCAAAAAGACCTTAACCTTAACATTTATAAAGACAGTGTATATATCGTAGCCAATGATAAGGTGGAAAGCACCAAGAAGAACGGTTGGAAGCAGAGCTTTAAGGTATATGATGCAGATGGAAAGGTGATTTCTGCCGCGGATTACGATAAGAATGCAGAGTATAAGCTGACCAAGGTGCCGGATACGGCGACAACCCTTACAAAGGATCAGGTGCTGACGGATCCCAATACCTTCGTTCCTGTAGGAAGTGAGATAACGGTCACAGTGAAGATGATAGGAGCCAACTATGCGGGAAGCGTAAGTCAGACCTATCGGATTCTGCAGACGGGCTATGACATCAGTAAGGCGACTATCAAAGTCAAGGACCAGGAGTATACGGGAAAAGAGGTTCTGATTGATGAACAGAGTGACTTGGCTACAGCCATTCTGAAGAACGGAAAGGATGTTATGCAGCTGTACCTGGTTGGAGATGGAGCTGGTAAGAACCAAAACATTAAAGTTGTGGAGGGAAGCTACGAGAAGAACATCAATAAGGGAACCGCAAAGGTGACCTTTGAGGGAATAGGCCAGTATGGAGGAACCAAGACGGTAACCTTTAAAATCGGCCAGCGTTCCATTACCCAGTGGTTTAACGATATGTATGCCACCTGGCAGTGGTATTTCTAAAAAGAAAAGCATAAAGGGATCGAAAAATCCCACATAAAAGTGGCTGTCGCATTCAGTTATGAGTGCGACAGCCACTGAAATTATAGATAAAATTCTACTCCTGTTCCTTGTGCGCCATATTGGAAATTTCGGTTGTATTGCGTAAACCCTTAATAGGGTAAGCGCAAATAAAAATGCCTATCCTGTCTGCCAACAGGATAGGCGGTGTCCGTAAGGACAAGTTGGCCTAAACTCGGAGCATCCACCTGTGGAGTGGGTGCTTTCTTGTGTATAATTATAATAACACCGAAACAAAAAGTTTTCAAACAATTAGAATTTGTTTTTAAAGTTTTTAAAGTATCTTATCCTGAATTATTCATGGCAGCATAAGTGTGCATTACATCTGCCGTAGTTGCCGTTACAACCACTCTTAATACCTCACCCTGCCAAAAGACAGCCTGAAAATGGGCAGACTTCCCCCGTGATAGGTTTAAAAGTTAAGTCAAAGCCACTTTTGCTTTCTTTCTGAGATATTTGTTTGGATTAGACACCTAAATTTTACCACAGATAGAGGTCTTTTTCTATTCACTAAATAAGTGAAAAGCAATATTCAATTGAAATACAGTAACTATGCGGATATCAGTAGTTGATGCTATTGTTCCGTGAATAATTCAGGATTAAGAAAGCAAATTTTAATATAAATTTCGCAAAATATCGGTTGCAAACCATGATGTTTGGTAATAAAATAAAGTTAGGAAAGTATAAAAAAATCAATACGAGCCATACTGAAAAAGGAGGTGTTAATATGGCAACTTCAAGTATCACTAAGAATTTTATCATATCCGGTCAGAAACAGGTGGAGATGTTTGCCGATGCTATTGAAGCATCTGCCAACGACAGAACACCTCGTGTACCGATCAATGTAACCTACTTGCAGGGTACAGATAATATTTTAAAATTCATGGAGAGAAGGAAGAAAGCGGATGCAACCAGCAAATAATTTTATTGTGCTGAACATCCGTGAGTATTTAGAAAATGAGGATAAAAGGCTCGAAGAGGAAACTTTAGTACGACTCCTTTCCGAGTTTTTTTGTCCTTTAAATCCGGATGTTGAGCGATTTTTAAAAGAGCAGGCAATTGACTTTGCCAAAAAACATCAGGCAGTTACATATTTGGTATTATCATTGGAGGATGCAGAGCTGTTGGGGTATTTTTCTATTACTATCAAACCCCTTGTAGTAAAATACGAACCATTTAGCAATACCTATAAGAGAAAGCTTGCGAGGTTTAGTGAAATTGATAAGAATGAACAAACCTATAATCTGGCAGCGTATCTGATAGCTCAGCTTGGAAAGAATTTCAATGACAGAGTAAAGGGACGCATAACAGGTCAGGAACTTTTGGAAGCGGCTATCAGACAAACGCAGCTTTTACAATATCTGGCTGGAGGTATGGTAGCATTTGTGGAAGCAGATAATAAAGATAAACTGCTTTCCTTTTATGAAAAGTATGGTTTTAAGCGTTTTGATACTAGACAGACCGTATCGGGTGAAGCAGAATCACATGAACTTGTGCAACTTTTAAGACTACTTTAATATTGCCAATACTTCACTCCCTTCTTCGACAAGCTTCGAGTATCTTATTCTATCGTTCTCCCATCTGATCCAGAAGGCTGATTTTCATATCGTATAATTTAGCGGACAGATCCACATGAATCTTATGGGGATTTACCAGTCTTCTGGTCTCGTCCCAGAGGGTATTCAGCTCCTTCTGACAAATCTCACGTATTTCCATTACAGAGGGGGATTCATAAACACATTTTCCCTTTAAAAATACCGGAACCAGCATTTCCTTCAGGTAAAAGCTGCCGGCAGCCAGCTTCGTTTTTTTCCAGGGCTCCAGGGGATCAAAAAGAAGCAGTGGTTCATGTTCATCAAAATGCTCACCCACCAGGCAGATTAAATCCGCTTTTATTTTACCGGTATTCTTTTCATAGATGCGGTAAATGGTTTTATTTCCGGGATTAGTTACCTTTTCGCTATTCTCGGACAGCTTGATTTTAGGGATAAACTCGCCGCTTGAATCCATAATGGCAGCCAGCTTGTACACGCCGCCAAAAGAAGGGCAGTCCTTAGAGGTAATCAGATTGGTTCCTACGCCCCATGAGGTAATGGTGGCACCCTGAGCCTTCAGACTGTCAATCAGAAATTCATCCAAATCGTTGGAAGCAGAAATTACAGCATCGGTGAAGCCGGCATCATCCAACATTTTACGTGCTTTTTTGGATAAATAGGCAAGGTCGCCGCTGTCCAGACGGATTCCGTAAAAGGTAAGAGGGATTCCGGCTTCTTGCATTTCAGTAAAGACCCGGATGGCGTTGGGTACACCGGAGCTTAAGGTATCATAGGTATCTACCAGTAAAATGCAGGCAGAGGGATACATTCCGGCATAGGTTTTGAAAGCGGTATATTCATCGGGAAAGCTCATAATCCAGCTATGGGCATGGGTACCCTTCACCGGTACATCAAAGAGCTGGCCTGCCAGAACGTTGCTGGTTCCCACACAGCCGCCAATCATGGCCGCTCTTGCACCGTAGAGACCGGCATCGGGACCCTGGGCACGCCTTAGGCCAAATTCCATAATTCCATCACCCTTAGCTGCATAGCATATCCGGGAAGTCTTGGTGGCAATCAGACTCTGATGATTCATAATATTTAAAATAGCAGTTTCAATCAGCTGGGCTTCCATAATGGGTGCGATTACTTTAATCATGGGTTCTCTGGGAAACATGACGCTTCCTTCCGGAATGGCATAAATATCACCGGAGAAACGAAAGGATTCCAGGTAATTTAAAAAGTCCTCCTGAAAAATACCAAGACTGGCAAGATAGTGAATATCCTCCCTGGAAAAACGAAGATTTTTGATGTACTCAATAACCTGTTCCAGTCCGGCTGATATGGCATAGCCCCCACCCTGGGGGTTAGCACGATAAAAAGCATCAAAAATGACGGTTTCATTCTGTGCTTTATGGTTAAAATAGCCCTGCATCATCGTCAGCTCATATAAATCGGTTAATAGTGTCAGATTCTGTCCAGCCATGCTTACTCCCTCTTTTCTGTTTTCAATAGTAGCTGATGCTATTCTACAATAAAAGAAAGTCGGTGACAAGCCGGGCTGTATGGGGAATAGTCCTTTGTCATACTTGACAAAACCGCGTATTCGTTGTAACTTCTAATATAGTGGTCAGTTTTGACTATAAGCAATAGAAGCAGACGTTGAGGAAGAGTGCATAATCTATGCCAAATCCCTGAGAACTGCGGGAGGCACAGACGTGCGATGTAATGGGTGGTATAACGAGACCTGGGCCTCGTCCTTTTGCAGGACGGGGCTTTATCTATATTAAAGGAAAGGATGAAAACATGTACCAGAAAGTAGATACCAATCTCAATTTTGTGGACAGAGAAAAAAACATTGAACAATTTTGGAAAGAAAATGATATTTTCCGAAAAAGTATGGAAAATCGTAAAGAGGGAAAAACCTATACCTTTTATGATGGCCCTCCTACAGCAAACGGGAAACCTCATATCGGCCATGTGCTGACCCGTGTAATCAAAGATATGATTCCCCGGTATCGAACCATGAAAGGGTATATGGTACCCAGAAAGGCCGGCTGGGATACTCACGGTCTTCCGGTGGAGCTGGAGGTAGAAAAGCTTCTGGGACTGGATGGTAAGGAGCAGATTGAGGAATATGGTCTGGATCCGTTTATTCGTAAGTGTAAGGAAAGTGTTTGGAAATATAAGGGGATGTGGGAGGATTTCTCCGGCACAGTAGGCTTCTGGGCCGATATGGATGATCCCTATGTAACCTATCACGATGATTTTATCGAATCCGAATGGTGGGCTTTGAAACAGATTTGGGATAAGGGTCTGCTTTACAAAGGCTTTAAGATTGTGCCCTATTGCCCCCGCTGCGGAACGCCTTTATCTTCTCATGAGGTGGCACAGGGTTATAAATCCGTGAAGGAGCGTTCTGCAGTGGTACGCTTTAAGGTAATCGGAGAAGATGCCTATTTTCTGGCATGGACCACAACTCCCTGGACTTTGCCCTCTAATGTGGCTCTTTGTGTGAACCCGGAAGAAACTTATGTGAAGGTAAAGGCGGCAGACGGCTATACCTATTATATGGCCGAGGCTCTTTTGGATAAGGTGCTTGGAAACCTGGGAAATGAAGAAGTAAAGGCTTATGAGGTTCTTGAAACCTATACCGGAAAGGATTTGGAATATAAGGAATATGAGCCCTTATTTGCCTGTACAGGGGAAGCTGCGGCGAAGCAGCATAAAAAAGGCCATTATGTAACCTGTGACAGCTATGTCACCATGACCGATGGTACCGGTATCGTTCATACCGCTCCGGCCTTTGGTGAAGATGATGCCCGGGTAGGAAGGCAGTATGATCTGCCCTTTGTTCAGTTTGTTGACGGTAAGGGAGAGATGACTGAAGAAACGGCCTATGCAGGAAAGTTCGTCAAGGATGCGGATAAGGATATCCTGGCGGATTTGGATAAGGAAGGAAAGCTCTTTGATGCACCCAGGTTTGAACATGACTATCCCTTCTGCTGGCGCTGTGATACACCTTTAATTTACTACGCTCGTGAATCCTGGTTTATTAAGATGACTGCGGTAAAGGAGGACTTGATCCGGAATAATAATACCATCAACTGGATTCCTGAGTCCATTGGAAAGGGACGTTTCGGGGATTGGCTGGAAAACATTCAGGACTGGGGGATTTCCCGTAACCGTTATTGGGGAACTCCCTTAAACGTATGGGAGTGTGAAGACTGCGGCCATATGGAAGCTATCGGAAGCAGAGAAGAGCTGGAAAAGCTAAGCGGGAATCCCGAAGCAAAGAAGGTAGAGCTGCACCGTCCCTATATTGATGAAATTACCTTAAGCTGTCCCAAATGCAAAAAAACCATGAAGCGTGTACCGGAGGTAATTGACTGTTGGTTCGATTCCGGAGCCATGCCCTTTGCCCAACACCATTATCCTTTTGAAAATAAGGAATTATTTGAAGCGCAGTTTCCGGCTCAGTTTATTTCCGAGGCAGTGGATCAGACCCGTGGATGGTTCTATTCCCTGCTGGCAGAGTCTACTTTGCTGTTTAATAAAGCACCCTATGAAAACGTAATCGTTCTGGGCCATGTTCAGGATGAAAACGGTCAGAAGATGAGTAAATCCAAAGGAAACGCAGTGGATCCCTTTGAGGCACTGGAAACCTATGGGGCAGATGCCATCCGTTGGTATTTTTACATTAATTCTGCCCCCTGGCTGCCTAACCGCTTCCACGGAAAGGCCGTAACAGAAGGACAAAGAAAATTCATGGGTACGCTGTGGAATACCTATGCTTTCTTTGTGCTGTATGCCAATATCGATGGCTTTGACGCAACAAAATACAGCCTGGATTATGATAAGCTTACGGTTATGGATAAATGGCTGCTGTCGAAGATGAATACCTTGATTCTTGCCGTAGACAGGGATTTGGAGAACTATCGGATTCCGGAGGCGGCAAGAGCTCTTCAGGAATTTGTGGATGAGATGAGTAACTGGTATGTAAGACGGGGCAGGGAGCGTTTCTGGGCCAAAGGTATGGAGCAGGATAAAATCAATGCCTATATGACACTGTATACAGCTTTGGTGACCGTATGTAAGCTGGCTGCACCCATGATTCCCTTTATGACGGAGGAAATCTATCTGAATCTGGTGAGAAGTATCGATAAAACCGCACCGGAGAGTATTCACCTTTGCGATTATCCAGGAGCAGAGGAGAGCCGGATTGATCGCCGGCTGGAAGAAAATATGGATCAGCTGCTGAAGGTAGTGGTAATGGGACGCGCCTGCAGAAATGCTGCTAATATCAAGAATCGTCAGCCCATCGGAAGAATGTTTGTAAAGGCAGGATTCACCTTGGATCAATTCTTTACGGATATAATTGCAGATGAGCTGAATGTGAAGCAGGTGATTTTTACCGATGATGTAAGGGAATTTACCAGCTATACCTTCAAGCCCCAGTTAAAGACCGTAGGCCCCAAATACGGAAAGCAGCTGGGAGGAATCCAGAAAGCTTTAGCCTCTTTGGATGGAAACAGTGCTATGGATGAATTAAAGGAAAAGGGAGCCCTGACTTTTACAGTGGATGGTGTAGAGGTAAGTCTTTCTCAAGAGGATTTATTAATTGCCATGAGTCAGAAGGAAGGCTATGTATCTGAGGCTGACAATACGGTCACCGTGGTTCTGGACACCAATCTGACGGATAAACTGGTGGAGGAAGGCTTTGTATATGAGATAATCAGCAAGATTCAGACCATGCGTAAGGATTCCGGATATGAGGTTACGGATCATATTCGTGTAGCCATTGCCGGAAATGATGAAATTGCGGAAATTGTAAAGAAGAACCAGGCAGTGATTGCCGAAAAGGTTTTAGCAGATGAATTTCTTTTTGATCAGGTACTGGAAAATCAGAAAGAGTGGAATGTTAATGCCAAAAATGTTACAATAGGGATGAACCGTATCTAATTGAGAAGACGGAAGAAGATTTTTTCCGCCAAGGACAAAGCCGTAACCCGGCAGAATGAGAGGAAAAATATGGAAAAGCAGGTTTCGTTAATGAGCAGATTCGATAAAGAGCTGTTCAAAAGAAGTGTATTGTATAATGTAAAAACCCTCTATAGAAAGACTCTGGAGGAAGCAACGGATAAGCAGATTTTTATTGCGGTATCCTACGCAATTAAGGATGCAATTATTGATCATTGGATGACCAGCCAGAAGGAGTATGAGGAGCAGGACCCCAAGATGGTCTATTATATGTCCATGGAGTTTCTTATGGGAAGAGCTCTGGGCAACAACATTATCAATCTCCAGGCCTATAAGCCGGTGAAGGAGGCTATGGAGGAGCTGGGACTGGATCTGAATGTTATTGAAGATCAGGAACCGGATGCGGCATTGGGAAATGGCGGTTTGGGAAGACTGGCAGCCTGCTTTTTGGATTCCCTGGCAACTCTTGGCTATGAGGCATATGGCTGCGGTATCCGTTATCGATACGGTATGTTTAAACAGGAGATCAGAGATGGCTTCCAGGTGGAGGTCCCGGATGAATGGCTGGAGGACGGAAATCCCTTTGAGCTAAGAAGACCGGAATATACCAAAGAGGTGAAATTTGGCGGATATGTGAATGTACGGGTAGATGAACACGGAAGAAGTCACTTCGTACAGGAGGGCTATCAGTCTGTCATGGCAGTCCCCTATGATCTGCCGGTAGTGGGCTACGGAAACGGTATCGTTAATACCCTGAGAATCTGGGATGCAGAAGCGGTAAGCTGCTTCCAGCTGGATTCCTTTGACCGGGGAGATTACCAGAAAGCAGTTGAGCAGGAGAATCTGGCCCGTAATATTGTAGAGGTACTGTATCCCAATGATAATCACTATGCCGGTAAGGAATTGAGACTGAAGCAGCAGTATTTCTTTATTTCCGCTTCCGTTCAGCAGGCAGTTTCCAGATATATGAAAACCCATGAGGACATTCGGAAATTCCATGAGAAGGTTACTTTCCAGCTGAATGATACTCATCCCACGGTAGCAGTAGCGGAATTGATGCGTATTTTGATGGATGAGTATTATCTGACCTGGGATGAAGCCTGGGAGGTTACCACTAAGACCTGTGCCTATACCAACCATACCATCATGGCAGAGGCGTTGGAAAAATGGCCCATTGAGCTGTTTTCCCGATTACTGCCCAGAATTTATCAGATTGTAGAGGAAATCAACCGCCGCTTCATTATCCAGATTGAGCAGAAATATCCCGGAAATCAGGAAAAGATCCGTAAGATGGCAATTATCTATGACGGACAGGTGAAGATGGCGCATTTGGCCATTGCAGCCGGTTATTCCGTAAACGGTGTGGCAAGACTGCATACAGAAATTTTGAAAAATCAGGAATTAAAAGATTTCTATGAAATGATGCCGGAGAAATTCAACAATAAGACCAATGGAATTACCCAGAGGCGGTTTTTACTTCACGGAAATCCTTTACTGGCAGACTGGGTAACCGCCCATGTAGGTGAGGACTGGATTACCGATTTGCCTAAGATCAGCAAGCTGAAGCTCTACGCAGATGATGAAAAGGCACAGCAGGAGTTTATGAACATTAAGTACCAGAATAAGGTACGTCTGGCTAACTACATTTTAGAGCATAATGGTATCCAGGTAGATCCCCGCTCTATTTTTGACGTGCAGGTTAAGCGTCTTCATGAGTATAAAAGACAGCTGCTGAATATACTGCATGTGATGTATCTGTATAATGAGATTAAAGAGCATCCGGATATGGATTTTTACCCCAGAACCTTTATTTTTGGGGCGAAGGCGGCAGCAGGCTATCGTACAGCAAAGCTGACCATCAAGCTGATCAATTCCGTAGCCGATGTAATCAATAATGACCAGTCTATTAATGGAAAGATAAAGGTAGTATTTATTGAGAATTATCGGGTATCCAATGCGGAGCTGATTTTTGCGGCAGCGGATGTATCTGAGCAGATTTCTACGGCAAGTAAGGAGGCATCCGGAACCGGTAACATGAAGTTTATGTTAAACGGTGCCGTAACGATCGGAACTATGGACGGAGCCAATGTGGAGATTGTAGAAGAAGTAGGAGAAGAGAATGCCTTCATCTTCGGCTTAAGCTCTGATGAGGTTATTAGCTTTGAGAATCACGGCGGTTATAATCCTATGGAGATTTTCAATAATGACCCGGATGTTCGTAAGGTATTGATGCAGCTGATCAACGGAACCTATTCCCAGGATACGGAATTATTCCGCTCCCTGTATAACTCCCTGTTAAATACGCAGGAAACCAATGTGGCAGATCGTTACTTTATTCTGAAGGATTTCAAGTCCTATGCAGACGCACAGAGAAAAGTTGAGAAGGCTTATCGTGATGAAGCAGGCTGGGCAAAGAAGGCAATCCTTAATGTAGCATGCTCCGGCAAATTTACCTCCGACAGAACCATTCAGGAATATGTAGATGAAATCTGGCATCTGGACAAGGTGACTATTCCCGAGAAGGTTGAGAAGGAAGAAAAGAAGGGGATTTTGGGATTAAAGAAATAGAAGGATACGGGAAGTATCGGTAATTTCAAAAACAGATGATACAGGAATCTCCTGTAGAATCCAGTGTTTTTCAAGATCTGGTTTTCTATAGGAGATTCCTGTTTCTTTTGAATCTCAAAAGTTATGTTACTTGAAAATACATAAATTTCGATGAGAAAGAAGAAAACGAAAATATGTTCGATTATTTTGCTTGTTTTTTTAAAACTTCAGGAGTATAATAGGGAAAAATCAGGTATAAAATTATTCCCAGGAGTGATTGGATATGAAACAGGTACATATAAGAGTAGAAGATGAGTTATACGAAGAGCTGAATGCATATTCCTTACAGAGTGAGCAGAGTATGCAGGACTGTGTCCGAGAAGCTGTTGCCTATTATATGACAGATATGAGAAGAAAGCAGAAAGACATTTCCAACAAACAGTTTTCTTTTATAGATTTATTTGCGGGAATTGGTGGAATGCGAATTGCATTTGACAGAGCCGGTGGACATTGTGTTTATTCCAATGAATGGAATAAATACAGTCAGCTAACATATTTTGCAAATTTTGGTGAGCAGCCAGATGGAGATATTACGCAGGTAAACGAGAAAGATATACCGAATCACGATATTCTGGTCGCTGGTTTTCCCTGTCAGCCGTTTTCGATTGCCGGTGTTTCCAAAAAAAATAGTATGGGTAGAGAAACCGGATTTGCTGATAAGACACAGGGAACTTTGTTTTTTGATGTTTGCCGGATTTTGAAAGAAAAACGCCCTAAGGCATTTATGTTGGAAAATGTTAAGAATCTTTGCAGTCATGATAAGGGAAGAACCTTTCAGGTAATAAGAGAATCTTTAGATGAATTAAATTATGAAGTATTTCATGCAGTTCTTGATGGACAGAATTATGTGCCACAGCATAGAGAAAGAATTATTATAGTCGGATTTGACAGAGAGAGATACGGAAAAGATATTGATTTTGAATTTAAGCTGATACCTAAAAATCCAAAGCCGGTTATGAAGGATATTCTGGATAAGGACGTGGAAGCGAAATATACTCTATCAGATAAATTGTGGACATATCTACAAAATTACGCCGCAAAGCATAAAGCAGCAGGCAATGGGTTCGGTTATGGAATAGCTCCATTGGATGGGGTGTCAAGAACGATAAGTGCAAGGTACTATAAAGATGGGTCTGAAATTCTGATTGCACAGGAAGGAAAGAACCCGAGAAGACTTACTCCAAGAGAGTGCGCAAGATTACAGGGTTTCCCTGACAGTTTCAAAATTCCGGTATCAGATACGCAGGCATATAAACAATTTGGTAACTCTGTTGTTGTACCGTTGATGGAAAATATTGCAAAATTGATTGTTGCGAAACTTGAATATATGGACACGATGACAGCAGATAAGATGCAGAGGAAGGTGATTTAATGGTAACAGAGTATCCTAATCAGGCAATTCAGGCAGTATTAAATGGTCAGATGGGATTTTGTAAATTCCTTTCGGCAAATGATACCGGTGTGACAGGAGGACATCAGGCTGGTATATACATTCCAAAATCATCTATAGAAATTTTATTTTCAGAACCAGGACAAAAAGGAGATAATAAGGATAAGTGGGTAAAGATAAAGTGGCAGGATAATTTTGTGACAGATAGCCGTTTTATTTATTATGGAAAGGGAACAAGAAACGAGTACCGTATTACGAATTTTGGAAGAGATTTTCCGTTTCTAACGCCAGAATATGCAGGAGCCTTGTTTGTTTTTGTCAAAGTCGATGAAGAAAATTATTTTGGGTATTTATTGAATTCAGATGATGATATAGAGATATTTTTAAGTGCTTTCGGTCTTAGCCCTACAGAGACTAACCGCTTGATTGATATTGGAAAAATTCAGCCTAAAACGCATGGGCAGATTGCTATTCAGGAATTTATCAGCAGTCTGGATGTTGATTTTCCTGCTTCAGAGCTTATGTCGGCAGCAGCAAGAGATATTCAGAACAGAGTATATGATCATATTGAATACATACAAACGAATCCTGATAGAAAAATTATTGAATGGACGAATATGGAATATGCCTTGTTTCGTGCACTTGAATATGCTCGATATGGAGATATTATTAAGAAAGGATTTTCTTCTGTCGATGAATTTGTAAAAGTGGCAAATATTGTATTGAACAGAAGAAAAAGTAGGGCAGGAAAAAGCCTAGAACATCATCTTGCGGCAATATTTGATGGAAATGAACTGAAATATTCGGCACAGGCTATAACAGAGGGAAATAAGAAACCAGATTTTATCTTTCCGTCTAAAGAGGCTTATCATGATAGAGGATTTTCTGTAGACAGGTTAATTTCATTGGCTGCAAAAACTACATGTAAAGATAGGTGGAGACAGGTACTTAATGAAGCAGACAGATTAAAAGGAAAACCGAAATATTTATGTACTCTTCAGCAGGGTATATCCGGTGCTCAGATGGACGAGATGCAATCAGAAAATGTTATTCTCGTTGTCCCACAGCCTTATATTAGAACATATCCTTCCGACAGACAGGACAGAATCTGGACATTATCAAGATTTATACAGTATGTAAAGACAATAGAGGGGGAATAGGTAATGGAGAAGGTAAATCTAGAAAGAAGTATTTTGGTTATAGGAGATAAAGATGTTGATGAGAAAACCTATAATAAATTTGTAGTAGTATGTATTGCAGGGCAATCCAATGCCGTTGGTTATGATGAATCTCCTGTGGATACTGAATTTACATATAAGAACATTGATCATAGCAGAATTAAGCAATTAGGCTTTTATGGTAAGCAGAACCTGCAAGTGATTGATTTGGGCTACTGTGCACAGTCCATGCAGGATATGCGAGCATACAACAGGAAGGGAACAGAAACCGCCGGTACCAAAGGAATCCATTCACCGGAATCAAAGATTTGATAAAGTGATACACTTGCATTCCGGCCCTGCCTTAGCTATAATACAGAAGAATGCCGATTTAATTGGTAAGAACAGGAAAATAAGATGATACATGGCACAAGAAATAAGAGGAGGAAAACCATGATTCAATTGTTGGAAAGCGGAGCCTATCTGGTGAACGGAACGGATATTATTGCAGACAGCGCTTCCGCCTTAGATGAGATTAAAAGTAAGACAGGCAAAACGGTTTCCAAAGAGGAAGCGGCAAAGGAAACCATAGCCTATGGAATTTTAAAAGAACATAATCAATCCGGTAATATGGAAAAGCTGCAGATTAAATTTGACCAGCTTTGCTCCCACGATATTACCTTTGTGGGAATTATACAGACGGCAAGAGCTTCGGGACTGGAGAAATTCCCTATTCCCTATGTGCTGACTAACTGCCACAACTCCCTTTGTGCAGTAGGGGGAACCATTAATGAAGATGACCATATGTTTGGCTTGAGCAGTGCGAAAAAATATGGTGGTGTTTATGTGCCTCCCCATCAGGCAGTTATCCACCAGTATGCCAGAGAAATGATGAGCGGCGGCGGAAGAATGATTCTGGGTTCTGACTCCCATACCCGTTATGGTGCCCTGGGAACCATGGCTATGGGTGAGGGAGGACCGGAGCTGGTAAAGCAGCTTCTGAACCAGACCTATGACATTAATATGCCGGGAATAATCGGTATCTATCTGACCGGGGAGCCTGTAAAGGGTGTAGGTCCCCAGGACGTAGCTCTGGCCATTATTGGTGCAGTATTTGAAAACGGGTATGTAAAGAATAAGGTAATGGAGTTTATGGGACCCGGAGTCAGTGCTTTAAGTGCGGATTTCCGTATAGGAATTGATGTCATGACTACGGAAACTACCTGCCTTTCTTCTATCTGGAGAACGGATAATGTGATTAAAGAATATTTTGAAATTCATGGAAGAAGCGAGGCCCACAAAGAATTAAATCCCGGAGAGGTAGCTTATTATGATGGAATGGTAATGGTAGATTTAAGTAAAATCAAGCCTATGATTGCCATGCCCTTCCATCCCAGTAACGTATATACGATTGAAGAAGTAAATCAGAATCTGAAAGATGTGCTGGAAGAGGTAGAAAAACGTGCTCTGGTAAGTCTGGATGGAGCGGTAGAGTATACATTGCAGGATAAGGTCAGAAACGGCAGGCTTTACGTGGATCAGGGAATTATTGCAGGCTGTGCCGGAGGCGGCTTTGAGAACATCTGTGCAGCAGCAGATATTTTAAAAGGAAAATATATCGGTGCAGATGAGTTTTCCTTGAATGTTTATCCGGCCTCCACTCCGATTTATATGGAGCTGATTAAAAATGGCTGTGCAGCAACGTTGATGGAAACCGGTGCCATTTTAAAAACCGCATTCTGCGGTCCCTGCTTTGGTGCAGGGGATACTCCTTCCAACAATGGCTTCAGTATTCGTCATAATACCAGAAACTTCCCCAATCGTGAGGGAAGCAAGCTTCAAAATGGTCAGATTTCCTCTGTAGCGTTGATGGATGCACGTTCTATTGCGGCAACAGCGGCCAATAAGGGGTATCTGACACCGGCAACAGAGTTTGACGGAAGCTTCGGTACTTATCCCTATCATTTTGATGCCAATATCTATGCTAACCGGGTATTTGATTCCAAGGGTGTTGCCGATTCCCAGGTAGAGGTGAAAATGGGACCTAATATTAAGGATTGGCCAAAGATGGCAGCTCTGCCGGATAATCTGCTGCTTCAGGTGGTTTCGGAGATTCACGATCCGGTAACGACTACTGATGAGCTGATTCCTTCAGGAGAGACCTCCTCTTACCGTTCCAATCCACTGGGTCTGGCTGAGTTTGCCCTTTCCAGAAAGGATCCCAAATATGTGGGGCGTGCGAAGGAAATTCAGGTGGCTCAGAAAGCGGTTATGGAAGGGAAATGCCCTCTGGAGGTTAAGCCTGAGCTGAAAGAGATTATGGCCGCAGTTCAGAGTAAATTTCCAGAAGCAGGGGAAGGAAATATGGGCTATGGCTCTACCATCTTTGCGGTAAAACCCGGTGATGGTTCAGCCAGAGAGCAGGCAGCAAGCTGCCAGAAGGTATTGGGTGGCTGGGCGAATATCGCCAATGAATATGCCACAAAGAGATACCGCTCCAATCTGATTAACTGGGGTATGCTTCCTTTTGTCATTGAGGAGGGAGAGCTTCCCTTTAAAAATCTGGACTATCTGTTCTTCCCGGGAATTCGTAAGGCTGTTGAAAATAAGGAAAGTGTAATTAAGGCTTATGCAGTTAAAGAGGGAAGCTTAAGGGAGTTTGAACTGACTCTGGGAGAGCTGACCGATGAAGAACGTCAGATTATTCTTAAAGGATGCTTGATTAATTATAACAGAGTATAAAAGAGAACCTGCTGCTTATCCGGGTATGGTGAAGCAGCAGGCTTTTTTTCATTTATGGAGAAAGCCGGCTCACTCAGCAGGTAAATTTATAAAATAGTATTTACAACTGCGATATTTTTGTGCTAATATTACGTTAAGCATATGACGTTCTAATCTTTAGGTGCAAGCCGTCTACACACATTTCTTTAGAAAATCTATGCGAAAGAACAATTCTATCACCACAGGAGATTTTCTAAGGAATCTTTAAGGAAGCACTTTTAGGCTCGGTTGCCTGGGCAAGTGTTCCCCGGGCTTGCAGACAGCGGGCCGTCACAGCAGAAA
Organism: Lachnospiraceae bacterium; assembly: GCA_051891855.1. Classification (GTDB taxonomy): domain Bacteria; phylum Bacillota; class Clostridia; order Lachnospirales; family Lachnospiraceae; genus SFDP01. The sequence continues at coordinate 27,976 of JBJFFP010000040.1, read as the reverse complement.
ACCTCCTGTCAGTCTAAGGAGGTATCCAGAATGAAAGAAACCCATTTAACTGAAAATCTGGCTGAACTTTTTTACGCGAAGGAAGAATTAAAAGCCAATCGGGAGTTTAAAAGCAGTATTTTTTCCATGCTTTTTGCTGATCCGAAGGAGCTGCTTTCTCTCTACAATGCTATGAACCACAGCCATTATAGCAACCCGGATGAACTGATCATTGTAACCTTGTTTAATGTACTTTATATCGGAATGAAGAATGATACGGCATTTTTGCTTGGCTATTACCTGAATCTGTATGAGCATCAGTCTACACCTAATCCCAATATGCCGTTGAGACATTTGTTCTATGTGGTAAGGGAATATACAAAGCTGGTGGATTTAGCCCGTTTATACCGCAGCACTCCTGTGAAGATACCTAATCCCAGGTTTGTGGTATTTTATAACGGAAAAGAGAAGCAGCCGGAGAGACAGATACTTAAGCTATCTGATTTATTTCTTCAGGCAGAAGAGGAGCCTATGTTGGAATTGAAGGTGGATGTATTGAATATTAATGCTGGCTATAATGAAGAATTAAAGGAAGATTGTACAAGCTTAAAGAATTATTGTCTTTTTGTGGAAAGGGTACGCCAATATAGAGAAGAGGAAGGTCTTTCCTTGGATAAGGCCATCAACCGTGCGGTGGAGGAATGTATTCAGGAAGGAATCTTAAAGGATTTTTTAAACAGTCACAGAGCAGAAGTGGTTACCAATAGTATCCTGGAATTTACCTTTGAGGACTGGCTAAAGATGATGCAGGAAGACTTTGCGGAGCTCAATGAGGGTCGGGAAAAGCTTAATGAGGGTCGGGAAAAGCTCAATGAGGATTGGGAAAAGCTTAATGAGGATTGGGAAAAGCTTAATGAGGACCGGGAAAAGCTTAATGAGGACCGGGAGGAGATAGACAGAACCCAGGAAGAGATGAATCGGGCCCGTATAGAAATAGAACGGGAGCGTACACAAGTTCGTGAAGAGGTTTTACGGTTGTGGATCGGTTCTTTAAAAAGCTTCCTTCCGGATTTTGAAGCTGTATTTAAAGAAGTGATATCCAGAGAAGAATATGCACATTACACCAGAGAACAGCTGATGGAATACTATAATAATTAATATGGGATTCTTGGCTTTAAAAAATTGGATAAACTGGATATAATACAAACAAAAACCAGTGGAGGTAAAATCAATGTTTGATGCACTTAAGGTAAAGAATGAATGTGTAAGCTGGATCAGGGATTTTTTTGAACAGAATGGGTCAGACTGTAATGCAGTAATAGGAATCTCGGGAGGAAAGGACAGCTCCGTTACGGCTGCATTATGTGTGGAGGCTTTGGGAAAAGAACGGGTAATCGGAGTACTGATGCCTCAGGGAGAGCAGTTTGATATCGATATGTCCTATCTTCTCGTTAAGCACCTGGGGATAAAGTATTATGTCATAAACATTAAGGATGCCGTAGAGGGAGTGATCAACAGTTTTCCCAAAGAGCTGGAGCTTAGTGAGCAGAGCAGAATTAATCTTCCCCCACGGATCAGAATGTCCACGCTGTATGCAGTAAGCCAGTGCGTTAACGGAAGAGTAGCCAATACCTGTAACCTTTCCGAGGACTGGGTGGGCTATGCTACCCGTTATGGTGATGGAGCAGGTGATTTTTCCCCACTTTCCCACCTGACGGTTACGGAAATAAAAGAAATCGGACACCTATTGGGACTTCCGGCCCAGCTGGTGGAAAAAACACCCATTGATGGACTTTGCGGAAAGACTGATGAGGAAAATCTGGGCTTTACCTATGCAGAGCTGGATATTTATATACGGACGGGCCGTATGGATGATCCGATAAAAAAAGAGCTGATTGATAAGAAGCACAGGGCGAATCTGTTTAAGCTTAAGCTGATGCCTGCCTTTGAGCCAAATCTGTAAAAGGGTTGGCTGGAAAAGGGAATTTGGGGATTCAGGGAAATCAGAGACAGGGTTATTCTTCTGAATTTCCCGGACTGCCCCTAAAGTTTCCTAAAACAGTACCGATATAATAAATACATAAAAGCCTGTTGGCCAGGGTGATTTTATGAATACAGGGCAGAACCAGGGAAGGTGCCGGGAGAGTAAAGGGAATTACTCGCTTGTGTATCTTTTTTTATTTGGGAAAAACAGGGATGATTGATCAGATAAAGGACCACTGCCAAATGGAGGAAAACTTGAAAATTAATTCTTCTTTAATAGGAATGGAATCCGCACGGACTTATGAGGTCAGCACAACAAGGAAGTTGTCTTATTATGTTAAAAAAAACAGTGCCGTTTCAACTGCCGTTACAGAGGAAGAATTAGGTGCAGAGGAAGAGCTGAAGAATCCAAAGGATGGTGGAGAAGAAAGCTTAGGTGACATCCAGGCCAGGATGAACGGTACAGGAAAGCTATTTTATGTCAGCCAGAATACGGCGAGGGATGAGTTTGCCAAAGCTGTTGAAGAAATCCGGCAGCAAAGCATTATCTATTTATGGAGATTGCTGTTTGGGGAGAAATCCGGCAGGGACATAGCAGAGAGGCTGGGACTGAATGGTGAAGAAACACAGAAAAGTATGGGTGGCTTAGGCAGTAGCTATATCAACGGATTGTATACAGATAAGGTGAGCAGTGTCAGAACCGGGGAGGCTGCTTCGATACAGGCTGCAGAGGGACAAAGCCTTCAGCTTGTAGCTAAAGAGGAGGTTTTTTATACCGAAAAGGAAAGTACGAATTTTTCCACTACCGGTAAGGTATTCACGGCAGACGGAAGAGAAATTTCCTTTAATCTCAGCATGGGGATGAGCAAAAGTGTATCCCGCTATATAAGTCAGGAAAAAGCGGTTATGTGTGATCCTCTGGTCATTAATCTAAGCGGAAATATTGCAGAGGTTTCCGATCAGAAATTCTATTTTGACCTGGATGCAGATGGAGAAAAGGAAGCTATCTCCAGACTGTGTGAGGACAGCGGTTACCTGGCTCTGGATTTGAATGGAGACGGTGTGATTAATGACGGATCAGAGCTGTTTGGAACCAAGTCAGGGGATGGCTTCAAAGATTTGGCAAAATACGATGAGGATGGTAACGGCTGGATTGATGAAAATGATGCCATTTGGGAAAAACTGCAGATTTGGATTCAGCAGGAGGATGGAAGCTCCAGACTGTACCGCCTGGAAGAAAAGGGAATAGGAGCTCTCTGTCTTCAAAATATTTCTACCGACTATACCCAGATTGGCAGTACCGGTGAGGTAAATGCGGCTATTCGCAGCACAGGAATTTTCCTGTATGAAAATGGTCTGGCAGGAATCTTGCAGCATCTGGATCTGGCAGTACAGCATTTGGAACAGATGGCATAAATAGCAGGTATAATTTTTCAGGGGTCACATACACTTTAACAGAAAGGATGGTGACCCTATGAATATTCGCAAATCCCGTAAGGAAAAGAAAAGAGCAGCAGGGAAGCTTATCCCGGCTACTCTTCTTTTTTTCCTTTTTTTTCTCTATTTGGCAAGTCTTATCCGTGAAGGAGGAAGAGAAGAAACAGCTGTCGCTTATCACAGTGATACCTGGGTAGAAATGGACAGGCTTTGGGGAAAGGAGAGAATCCCTTTGGAAGAATATCTGGCAGGTATGATGGCAGCCACCATTCCTATGGATTATGAAAAAGAGGTTTTGAAGGCACAGGCATTAATCCTGCGCTCCTGGTGCTACCATCTGGCAAAAAAGGAAAACGGATACGATATCATCCCGAGTAAAGAATTAGAGAATATTTATTTTTCTGATGAAGACTGCCGGAGAGTATGGGGAGAGGGGTATGAAGCTAATCGATCTTTGATTATGCAGGTTCTTAAGGAAACAGAAGGGATGGTACTGGTATGGCAGGGACAGATTATTGCCCCTCCTTTTTTTCGACTGAGTAATGGAAAAACCAGAGCAGTGGAGGAATATCAGTCGAATACAGATCGTTTTGGTTATGTTCGTTCTATTACCTGTCCGGAGGATTTGGAAGCGGAGGAATATCTGGGAAGAATAGAGATTTCCGGCCGAGAGCTTGAAAAAAAGCTGCAGCAGCTTTTGGAGACACCGGAATGGACTTTGGATAAAATTATTCTTTATCGGGATACGGCGGATTATGTAAAAACAGTGGAAATAGGGGATAAAAAGATACAAGGTGAAAAGTTTCGTTATGCCTTTGAGCTTCCTTCATCCTGCTTTACTCTGACAAAGCAGGATGACACAATTGTCATTAAAACAAAGGGAATTGGGCATGGCTTTGGGTTTTCCCAATTTGCGGCTAATGCTCTGGCAAAGCAGGGATATGACTATCGAAGGCTTTTAGGGGAATTTTTTATGGATATTTCTGTTGAAAAAAGATAGGTATTATAGCAGGAAGGAAAAGTTTTCTGAATTGGGTATAAAGACAGCGGGATAGGAAAAACTAAGGAAAAAGGAGGAAGATACAATGAAGCGAAGAAGACGAAATCAAAAACGGGAAAGAATACTTGTGCTTATGTCCAGTCTTTTCGTGCTTACAGCACTGACTCTGACCGGTGTCTATGTAAAGGAGAGAAACAAGGTAAATCAGGATTATGTAGTGGATCTATCGGGGATGAAAAATAATGAAAGAGCAGAGGAGTCTGCCTCAGATACAGCCATGGAGGAAAACAGCAGGCTGGTAAGCTCCGGTAAGGTGGAGAATCCGGTTATTGAGGAGGAAAGCGATGACAAGGCAGAAACTGTGTTTCCCTGGGAGTTAGTAGAAAATAATTCCGTTTCCGGTGGAGAGGGAACGGAAAGCGAACAGGAGGAACAACAGCCGCCCGAAGAAAAGAAGCAGGAGACAGAGAAGCTGACCTTTCCGGAAGGAGAGACTTTGGCCTGGCCTGTGGTGGGAAATGTATTGATTAACTTTAGTATGGATAAGCCGGTATACTTTGCCAGCCTGGAGCAGTATAAGGTAAATCCCGGCATCGTAATTCAGGCCGCTGAAGGTCAGCAGATCAGTGCAGCAGCCAGAGGAAGAATTTCCAAGATTGTGAAAGAGGAAGAAACCGGAAATACCATTTATATGGATATAGGAAGCGGCTATCAGGCAGTATATGGGCAGCTGACCAATATCCAGGTTAAGGAGGGAGATCTAATCGAAAAAGGAACCTATATGGCAGATGTGGCGGCACCTACAAAATACTATAGCGTGGAGGGCTGTAATGTCTATTTTGCTGTATTGAAGAATGGTGTACCCGTTGATCCCCTGGGAAGATTGAAGTAAAAAGCGGTTTACCTAAGAAGAAGTTTTCTGTATAATACCTAAGAAGAGATTAAGGGAGGAAAAAAAGTGAAAATAAAGGTCTGGCTGTCAATTATATTGTGTGTAAGTATGCTGGCCGGGTGTTCCTTTCCGGTGGATAAATTTTTAGGAGATTCCCGGGAAAATAGCGGGGATTCCCTGGGATTGACACCGGACTTTTCCTATACCTATGAAGAACAGACCCCCAATATTCTGATAAATCAGATTGGTTACCGTCCAAAGGATGATAAGGTGGCGATTTTACAGGGAAGTGATTTAAACTCCCGGTTTTATGTTTGTAATGCCAATACCGATAAGATAGTATTTTCAGGAAGTCTAAAAGAAGCAGGGGTTACCCCATATGGTGAAAAAGAGGGTAATCAGGAGGGGGAAGCTCTTTATCTGGCAGACTTTTCCCGGCTGGCTGGTACAGGGAAGTATTATTTATACCATGAAAATCTGGGCTATTCGGATACTTTTACCATTGAAGATGGTGTTTATGATTCTTTGGAAAATTATCTGCTTGGGCAGTTGGAGAAAGAGAATCGAAATACCTCCGCCCTTTGTTATCAGTTGGCGGGGATGCTGTTTTCTCTGGAGCTTTATACTGAGCAAATAAAGGATGGGGAAAAGCTTCAACAGATTTTAAAGGATAAAATTGAGCTGCTGAGGAAGGCTCAGGATGAAGAAACCGGGAGTGTTTATGAGGTAATTCCTGACGAGGTGACACCTCAAAAGCCCTCGGGAGGGGAAATTTCTCTGGCAGCAACGGCAGAATATGCCGGTGTTATGGCCATGTATTCCTGTTATCTTCAATATTTTGATCAGACAGAAGCAGAGCAGTACCAGGAAGCCGCGGAAAAAGCATTTTTCAGTATTTCCGGCAGCCTGGATAATGTGAGCTTTGATGCCGGTTATTTTGCGGTAACCCAGTTATACAAAAGGACATTCAGAAGCAGCTATTCTCAGGCCATAGGACAGTATTTGTCCTTGAAGGAGGAACAGACAAGCTATACAGAGTACAATTTTACCCCTTTCGGAGATTATGGTTATTTATCGGCAGGCGATGGAATAAATCTGGAATGGAGCAGGCAGCTGATGAATAAGGTAATGAAGCAGGCAGAAAGTATCTCTCTGGCCAGTGTGAGAAACCATTACTATGTTTCGGAAGAACGGGAATTTTATGATGTAAAAGGGATGCTCCAGGATATGACGATTATGGCATTGGTAAACTATGTGATTACCAATCATGAGTACAGTACGCTGCAGAAAAACTATCTGGATTATTTTCTGGGAAGAAATCCGGATGCCCGTTGTCTGGTAGAGAGCTTTGGAACACGAAATATGCCTGAGGGAGCAGAAGAAATGATAGATGAGACCTATGCGGCATTACTTTATTTACTACTGCAGAGTACAAAATAATAGCAGGAATTAGATTCTTTCAACTCGGGATTTGTGCTGATGCACAAAGTCCCTGTGATTAAAATGCTGCTAAAGCAGCAGAATGAGAGGGAAAAATGAAGGTAGTTGTTTTAGCAGGAGGAACCAGTACGGAGAGAGATGTTTCGTTAAGCTCGGGAAGTATGATTTATGAGGCATTGAAAAAAAGAGGGCATGACGTCGTTCTTTTGGATGTTTATCTGGGCTATGAGGGAGAGTGGGAAAAAGTTTTCGATGAGCAGAAGGACTGTACCATAAAGAGGGAAAAGATTGGAACTGTAAATCCGGATATTCATACGATTAAGGCACTTCGCAAGGATGGAGGAAAAAGCTTTTTCGGCCCCGGTGTTATTGCCATATGCCAGGAGGCAGATTTGGTTTTTCTGGCTCTTCATGGAGAAAACGGGGAAAATGGAAAGCTGCAGGCAGCCTTTGATTTATTGGGAATTTGTTATACCGGAACGGATTCGGTCAGCAGTGCCCTTTGTATGGACAAAGGAATTACTAAAGAATTATTTACCCTACATCATATTCCCACCCCCCGGGGAAGAAAATTAAAGAAGGAAGAAGCCGATTCAAGAGAGATATCCTTGCCCTGTGTGGTAAAGGCCTGCTGTGGAGGCTCCAGTGTAGGTGTCTTTATTGTTCATACTGAGGAAGAGTATGAGCAGGCTAAGGAGAAAGCTTTTTACTATGATAATGAGATTATTATCGAAGCCTATATTAAAGGAAGAGAATTTTCTGTAGGAGTGCTTGAAGGGAAGGCTCTTCCTGTTATTGAGATTGCCCCTATAGAGGGCTTTTATGATTATCGGAATAAGTATCAGGCCGGAAGTACTGTTGAAACCTGCCCGGCTTTACTATCCCGGGAGGAAACCAACAGAATGCAAGGTATTGCCCAAAGGGTCTTTCAGGTGCTTCGCCTAAAGGGCTATGCCCGGATGGATTTTATGATGGATGAGATGGGACAAATGTACTGCTTGGAAGCAAACACTCTTCCCGGTATGACTCCCACCTCGCTGCTTCCCCAGGAAGCTGCTGCCATTGGAATGAGCTTTGAGGATTTATGTGAAAAAATTATGGAGATTGCATTAAAAAAGGAGATGATATGAAGAATCTGACCATAGAAAATATTGCCTGTGCCTGTGGGGGAAAAATCCACGGAATACATCTTCTTTCTGAGAGCGGTAGGCAAAAGGAAGCTGAGGCAGTGGTGCTGGATTCCCGCCTGCTTATTCCCGGAGCGGTGTTTATTGCAGTCAAAGGAGAAAGGGTAGATGGACACAGCTTTATTCATCAGGCTTTTGTTAATGGAGCCCTAGCGGTTATCTGTGAAGAACTGCCGGAGGTTTTGCCGGGGCCCTGTATTCTGGTGGAAAATAGCCTCCAGGCATTGAAGGACGTGGCAATATTTTATCGAAAACAGCTGAATATTAAAGTGGTTGGGATTACCGGAAGTGTGGGGAAGACCAGCACTAAGGAATGTATTGCAGGAGTATTGGGAGTAAAGTATAAATTATGGAAAACCCAGGGAAATTTCAATAATGAGATAGGACTTCCTCTGACGGTACTGCAGTTAAGAAAACAGCATGAACTAGCGGTTTTGGAAATGGGAATCAGTCAGTTTGGGGAAATGCGCCGTCTCAGTGAGATAGCCAAACCCGATATTTGTGTCATTACAAATATTGGAGAATGTCATTTGGAGTATCTGGGAGATAGAGACGGAGTTCTTCGGGCAAAATCAGAAATTTTGGATTTTTGGAACCGGGAAGGACTGGTCTGTATTAACGGTGATGATGATAAATTGATTACGCTCAAGAAATCCTTGGGAGAGAAGGCGGTAACCTTTGGAAGAGACTCTTCCAACGATTATCATACCACGAAGGAAACCTCCAGAGGACTTTTGGGCAGCCAAATTTCCATTGGGGGAAAAATCAGGGTTGAAGAAGCGGATATTCCTTTGCCCGGTGAGCATATGGTTCTGAACGCGCTGGCAGCGGCAGCCGTAGCGGATGCACTGGGTCTGACCGGTGAGGAAATACGAAGGGGACTGGGAAGAATTGAGCCGGTATCCGGAAGGAGCCATATGATTAAGGTAAAGGATTATCTACTGATTGATGACTGTTATAATGCCAACCCGGTATCCATGAGGGCTGCTCTGGAGCTTTTGCAGGAAGCCAAAGGAAGACGGGTAGCCGTTCTGGGTGATATGTTTGAGTTGGGAGAAGAGGAAGAAAGGATGCATTGGGAAACCGGTGCTTATGCCGCCGGGGGAAGAGTGGATCTGCTGTTTTGTGTGGGAAAGCTTTCCAAAGCCATGTATGAAGGGGCTCTGGAGGCCTTCTCATCCCATGAAGATAAAGGGGAGAATACCCCTTCGGAAATCATATATATTGAAAAAAAGGAAGAGCTTTACCCCTTATTAGAGGAAAAGCTGGAAAGGGGAGACACGATTCTTCTGAAAGCCTCCCACGGCATGAAATTTGAGGAAATAATCGGTTGGCTTCAGGAAAAGGAGACGAATCTACACTAGGGATTTATTTTTTTCATACATGATTTGAATCTGCTCAAAGCAAAGCTTGGGCAGATTTTTTTTCAGCTCTCTGTCCATATCGGCAGTATAGACAGGCTTTCCAAATTCCATTACCACATGGGTTTTTCTGATTTTTGGAAAATGATCTTCAAAAATATCACCGGCATTATTGATGGCGATGGGAATAACGGGGGAACCGGATTTCTCTGCCAGCTTAAAGCTTCCGGCATGAAAAGGAAGGAAGGCATCAGCAGTTTTGTTTCTCGTTCCTTCCGGGAAAATGAAGAGAGAAATACCGCTCTTCAGCTTTTCAATTCCCTCCAGAATGGTCTGCATTCCTTTTTTAATATCCTTGCGGTCTAAAAACAGACAGTGGATATTTTTCATCCAGCTACTGAGAAGAGGGATGCCAGACATTTCCTTTTTGGCAACGAAACCGCAGGGACGCTTCATTCTTACATAGGTAAGCAGGATATCGAAATAGCTGCGGTGATTTGCCACAAATAATACAGGGCTATCTGCCGGAACATTGTCTTCCCCTAAAATGGTTACTTTTACACCGGCTATCCACAGACAGACACTGAAGGCCCATCGGATAATGGCCAGAGAACTGCGGTTTTTCAGCTCCATATTGAACTGGCCGATAATCCACTCGGCAATCAGCAGGGGAATACTGCAAATCAAAAATAAAATGACAAAAGTTACTACACAGATAAAACGAATCATAATTTGGTTATACCGCTTCTGCGGCAGGCTCCTTTCCCGGAAAATAGACCACGATTTCAGAAAACAGTATACAAGAAATCCTTTCCCAAAACAAGGCATGGAATGAAAGAAAAAAGAATATATTTCCATAAGAAACCTGAGGGGGAGAAAGGTGAAGGAGGATTTGGGAAGGAAAAAAGAAGGTATGCTTTTTCTTTTGATTGTGGGCATATTAGCATTTATCCTGGCAGGATGTACTTTTGTACCAAAGGAAAAGGAGAGAAGGGAGGCCGGATTTGTAATTGTTACTAAAGAGCATATTCCCGAACGATTAAAGGAACTGATTGAACTGAAAAAAGAGCAGATGATGAAGCTGACCTATATGGATAAGGATAAGCGATATATTGTGATAGGCTATGGCAAACAAAAGGGAGGCGGTTATTCCATTGTGGTAAAGGATTTCTATGCAACGGATAATGCATTGTATGTTGATACCTGTCTTTTGGGGCCAAAGGAAAAACCGAAAAAGGAAGAGGTAAGCTCCTGTCCTTATCTTGTGCTACAGACATCTGAGATTGGATTACCTGTGGTTTTTCAATAGTAAATATGATATACTTCTGTCTGAAAAAGACGTAAGGAGGAAGAGAAATGCTGCTGATTAAGAATGGCTATCTTTTGGATCCGGCAACCGGCTATGAGGGAATTGCTGACCTTCTCATTGAAGAGGATAAAATTGAAAAGATCAGCTGGAAGGCAGAAGCGGGAGAACCTAATTTTGCCATATTTTCATCAATTGGGGAGAAATCAGTACAGGTCATTGATGCAGAAGGCTGGTGTGTGGCTCCGGGGTTAGTGGACATACATGTCCACTTCAGAGAACCGGGCTTTGAATATAAAGAGGATATTTCCACAGGCGCCCTGGCAGCTGCCAGGGGAGGCTATACTACGGTGGTGCTGATGGCCAATACCAAGCCTACGGTAGACAATGAAGAAACTCTTCATTATGTATTGAAAAAGGGGCAGCAGACGGATATCCGGGTGGAAACCTGTTCCAGTGTGACCAGAGGACAGCTGGGAAAGGAATTGGTGGATTTTGATGCACTTCTTCAGGCCGGGGCTGTGGGATTTACGGATGATGGTATGCCTCTTCTGGATACAGGCCTTCTTACTGAGGCCATGAAAGCCAGTGCCCGGCTACAGGTACCCTTAAGCCTTCATGAGGAGGATCCTTCTTACATTACTAATAATGGAATCCATCAGGGGAAGGCTTCTGAATATTTTGGCCTGGGTGGTTCGCCCAGGGAAGCAGAGATCCGTATTGTGGAAAGGGATTTGGGGCTGGCCTTAAAGACCGGGGCAGTGTTAAATATTCAGCATATCAGCTGTAAGGAAACGGTGGAGCTTTTGCGGAAGGCAAAAGCAGCTCCCGGAGGGGAAAAACTTCATGGAGAGGCCACACCTCACCATTTTACCCTGACCCAGGATGCTCTGATTGAGCATAAGGCTATGGCAAAAATGAATCCCCCTCTTCGGGAAGAGAAGGATAGGCTGGCAATTATTGAAGGGATTAAGGATGGAACCCTGGACCTGATTGCCACCGACCATGCCCCTCACAGCAGCGAAGAAAAAGCAAGGGAGCTGACTAAGGCACCCAGTGGAATTTTGGGGCTGGAAACAGCACTGGCTTTAGGAATCGGTGAGCTGGTGGAAAAGGCGGGTATGCCCATGATGGACCTGATAACCCGGATGAGCTATGCACCGGCAGAGCTCTACCATCTGGATGCCGGTTATGTAAAGGAGGGCGGACCGGCAGATTTGGTGTTGTTTAATCCCAATGAATTATGGAAGGCAGAGAGCTTTGCTTCCAAATCACAGAACTCTCCTTTTTTAGGAAAAACGTTGCTGGGTAAGGTGAAAAAAACTATCTGCCGGGGTAAGCTGGTTTATGAGGACGATAAATAAGAATGAAAAGAGGAAGAAAGCGATGGCACTGAAGAAAAAAGTGTGGGCCACAGTGGTGGAGCAGAAACAGCTGGCACCTCAAATTTATGATTTGTGGTTGGAAACTGATTTAGCAAAGGAGGCTAAAGCAGGACAGTTTGTAGGCCTTTATCCCCAGGATAAAAGTACGCTGCTTCCCCGCCCCATCAGTATTTGTGAGATAGACCATAACAGGCAGAGGCTGCGTCTGGTTTATCGTCTGGCGGGGCAGGGGACGGCAGAGTTTTCCACATATGAAGTCGGAAAAAAGGTGGCTCTTCTGGGGATTCTGGGGAATGGATTCCCCCAGGAAGCAGGAGAGGGTAAAACGGTATTTTTGATAGGCGGAGGAATTGGGATTCCTCCTCTTATGCAGCTGGCTAAGGAGCTTCAGGCAGATAAACAGCTTCTTTTAGGCTATCGGGACAGTCATCTGTTTTTAGCAGAAGAGATAAAAAACTATGGAAGCCTGTATATTGCAACAGAGGACGGCAGTACGGGGACACAAGGCAATGTAATGGATGCCATAAGGGAGAATGGCCTGGAGGCCGAGGTTATCTATGCCTGCGGGCCTATGCCCATGCTGAGAGCCATTAAGTCTTATGCGGCTGAGAAAGGAATACCTGCTTATCTTTCGTTGGAGGAAAGAATGGCCTGTGGTGTAGGAGCCTGTCTTGGCTGCGTTTGTAAAACGGTGAAAACAGACCATCATTCTCACGTTAATAATACCAGAATCTGTACCGATGGTCCTGTCTTTTTAGCTGATGAGATAGAGATTTAACAGGAGGTTAAACCCATGAAGAATACAAAAGTTACTATTGCGGGTGTGGAATTTAAAAATCCCGTGATGACCGCCTCCGGTACCTTTGGTTCCGGAATGGAATATGGAGAATTTGTGGATTTGAGCCGTTTGGGTGCGGTGGTGACTAAGGGTGTAGCTTCCTATCCCTGGTCCGGAAATCCTACTCCGCGTGTTGCGGAATGCTATGGCGGTATGTTAAACGCCATCGGTCTGCAAAATCCCGGAATAGATGTATTTTTAGAACGGGATTTGCCTTTTTTACAGCAATATGACACACGCATTATTGTCAATGTGTGTGGAAAAACTGTGGAGGATTATTTGGAGGTTGTGGAGAGGCTCTCCGATTCTTCAGTAGATATGCTGGAAATCAATGTATCCTGTCCTAATGTAAAGGAAGGTGCTATTGCCTTCGGACAGAATACGACTGCACTTTTTAAGATTACGGAAGAGATAAAAAAGCATGCAGCCCAGCCCGTTATCATGAAGCTCAGTCCTAATGTTACGGATATTGCGGAGATGGCAAGAGCAGCTGAGGCGGCAGGGGCAGATGCCTTATCTTTGATTAATACTATTACGGGAATGAAAATAGATATTCACAGGCGGCAGTTTGCTCTGGCCAATAAGACCGGTGGTCTTTCCGGGCCGGCAATAAAGCCCATAGCCGTCCGAATGGTCTACCAGGTGGCCAATGCAGTGAAGCTTCCCATTATCGGGATGGGGGGAATTGCCAATGCCCAGGATGCACTGGAGTTTATGATGGCCGGTGCTACAGCAGTGGCTATAGGAGCCATGAACTTTGTGAATCCCTATGCAACTGTGGAGACCATAGAAGGAATCGAAGCATTTATGCAACAGAATAACCTTGAACAGCTGACAGAGATTATCGGCTGTGTAAAATAAAAGCATAATCAGCCTCCTTAAGTCATACAGTATAACAGGCAGACTTAAGGAGGTATTTTTGTGGAATTTATTAAGGCCAATTTACATATGGAACGCAGCAAGTGTCAGATTAATACTCAGCTGACTCTGGAAGAGGATAGGAACATCAGTGACCGGAATCCGGATGCGGCAGCAGTTCTTCTGGAGCAGGCAGAGGTGATAACCGAGGAAATCCGTCCGGCTACAGATGCGGTAACGGTTAAGGGAAAACTGGTTTATGAGGTATTGCTTAAGTCAGAGGAAGAACAGGGAAGAATGTACAGCCTTCAGGGAGAAATCCCCTTTGAAGAAAAAATCCGGGCAGAGGGAGTAGATTCCATTGATCATGTTGAGGTACTGGCGCAGATGGAGGATTTTCGGGCGGGTCTGATCAACTCCAGAAAAATCAGCGTTCGTGCATTGCTTTATTTTACCATCAATGCCATGCAGCTATACGATGAAGAGATTCCGGTGGGCCTGGAGCATCAGGAAGGTCTTCAGGTTCAAAAAGAGGTGTTAAATCAATCGGTAATGGCCGTGGATAAAAAGGATATTCTTCGTATTAGAGAAGAATTAGAGCTTCCTGCCAACATGCCGGCAGTCCAGGAGGTGCTGTGGAAATCCCTGGAGCTTGGAAAATGGGAGATTCACCCTCTGGAAGACAGTATGGGAATACAGGGAGAGCTGCAGCTGTTTATTCTGTACGAAGGAGAAGGAGAGGGGCGGCCCATAAAAAGTTATTCCGTCACCATTCCCTTCAGCAGTAATCTGGAATGCTCCGGAAGCAGAAGTGGGATGCTGGCGGAAATCCTTCCTCTTATCACGACCCGAAATTTAAGCGTGAAGGAGGATTATGACGGAGAAGCCAGAATGATAGAGGTGGAGATGGTTTTGGAGCTTTCAATCCGTCTTTCGGAAAACCGGGAATGGGAAATGATTACAGACGTATATTCTACCAATAAAGAGATTATACCGGAATATACACAGGGGTATCGGAAGGTTATTCATAACAGATACCAGGGAAAGCTGAAGCTTTCCCGCGTATTTTCTGCTTCTTTGGCAGCGGATAAAATCCTCCAGGTCTGCCATGTACAGGGACATTTTCTTCCCCAAGAGCTTTCTATTGAGGAAAAGGGGGTAAAGATAGAAGGAATACTTGCTCTGTCCGTCCTGTGTCTGACTGAAAATGAGGAGCGTCCCTATGAAACGATCAAGGGAGAAGTACCTTATTCTCATCTGGTGGAAAATACTGAATTAACCGAAAATAGCTTTTGGAAGGTGATTCCCATTCTGGAATCCCTGAAAGGAACTTTATTGGATGGGGAGAATCTTGAAGTAAAAGCGGTAATCGGCCTGGAAATTACTTTGGGGGAACGGTGGCAGCAGTCTGTTCTCAGGGGAATGCAGATGCAGCCGCTTTCTCCGGAAAAGATCAACAGTCTGCCGGGAATAGTGGTATACTTTGCTGATCGGGAAGAAAGTCTGTGGGAGGTGGGAAAACGCTATATGATTCCCCTGGAGTCCATAAGAACTCTCAACCAGTTATCCTCAGATACACTGCAAAAGGGGCAGAAGCTGCTTTTGGTAAAGGAAGTAAATTAGAAAAAAAGAGGGACCGCATTTAGGCGGTCCCTGCTGTCATCTGCTTATTCTTTCTTATTTAATTGAGGTACCGTTTGCCTCGGCAGCCCATGCATCAAATTTTGCCATGGTAGCTTCATAAGTTCTCTGGGAAATCTCAGGCAATTCTCCTCCCCAAGTCTTTTTTGCCTGATCAAAGCCCTTTTGGAAGGCTTCGCGCATTTCTTCAATTTTATTCGGATCACCTCCGGTGAGAGCCTTGGCAAAATCTACAATACGATCAGAGGTCTGATTTACCCCCCAATAACCGTCTTCCGCAATATCTGCCTGAGCCTGAGCTTTAGTCTGCGCATCTACGGTAAAATCACCGGTACGTAAAAAGCCCCACATATCATCGGCGGTTCCGATGGCATTACCCTGACCGGCCATCAGTTTTTCTACCAGACTTCTAAGCTGTGCAGTTCTTGCTTCGGCATCGGCTTTTAGTCTGTTCAGTAACTCGGTATTGGGAGTATAGGTCTTCTTCGTGCTTTTGACAGCGTCATTAGAAGAAGGTTCATATACAGCACCCTTTTCAGTGGAGGAAGATACTATTGCTTCCTTTTCTCCGGCAGTTGTTGCTTTGGCCTTGGTTTCATATGTATTATAGGATGAACCATAGCCTGTAATTCCATTTACACTCATACTCGACTCCATTCTGCAGGCTTGAATAATCTTACAGGGTACCTGCACCCTTGTATTTGTAACAATATGTTTCTATTTTTTATATCGGCAATGAATTGGAATAATTTAGCACTTTTCTTGACGAAAAGTATTTCCTTGTATATAATAAAATACAATTCATGTATTTTGTATACAATATGTATTGTAGTTATAAAACAGAAGAAAGCAGAAGGGAAGGAAGAGATGAAAAGGGTTACGGTGCAGGCGATGGCTAAAATCAATCTGGGGCTGGATGTTTTAAGACGAAGGGAAGACGGCTATCACCAGGTAAGAATGATTATGCAGACCGTTAATCTCTATGATACACTGACATTTACCGCTAGGGAGGAACCGGGAATTATTATTCGGACAGACCATCATCAGCTGCCTGTGGATGACAGTAATCTGATTGTTAAAGCAGCCCGTATTTTATTTGAGACCTATCCGACTTTTGGAGGAGTGGAGATTTCCCTGACTAAACGGATTCCCATTGCGGCGGGAATGGCAGGAGGAAGTACTGATGCCGCTGCCGCACTGGTGGGACTAAACCGGCTCTTTGATTTAGGCTGCAGTGAGGAAGGCTTAAAGGAGCTGGGAGTAAACATCGGTGCAGATGTACCCTATTGTATCAGGGGAGGAACCGTTTTATGCGAAGGAATCGGAGAAAAGCTGACCCCTCTTTCGCCATTGACAAATGGATATTTGGTCATTGCCAAGCCGAATATCAGTGTGTCCACAAAATACGTTTATGAACAGCTTCAGGTGAATAGCCTGAAACACCATCCGGATATTGATGCCATGGCAGAAGCTGTGGGAAGACAGGATTTGGAGGAAATTGCAGCACATATGGAGAATGTGCTGGAAACGGTGACGGAAAAAGAATATCCGGTGATTACGGATTTGAAACGGCTGCTGAAGAAAGAAGGAGCAATGAACAGTATAATGAGCGGAAGCGGACCTACTGTATTTGGTCTTTTTTCCCGGAAAGAAACGGCAGAACAGGCACTGAAAAAAGTAGAGGAAAGCGGTATGGCGGTACAATATTTCTGTACTACATTTGCTCAACAGGCACAGAGAATAGTAGAAAGGGAAGAGTAGAGGAAAGAGTTATGGAAAGTATGTTTCAGACAGATGAATATCTGCCCTTAAGAGATGTTGTGTTCAAAACTCTGAGAAAAGGAATTTTGACCGGAGAACTGAAACCGGGGGAACGGCTGATGGAGATTCATTTGGCCAATAAGCTGGGAGTGAGTCGTACACCTATCCGCGAGGCTATCCGTAAGCTGGAGCTGGAAGGCTTGGTAACCATGATTCCCCGCAAAGGGGCAGAGGTGGCTCAGATTACCCCTAAAAGTATGCAGGATGTATTGGAAGTCAGAAAGGTATTGGACAGTCTTTCGGTAGAATTGGCCTGCAAGCGGATTGGTCCAAAGGCAAAGGAGCAGCTGGGCCGGGCCTGTGAAGACTTTGAACGGGCCGTGGAAAGCGGAGATTTTTCTGCCATTGCCCTGGCGGATGTGGAGTTTCATGATATTATTGTAGAGGCTACCGGTAATATGCGCCTGGCGCAGATGGTAAACAATCTGGCAGAACAGATGTATCGTTATCGTTTTGAGTACATAAAGGATGTAAAGATGCACAGCCAGCTGGTGGCAGAGCATAGGCAGATTTACGAGGGGATTATCCAAGGAAATGAAGAGGCAGCCAAGAAGGCTATTGATACCCATATCGATAATCAGGAACGATCCATCCTGCAGCAGATCAGCATGGAAAAAGAGAAATAAGCAGATGCTTTGAATAGTCCATATTCTTTTGGTCATACTGTTAAAGGAGAGAAGAAAATTAAGTCTCCAAAATCAGAAAAAGAAGGACTAGACCATGCAGGAGATCAAACAGACGATAGCCATGTGTCTGCTGATAGCAGCTTTTTGGGGAATGATGTATCCTCAGTTCAGCCTTTTGCAGGAGACCTACAGCTGTGGGGATAAGGCAAAAGATCCCGGAGAGGATTTTTTTGCAATTTTAGAGGCTGATCAGGGGGAAATTGTTATAACGAGTAAATTCCGGGAGCTGTGGCAGGAGAGGCAGGAAAAGAAAATCAGTCAGAAAAATGACAGAATGGAGCCTTATGACCATGTCAGAAGAGAATATAAGCAGTGAACTGCCTGTGGGGGTATTTGATTCCGGAGTAGGTGGGTTGACTGTTGTTAGAGAGATTATGCGCCAGATTCCCAATGAAAGAATTATCTACTTTGGGGATACTGCCCGGGTTCCTTACGGAAGCAAGTCTCGGGAGACAGTAACCAAATATTCAAGGCAGATTATCCGTTTTCTTCGGATGCAGAAGGTAAAAGCTATTGTAGTAGCCTGTAACACGGCCAGTGCCTATGCTCTGGAGCAACTGGAGGAAGAGATTGATGTACCGGTTATCGGTGTGGTTAAGCCGGGAGCAAAGACGGCTGTAAAGGTTACCGGCAATGGAAAAATCGGTGTGATTGCTACAGAAGGAACCATCAACAGTAAAATCTACACTCGGTACATAAAGCAGTTAAAGCAGGGGGCAGAGGTTCTGGGAAAGGCCTGTCCACTCTTCGTTCCACTGGTAGAAGAGGGACTGTTGGAGGATCCGGTTACCGATGAAATTGCAGGACGGTATTTAAGCGGCCTTAAAGACTCCGGCATCGATACTCTGATTCTGGGCTGTACCCATTATCCTCTTATCCGAAGCACCATTAAGCGGTTTATGGGAGAGGAGGTAACTTTAGTAAATCCGGCTTATGAAACGGCCAGAGAATTAAAGGAGCTTTTGGAAAATCATAACCTGCTTTGTGAAAAAAAGCCCCTGTTGGGAACGAATTGCTATCGCTTCTATGTCAGTGACGGAGCAGAGAAATTTCAGCATTTTGCCAATTCCATTTTTAAGTATGGAGTCTTGTCGGCAAAGGAAATTGATATTGAAAGGTATTAGATGATGACGAAGGATGTACTGGTTTCCATCCGCGGAATGCAGTTTGATGCGGGTGAAGACGGAGAAAAAATAGAAAGCATACAACGGGGAGAATATTACCAAAAAAATGATATCCATTATGTGATGTACGAGGAAATCATTGAGGGGCTGGACGCACCGGTCAGGAATATGATCAAATTTTTACCGGGAGAGATGCATCTGAGTAAAAAAGGGGCCATAAACGTCCATATGGATTTTGTGGAAAAACAGAAAAATCTTACAGATTACCGAACTCCTTTTGGAAGCATCATTATCGGTCTGGAGGCTTCCAGGGTTGCGCTGGAGGAAGAGGAAAAACGGATGGTTCTGCAGGTAGACTACACGTTAGATGTCAACTATGAGTATCTGGCAGACTGTAAAATACACATAGATATCCGTTCTCTGGACGGGGAACAGTTCTCTTTGAAAAATTAAGAAGGGACCGGTGGATTCCGGTCCCTTTCATCGTGCAGTCTGCGGATTATTTTACGGATTTGGCTCCGCCCTTCTCCTGAATGGCATCGGATGCCCGCTTCCACCAGCTTTTTTTCTTCGGTTCCTGGACTACAGGCTTACCGTGAAGACCCTTAACGGCAGAGATATAAATACCGCTGACAGTGGCCTTTACTTCCTTTTTTACGGGAATACTGTCAAAAATCTTCTCGTCACATACCAGAGAGAGCACCTGAGGACCTACTTTCGCCTTAACAATGGGAAGCTTTGCCCGCTTCATCATAAAGTTGGCAGAGTCCATTACGGACTGAGGAAGCCCTGAATCCTTTAACTTCATTCGTTTTTTGTCGATAATCAGCATGGAAACCGTCTGCTTCATGGCGTCAATCTGAGCCTGCTGCTCAGCCTGCTTCGTCTGTGCTTTTTTACCCAGAAAATACAGACCTATTGCTGCGGCAGCAAGAATGACGATGACAACGATTAATACAATCACCCATGTATTCACCTATCGTTCCTCCTTATTTCATATTTTAACCAATTGCAAGTATTCTACCATTATTCAGGGGTTTTAGCAAGCTAAACTGAGGCTTTTGCCACTCTTGCGGGAATGCGGTAAATATGATATAAATGTAGGTATGTAATTTTTGAAATGAGAAGGCCTATTACAGGGTAGGCAGAAGGTGAGGAGTTATGAAAAGAAGAAAAATAATCGGGCTTGGTCTTGTGCTTAGCCTTCTTTTGGCAGGCTGTGGACAGGGTGGCAGTAAGGAGGATATCCAGGAGACTACCGTGCAGGAAACGGAAGACACCACGGATACATCTGCGGAAAATAAGATTTATCTCAGTCAGATGGATGTAAGTGACCTGGTGGAACTTGGTACCTACAAAGGAGTAGAGGTGGAGGTGGCAAGTGTTCAGGTTCCTGAAACGATGGTAGACAGCTATATGGAGTATATGCTCAGCCTTCAAAGTGAGCTGACTGCTGTAACCGATCGGGATACGGTAGAAGAGGGAGATACGGTTACCATTGATTATGTTGGAAAACAGGATGGTGTAGCCTTTGACGGAGGAACGGATACCGATGCTAAGCTGGAAATCGGTTCAGGCAGCTTTATCAATGGTTTTGAAGACGGCTTGATTGGGGTGAAAAAGGGGGAGACAGTAGAACTGAATCTTACCTTCCCGGCTGATTACTGGATGGAGGATATGGCCGGCAAGGAGGTGGTATTTACCGTAACAGTTAAGGAAATCGAGACATCCGTTACCCCTGAACTGACAGATGAATATGTAGTATCTCTGGGAATGGAAGGGGTTTCCACCGTGGAGGAGTATCGCCAGACGGTACATGAAATGCTCGTGGAAGAAATGCAGGCAGAGTATGAATATCAGGTCCAGGTGGCAGTAGTGGAAAAGGTAATGGCAAATAGTCAGATACAAGACCCTGCGGAAGAGCTGCAGAAAAAATATGCGGATGTGGCTATGCGGCAGATGCAAAGTGCGGCAGATTATTACGGGATGGAGCTGGAAAGCTATGTGAAATCTGCTTATGGTATAGAGCTTGCCCAGTATGAAACAGAAATTAATGCCGGTGCTTTTGAAGCGGCAAAGCAGGCAATGCTGTGTAAAAAAATTGCCGATGTGGAAGGTATTGAGGTGGCAGATGAAGAATTGGATGCTGCTGTAGAGGAAAATTATGCTTCTCTGGGTTATGGTTCGGCACAAGATTTTAAGTCGGGAAATGATATGGAAGAATACCGGGACAGTATACTATTAAACAAAATAATTGAATTTCTGGTAAGCAATGCGGTAATTAGTGAGCCGGCGGGTACAGAATAAAACAGGAATAAAATAACGGAAGGAAATTTCAGAAAAAAAGGAGGAGAATATGGAACTGACAAGCGTAAAAGAGCTCTATAGACAGACCGATAAGTATGTGGACAGGAAAGTAACCGTTGGAGGCTGGGTAAGAAATAACCGTGATTCTAAAAACTTTGGCTTCCTGGTGGTTAATGACGGAACTTTCTTTGAAGCCTTACAGGTAGTATATGGGGATAAGCTTTCCAATTTTGAAGAAATTGCAAAATTAAATATCGGAGCGGCAGTGATTGTCAGTGGAACCATTGTAGCGACTCCCGGTGCAAAACAGCCCTTTGAAATGCAGGCTGAGGAGATTTTTGTAGAGGGAGCCTCAACAGCAGACTATCCCCTTCAGAAAAAACGGCATACCTTTGAGTATCTGCGTACCATTTCTCACCTGCGTGCCAGAACCAATACCTTCCAGGCGGTATTTCGTATCCGTTCCATGGCGGCTTATGCCATTCACCGTTTCTTTCAGGAGAGAGAGTTTGTTTATGTGCATACGCCGATAATTACCGGAAGTGACTGTGAGGGTGCAGGTGAAATGTTTCAGGTAACGACACTGGATATGAATAATGTACCCAAAACCCAGGAGGGAAAAATTGATTTTTCACAGGACTTTTTCGGCAAGCCGGCAAATCTGACGGTAAGCGGACAGCTGAATGGTGAGACCTATGCCTTTGCTTTCAAAAATATCTATACCTTCGGGCCTACCTTCCGTGCGGAAAATTCCAATACTACCCGGCATGCGGCAGAATTCTGGATGATTGAACCGGAAATGTGCTTTGCGGATTTGAAGGATGATATGATTCTTGCAGAGTCCATGATCAAATATGTAATTCGTTATGTATTGGAGAATGCTCCGGAGGAAATGAACTTCTTTAATCAGTTTGTAGATAAGGGATTGATAGAGCGTCTGAACCATGTGGTAAACTCTGAATTTGGCCATGTGACCTATACGGATGCCATCGAGATTCTAAAAAAGCATAATGATCAATTCGATTATAAGGTATACTGGGGCTGTGATCTGCAGACTGAGCATGAGCGCTTTTTAACGGAACAGGAGTTTAAAAAGCCGGTATTCGTTACGGATTACCCTAAAGAGATTAAGGCTTTCTATATGAAGCTGAATGAGGATGGAAAGACGGTTGCTGCTATGGACTGCCTGGTACCCGGTATTGGAGAGATCATTGGCGGAAGTCAAAGAGAGGATAATCTGGAGCTTTTGGAAAAGAGAATGGATGAGCTGGGTCTGAATAAGGAGGACTATGGATTTTACCTGGACTTGAGAAAGTATGGCTCTGCCCGCCATGCAGGTTTTGGTTTGGGCTTTGAACGCTGTATCATGTATCTTACCGGTATGGGAAACATTCGAGATGTGGTTCCTTTCCCCAGAACCGTGAATAATTGTGAATTGTAATTGAAAAAATGAAGAGGCTGCTGTAAGGTCCCATGAGAAACCCTACAGCAGTCCCTTTTTTATTTGCTTTTGCGTGTCCTTCGGCCAAAGCTTTCCTTCCAGGCAGAAGGATGAAAGAGAATCAGTAAAGGAAAGAGCTCCAGTCTTCCGGCCAGCATGTCAAACATCAGGACGTATTTGGTAAAAGAGCTGAAATGTCCAAAATTCTGGGTGGGCCCTACCAGCTCCAATCCCGGCCCCACGTTGCCCAGAGTGGTGATTACGGCAGTAAAGGTGGTGAGCAGATCCTTGCCCTCAAAGGATACCAGAAGAACTGAGGCGGCAAAAATCAGCATAAAGGTGATGAAAAAAACATTCACCGAACGCACTACCTCATGCTCCACCTGCTTTCCATCCATTTTCAGCTTCACGATACTTTTAGGATGAATATAGGTCTTTAATTCCTTGATCACTGTTTTGGACAGGATCACAAGGCGGGAAACCTTGATGCCGCCGCCGGTGCTTCCCGCACATCCCCCCATAAACATTAAGAGAACAAGGATTGCACGGCTGCTTTGAGACCAAAGATCAAAATCTATGGTAGAAAAACCGGTAGTGGATACAATGGAGGCTACCTGGAAGGAAGAATGTCTGAGAGCATCCAGGGCGGAAATCCCACTTTGAAGAAGATTCAAAAAAATAATCAGGATAGAGGCACCGACAAGACCGAAATACCATCTTACCTCTTCCAGATGAAAGGCCTGCTTTGCCTTCCGTAAAAGTACCAGATAATAGGCATTAAAATTAATGGCAAAAATCAGCATAAAAATAGTGATTACCCATTGATGATAGGGTGAATATCCGCCCATACTGCTGTTTTTTATCCCGAAGCCCCCTGTTCCTGCGGTGCTGAAAGAGGCATTAATTGCATCGAAAACAGGCATACCTCCCGCAATCAGTAAAAGAAATTCCAACAGAGTCAGACTCAGATAAATCAGATAAAGAATACGGGCGGTGGATTTAATTTTCGGTACCAGCTTACCTACGGAAGGCCCGGGGCTCTCGGCACGCATCAGATTCATATGGGAGCCGCCGCTTAGGGGAATAATGGTTAATAAAAATACCAGTACCCCCATACCGCCGATCCAGTTGGTAAAGCTGCGCCACAGAAGAGAACAGCGTGACATGGCCTCCACATCACTGAGAATACTGGAGCCGGTGGTGGTAAAACCGGAAACGGTTTCAAATAAAGCATTGGTAAAATGAGGAATTTCCCCACTTAACCGAAAGGGAATGGCCCCGGAAACACTTAACAGAATCCAGCTTAAGGAAGTAGCCACACAGCCTTCCTTTAAATAAAAAACCTGTTCTCTGGGGCGTTTGTGACTCATCAGCTGACCGGTAGCCAGGCACAAAAGAGCGGTGGCCAGATAGAAAAAGCCTTCCCCTTCCCGGTAAATCAGTGCAGTAAGGCAGGGAAGAAGCATAAACATAGCCTGAAGCTTTAACACATAGCCCAATACATAACGTATAATCGGAAGATTCATTACCTGTCAGCCTCCCTATTTTAAAATATCCTGCAGATCATCAAAACCGGTATGGGTGGTTACTACCATAACAGTATCCCCCACCAGAATGCAGTCCTGACCGCTGGGAATGATAATGGTTCCGTTTCGATTGATAAAGGCAATCAGTACCTGATCCTTGGTCTTAAGGTCCTTAAGGGGAATATCGGTTACCTCTGAAGAAGAGTCAACAAGAAATTCAATTGCCTCCACTTGGGAATCGAACATGTGGTACAGGGTTTCGATACTGTTGTTTTTAGAATCATTCTTGGCTCTTACATAGGCGATGATAGCCTCGGAGGTTATCTGTCTTGGGTAGATGACACTTCCCAGATCCAAAGAGTTTATAACGCTTTTGAAGGTCATCCGATTGACCTTGGTAACAACCTTGGCATTGGAGATTTCCTTAGCGTGAAGACTCAGCATAATATTTTCTTCATCTATCCCGGTGAGGGGAACCAGGGATTCTACGTGGGTAATCCCTTCTTCCTTTAAAAGCTCGCCGTCACTGCCGTCCCCATGAATAATGATTGCCTTGGGAAGCAGAAGACTCAGCTCTTCACAGCGTTTTTTATCCGTTTCGATGATTTTTACCGCAATCCCCATATGCAACAGCTGGGAGGCCAGATAGTAAGCGGCTTTTCCTCCTCCGATAATCATCGTATTTTTTA
Source organism: Lachnospiraceae bacterium (assembly GCA_051891855.1). Taxonomy (GTDB): domain Bacteria; phylum Bacillota; class Clostridia; order Lachnospirales; family Lachnospiraceae; genus SFDP01. Next base: position 3,075 of record JBJFFP010000040.1, on the reverse strand, counting down.
CCCGGTGGGTCTTTACGGCAATATTGGACAGAAAGCTTCGTACCTTACTTCTGGGTGCGACAAAGGAGATAACATCTCCGGCCTGTAAGATGTAATCACCGGAGGGAATATGTACCTGCCCCGCTCGCTCTAATACACAGATCAGAACCTTGATGGGAAAGGATTGATCCAGTTGGGCAATAGACATACCGTCCAAAGTATTTCCTTGTGGAATTTTAAATTTAATCAGCTCTGCCTGCCCATGAGCAAAGGAATTGACCTCCAAAGCGGTAGGCAGATAGAGGATACGGGCGATTTCCCTGGCAGCCTCCAGCTCCGGGTTGATAATCATGGCCAGCCCCAGCTTGTTCCGAAGATAGTCCACCTCTTTGCTGTAGTCGGGATTACGCACTCTGGCAATGGCTGCACAGTCTCCCACCTGCTTTGCCACCGTACAGCACAGCAGATTCAGTTCATCGGAACCGGTAACGGCGATCAATAGATCAGCATTTTTTATTCCGGCTTCATCCTGGATACTGTAGCTGGCACCGTTTCCGTCAATGCCCATGATATCATAGAGATTGGTCATTTCCTGAATCTTTCCCGGATTGGTATCGATAATGGTAATGTCATGGCCTTCCTTGCAAAGCTGCTCCACAAGAGTGGAGCCTACTTTTCCACATCCTACAATGATAATATTCAGGCCCTGCTTCGTATTTTTCTTGATTCCCAGCATATTAACCACCTTTTAACAAAATTCTTTGTCAATTATAGCACTCCTTGAAAAAAAAATCATCCTTTATCCGTCGCCTCCATAGAATGGTAAAAAAATATGCTGAGGGGTTATCCTTGAAAGCGGAACGGTTTAGAGAGAATATTATTTGGGTAAAAAGATAATAGTGAAGAAAAACAGAATAAATAAAATGAAACAACAACTGAAAAATGATGCACAAATTCGATTTTGTTTTGAGTTGCTGTTTTGAAAAACGAAATAAACTTAAATTGTTTGGATACAATTTAAGTTTATTTTTGAGTTAATGAATATTTTTTGAGATTCTTGTATATAAGTAAAAAGGATGTTAAAATACAGAATAAGAAATGGAGGAACTCAAATGACAGAGGAAGAATTAATCGGAAAACTCGAAGTGATTCAAAAGATGAAATCTGAAACAAGCACTCTTGAATTAAAGAGTGCAGAAAAAGGCTGCCCACAGCATTTGTACGATTCTTTGTCCAGTTTTTCGAATCAGGATGAGGGTGGAATCATCATTTTCGGAATTGATGAAAAGCAGGATTATAAAGAAGTAGGAGTCTATGATCCTCAGGATATACAAAAAAAAATAAATGAGCAGTGCCTGCAAATGGAGCCCATTGTTCGTCCGTTGTTAACAGCTGTTAAAAAGGATGGTAAGTCCTTTGTGTCAGCCGAGATTCCGGGCGTCGATTTATCGGATAGACCGGTGTTTTATAAAGGTAAAGGTCGTTTGAAGGGTTCTTATACGCGTGTGGGTGATAGTGATGAGCCCATGACAGAATATGAGGTTTATAGTTATGAAGCTTACAGAAAGAAGTATCAAGATGATATTCGTGGAGTGCAAAGAGCAACGTTATCGTCTTTAAATCGGGAGAAATTAGCACTATATATTGACTTGCTTAAAAGAGGAAAACCTAATTTATCAAACATGGATAATGAGAGTATTTATGAGTTGATGAGCGTGACTAGAAATAATGAAATAACATTGAGTGCAACGATGGTTTTTAGTCCATATCCGCAGGCGTATTTTCCACAGTTATGTATTACTGCAATTGCTGTGCCGGGAACAGAGATTGGAAGTCTTGGGGATTCGGGAGAGCGCTTTTTAGACAATCAACGAATTGAAGGTAGCATTTCAGAGATGCTTGATGAAGCAATCCGTTTTGTAAAAAAGAATATGAAGAATAAAACAATTATTAATCCGGAAACAGGGGTGCGTGAGGATAGGACAGATTATCCTATTACTGCAGTCAGAGAGGCAATTATTAATGCACTGGTCCATCGCGATTATAGTATTCATACAGAAGGTATGCCGATACAAATTATTATGTATGAAGACAGGATAGAAATAAAAAATCCGGGAGGCATATACGGAAGAATTAAAGTAGACCAGTTGGGGAAAATGCAGCCGGACACGAGAAATCCTGTTTTGGCGTTGGCATTAGAAACCTTACGTATTACAGAAAACAGATATTCCGGTATACCGACAATTCGCAGAGAAATGGAAAAATTTCATCTTAAGGAACCGAAGTTTGCGGATGAGAGAGGCAGTTTTTCGGTAACGTTTTATAAGTCAGAAAATATTTATAGAATCGAACCGGAATTAGAAGAAGTAAATAATCTTTTGGTATTCTGCAGAACACCACGTACAAGGAAAGAAATATGTGAATATCTGGGATTATCTTCTGTTACTTACGCTATTCAGACGCATATTATGCCATTGGTGGAAAGTGGAAAAATTAAAATGACTAATCCTGATAAGCCAAAGAGTCCAAAGCAGTTATTTTATAGTGAGTAGTACTTATACTGAAATGATATTTGCTGAAGCAGACATGGAGGTAGCAAAATGCTAACAAAAGATAAGAAGCATAGAGAAAAGCAGAAAATTTTGCATTTTCGTTTTACGCAAAAAGGATTTATGTTAGATAACCAAGATGGAGAATATGTAGAGGATATTATCCCATGGAAGGAGCGGTTTGAATTTGACAAATGGGAGGCAGTCTATGCTATTGGATTTGAAAAAAGACCCAAATGGCTGGATGCAGCAGGTTCGTTTCTTTATCAGGTTGCAGATGGATTTCAGCAGATGCTGACTCGTCAGCCGGATTTGGAAGTTGCAAGGGAACATATCGAGGTGTCATTAGATGAGAATGTGATGGAGCGGCTTTTGAACTCTGTGCCATTTACATTAGGAGCAGAGTATGTGAATAGTCACTGGCTAAAAGAAGCATTTGGGCAGCTTCAGGCAGTTTATGCAAAAGAAATTGCCTCTTATGAGGGAACGGTCGCACTTTATCTGGCGGATAAGAGCCAGAATCTGAAGGTGCCGGAACGTATTTTCT
>JBJFFP010000039.1:9793-45603 GCA_051891855.1 Lachnospiraceae bacterium | reverse complement strand
AGAATCTGCTCCAGCATGGATTTGGTCCATCCATAGGGATTGGTGCAGGTTCCCTTAGGACATTCTTCCGTTATGGGAATAAAGGCAGGGTCTCCATAAACCGTTGCTGAAGAGGAAAAAATAATATTTTTGCAATTGTGTTTTCTCATCACATCCACCAGAGTCAGTGTACCGGCAATATTATTCTCATAGTATTCCCAGGGCTTTGACACGGACTCTCCCACCGCCTTCAGACCGGCAAAATGAATACAGGAGTCAATGCTTTCTTTGGAAAAAACCTTCTCCAAAGCTTCCCTGTCCAAAATATCCGCCTGATAAAAGGGTACCGGCTTTCCGGTAATCGCTTCCACCCTTTTCAGTGATTTTTCACTGGAATTACTGAGATTATCCAGAACCACCACATCATAGCCCGCCTGCTGTAATTCCACTACCGTATGGCTGCCGATATAACCGGCTCCACCTGTTACTAAAACTGCCATCTTCTACCTCTCATTTCTGCTGCCAAAGCAGCTTCTATTCTATCAAACAGGAATCACCTGTGATACCTGTTTTTTTCCTAACCCCAGAGCTTTTCAGGATATACTCCCTCATCCTTTAATTTGCGGATAGATGCCTTAACCAGAGGCTTATCCTCCTGATAGGTGACTCCAAACCACTTATCCTGCGAGGACAGCACCTTTACCTCAGCCTTTCTCTCCTCTAGAAGTCCTCCTACCTCTGTAGGAATCAGACACTCTGCCTTCAGGGGATTTTCAGCCACCTTCTTAGCAAAGAACTTATTCAAAGCACTGTCAAACAGGTCAAACACAGAAGGATAAAAGGCCCACATATTCATGGAAACCAATGTATCCGGCGAAACCGATACCCAGGTCTTACCCTCGTCCTCCGTAAAAGCAGCTCCTGTTTTAGTTTTGATGATTTTGGTTCTCTCCACAATCTGTGTCAAAAAATCTCTTTCATCGGTAACGCACAAGCCTCTGGCTACGCTTCCCTTATCCGTCAGGGTATTCTTTAGTTCATAGCCCACCATGGCATAGGTGGGAATGGCTCCCTGCCCTTCGTTTCCCTTTAGAAATTCCACCAGGGTTGTATAGGCACTTTTGCCATAATAATCATCTGCATTAATAACGGCGAAGGGTTCCCTGACCGTATTTTTGCAGCACATCAGAGCATGGGTAGTTCCCCAGGGCTTAATCCGTTTTGCAGGGATAGTAAATCCCCCGGGAACATCCGTAAGCTCCTGATAAACGTATTCCACCGCAATATGCCGGCTTACTGCGTCTCCGATACAGCTGCGAAAATCTGCCTCATGTTCCCTTTTAATAATGAATACCACCTTGCCGAAGCCTGCATGTAAGGCATCGTATATGGAGAAGTCAATAATCTTATGCCCCGCTTCATCAATAGGATCAATCTGCTTTAAGCCGCCGTAACGGCTGCCCATTCCCGCTGCTAAAATCACTAAAGTAGGTTTTCCCATTTGTACCTCCGTTTCTCAAACCGTAGCATTCCCTTCTGTCCATACAGTATACTATTTTTTTTGCTCCTTTCCAATAGCCCCATGAATATTTCTCATGATTTCTGATTTATCTGTCAAATCCTGTCGTTATAAGACTAAAGTAAGATTTTTTGCTTTTCCCTATTTTCTGCTTGTGCTTTTTTTCATTTTCTATATAATAGTAAGGAAGAAAATAAGGAGGATAATGCAATGCCAAAACGCTCTGATATCCACAAGATACTCATTATCGGCTCAGGTCCGATCATTATCGGTCAGGCATGTGAGTTTGATTACTCCGGTACCCAGGCCTGCAAGGCTCTTCGCAAGCTTGGTTATGAAATCGTACTGGTGAATTCCAATCCCGCAACCATAATGACCGACCCCGAGACCGCGGATATTACTTATATTGAACCCTTGAATATTGACAGGCTGGAACAGATTATTCAAAAGGAGAGGCCCGATGCCCTGCTTCCTAATCTGGGAGGGCAATCCGGATTGAATCTGTGTGCCGAGCTGCATCAGGCAGGTATTCTGGAAAAATATCAGGTTAAGGTAATCGGTGTTCAGGTTGACGCCATCGAACGGGGTGAGGACCGTATCGAATTTAAGGAAGCCATGGATAAGCTGGGGATTGAAATGGCCCGTAGCGAAGTCGCCTATACGGTTGAAGAAGGACTTGCCATTGCCGAGAAGCTGGGCTATCCTGTGGTTCTTCGTCCCGCTTACACTATGGGTGGTGCCGGCGGCGGACTGGTTTATAATAAGGAAGAATTAAAGACCGTCATTTCCAGAGGCTTACAGGCCAGTCTGGTGGGACAGGTATTAGTAGAAGAATCCATTCTGGGCTGGGAAGAGCTGGAGCTGGAGGTGGTTCGTGATGCTGAAGGTAATATGATTACTGTCTGCTTTATCGAAAACATTGATCCTCTTGGTGTACACACCGGCGATTCCTTCTGCAGTGCCCCTATGCTGACCATTTCTGAAGAGTGTCAGAAACGCTTGCAGGAGCAGGCTTACAAAATCGTTGAATCGGTTCAGGTAATTGGCGGAACCAATGTTCAGTTCGCTCATGACCCCGTGACCGATCGTATCATCGTTATCGAAATCAATCCCCGTACATCCCGTTCATCTGCTTTGGCAAGTAAGGCTACCGGCTTTCCCATCGCTTTGGTATCCGCCATGCTGGCTGCCGGTCTTACCTTAAAGGACATTCCCTGTGGTAAATATGGAACTCTGGATAAATACGTACCCGACGGCGATTATGTGGTAATCAAATTTGCCCGCTGGGCCTTTGAAAAGTTTAAGGGTGTAGAAGATAAGCTGGGAACACAGATGCGTGCCGTAGGTGAGGTCATGAGTATCGGCAAGACCTACAAGGAAGCCTTCCAGAAGGCTATCCGCAGCCTGGAGACCGGACGGTACGGTCTGGGACATGCTAAGAATTTTGATACCCTCACCCGGGAACAGCTTTGCAAAATGTTGGGTAATGCCTCCAGTGAACGCTATTTTATCATGTATGAAGCTCTCAGAAAGGGGGCTACTACCGAGGAGTTGTTTGAAATCACCAAGGTTAAACCCTATTTTATCGAGCAAATGCGTGAGTTGGTGGAGGAAGAGGAAGCCCTTCTGAAAAACAAAGGTAGCCTTCCTTCTGATGAAGCTCTCATCTCGGCCAAGAAGAATGGATTTTCCGATAAATACTTAAGCCAGATTCTGGATATTTCCGAGGAAACTATCCGAAATAAACGGATCAATCTGGGACTTACCGAGGCCTGGGAAGGTGTTCATGTAAGCGGTACCGAAAACAGTGCCTACTACTATTCTACCTACAATGCACCGGATAAAAATCCCGTCCATAATGACAAGCCTAAGATTATGATTTTAGGCGGTGGTCCCAATCGAATCGGACAGGGTATTGAATTTGACTACTGCTGCGTACATGCGGCCCTTGCCTTAAGGCAAATGGGCTTTGAAACCATTATCGTCAACTGTAATCCGGAGACCGTTTCAACCGACTACGACACCTCCGATAAACTTTATTTTGAACCTCTGACTCTGGAGGATGTTTTAAGCATTTATCATAAAGAACAGCCGGTGGGAGTAATCGCCCAGTTTGGCGGGCAGACTCCTTTAAATCTGGCTGCAGAGCTGGAAAAAAACGGGGTGAAGATTCTGGGTACCTCTCCTTCGGTTATTGATTTAGCAGAAGACAGGGATCAGTTCAGAGCCATGATGGAAAAACTGGATATTCCCATGCCGGAATCAGGTATGGCCACCACTGTAGAGGAAGCTTTGGCTATCGCTGCAAAGATTGGTTATCCGGTAATGGTTCGTCCCTCCTACGTTCTCGGCGGACGGGGTATGGAAGTGGTGTATGATGATGAAAGTATGCAGAGTTATATGCTGGCTGCGGTTGGTGTCACTCCTGACAGGCCTATTCTGATTGACCGGTTTTTGAACCATGCTATAGAATGCGAGGCTGATGCGATCAGTGATGGAACTCATGCTTTTGTCCCTGCCGTTATGGAGCATATTGAACTGGCCGGTGTTCACTCCGGAGACTCCGCATGCATTCTTCCCAGTGTTCATATTTCTCCTGAAAACGTGGAAACGATTAAAGAATATACCAAACGCATTGCCGAAGAAATGCACGTTAAGGGTCTGATGAATATGCAGTATGCCATCGAGGACGGCAAGGTTTACGTTCTGGAAGCCAATCCCCGGGCATCCCGTACCGTGCCTTTAGTCTCTAAGGTATGTAATATCCGCATGGTACCTCTGGCTACCCAGATTATTACCTCTGAAATTACCGGTAAGCCTTCACCCGTTCCCTCCTTGAAGGAACAGGATATTCCTTATTATGGTGTAAAGGAAGCTGTCTTCCCCTTCAATATGTTCCAGGAGGTGGATCCCATTCTGGGACCGGAAATGCGCTCCACCGGTGAGGTTCTTGGCCTTTCCGATTCCTACGGCGAAGCCTTCTGCAAGGCACAGGAGGCCACACAATCCAAGCTTCCTATGGGGGGAACCGTTCTGTTCTCCGTTAACAATAAGGATAAAAAGGAAGTGGCTGAAATTGCCCGGGATTTCCATGAGGTCGGCTTTGAGATTATTGCCACCGGAACCACCTGTGACGTAATTAATCAGGCCGGCATTCCTGCCAAAAAGGTAAGGAAGCTGTACGAAGGGCGTCCCTGTATCCTGGATACCATTAACAATAAGGAAGTAGACTTCATTGTGAATACTCCTGCCGGGAAGGAAAGCATTAACGACGATAGCTATCTGAGGAAGGCTGCCGTAAAGGCAAAAATTCCTTACATGACCACCATGGCAGCTGCAAGAGCTGCTGCTGACGGCCTCAAGTATATGAAGGCCCACGGAAGCAGCCAGCTTCGTTCTCTCCAGGAATTGCACGCACAGATTAAGGATAAATAAAAAATGGCGGCTGCCCCGATGGGGCAGCCGCTGTCTGTTTCCTATTCTGCTATCTTTTCAACGGATAATACCTCTCCTTGGAAAGGATCTACCTCGGAAATAATTCCGTTATAGCTTACCTTAATGGTATCTCCTACAACAAAGCCGGACATATCCACTCCACCTTCCACAATAGGAAAATCATAATAAGTATCGCTCTCTTCGTCGTAAACAATAAACTTGAAATCCTTAATCTCTTCAATGACACCGGTCACTTCGCCTTCTACCGCTTCTGCCTGTACCAGCTCATCTTCCATCATGTTCTCTGTCTCAGCTGATTCCTGAGCTTCCTTCGTTGTCACCGATACCTGAACCTCTTGTGGCTTTTCCTTACTACCGCAGGCGGCGGTTAATCCCATTACCGATACCAGTGCAAATGTTAATAAGTGTTTTTTCATTTTTCTCCTCCATTTCTCATGGATATTATTCTCCATGTCTATGTATTTTCACTTACCGATTTATAGATACATGAATGTATGCAAAAGTTTCAGCAAAATAAAATTATTGGTGATTATGACAGTTTATACAGTTTTTGTTGCAAGATTATACAGGGATATGTATAATGGACTTTGCTGGGCTAAAGTCCCGATTGTTATCAATTTTCATCCCATAAGGAAAGGTGAGGTAAATCATTATGGAAAGAAAGGTAGGTACTGTTTCAAGAGGTATCCGCTGTCCCATTATCCGAGAAGGAGATAATCTGGTTGATATTGCTGTTACCAGCATAATGGAAGCAGCAGAAAGCGAGCCTTTTTCATTAAGAGATAAGGATGTAATTGCTTTAACTGAATCTATCGTGGCCCGTTCTCAGGGTAACTATGCTACTGTTGAAGATATTGCTGATGATGTGAGAGCAAAATTGGGCGGAGGAACCATCGGTGTTATTTTCCCGATTCTTTCCCGTAATCGCTTCGCTATCTGTTTAAAAGGGATTGCCATGGGCGCCAAAAAAGTAGTGCTGATGTTAAGCTATCCCAGTGATGAAGTAGGCAACGCCCTGCTGACCTATGATCAGCTGGACGATGCCGGTATTAATCCTTACAGCGATGTACTCACTTTAGAAAGATATCGGGAGCTGTTTGGCGAGAACAGGCATGAATTTACCGGTGTGGATTATGTGGAATACTATTCGGATATTATTCAGGAAGCCGGTGCTGATGTAGAAATTATTTTCAGTAATCAGGCAAAAACCATTTTAAACTACAGTGATTGCGTGCTGACCTGCGACATCCACACACGCAAGCGTACCAAGCGCCTTTTAACTGAAGCCGGTGCAAAAATAGTCTGTGGTATGGATGATATTCTTACTTCTCCGGTTAACGGAAGCGGCTACAATACAAAATATGGCCTTCTGGGTTCAAATAAATCCACTGAAGACAAGGTGAAGCTGTTCCCAAGAGAATGCCAGGATTTGGTAGAATCCATACAAGATGAAATCAGGAAGCTGACCGGGAAGAATGTAGAGGTTATGGTCTATGGTGACGGTGCGTTCAAGGATCCACAGGGAAAAATCTGGGAGTTGGCTGATCCGGTAGTTTCCCCTGCTTTTACCAACGGACTGATTGGTACCCCCAATGAATTAAAATTAAAATATCTGGCTGATAATGATTTTTCAGATTTAAGAGGGGAAGAATTAAAGGAAGCAATTTCAAGAAGTATCAGGGAAAAAGAAGCCAATCTGGTAGGAAATATGGCTTCTCAGGGTACTACTCCCCGACAGCTGACGGATTTGCTAGGCTCCTTATGTGACCTGACCAGTGGCTCCGGAGATAAAGGAACCCCGATTATCCTGGTTCAGGGATATTTCGATAATTTTACGGATTGATTATAGAAAAAGGCACCCCACAAGGTGCCTTTTTTCATTGGTTCCTATGAAATTATCTTTCTATTTCAAACTCCTGTACTCCCATAAATCCGGGAGCCACCTCATATTTCGCAAACGTAATTACAGGGTTTCCTGCCTCATTGATATAAAAGGTTGTATTTTCATCTACTGTGGTAAAGCCTCCCATATCTATTCCGTCATCATCCTGTTCTCTTCCCCAGTAAACATAGTCTTCATTTTCCGCCATCCGCTCGTCCATCTGGGCAATGATGCTCTCATTGGCAATTTTCACATAATCAGGGCCCAGAAGCTCTTCCAGAGTAATTTCCCGGTTTTCAGCCAAATTTAAATTATAGTAATATTCCTGCTGATAGGAAGCTACCCAGGCCTCCGTCAAATAAAGAACAAAGGATACTCTTTCCCCATCCTGAAACTTGATTTCATAGTCTACCTGGACATCCATAGTTCTTCCTGCCCACTCTTCTTCAGTTCCTCCGGTTTCAAAGAAAGCCTTTTTATATTCCGCAAAATCTGTTTCTGCCTTAGCCAGATGCTCTTCCACTACTTTTTCTATTTCCCCATTCACATCCACTGCCAGAGAAGGTTGTCTTGCCTGTACCTCTTCTGCTTCTGTCTTCTCTTCTGTAGATGCAAAATCAGCATTTTCACTATCAGAAGAAGGCTTTGCACTAATCAGCTCTGCCTCCACTGCAGGAACCTCTACAGCCACATTTATTCCCGTCTCTGCATTACTTTCCTCATAGGAACGGACAGTCAAAACCCTAGCCAAAACTCCGATTATGGGGAGATCACCCATCTGCCCCGCAAAGGCCTGGTTGCTGTTTAGCCCCAGTGTAAAGCAAATCAAAAATGCCGCTGCCGTGGTCAGGCTTCTCTTAAGTATCTTTCTATTTCCTCTTTTTCTTCCTTGTTCAAAGCTATGGATCGAAGCCTTTGTATCTTCCCTATCCTTCCTTCTCTTTTCGTCCATTTTACGAATACTGTCATTGACTATCTGCGACAGCTCCGCCGGAATTTCCGTTTGCTCATAAATTTTTTTGCTTTCCTGCAAATCTTTCATTTTTCCACCTTCCCTATTGCTCAATGGTTTTCCCCAACTCTGCCAATCCCCGGTAAAGCTTTGTCTTCACTGTATTAATATTCAAGCCCGTCACCTCTGCAATTTCCTTCAAAGAAAGCTCCTCATAAAATCTGAGAATAATGATGGTCTTGACCGGTGGTGAAAGCTTCTGCACCCTGGCATAGATTTCTTTTGCTTCTATCAGGGAGCTGTCCCAATAAGCCTCCTCCGGCAGAGTCCCCGGATCCCATGCAATCTCCCGTTTGCCTTTTCTAAGAAGCTGCAGGGCTTCGTTAACCACTACCCGATAAATCCATGTCTTTATCGCATTCGTATTACGAATGGAATCGCATTTTTCCAAAGCGGTACAAATGGAATTTTGCACTACATCCAGAGCATCCTCCTTGTTTTGTACATGGCTGTAAGCCAGCCTGTACATTTTTTCCTGATTCTCCAGGATGTATTCCACTGCCTGATCATAGATGCTTTTCACTTTAATTTCCTCTCCCTCTGCCATCAATGGCGATATACTAAGAGAAAATTTTTCTTTTTCCTTCACCCCTTTGTCTTATAGATGAAATGAACAAAGAAAAAGTTTCAACAAAAAACCGGAAGGATTTTCCTTCCGGCTTTATTATAACAAAAACAGATTCCCAATTAAATATAAAATCGGTTGATGAGCCAGATAAATCAACAATGAATGTTTTCCCATGCTTTCAGCCACAGGAATCTTCATCCTAAAAAGCTTTGCAGACAGATAATTTCTTTTTTTACAAAAATGAAAGAAAAAATAGCCCGTCAGAAAAAGAAAAATCCAAGGGACAAGGGAAAAATAGTCTGTGGAATAAAAACCTTTGGGGGTGACTCCCAGCCAGGCCGCAAATATACCCAGCCCGTTATCCTGCCGGTACCAGACCTCCGGCAGCTCAAATACTCTCCAGCTGCCTATTCCCAGCCACCCATCATTTATTCCCCGGGTAAGGCAAAACAGAACAAAGCTTCCCACAAGCCCCACTATTGCCGGTATTCTCTGCAATACCCGATTCAGGGGAATCAGCAGCAGAATACAGGAGCCGATACAGGTCAGCACTCCGCAAACCACTCTGTTTTGTGGCATAAGAAAGAGAGTTACCCCACTCACCAAAAGGCCGCTGCAAAAAACCAGCAGACCATTTTTCACCTGTCTTTTTCCCATAGACCAGCAAAAGCCGGATAAAAGAATGAAGGTCCAGCAGATACTCTGCTGCCATATCCCGGCTCCCTTACCCTGGTACCAATTCCAGGGATAACCGTAAAGATAGACCATATTCCAGCAGGCATGGTAGCCGATCATGCTGATTAGGCTTAAGCCCCGCAAGGAATCTATGAGTGCATAGCGATTTTTCTTAAAATCGTTTAATCTTCCGTGTTGTGTTTTTTTCAAATTCCACATCTCTTACCTGCAGTGCATAAATACGTTTATAGGAGGGTGCCTGCTTATTGTATTCATCTATCAGCTTCTGGAGAGCCTCCCTCACATCCTTAATCTTCTTTTTCTTCACATACTCATAATCCGGGAAAATTTCCGCTTCAATCATTCCTTCCTTTTCCCGAACCAGAACCTCCTGAACCAGGCGATTTTCTCCCAGCTTATTTTCAATTTCCTCGGGAGAAACATTTTCACCGTTAGGCGTAATAATCAAGTTCTTTTTCCGTCCGGTCAAAAAAACGAAGCCGTCTTCATCCACATAACCCAAATCACCGGTTTTCAGCCAGCCGTCCTCCAGAGTCTCAGCCGTTTCTTCCGGCATGTTATAATAGCCCTGCATAACACTGCTTCCCTTAATCCAAAGCTCCTCATCCACGACCCTTGCTTCACAGTTGGGCATAAGCTTTCCTACAGAGCCGGCCTTCATATTGCCAATATAATTGCTGCTGATTACCGGTGCACATTCCGTCATTCCATACCCCTGGTAAATGGTAATTCCGAATTTGGCAAAGGTATCAATATAAGCCGGATTCAGATATGCCCCTCCGCTGCAGATGGCCTTAAACTGCTTTCCGAAGACCTTTGCCTTAATGATAGGTGCCGGAACCCAGGCAGCCTCCTCCAGCTTCTTTACCAATGTCTCAATCATCAGCGGCACCATGAGAATCATTTCCGGCTCAAAAAGCTTAATGTTTTTTGCCACTCTCATCAGCGAGTCATTAATGCAGATTACGCTTCCCAGGGATAAGGTCTTCAAAATATCCATACTGAGACAATAGGCATGGTGGATGGGCAATACGGACATTACCACCGTACCATGCTTAAAGCCCATATCCAGGCAAGTGGCATTTTCCGCAAGATTACCGTGAGTCAGCATAACTCCCTTGCTCTTTCCCGTCGTTCCCGAAGTAAACATGATTGTTGCCAGATCAGATGGTAATGGCTCATAATCATATCCTGCCTCCTGTTTTCCCAGCTCATCCCAGAGAGACAGACAGACCTCTGTACTCTCCGATGCATCCATGGAAATCAGCTGCTTTAACTGGGGGCAGTTTTTCTTTGCCGCTTCTGCCACTTCAGCCTTGCCCTCATCAAAAATCAAAACCTCCACATCTGCACGATTCAGCAGCTGGCAAACATCCTCTGTAGGCAGCAGGGCATCCAGAGGAACCGCCACTCTTGCACTGTTTACAATACCGAAATAGGATACAACCCAGGAATAAGAGGTAGCACCAATAATCGCTACATGGCTTCCCTTTTTACCCAGAGTTTCCAGAAGGGCTGATAATCTTTCCGTATCCTGCCGCAGCTGCTGATAGGTTTTTGACTCAATTTTTATTGTTTTTTTCCCTTCATCATCAGTTCCCTTTACCTTGTAGCGAAAGGCATCCTGGCTGCTGAAGGCTTCCTCCGACTGCACCAGAAGCTGACGTAGGGTATAGCTTTTTGCCTGACTCATTTTCTCTCCTCGTTCTGCTCCCCGGGAGCAGCTGCTTTTCTAACTCAGGGTTTCCAAATACTCCACTGCTTCCTGCACTGTACGTATGTCTGCAGCCTTTTCCTGATCTACCTCTACATCAAAGCGATCTTCAATTTCTCCCAAAAGGCTCATAAAGTCAAAAGAGGTAAATCCCAGATCCTCCATAAAACGGGAATCGGGAGTAATCTTTTCCTTATCTACCTCCACATACTCCGTAATTAAATCCACTAACTGCTCAAACATCTTTCCTTTTCCTCCCTTCCGAAGTATCTGTACTTCTTTTAAATACATTTGAATTATACCAGCTTAATAATTTCTCCAATGGTCAAATTGGGATTTTCAATTCCCTTGAACATGATTTTACATAAGTAATAATAAAAATACTCCAGACGTTCTCTGCTGATCGCTTCTATCTGATGCTCAAAATTAAAATCCAGTCCATTGTCGTCGGGCCGGTGCATAACCGTAAGATACATGGCCTGTGTAGTGGCCCCATTGGGATACCATTTGGTTTTGTAATGAATATCACCGATTTGTGTCAGTCCCTTATCCTTTAAGGTAAGAGGCTGATAGGTCAGGGACATGGGCTCATAGCTTCTTCCCGGCTCTATGGGGTATAGCTTTCTTCGATATCCAAAATACTCAACAGGATTAAAGTTGGTATGGCGGAAGGTCTCATTCTGCTCATCCCGAATATGCAAAATTCCTTCTATAAAGGTTTTATCCGTTGAAATAATGGTTCTGAAAGGGAAGGAATGAATACGGGTTCCTCCGGACTTTTTTTCCAAAAGGGTGGCTCTTCTTGCATAGGCCACATTAATGGAAACATCATCATTTCCGTTCATTTTCTGTAAGTAAGTACGAATCCCCATAATCAGCAGACACTGCAGGGAGATGTGCTGTTCTTCGCAAAACTTCATTAATCGGGCTGTAGGCTCTGCCTCCAGATGGAAAATATCCAGCTGGGCATCTACATTCCCGGAAATGAATTGTGCCGCTCTGGCTTTGGGATTTGTCCGGCGTTCTCTCTCCAGAGCTGCCGGACCGTCGATTCCGTTATAAATCGGTTCAGAGTGCTCAATCAATTTATAAAAATATTCCCTGTCCCTCTGCTGAGCCTTACTTCCTGCCTCATAGGCCAAATCCTTTTCAAGCTGCTCCAGATAAGAACGCATGGGCTTAGGGTATTCTACCTCCTCAAACATGGTACTGCAGTAGATTTCTATAATATCCCGCAAAAAAGCAATCAGGGACTGGGCATCCAGAATAAGATGATCCCCCAGAAGATACAGGCCATTATAGCCATCAGGAGTGGTAATCATTACGATTCTGCTCATCCGGGAGTCTTCTCGAACGAAAGGAATCCTTGTCCAGCCCTTCATAATCTCCTCTGCTTCTTCCATGGTTTTTCCGGAAAAATCCTCATAATCCACCCAGAAATCCTCATGCTCAACAATGTACTGGTACCATTCCTTTTCCTTTTTATCGTAGGCAAAGCGGATACGCATGGCCTCACAGCGTTCATAGGCCTTCATAATGGATTTGTACAGCACATCCCTGTCAATATCATATTGAATAGTCAGACTGGTTCCCACATTCACCACTTCTTTTTTGGGACAGTAATCCAGATAATAAAAATGGAATTTCTGTGCAACCGTCAGCGGATAAGTCTTATACCCTTTTCTTGTTTTCATCAGTACCTCTTCTTTCTGCTGCTTTTACGTATCCTTTTGCAGCCTTATTCGAAAATTTCTTCCTGAAATTCATTCAGAGCCTTTTCATAGGTTTCCCTATCCTTAAAATAACTTTCTCCGTGAGCCGCTCCTTCAACCAGCAATATTTTCCTGGGCGAAGCACAGCAGTCATAGATTTCCTGACACATGCGGCATGGCACAAAGGTATCTGCTGTTCCGTGAATAAATAAAATGGGAACCTTTGCCTTTGCCACCTCCCGCTTTGCATTACATTCATCCATCCCATAGCCGGCCTTTTTCCGATTAATGATATCCGCCGCAGGAATCACCGGAAAGGCGGGTAAATGGTACATGGAGTGCAAAACATGGGTAAATACTTCTTTTGGTGAAGTAAAGGCACAATCCGAAACAATCCCCTTTACCTGTGGAGGAAGCTCAAGGCCGCTGGCCATCAATACCGTTGCTGCCCCCATGGAAATTCCATGAAGCAGGATCTCCACGTCCTCCCCACAGCGATCAATAACCCAATGAATCCACTGCAGAGCATCCTGTCTGTCCAGACAGCCAAAACCAATATATTCTCCTTCACTGGCTCCGTGGGCTCTGGCATCGGGATGAAGCATTCCAAATCCCTGTTCCAGATAATAGTAGGATAACCCAATAAAGTCTTTCAGCCCCTGACTGGTATAGCCATGAAAACAGATCACCACCTTCTTCGATTTTCCCGCCTCTGCTTTAGGCCTAAACCAGGCCCCATGAAGCCTAAGTCCGTCAAAAGAGGTCTGGTAAACCTCTTCATGCTCCCGGGCCAGGACATATTCTTTCCTTTGTGCTAAAATTTCTTTATATTGTGACCAGTCCGTACCGGCCATTTTCGTCGTCCGCTCCACATCGGTGTGTGAGCGCTTCATCACCCTTCGGTAAAAGTAGGCCGTTTCAATGGCTCCTGCCAGAGCCAGTCCGCCGGCAGTCAGTGCCGTCAGAGGAAGAAGTCTTCCCTTTTCCCTTTTAGCCGGTTTCCTTCCAGACTTTATGTATCTGCCTTTCATTTCCGTTTTTTCCTTTCCTTCTTCTTCCGATCAATAACTTCCTTCAGCTTTAATGCCTTATCCAAATCTCCTTCTACCTTCAGCTTATGGGTAAGAAAAGCCTCAACCGGGTCCTCCTTCCCTTCTGCAATTTTCATAAACAGCTGGGGGCTTCCGATAAAAATGGCGTGTCGGTCATAGTATTCATAGGGTTCAATATGCAGCTGTCCGTCTTTTACCTCAACATAAAAAATTCCTCCGGCCTCCTGATCCTCAATATTGAACTGAAAGGCCAAATGTTCATGAATACTACTCACATCCGTACCTGCAAATCTGCTTTTTATTTCCTGAAAAAATTCCGCGTAAGTCATATCTTCCTCCTTTATTCCCTTGTATCTTCTTCCTCCAGCTCCTCATATTTATGCTCTTTTTGAGGAACCGGAACCAAATTCATTATAACATTTTTTCTGTTCTGATGCTTCAGATAAAAATATCCCAACAGAGAAAAGCTGAATGCACCGATAAAATTAACTATCAGATCCATCATGGTATCAATAAGTCCAATATCCAGATATCCTCCTACTCCCAACTCCTGTCCGTTAATCAGCACTTCTTCAATGGGACTGATCACTACCCGCAAATTCTGTCTGGTAGGATCCAGATAAGTGGAGGATATGGCATGAATCACCGTATCCTTCTGCATATCCAGATTAAACAGACTGTCCATTCCATATTCAAAAAACTCCCACAATACTCCGATTGTCATGGAGAAGCAAAAAGAAACAATTACCAAATAAACCGGAGACAGATTGAATTGAGGTCGCTTATGGCGATTCAAAATCTCCACCAGGGAAAACCCTATAGCTGCACATAAAAATCCATTCAGTGTATGCAGTATGGTATCCCAATAAGGAAAATGAATATAAAAGGATTGAATCTCGCCTAAAATTTCTGCTGCAAAAATAAAGCATAAAATAATGATCTCCAATGTGGACGGAAATTCAATCTTAAGCGTAACCTGCAGGATGCTGGGCATCATCATTAAAAACAGAGTTAAAAGGCATAAGAATACATTCTCATAATTATGGTTAAAAAACTGCAGAACCATCATTAAGATGATTACAATACGCATTCCGCTGTAAACCAAAAAGGTGCTTTTATTCTCCCTTAATTCCAGCTGTACCGCTTTCCAAAATTTTTCTCGCTTTTCTTTCCTTTTCATTTTCTTCTCTATTCTCTCTTCCTGCGGTTTATTTCTTTCGGATAAACACAAACTCATTCACCTCGGAAAGGTCCTTGCAGAAGCTGTAGTCCAATCGGTCAAAGGCTTTAATCTCTTCCGGGTCCTGAAGCTGTTTTTCTGCCATAAACCGTACCATCTCCCCTCTTGCCATTTTGGCATAGGTTCCCTTCTGAACCGGCTTATTTCCCACCAGCTCGGCAAAAATACAGGTAATAAAGGTATCCCCCTTTTGCAGATACTTTTCCACGCATTGTGAATACTCCTTAGAGGCCAGATTGATGATTACTCTATCCTGATCCATCACCTCCCGGTACAGGGTATCCTTCCAAAAGGCATACAGGTTACCGCTTCCGTCAATATCCGCCTTAGCCTGCATCTCCAAACGGTAGGGAACGACACCATCCATGGGCTTAACGCTCCCATAAAAGCCGGAAAGTATCCTGAGATGCTTCTGTACATAATTAAGCATCTTCTCTTCAAAAACCGCCGGCGCCATATATTGATACTGGATTCCTTCGTAAGACAGTATGGCCGGTGTCAGATTTTTGTCTAGCTCCATTGTCTCAAGCCGTTGGATATTCTGTTGGGCAATTTTATCATTACAGGCCCACAGCTTCTGTAAATCCCCCGGTGTCTGCCTTTTCAGCCAGATAAGAATTTCCTTTGTTTTTTCTAAAAAGACCGGCTTATCCACAGCCTCCAGAGTATCACTGTCATGCTTCATTTTCTTAGCCGGTGAAATAATGATTCGCATACGGCTTTCCTCTACTGCAGCTCATCAAGCATCTGCTGCGGATTGTCTGCCGCCTTTACCTTATCCAATGCCTTTATAATCGTTCCTTCTTCATCAATCAGATAGGTGGTTCGTACAATCCCCATGGAAACCTTACCGTAGAGCTTCTTTTCCTGCCATACATCATAGGCTTTGATCACCTCAAGCTCCGGGTCTGCCAGTAAAGTAAAATTCAGGCCATACTTTTCTTCAAAGCGCTTATGACTGGCCACACTATCCTTACTGATGCCGATAATAACTGCTCCCTTTTCCTGAAACTGCGGGCTTCTCTCACTGAAGCCGCAGGCCTGCTTGGTACAGCCCGGTGTATTATCCTTGGGATAAAAGTAGAGAATAACCTTTTTGCCTGCATATTCTTTTAAGGTATGGATTACCCCGTTCTGATCCGGAAGAGAAAATTCCGGTGCTTTTGTTCCTATAGTCAACATAGATTGAATCCTCCTGTGTACTCTTTTATTCTTCTTATCCAAACAGCCCATTATCCTGCTGTCCGAAGCTATTTAATCATACCATATTCATCAGGAAAAGAAAAATCTCTTTTTATCTTTTTCTTTAAAGTCATTGCATTTTAAGTGAAAATTTGGTTATCTAATAAAGTAAGTATGATTCTATTATATAAAATAAGCGAGGTATATACCATGAAACCAATCAAAGAAGGAAAAGTACGGGAGATTTATGATAACGGTGACAGTCTGATTATGGTGGCTACGGACAGAATCAGCTGCTTTGATGTAATTCTGAATAATGATGTTACCAAAAAGGGAACCGTTCTGACTCAGATTTCCCGCTTCTGGTTCGATTTAACCAGAGATATTGTTCCCAATCATATGATTTCCACCAACGTAAAGGATATGCCGGAGTTTTTCCGCCAGCCCCGTTTTGACGGCAATAGTATGATGTGCCGAAAATTAAATATGCTTCCTGTAGAGTGTATTGTACGCGGATATATCACCGGCAGCGGTTGGAAGAGCTACCAGGCTGACGGCACCGTTTGCGGTATTCGCCTTCCGGAAGGCTTAAAAGAATCTGACAAGCTTCCTGAGCCGATTTACACCCCTTCTACCAAGGCTGAAATCGGTGATCACGATGAAAATATCTCTTTTGAGCAAAGTATAGAACATCTGGAAAAAGCCTTTCCCGGAAAGGGACAGGAATATGCCAAGAAGCTTTGTGATTATACCATTGCTCTATATAAAAAATGTGCGGATTACGCCTTAAGCAGAGGAATTATCATTGCCGATACCAAATTTGAGTTCGGTCTGGACGAGAAAGGCAATATTGTTCTTGGTGACGAAATGCTGACTCCCGACAGTTCCCGTTTCTGGCCCGCGGATGAATATGAACCCGGTCACGGACAGCCCTCTTTTGACAAACAGTTTGCCAGAGACTGGCTTACGGCAAATCCCGGACATGACTGGACTCTGCCTCAGGATATTGTAGATAAGACCATTGAAAAGTATCTGCAGGGTTACGAAATGTTGACCGGAAGCAAGCTATAGGATGTAAACAATTGTGTTGACATATGTCAAAAAAAGGGATACAATTATTTCATCCCAATTGGGAAACATGTTTGGGAGTAATTGAGGAGGTGGTTCATTTGGCAAGACCACGCAAATCCAGAAAGGTTTGTCAGTTACCCGTCGCTTTGGAATTTGCCCCCCTGGATAGTCCTTCCCGAAAAGAGCCTGTATTTCTTACTATTGACGAGTATGAATCTATTCGCATTCTGGATAAAGAGGGCCGCTCGCAGGAGGAATGCGGAGTTTATATGAAGGTAGCCCGTACTACTGTACAACAGATTTACACACAGGCCCGTCATAAAATTGCTGTTGCCCTGGTGGAGGGCCGTCCTCTGCGAATTGAGGGTGGTGATTATGAGCTTTGTGAGGGTAAGGAGGAGTTCTGTGACTGCGGTGGCTGTCTAAAACACAGGAAAAAAGTATAGAAAGGGTCTGTTCCCTTTACTATAAAAACCAAAAGGAATGGAGGAAACTAACGATGGGAAATAATCCTTATGCAGGAACCAAAACTGAGAAGAATTTGTGGGAAGCATTTGCCGGTGAATCTATGGCAAGAAACAAATATACCTTTTTTGCTTCCGTAGCTAAAAAACAGGGCTTTGAACAAATTGCTGCTATTTTTGAGGAAACTGCCAACAATGAGAAGGAGCATGCCAAATTATGGTTTAAGGCTCTTGGTGGAGTTGGGGATACTGCCGAGAATCTGCTTCATGCAGCTGAAGGCGAAAATGCAGAATGGACCGATATGTATGACCGTATGGCTAAGGAAGCTGATGAAGAAGGCTTCACCGAGCTTGCTGCTCAGTTCCGTGCCGTGGGTGCAGTTGAGAAAACTCATGAGGAACGTTATCGTGCTCTCCTGAAGAACGTAGAAACTGCTCAGGTATTTGAAAAGAGTGATGTCCAGATTTGGGAATGCCGTAACTGCGGCCATATTACCGTAGGTCTGAAAAAAGCTCCCGAGGTTTGCCCCGTATGTAAGCATCCTCAGAGCTACTTTGAGATTCATAAATCCAATTATTAAATTAAAACTGATTATCTACAAGATACAGGAGCCGGATATTAAAAGCCCGGCTCCTATTCATTACTCCATGTTAATTCTATTTCTAATTTTCTTACTTTCGCCCTGCCCTGTGAATACTTATCGGAGAAATCCCTTCCAGAGCCAGTAGTCTTTCCTTCTTCTCTATTCCGCCGGCATAGCCGGTAAGCTGCCCTTGCCCTCCTACCACTCTATGGCAGGGAACAATAACTGAAATAGGATTATGTCCTACTGCACCTCCTACCGCTTGGGCAGACATACGTTTCAACCCATTTTCAGCTGCAAGCTGTTCCGCAATGGTTCCGTAGGTTATGGTTTTTCCATAGGGAACAGTCAGCAAAATTTTCCATACCTTTTGTTGAAAATCTGTCCCTGCCAAAGATAAGGGAGGCATAAACTCCGGCTCCTTTCCCTGAAAATAAATATCCAGCCAATGCCTTGTATGCTCAAAAACAGGCAATAATCTTTCCTGCTCTTCTCCCGTCAGCCCAACTCCAAAATATTTCTGTCCCTCAAACCAAAGCCCCGTTAACACCTCTTCATTTGCAGCAAGAGTAATTCTTCCTAAGGGGGAGAAATAATAATTAAGATATAACATATTCATAACTTTACCGAATAAAATTCGTTGCAATCTTTTCTTCAGGAACAGGCCCTTCAATACCATTGCATTTTCCCAGCTCGATACACTTTAACAGCCATGCCATATGGCTTCCCAATGTCCGCATGGTCTGCAGCCCTTCTTCATCCTTGCGTACCTCTTCAGGTGTATTGCCATGAACCTGATTCCAATACTGCGAAGACACTATGGGCATACAGTTGATGGTAAAATATTTGTTCAGCTGGTCAAAGGCTGCTGTTGCTCCTCCCCTGCGGCAGCTGACTACGGCAGCACCGGGTTTTCCGGCAAGTCCCTTACTTCCGGCATAAAACAGCCGATCAAGAAAAGCCGTAAGCTGACCGCCGGCTCCTGCATAATATACAGGGGAGCCTACCACAAGCCCACCAATTTCATCCATGTCATCAATGATTTCATTGACCTGATCATCCACAAAGCATTTTCCTGTCCTTCGACAGCTGCCACAGGCAATGCAGCCTGCTACAGGCTTAACACCTAAATACAGGATTCTGGTTTCTATACCATTCTTTTCCAGGGTATCCGCCACCTCACGAAGTGCAGTATAGGTACATCCTTTTTCGTGAGGACTTCCGTTAATCAATAAAACCTTCATGCTTGACCTCCACTTTTAGTATTTATATCCTGCAATCTACTCAACCTATTTTATTCTTATTGGAAGAAGTCCATGAGTTTTTTGATTAGTATTCCCATATTTTCTCCAGCAGATATACCCGATTAAAGGGAAAGGAAAAATAATAGCCGTCTGCAAAATCTTTTGTTATCTTGATCATTTCCTTCGCAACAGCAATTCCAACCGCTTCTCCCTCTTCCTTGCTTCCCTGCTCAGGATAGCGCTGTACAATTTCCATAGGTACGGTAACTCCGGGAATTTCATTTTGCATAAACTGAGCATTTCTGCGGCTGATTAAAGGCATGATTCCGCATAAAATCCGTGCTCCTGTCTCTTCCTTAATCTGTTGGATACGTTCTGCACTATCCCGGGAAAAAACCGGCTGGGTCAAAAAGAACTCCGCTCCCATCTCCATCTTTCGCTTCACTCTTGTGATTTCGATTTCCAGATTCCGTCTGCCCTGATTAATAGCCCCTCCATAGGTGATGGGTACCTGTGTCATTCCTTCCTCATTCATATCCCTGGCTATATTCATTAATCCTACAGCATCGAAATTAAAAACTCCCTTAGTTGACTGACGCTCCAGTGTGGGAATGGGGTCGCCGGTAATAATCAGCATATTATGAACATCATTAATCGCCGCTCCCAAAAACAAAGAACGCATGGCGATGGCATTCTTGTCTCTACAGCAAATATGGGGCATAACGGCCATTCCCGTTTCCCGCTTTACCTTTGCTGCCATAAGAACCGAATCCACTCTGGTTCTTCCTGAGGGGGAATCCGGAAAAGTAATCACATCCACCGGTGCACCCTTTAGCTGGTAGGCTGCGGCCAGAAGCTGTTCATCCTGGCCGTTAAAGGGCGGCGCCAATTCCACTGCAATCAGCTTTTTCTCCTTTACCTTTCCTTCTTCATCTAAAAAGAAAGCCTTGCTTTTTCTCTGTGGATGAAGCTGTTGACTACTGATCATCCTGGCAGATTCTCTTCCGAAATCAGTCTGCACTTCCTCTGCCAGCATCTGGATAAATGCCGGTGTGGTTCCACAGCAGCCTCCCACAACATCCAATCCATATTTTTCAGCCAGCTTACTGACTGCATGGGCAAAATAAGAGGGTTGATTATTAAATACCAGATAATCCCTCTGCCGCTTAGGATATCCGGCATTGGGAAGGACAATGAGAAATTTATCCTCCTTCCATTCAATGGTCTGCATGATTTTTTCCATATGACCGGGGCCCACGCCGCAGTTTAACCCCACTCCGTCAATCTCCTCTACCGAAAAGGCCTTCTCCAAAAGCTTTCTGGCACTTAAGCCCTGACTGCTGTAGCCAAATTGATTTACGCTGAAGGTCACAAAGACTGTAGCCGCCTTTACCTTTGCCCGCCTGACAGCCGGAAGGATTTCCTCAAGGGCTCCAAAGGTTTCAAAAGTAAAAAGTGAGATTCCTTTTTCCAGAAAAATATCTACCAGTCGGCAGTATTCCTCTTCCTTTCCTACTCCGGCAGGGCCGATATCCCCGGCAATAAAAACCTGTTTATTCAGCTCTTCAACCACTTCCCTGGCAAGGTCAATGGCCCTTTCAATATTTTCCCGAACCTTTGCAAAATCCCCGGACATATTTTCCCTATTCACGGCAAAGGTATTGGTGCGAATCAGCTTTGCCCCTGCCAAAATATATTCTCGGTGAATCTCCTTTACCCGCTGGGGATGGTGGGTATTTGCAAGCTCCGGCATTTCAAGGGTATCATACTTTTGGGCATAATATGTACCAAAGGATCCATCCGTAATCATTCTATTTTTCTTGAAATACTGTTTCATCAGTTCCACTCTTTCCCTCTCCTGTCTGGGTGGTAACAACAATATCCGGCGAAGCTGCATCTGCAGCCAGCTTTCCTCCCATGGCTCCCAGAATCAGACTCTTAAGATCAATTCCCATTCCGGCACTGATTCCCTCCGTTACCTGAGTGGTGCCGTTAATAATATCGGAAATCAGCTTAGTGCTGTTTCCTTCTCCATACATGGTAATCTTATCCACTCTGCTGAGAGGTTCGGCCACATTCTTTGCAATTTCAGGCAAAGCACCAACAACCATTTCAATAACTGCCGCTTCACCGTACTTTTTCATCGCTTCCGCTTTCTTATCGATACCTTCTGCTTCTGCAAGTGCCTTGGCACGAATAGCCTCTGCCTCTGCCTTACCTACAGCAGCAATACCCTCTGCTTCCTGTTCTTTTGCAAATTTCTGAGCTTCTGCAATCTTCATTTCCGCAAAAGCTTCCTGCTCCTTCTCATAACGACGAGCTTCTGCATCCTTCTGGCGCTTAAACAAATCTGCCTGGGCCTCCTGCTCCTGGCGATAGCGTTCCGCATCCGCCCTGGCACGGATTTCCGCATCCAGTGTCTGCTTCTTTACCTCAACCTCACGAGCCTTTAATTCAGCCTCACGTTCGGCTTTGGCAATATTGGCATTGGCCGAAGCTACCTCGATGGTTTTACGCTGCTCCTGCTCCTGAATGGAATACGCTGCGTCTGCCTCTGCCTTCTTTACGTCTGACTGCTGCTTCAGCTCTGCCTGACGAATGGCCAGAGAGGTCTGTTTTTCCGCAATTTCCATCTCAGACTGTACCTTGGCATCATTTGCATCCTTTGCCGCCTGAGCCTGAGCAATGGCAATGTCACGTTCAGCCTGAGCTTTGGCAACTGCCGCTCCTTTTTTAATCTGAGAAATATTATCAATACCCAGATCTTCGATTACATTATTCTGATCCGAGAAGGACTGCACGTTAAAGGAAATCATTTCCAGACCCATTTTTTTCAAATCCGGGATAGCATTTTCCTGTACCCGCTCCCCGAAGGCCTTACGGTCGGTAACCATTTCTTCCAAACGCATCTGACCTACGATTTCACGCATATTGCCCTCCAGAGTATCCTGCACCCGGCGAATAATCATATCCTCTGCCTCATTCAGAAAGAATTTGGAGGCAAGGGTCATCATCTCCTCTGTCTGACCGATACGTATCTTGACGGTGGCATCCACCTTTACATTGATGTACTCTGCATTAGGAACATAGTCCGTAGTTTTTACATCCACGGAAAACATTTTTAAAGACAGCTTATCCAAGCGCTCCAAAAAAGGAATCCGAATCCCGGCTTTTCCAATGAGGATTCGCGGCTTGCGAAAGCCGGAAATCAAAAATGCCGTATCCGGAGGTGATTTCACGTAACCCACGCAAATAAAAACGATTAGAATAATTAAAATTACTGCCGCAGTGATTAAAATTTCCATTCCCTTCTCCTTTCACCTTTCCTATTATGTACTTCTATTGTACATTTCGGATTTTGGGTATGCAACGGATTTTTTTATCAATAACCTGTCCTATTTGGGCATCTCCACAACTCCGCTTCCTGCTCTGGTCCACAGGACTTTTTCCCTTATCATCTCATCAATATCCATACCGATGATTTCCGATACCCGGGCTTTTACTTCAGCTTCCTTTTCCGTTCCCAGATTTTTATAGATTTCATAGGCCGGCTTCTTATTTCCGTTCTGATCGGTCAGTCCCATGGCCAAATAGCTTTTCATTTCCTCGGCATCATCCCTTTGCCTAAAGAGCATAAAGGCATCTATATCCGGCAGTGAGGCAGCCTTTAAATAACCGTAGGCTACAGAAGCTTCCTGTTTATCGGTACCAAAGCTGGAGGTATAGCCGATTTCTGCTAGGGAAATGCTTCTGACTTCTCCCGTAGGGCTTAAATAGCGGGATTGATGCATGTAATCAATTAAAATATCCAGATTCTGCATGGTAATATAGGGTGAGGAAAGACTGTTCTTCACCCAGACGGAAGGTCCGTTCCAGGCATAGGGATCGTACAGCGGAGAATTATAAGGATGGAAGGAAAGTCCCCAGTCAATATTTCCCTCACGCAGTATATAGTAGTTAAATCGATCCAGATAATCCTTTGACAAAAAGCTGCCCGGATTGGACTTGCGATTCCATTCCTGATCAAGGGAATTGTATACTCTCACATTAGCATTCATCCCTTTTAACTCATTATAAAAAATCCGAAAGGCTTTGACATAAATACTCACATTAAAATCCAGGGAAGAAGAGCCGGTATACCACCAGGAGGTACGGGCATTAACTTCATTGCCAAGAATCCAGTTATCGATCTGCCCACAGCCTGTCTTTCCGGAATAACGCTGTCCCAGAAAGGCACCTATGGCCTTTAAGTGGTTTACTGCTGCCTCATCCTCCACATTCAGGGCATAGCCCGGGCAGTCACCCCCTACCGCCTTTGGATGCACCAGATGAGAGGTGTACTCTCCGGTACCGCAATTTAACAATACCATAGTAACCTTGATTCCCAGATTATTCAGGTACTTGATTGTGTTGTCATAGGAAGAAATCACAGAGCCATTGAAATACCAGGTCTGTCCATTATAGGAAAAAGGAATTGCTCCCGCAGTATCTCCATTTACACAAATATTATCCAGGGGCATATTATAGACCACCTGACTGACTCCCAGCTCTTTTATTTCTGCGCCGGTAATATCCCCATCCGGCAAAAGCCCTTTAATTCCTGCCTCCATAGGTACAGTGGTATAGGCAGCTACTGCCTCCGGATTGGTGATATAATGCTCATCACTCACCTGGATCATCCGCCCGCCCTGCTTAACTGCCACCAAAAATTTTCGGCTTAGATTGGATTGGGGGGTATTATGTTGGAGGGGAAAGCTAACGGTAACGTCAGCCCCACACTCAGCCGTAGCTGCTATACTTCCCGTGGGGCCATCCTGAAACACCTCATTGGCGTAAAGATAATACAGCCCGTCATCTCCTGCGGGTACCCGGCTAGCTTTCAGATGACAAACCACCTCTTCTCCGGAAATGAGGCAGGATTCTATGGAAATCGTTCTGCCTGCTGCTCTGGCTTTCAGGGGCTTACTACCCCCTATTGTCCATAAGAATACCGCTATCATACAGACTGTCGTTAGAATAATCACTTTTTTCATCTTTTGTCTTGTTTTCATTCGTCCTTCCTTTCTTTAAAGAGAATTAATTATTTCCTACTATTCCTATGGGATTTGCATACACCTCTATTCTACACTCTTTAATGCCTCTATAGGGTCTACTCTGTCCAGGGTTCTGTCTGTCAAAAGCTGTACCATTAAGGCAAACAGCAAGGAAATTCCTGCTGACAGCCAAAAGCTTTTGGGATAAATCGTTACTGCAAAATAAATAGAAGGCATATCTAAAATATCTGTGAGAGCACTACTCATGGCAGCTCCTACAGGAAGTCCTAAGAGAATACCGATTCCGGTAAGGAGTATGGTTTCCTTATTGACATATAAATGCACCTCACGATCAAAAAATCCCAACACCTTGATGGTAGCCAGCTCCCGGATTCTTTCGGAAATATTGGTATTTGCCAGAGTAAATAATACGACGAAAGCCAGCCCTGCTGCCAGAATAAGCACCACATAGACCACTATGTTGATCAGCGTAAATGCGGCCCCGAATCCCACCTTTAAATCCTCTGTACTGACGGAAGAAAGTATCCAGTTCTCCATAGATAGGGTATTTGAAAAACCAATCTGATCCTCACAGGTATCAGACAGATTAGCCAGAACACCGTTAGGTGAATATTCCCCGAGAGCAGCTTCGTAGGCTTTCTGGGACATATAAATATTATTTCCCAGGTAATTTTTTACAATATCTCTGATTTCCACCTCTACCTGGATTAAATCCAGGTTCTGCATCCATGCAGTCTCTCCTTTTTCCAGCTTAAGGCTTTTGGCTGCATTTTCTGTCAGATAAATTCCCTTTTCGGGTAGCACTATTCCTTCTCCCTTCCGATTAATCAAAGTTACATAGGGACTGATGTCTACTCCCTCGGGAAAAACCATAATCTGAACCTTCTCCATATTTCCTTCGGCATTTTTCAGCTTGACGGTCTCCACCTGAATATTCAGATAATTCTCTACTTCCTCACTTTTATCCATATAGCTTAAAAGCTTATGGTTATCCTCCGCCTGAACCGCAGCCAGTAAATCATATTTGTAGACCCGATCATACTGAAGGGGCATCAGCTCCGCCACCGAGTCTTTGATGGCAAAGCCGAAAAGCACCAGGGCAGTACAGCCGGCAATCCCCAGAATCGTCATCAGCATCCTTTTTTTGTAACGGAAAAGATTACGGGCAGTCACCTTATTCAGAAAAGACAGCCGCTTCCACAAGGGCGTAATTCTCTCCAGAAATACCTTAGAGCCAAGCCTGGGTGCCTTAGGCCGCATCAGCTGTGCCGGAAGCTGCCTTAGCTCTGTCTCACATGCCCATATCGCTGCACCTACGATTCCCAGCATAAACAGAAGCATTCCCACCGTACCGGAATTAAGGTTGAAGCGAATCAAATAGTGGGGGAACAAATACATAATATCAAAAAACAGAAATAAAATTTTAGGTAGTACGATAAAGCCACAGAAATCTCCCAAAATTCCTCCTGCAAAGCTTGCCAAAAAAGCATAAATTACATATTTTTTTCGTATTTCTCCATCGGTGAAGCCAAGAGCCTTATAGGTTCCTACCAGACCTCTCTCCTCCTCCACCATGCGGGTCACTGTGGTCAGGCTGATGAGAATGGCAATCACCAGAAAAACAATGGTAAAAACAGAGGCCAAGGATTCAATAGCAGTGGTATCACTGTCCACATTGACATAACCGCTTAGGGAGGTTCTGTCCTGAACGTACCATTGGGTCATATCTAAATCCTCTGCCTCTTCTTTGGCTTTTGCTATCTCATCCTCTGCTTTGGCTTTCTCCTCTTCATACTCTGCCCGATGGTCTGTCAGCTCCTGCTCTCCCCGGATCAGCTCCTGCTCTCCCCGGGTCAGCTCCTGTTCACTCTCCTTAATTTTTGCCCTTGCATCTGCAAATTCCTGCTTTGCCTTTTCTTCATTCTCCTGTAGTTCAAGGACTGCTTCATCTAATTTTTGTCTGTTCTCAGCCAGCTCTGCCTTTCCCTCATGAATTTGTGCAGTGGCATCCGCAAGCTCTGCTTCCCCCTTTGCGATTTCTTCCCAGGCTGCTGCAAACTGCCCCTGTGCATAAGCCTTCTGCTCAGCCAGTGTAAGGGATGCCTGATTCAGTAGCCGGTCAGTAGCCTCCAGCATACCGGTGGCCGCAGCCAGCTGAAACATCTGGGAAACAAATGCCTGAGCATCCTGGGTGGGATCTGCGGCTGCCAGTACGGTAAAGGTTTGATTAAAGTTTATTACTACATCAGGCCGGGCCGCTGACACCGTATTCATTGCTTCCTGCAGCAATGCTTCCTGCTCTTGGTCTGTCATGGCAAAAGACATATTCCCGCCCTGCTCTCCCAGCATGGAGGCTATGGTCTGTGTAACAGCAGCCACATAAGCATTCCAAACTTCAGCGGGCCAGTTCTCGCCGAAGGCTGAGGCTATTCCCTCTACCTTTCCTGCAAGGGCAGTCTTTGCTTCAGTATTTTTCTTTCGGTTTTCGGCAAGGGCAGCCTCTCCTTCGGCAATCTGCTCCAGGGTCTCCTTTTCCTTTTCTTCCAGTGCTGCACGGCCTTCTGCCATCCGGAGATTTCCCTGATATAGCTTCTGGGAAGCTTCCTTCAGCTCCTGCTCTCCTTCCTCCAGCTTTCGGTATCCCTCTTCAATTTCCGCCCGGGCATCTGCTATTTCCCCGGCTGCCTCCTGTTCCTTTTCCACTAGCTCCTGACGGCCATCGTTAATCTTTTGTCGGCCATCCTTTATCTCTTCCCATCCATCGGCTATTTCCTTTTCGGCATCGGCCAATTCTTCTCCCACTTCAGCAAATGCCTCATTCATCTTAGCTTCTGCATCATAAATTCTTTCATGTGCTTCATCCAGAACCTTATCATACCTTGCCTGTTCACGCTGCTCTTTTATCTCCTCTTCAATATAGGAAATTACGGCAGCAACTTTATCCTCATATTCCTTGGTGTAGCATAGCAAGTCCCCTGCTCCCTCCAAAGAAAGATAAGCCACAGTAAACACTTCGCTGTCCACCGCTTCCGCCAATACGAAAAACGTATAATCTGCATTAGGGGTGGCACGAAAGGCCACCGATCCATCTGCATTATTAATATCCATGGCATCTATCACTATTCCGGTGATTACATATTCCTTATGGACAAAATCAAGACTTTCTTCCTCATCCTCCTTCGTCATTTCTTCAATGGTAAGGCTGTCCCCTATTGCTTTTCCCGTATCCTTAACATAACTTTTCGTCACGGCAATTTCATCCGCCTTAGCGGGCAGCCTGCCTTCCAGAACATAGGGAAGATTCATCCCTTCCGGCTGTAGGGTCTTTATTTCCGCCGTTCTGTTAAGCTCCCCGCTTTGAGTATACACAATTTCACTGTAGCCGCCCTCGGCCTTCCTGACACCCTCAATACCGGACAATACCTCTACATCCTCCTCAGTCAGTCCCAGAGTGGATTGAATACTGATATCAAACAGCTCCTGACTGTCAAAAAAACGGTCTGCAGAATAGCGTAAATCCTGACAGCCTGCTGACAGTCCCGTCATCATAGTAACTCCCAGTGCAGTAATCAGCATTATGGAGATAAATCTCTTTTTTTCTTTTCCGATAGTTCTAAGGATATCCTTAGCCGCTGCTGTTTTCATCTTTACCATTCAATTTCCGCAATAGGTGTAGGGTTACTGTTGGTTACCATCTCAATTACTTTTCCGCTTTTAAAGCGAATCAGCCTGTCTGCCATAGGTGCCAGAGCTGAATTATGGGTAATTAAAATAACGGTGATTTTTTCTTTCCGGCAGGTGTCCTGCAAAAGCTGTAAAATCTGCTTTCCCGTATTGTAGTCTAATGCACCGGTAGGTTCATCACACAATAAAAGCTTAGGATTTTTTGCAATGGCACGGGCAATAGCAACACGCTGCTGTTCTCCTCCCGAAAGCTGGGAAGGAAAATTGTCCTTACGTCCTTTGAGTCCAACCTTATCCAGAGTTTCGGAAGCATCCAGAGAATTTCTGCACACCTGGGCCGCCAGCTCCACGTTCTCTAAGGCGGTCAAATTCGGCACCAAATTGTAAAATTGGAATACAAAGCCTATATCCGTTCTTCTGTATGCAGTAAGCTGTTTCTTCTTATATCGGGAAATATCCTTTCCATCCACTAAAATTCTGCCGGAAGTAGGAACGTCCATTCCTCCCAGTATATTCAAGGCTGTGGTTTTTCCCGCACCGGAGGAGCCTAAAATAACGGCCAGCTCACCCTCCTCCACCAGAAAATCCGCATTATCCAAAGCCCGTATCCTCGTTTCTCCGGAGATATATTCTTTAACTACCTGATTAAATTCAATATAGGCCATGGGTACCTCCCTGTTTGTAAACTGACAGTACACTTTTTAACATCAGTATAAAAAATTTTATACTCCGATACAATGAAAAAACTGAAAAAAGCTAAATTTTCTGTGAATTTTACATTTTATGAAAAAAAATCTCCCCATGCAGATTATGTACCCTTACATATCTGCATAAGGAGTTCTCTGTAATTTTGCTACTATTCCTGTCCATGGGACATTCCCTTTTCTGCAAGTCTTAATGCCCGTACAACAGGCATAACCAAAATACCGCAAAAGAAATTGCTGACGCCGTGAATAACGTCAAAGGGAAGCCCTGCAATGATCCAGGCAACCATCCCCTCCAGATTCAATCCAAAAGCAAGTGCCTGGAAGGGTGCATATAGTGTTCCATATAAAAAACCATGTGCCGAACAAACCAGCATATATACCACCGGAGCTGCCTTTGGCGGCATATTTTGGGGCAGAACCATTACCACCGCCCACAAAATCAGCCAAAGATACAGATGAGGATACCACCATGTAGAAAATCCTACTAACAACCCGTTAAGCAGAACATAGGTATAAATGGGGTAAAGCGCTTTCTTACGGTATACGATGGTAAAGGCTATGGTAAACACACCCAGAAGGTGTATGTTTGGAGCCCACTCCAGCGCTATTTTAGAAGCATACATCAGACTGCCCAAAAGTGCAAAGGTGGTCATCTCCCTGAGGGTCAGCTTCATTTTTTTATCCGAAGGGAATAGCTGTCGCCTTCTGTAATGGAAGTCTGATCCACTCCGGTCATGGCATATTCATCGTTGATATAAAATGCCCAGTAGGTCTGATCTGCATCATAATCTGCCGTAATGCCATTTACCGTTTTCACATAAAGGCCATATTCACCTTCCTCACCTTCTACCAGTCCCAGCTCCACTAAAGCTTCTCCCACACTGGTTTTATCGGTATGGATTTCAAACAGGCTTTCCTTCCCCTCTCCATCTACTACAGACAGCATAAATTGGGTACTTCCTTCTCCCAGAACCTGAAGTTCTGACTGAGCACTGTCCTCCTCGGACTGTACGGCTTCCGCCACTTCTTCCGCCCGGGTACTCGTCTCCACAGTCTGTGTAACTTCTGTTTCTGTTCCTGTTTTGCCATTACATCCGATTGCAGTAAATGCCATAGCCACAGTCAGCATCATACAAAGGAAGAATGACCAAGTTTTCTTACTCAGCTTCATTTTCATCATTTTGTTCTCCTTATTCTTTTATTCTTCCCTTAAGCCGGCGCCCGCGGCTCTTCTTTGCTCATAATCAATTTGTCTGCAAATAATACGGGAATATTTCTGTCCGGATATTCCGGCTTAATGCATCCAACAGGCAGCCTTCTCAGATATTCTCCAATGGCCTGTCCCTGCATGTGGCTGCAGGTAAGACTGTTTTCTCCCAAAGGATTTTTGCATTTACGGCGACGGGCTCGCAGAGGATTCTCACCTCTTTCCCCGGACATTTCCTGATTGTAGCATAGCTATAGCCATTTCACAAGGGCTGACGGGAATTTATCTTCTGAAAAGAAGGACGGCTAAAACTCCCTTTGTTCAACCGGCAATATATATGTTACAATGGGGTAGTTAGTTATGTGATATGATATGATAAAACTTTAGGTAGAAGTTAAAGGAAAATACCGGAATAGGATAAGATATGATTATCTCAATTACTGATGACTTTAATTTAAAGAAAATAGCAGATAGTGGACAATGCTTTCGGGTAAAGGCTATGGAAGAGGGAACCTATCGCTTTATTACCGGCGATCAGGTTCTGTATATCCGAAAGCAGTCTAAAGAAGAGCCCTCTTCCTCTGAATATTTTGAGGTGAGCTGTTCAGAAGAAATCTGGAAAACCGTATGGTATCCTTATTTTGATCTGGGGCGAAGCTATGCCAATATACGTCAGCGAATCGGCCCCCGGGACAAGTATATGCTGTCCGCTGCCGAAAATGGCCAGGGTATACGTATCCTTCGTCAGGATCCCTGGGAAATGCTGATTACCTTCATTATTTCCCAGCAGAAGACCATTCCTGCCATTAAAAATGCAGTAGAAACTCTTTCCGTCAACTATGGAACCTCTTTAACCCTTGACTCCGAAAAGCTGTATACTTTTCCTACACCTAAACAGCTATCCACCGTTACGGAAGAAATACTCAGGGAATATAAGCTGGGCTATCGTGCTCCCTACATTGTTGATGCTGTACAGCAGGTAAACTCAGGTCAGCTTGATCTTCACCGCCTGTCCTCCTACTCAGATAAAAAGCTTCTCGAAGCCCTGAAACAGGTTTCCGGTGTTGGAGAAAAGGTGGCCAACTGTATTTGTCTGTTCGCTTACGGAAGAACCCGACTGGCCCCGGTGGATACCTGGATTAAGAAGGTAATAGAACAAAAATATAAGGGAAAAAATCCTTTTCCCAAATATAGGGATGGTGCCGGAATCATGCAGCAGTATATCTTCTACTATGCCCAGACCCATAAGGATGAATTTTAGCTTTTCAGGCTCCAGCCTTCCTCACCGTGATAAATCATCCGTCTGCTCATTCCACCGTCAATACGGATATTCTCTCCGGTAATAAAACCGGCTTTATCCGAACAGAGGAAAAGAACCATATGGGCAATATCCAAAGGATTTCCCACCCGTCCTGAGGGATGCTGGAGAGCATCTGCTCCTTCATACTGTATTCCCTCAGTATCAATCCAGCCGGGAGAAATGCTGTTGACCCTTATCCTTCCCGCAAGACTGACTGCCATAGCGTGGGTAAGTGCCGCAATTCCTCCCTTTGCAGCCGTATAGCTCTCTGTCTGAGCCTGACTCATCCCGTCTCTGGATGAAGAAATATTGACAACAGCACCTCCGGTAGTAAAGATGGGCAGCAGCAGCTTGGTCAGATAAAAGGGAGCCGTCACTCCTACCGCTAAAGCACGTTCAAATTCCTCATAGCTGCATTCTTCTATTCCCTTCATTAAGGGGGGGGCATTATTAATGAGGTAATCCACTCTGCCATAGTTTTGCCTGATATGAAAGGCAAAGTCTTCCAATACTTTCCTGTCTCCCACATCTCCCATGTAGTGATTTCCCTCAGCCAGATCGATGCTGCATACAATAGCTCCTGCCTTTTTAAACTCACTGGCTATGGCCTGACCGATTCCTCCGGCCCCTCCGGTGATGACCGCTACTCTATTCTGAAACATATTTTCTCCTTCAGCTTCCCATAGCCTTCTTCTTCCATTTTTTCGTAAGGGATAAAGCGAAGAGAAGCACTGTTGATGCAGAAGCGTGTGCCGTTAGGTGATTCCGGATCATCGGCAAAAACGTGACCCAAATGGGAGTTTGCAGCCCGGCTTCTTACCTCAATCCGGTGCATACCATGAGAATCATCCTCTGCCAGAAAGAAGGTGTTGGCGTCAATTCCCCGAAAAAAAGCCGGCCAACCACACCCACTGGCGTACTTGTCCTCCGAAGAAAAAAGCGGTTCCCCGGATACCACATCCACATAGATACCTTTTTCAAAAAAATTCCAGTATTCATTTTGAAAGGGTGGCTCCGTTCCACTCTCCTGCGTTACATAAAGCTGTCTCGGTGTCAGCCTTTCCTGAATCTCTTCCCGGGAAGGACGCTGATACATTGCAGGATCCACCACCATAGCCGCTGCCGCCCGAATCTGTCCCGGATGAATGTGGCAATAGCCTCCGGGATTTTTTGTCAGATAATCCTGGTGATACTCTTCAGCCTCCATAAAGCATTCCAAAGGCTTAATCTCTACGGCAAACCGGGGATACCTTTCTTTTTCCAGCTCAGCCACCCTGTCAATGACTTCCTTTTGCTCCTCATTCACATAATAGATGCCTGTCTGATACTGGCTTCCGATATCATGTCCCTGGCGATCCTTAACGGTGGGATCGATAACGGAAAAAAAGGCAAACAGCAGGGCCTCCAGGCTGACTCTTTCAGGGTCATATTCCACTCTTACTGTCTCCCGAAAGCCCGTCAGTCCTGTACATACATCCTTATAGGTAAGAGCCCTGTCTTTTTCCCAGACTCCGTTGGCATAGCCGGATACCACATCCACTACACCGGGAATTACCTCCATATATTTTTCCAGTCCCCAAAAGCATCCGCCGGCCAGATAAATCATCTCTTTTCTCAAGCTTTTCCTCCTTCTGTCTTGGGCATAACCACATGGGGCAGTCGGATTCTGGCAAAGGTGAAGCTTCCCTTGGCAAAAATTTTCCCATCCTCATCCCTGACTGCCACATCAGTATATACAATTCGTTTACCGCTTTTTACCACATTCGCTTCAGCATACACTACCTCACAATCCAGTACAGGATTCAAAAACTGGATATTTCCGTCGATAGTTGTAACCGTACTGTCACTTCCCAGGAGGATAGAGGCCGTCCCTGCTGTTGTATCCGCAATAGTAAATAAACAGCCTCCGTGAACACTGCCCAGAGGATTGCGATGCCCCGGCTTGATGATAAATTCTGATAGACAATAGCCCTTATGGTACTTTAGAATCCTCATTCCCATTAGGTCACTGAAGGTTCCTTCTACCCGCTTTCGTAAAATAGCCACCAGTTCCCCGGGACTGGTGTTTTCGTATATTTCATTGGATTTACTCATCTATTCTTCTCCTATCAATATCATAATTATCCAGAAAGTGGTGTTTCTTTCCCTTTTCTTTATAGGCAATTACCGTATCCAGATTGACATTCTCCACGCTCTTGAAAATATGCTTCTCCACCTCCGGATTATACTTCTTCATTTCAGCGATCAGTTCCTTTACCTCAATCCTCTTGGACTTATTTTCCTGACTGTTGCAGGTAGTACAGGTATCCGTAAATTTGCAGGCACACTGGATAAAATGAAGCTCATTATAGTCCCTCCATTTTTTAATATCCTCTTCCCGCACAAGGTAAAGGGGGCGAATCAGCTCCATTCCTTCGAAGTTGGTGCTGTGCAGCTTTGGCATCATGGTCTGAATCTGAGCACCGTAGAGCATACCCATCAAAATGGTCTCAATCACATCATCATAGTGATGTCCTAAGGCAATTTTATTGCAGCCAAGCTCCCGGGCAAAGCTGTACAGATGCCCTCTGCGCATCCTGGCACAAAGATAGCAGGGAGATTTTTCTATATGATATACCGAATCAAAAATATCCGATTCAAAAATCTCCACAGGAATTTTCAGCTTTCTGGCATTTTCCTCAATCACCATGCGATTGGCAGCACTGTAACCCGGATCCATCACCAGAAACTTCACCTCAAAAGGAAAATCACTGAAACGCTTCAATTGCTGGAACAGCTTTGCCATCAGCATGGAATCCTTGCCCCCGGAAATGCATACAGCGATTCTGTCTCCTTCCTTTACCAGCTCATAGGTTTTGATAGCTCTGGTAAACCTGGTCCAGATGGTTTTCCGAAATTTTTTCTGCAGGCTTCGCTCAGCTCTCTCACAGATTTCCTCAGTCTCCTGCTTTTTTACCTGATCCATCAGCCAATTCACATAGCCTCCCGCAAGGCTGACCGCATCATAACCCTCATCCCAGAGTTCACCAGCCACCTTAATGCTGTAGCAGCCCTTATGACAGCAAATCACATACTTCTTATTCTTATCCTTTGGGGGATCAGCCAGTAATTTCTCTGTAGATATGGCAACGGCTCCCGGAATCTTTCCGTAAGAAAGCTCCGTTTCACTGCGAATATCCAGAATCTGGTAGTCGTCTTTATCTAAAGCATTTAATTCTTCTAATGTAATTTCCAAATTTCCTTACTCCTTCGATCACTCTATCTGCTTATCAGCCTATATCTTACTGAAACAAGCAGGGTTTGTAAAGTCTGTCATTCTTCTTGATTTCTTCCTCCCAATGATATACATTAAGATAGACAGGGATGTTTTCCTGTTAAATATAGATGAAAAAAGGAGGTTCTAAAGATGAACAGATTAAAAGACAAGGTTGCTGTTGTTACCGGCTCTACCAGTGGAATCGGTGTAGGAATTGCCAGACTTTTTGCCGCAGAAGGTGCTAAAGTAGTTATCTGCGGACGCAGAGAGGAAAAGGGACAGGCTGTAGTGGATAGTATTCGTAAAGAGGGTGGTGAAGCAACCTATCATTTTATGGATATTACCGTGACTGAAAGTATCGAAAAGCTTCTGGCTGACACCCAGGAAAAATACGGAAAAATCGATGTGCTTGTAAATAATGCTGCCAATGTTGGTTTAAAGGATGGCCGTGTGGATGAATTAACTTTGGAAATGTGGGATAAGGTATTCCAGAGCGATTTAAGAGGTACCTTCTATACGACTAAATGTGCCCTTGCCTATATGCAGAAGAATGAGACAGGTGGCTCCATTATTAACATCGGCTCTATGGCTTCCTGCGGAGGCGATCTGGGTTCTACCGCCTATGCCTGTGCAAAAGCCGGTGTAGATATGCTGACCCAGTCCACTGCTTTGCAGTATGGAAAGCAGAATATCCGCTGTAACTGCGTTCGTCCGGGCCTGATTGTCACTCCTGAAAATGAAGCCCATGTCCCTCAGGCACTGAAGGATATTTTCTTAAGCAATATCATGGTTAATCGCTATGGCTGTCCTGAGGATATCGGCCATATGTGTGTATATCTTGCCTCTGATGAAAGCAATTATGTGACCGGACAGGTCTTCACGGTAGATGGTGGTCTGAATTCCCACGTATCTACTGTTGCCCAGTTTAAGCAACTGAATTCCCGCACCTGGTAAAAACTGGTTGTTTCGTTTTTCTTGTCAGTTTTATGTAAAGAAGTTATAATAGTACTATTAACAAACTCTTCCACATCTACTGTGAAGAGTTATTGAAATACAGCAAGGAGGTAGATGGTATGGAGAATGCAAGCGGTTCTCATACTCCTTCCCGGGGTGTGTTCCATTTACTTTACCGGAATAAATGGGTTCCGGAATTTATCAGCGATGAATGTTTGGATATACTGGTCTGTAAGCACGGCTATAAGCACGGCTATAAGCACGGCTATAAGC
>JBJFFP010000039.1:0-9693 GCA_051891855.1 Lachnospiraceae bacterium | reverse complement strand
GGAATTTGTGGAGGCACTTCTTACTGCCTGTCCTTTTTCCCAGGCGAACGGGCCTATGAAATCCATTGGAGATCTGCTGCAGACTCTTGCCTCCTCCTGTGGCTCCCTTTCCTTTAACGGTCTTCTTTGGCCTAACAGGGAAAGTCTGCCCTACGTCCTGGGAACGCTGAATGTCGTTTCCTCACAGACCGGAATACTGCAGGTATATGGTACCTTATTTGACCGTTCTGCTTACTATGCCAAAGCGGAAAAGCTTCATTTTATTGAGGAGGAATACCAGGCCAGCCTGCAGATGAGCAATCGTACTCTGTATCATTATCTGGTCGACAACCGGCGTGCCATCCTCCCCGCAGAATTTGCCCGAGAGATACATTCTCCCGAAATTATAGACAATTTCCCGGAATGGAATGTGCAAAAAGGGAATATTTCACCTGAAAGCATCACAACCTGGTACAACATATTTGATTCCATAGAGAAGGGAGAACCCTGTGGAAAAACTGCAGTAATTTTTTCTTCTCCCGATGGAAGCAAGCGCAGAATCAGCATAGAATTTTCTACTCTGAAAAATGAGTCCGAAGAGCCTATTTCTGCCATTATTACCTATCTGGACATTACGGATCAGTACGAGTTTAATCGCAAGCAGGGCTTGGATAGGGATGGACTGTTACAGGTAGTTCGATTGGTTTTTCCCGAAATTCTGTCCATTAATCTCACTAAAGGTACTTACCGCATGATTCAGTATTATCAGGCTACTACCTTAGATACCCCTCTGGAAGGATCCCTTCAGCAGATGCTTGAGCTTCGTATTAATAATATGGCTTTAGAGGATCGGGAGGCTTTCCGGGAAATCTTCTATCCGGAAGGTATGTGGAGGCAATATAATCAGGGTAAGGAAATTTTACAGCTATCCTATCGCAGGATTGGAAAAGATAAGGTCTGGCATTGGACGGAAACCACTGCTATCCGTCAGTCCAATCCCTATGATGATGATATTCTGTTCATTGTAGTAACTCGAAGCATTGATCAGCAAAAGCAGGATGAAGAAACTCTCAGGCAGAATCTGGTAAATGCCTATGAATATAAAATTGCGGAAGAAAAACGGATTAATGCGGAAGAGAGGCTGAAAAAAAATGAGCAGATATTCCAAATTGCTGCTCAGCATTCCAACCGTACTCTCTACTATTATGATATTGCCTGCCATGAGTTTCGTCCCTGGGCAGGAAACAATGCCAAAGCCAACGTTTTCTCTCATCTGTTTGGTCAGCCCTATATAGCAGAACGAATAGACAATGATCCTTCCCTTCTTCCTGAAAGTGTTGAGCCAATGAAGCAGATGTTTGCAGATATCCATGGGGGTAAGCCTCTGGGTGAGGCCCATATCCATGCCAGAACGCCGGAAGGAAAATGCCGTTGGTTTCATTTCAAATTTTCCTCTGTCTTTGAGGAGAATAAACCGGTTACGGCTATTATCTCCTTTGAGGACGTTACCGAACAGCATGAGAAGGATATGGCCCACCTGCGATTTATTCAATCCATCAGTGAACGTTCTGAGGATCACCTTGTTTATATCGAGGTTGATCTGACTACCGATACCGTAGAGAAGCGTGTGGGCTCTCCCCGTTGGAAAGAAGGCTTCAATGTAGGAAGCTCCTACTCTGAGGGCTGCAGGATACTTCTTAACAATTATATCAGTCATAATTCGGCTTCTGCCTCAGACTATTATTCACCGGCTTCTCTAATGCAAAAATTTCGGGAAGGCTGTTATGATTTTGAAAATGTCTGGGAAGCGAAATCCAAAACGGATGAGCCACTTTGGCTGCAGGTTCATGTAGAGCTTTTGACTGACTCCTTCAGCGGACATCTAAAAATGTTTGTCCACATAACAGATATCACCTCAAATCAGAAGGATAAGCTGGATATGAGCAGGCGGGCAGATTATGATGCCATGACCGGTCTTCTTCGGCGAGGGGTTGGTACGGAAAAAATCAAAAAGCTGTTGGCTTCTTCAGCAAAAAATGCCGGAATAATGATTCTTCTGGATTTAGACGATCTGAAGGGAATTAATGATACGCTTGGACATGCCCAGGGAGATAAAGCCATTATAGGCATTGCCGAAACACTTTCCTCCCATTTTCGTAAGGATGATATCCTGATTCGGATGGGCGGCGATGAGTTTCTCGTTTTTCTTCAGGGTGCTGCACAAAATGTGAACTCTGTTACCCTGGCAATGACTTCGCTTTTACAGAAGCTGTCCAGTATTTCTATTGGAGAAAATGATGAGCGCTGCATCCACTGCAGTGCCGGATGTGCTGTTCAGGCTGCCGGAGAGGATGATTTTGATACCCTATACCGGCATGCAGACGTTGCCCTTTACCATGTAAAACGTAACGGGAAGAATAATTTTGCTTTTTTTGAAGAGGAAATGCTTCTGGAAGACTATCAGTTTAAAATGGAACGAACTCTTCCAAAGGTACAGAGTAATCTGAACAACGAGGAAATGTCCCAGCTGTTGGATACCATTTCCTTGCATTTCCAGGGAATCGTATTTTTTGACTTAAGCAATAATCTCTACCGTATTCTGGAGGCCGTAGAGGATGAGGATACCATTCCGCTAAACGACAATATGGAGATCTTCTGGGAAATCATCTCCAAAAGGATTCATCCTGAGGATAGGGAAATTGCTGCAAAAGCCCTGACCCGGGCCTCTCTGGTATCTGCCTATAAAAATGGCCGCCGGGGAATAAAGTACAGCTTCCGTTATCAGCAGCACGATAATGGATATTTCCCGTTTGAAACGGAAGTACACTTCTACACCAGTCAGTCCGGAGATATTTATGCCTATGCTCTTTTCTCTAAGAATCGGTAAAGACATTGTAAAGCAGTAAATAAAAAGTGGGACAGATGGAATTAGCTACCTGTCCCACTCTTCTTCATTTTCATCAGCCTAAAAAATCCGCGGATTTTTTTACCTTTTTCGCCAGGGAATAAATCAGGGTCTCTATGGCAGCATCATCCATTTCTTTCCATCCACCACCCAGCAAATTCTTGATGTCGCCTATGGGCTTTTGGAGAAATTCCAGAACCTCCTCGGTCTGGTAGCCCTTAACTACGGAAACATCCTTATCC
The DNA here is from genome assembly GCA_051891855.1 of Lachnospiraceae bacterium. Classification (GTDB taxonomy): domain Bacteria; phylum Bacillota; class Clostridia; order Lachnospirales; family Lachnospiraceae; genus SFDP01. Next base: position 6,567 of record JBJFFP010000039.1, on the reverse strand, counting down.
TGCCCCAAATACTTGGCAATACATTGCAGAAGCCTCTCTTCATTGGAAAAAAAATCTTCTTCCTTTTTGTTCATCTCACGCTCAAATGCTCTTTTAATATCATTCCAGTCTGCCATTTTGTTCCTCCCCAATTTCTCTCATGGTATTGTGCCTCTGCCTATTTCGCAGAATGCTCTGGTACTATTATAGTACAAAAGAAAAGAATAGACAATTTATTTTGCACACTGGCTGAATTGTTGTTTTGTATCCTGTACCTTTTTTTCCTCTGCTGCCGGAGTGGGATAATAACCGGCGGCGTGCATTCCGTCAAAAACGTCCTTTTGGATTTCGTGTTCCTGGTTTAATATTTTCATTACCGTTTTTCTAACGTCCTCGTGTACACATTCATTGGCTGCCATACTAAAATGGCTGGTAGATGCTTTCTGGGCAGCCAGCGCATCTGAATAAATTTCTTTTTCGGTATAAATTCCGGGCATAATTATTCCTCCTTAAGATAATTTCTGGTAAAGCTCATTAAAATGTCCCTGGTGCTTATCTGCAATATCTTCCATTTTACACTTAAGCTGCTGAGTCTCAGCATGCTCGGCAAGCATCTTAAATTTCTTTACCAAAAGCTCTTCTTCAGAAAGAAGGTCTTTAAGTGTACTCAATTCTTTTTCTGATAACTGTGTCATTTTCTACACCTCCTGTTTGTGGATTGCGGCTTTTTTATCACACCTTTTACTTTGTGCAATCGATGCCTCTTATAGTATCCGCATTCAGGAATGGAATATGCACTTTCTCTTCAGTAGAATAAAGAGATTATCTCCAATTCAATCCAGCTCATCCAATTTGTGGTAAAGATCAGCATATCTTCCCTTTAATCTAAGAAGCTCCTCATGGGTACCTCTTTCCACAATCCTTCCCTTCTCCAGCACCAGGATTACGTCCGCTCTCCTTACCGTAGAAAGGCGATGGGCAATCACCAGAGTTGTTCTGTCTTTCATCAAGGAATCCATACCTTTTTCAATATTTTTTTCTGTGCGGGTGTCTATACTGGAGGTTGCTTCATCCAATACCAGAATCGGAGCTTTACTGATTGCTGCTCTGGCAATATTCAGAAGCTGTCTCTGCCCTTGGGACAGTCCCGCTCCGTCATTTTCCAATAAGGTATCGTAGCCCTCCTGAAGGTGCATAATGAAGGAATGAGCTGAAGCGACTTTAGCAGCCTGCTCTACCTCCTCATCGGTGGCATCCAACCTTCCGTAACGAATATTTTCCCGTACAGTTCCGGTGAACAGATGGGTATCCTGCAAAACCATGGCAATATTCCGGCGTAGAATCCTTTTATCCAGTTTTTCTATGGAAATGCCGTCAATTTTAATTTCTCCTGCCTGCAGCTGATAAAAGGCAGGAAGCAGGTTGGTGATGGTGGTTTTTCCTGCCCCGGTAGAACCTACAAAGGCCACCTTCTGGCCCGGCTTGGCATAGAGGGTAATATCATGAAGCACCGTACAGCCGGGAACATAGCCGAAATCCACATGACTCATTTCAATATGGCCTTTAATTTTTTCCGGTTTAAGAAGATTATCCATATTTTTTTCCGGTTCTTTTTCCAATACCTCAAAAACTCTTTCTGCTCCTGCCAAAGCTGCAAAAACAGTATTCATCTGCATGGAAATTTCATTGATCGGACGATTAAACTGCCGGGTATAGTTTAGGGAAATGGTCAATCCTCCAATATCAAATCCCCTTTTTACCACAAGAATCCCCCCTACACAGGCTGTAATCCCATAGACTATATTACAAAGCTGATGGGTAACAGGCCCCATAAGTGAAGACTTAAACTGTGCTTTGATCTGTGTCTTTTTCATTTCTTCATTTAAATAAGCAAATTCCTCCACTGCCGTTTCTTCGTGGTTAAATACCTTTACCACCTTTTGACCGGAAATCATTTCTTCAGCAAATCCATTGAGCATTCCCAGAACCCTCTGCTGACGGGCATAAGCACTGCGGCCTTTTTTGACTATGGTCTTGCTGATTCCCACTAAAAGAGGGGTTACAATAATCGTAATGAGTCCTAAAATCCAGTTGGTCATCAGCATCAGTACTACCGTTCCCGATATGGTAATCACTCCGGATATCAACTGAATCAGTGTGGTATTCAGCATTTCTCCTACTACATCCACATCATTGGTAAAACGGCTCATGGTATCTCCGGTGGAGTTGCTATCAAAATAGGTCATGGGCAGTGTCTGTATTTTTTCATACAAGTCCCGCCGTAAATGCTTCAGGGTTCTTTGGGATACATTGAGCATTATTCTTTGCTGAAGCCATTGGGTAGCCCCACTGACCAGATAGAGAAAACCCAGAAATAACAGTGCAAAAAAGAGTCCGCGAATCCTTTCTGCCAGGTCTTCCTTCCCCGGAGCATAATAAATAAAGGTATTGATGATTGGCCTAAGCAGATAAGATGCGGACAGGGTAGACAGGGTGTGTATGAGAATACAAAAAAAGATCCTTTACGTTAATCTGATCTACATAAACAGCTCCTTCGGTTACATCATAAAGGCGGGGAATCAGGGATACCAGAGTGGATTTACCACAGCCTGAGGAACCGATTTCCATTTTTCCTACCATAATCTGCCCCCCTGCCATCCAGACCACAGCCAAGGTGGCTCCATTAACAATAAGGGCAGACAGCGGCTGCATAAGTAGCATAGTTTTCAGTGCTTTGGTGCTTTTTTCAAATAGAAGAGTATTCACCTCTCCAAAATGTCGAATCTCATCCTCTTCCCGCACGAAGGATTTAATCACCTTCTGGTTGGTCACCGTTTCCTTGACCTTGGTATTCAGCCGGTCGATTTGCTGCTGCATTCTGGTATATCGGGGTGTACTGATTGTCACGATGGCCACGATAACTACTGCCAGCACAGGAAGAATGGCAAAAATAATCCATCCGATTTCCGGCTCCAGGGCAAAGGACATGGCAATGGCTCCCACAATCATAACCGGGCACCGGAAAAGTCCCCGTAAAAGCATCTGTGTAAAATTCTGCACCTGTGAAATATCGTTGGTCATTCTGGTAATCAGTGAGCCGGTAGAAAATTCATCGATATTGGAAAAAGAAAAGGTCTGAATCTTTTTAAAGGCTGCCAAGCGGATATCGGCAGCAAGCTGGGAGGCTCCCCGAATGCCGAAATTGACTCCCAAAACTCCCAAAATCATCATACAAAGGGAGATGAGCGCCATCATAAGACCGTTTCGGATGATGTAGGGAATATCTCCCTTTGCTGCTCCTACATTGATGATATTGGCGCTTAAATAAGGCAGGATAAATTCTCCACAGGCCTCTAAAATCATGAAAAAAGGGCCAAAAATAAAATAATACCACACCCCTTTTATGTACGTTAAATATCGTTTCACGCTTTACCTCCATGCTTAATACTGTCCGCAATCCATCTTATCACTTTTTCTGTTTTGAAGTAAGTCTCATCTAACTCAAAATTAAAAATTAAGAAGCGGCTGTAAAATTTGTCTTTGGTTACCCTTCTACAATCGCTTCTTATCTGCTTTTTCTTTTAGAGTCTTTTATATTAAGATATTTTCCTACTACTCATTTATGATTTCTACCTGACACATTTTCATTGTAGTTAACGCTGCTCTATGGCTCTCGGGAGTTACTCCCGCACAGCAGGAGGCATCTACGGTCACCTTAATCTCCGGATACATGGCTTTAATAATCAACGCGTTAGACACCACACAGATATCCGTACATAAGCCCACTATTTCCACCTCTTCCAGCTTGTAGTTTCCCCAATCCAGGCAGCCGAAGTTTGGCTTATTAAGATAAATCACACCGGGAACCTCAAGTCCCTCTGCTATCTGCCATCCTTCACTTCCTTCCATACAGTGCTCCACCGGAAGATATTTACCCTCATTAGACTTCAGGTAATCTGCACCGTGGGTATCTCTGGTGAAAATAATCTCATCGCCTCTCGAACAATAGGTATCTATCTTCTCCTTTACCCTGGAAACAATGGATACTGCTTCCTTTGTGCCCAAAGCTCCGTCAATAAAGTCCTTCTGCATATCGATTACAATCAGTGTTTTTTTCACAGCTTTAATACCTCCTCTACTACTTCAACTCCTGCCCGAACACAATCGGGGCATGAGCATAGAACCTGTCCACTCTCCAAGCCCTTAAGCTCCTTACAGATGGTGCTTCCGGTTTTCTCTTTAAAGGCTTCCAGCATCTGTCTGGATATCTGATAGGTAGAAGCCTTTGAGGCCGGATTATCTGTATTCCCGTCACTGTTTTTAAAGCCGGCCAGCATTACTGCTCCCGAAAGGGCTCCGCAGACACCCTCTGTTCCTCCCATTCCCAGACCAAAGCCCTCATTGGCTTGGAATAAAATCCTCTCATCTATTCCGGCTTCTTCGGCAAAGGCACAGGCTACCGCCTGGGCACAGTTGTATTTCTTATTATGTAACTTAATTGCTTCTTCTTTTTTGTTCATTTATAATTCCCTTTCTTAAATCAAAATTAAATTATTCCCTTCAGCAATTCCTTTCTTTCCTTCCAATCCGGCATAAAACGGGCAATAAAGTCATAGAAGGATTTCTGATGGTGTGGGTATTTCATATGGGCCAGTTCATGGAGCACCACATAATCAATAGCCTTTAGAGGTGCTTCCACCAGTCTGGTGTTCAGAGTGATTTTTTCTTTAGAAGGCTGGCATGAGCCCCATCGGGAGGTCATTCTACGGATATTCATTTCCCGGCAGACAATTCCATGACAGGCTACCCTTTGCTCCATCAGGTTCATCCGCTCTTCCAATATTTCATGAGCCAGCTTCTTCTGCCAGGCCTGCCATATGGCTTCCTTTCTGCTTTCTGCAGCCCCCGGCTTCACCGTAAGATAAAGATAGGGAGCTTCCAAATCAATCCCCTCTTTTTTTCCTTCCCGAATGGCCAGTATATAGGAATTTCCCAGTACCGATACTCGCTTTCCGTTTTCCCAGCCCGACTCTTCACTCTCTTTCTCTTCTTTTCGCTTAACCATCTTCTCTGCTGCCTTACGGATAAAATCCTCTTTTTCCCGAATAAAGTCCTCAATAAAGCTTATGGGAACCCGATAATCAGCTGATACCTTTATCCGCCCTTCCCGGTCAATGCGAAGATTGACATTCTTAACTGACTTACGGGAAAGCTCATAGGTCAGTGGGCCTCCGGTGGTATACATTATCCGCACTTCACTTCCTGCATTCTGTCTTTTCATATCCTAAACTAATATTTCCTACTGTCATAACCTTGGTACGATAGAATTTCATTATACTCTCTTCTTCGCGTATTTTTCTTTTGCATATTCATAAGCCTCCTGAAGATAAGGCTTCAGTCTGTCAAATGTGGTTTCTGAAGGATTACATATACATATCCAGCCCATCCAGGCATATACAGGATGGGGAAGAAGCCGATCTATGGCAGCAAAATCGTAATCCATATCTACAACAGCACCTTTGGCCGGTCGTTTAGGTATTTTCCCAAACAGCTTCTCGAAGGTATGCCTGCGAACTCCTAAATTTACGCGATACAGATTTTCTCTATTCAAATTGGAGCTGCTGTCATTCTCTCCATCCTTTTCTTTAACGGTGAGAATATATATCCCTCGTTTCAGCTTCCTGTCCGGGTTATAAAATATTCCCCTTTCTCCCCAGCTGTTTACTAAAACCGTACCCTCTAATTCTCTAAGACAGTATTCCAGAATTTCCTCTGCTGTCATCATCATACCTCCTCTATTCACTCTATTTTACCCTGAAAACACCCCATAAACAAGCTATATAGTCAGATATTTTTTTCAACTTATCCAAAAACAATCTCTCTAATGAAAAAAGATATTTACTGTTCGCTTCTATACTCGACACATTTTCCTGCAAAGCTTCTGCCATACCAACGATACTTCACAAAAATATTTTCGGAATCAATTTGTATTCATATACAACCTCTTCCTCAGAATCTTCGCATTCATCAAAATACTTTCTCAACTTATCTTGCACATCGTCACCAGCATCAGTATCTCCCATAACTTTTTTGAAACTTTTCATAAAAGTATTAAATGAACTTTCAGTTGTTCCTATAGGAACTGCACCCAATTTCTCAAAAACGTGTTTACTATGTAGATTTCTAGACGATATCCTTATCAGATAGTATTCCACCGGTTTATCTTGATAAGTTCTCTTTGCCAACATAACAACAACCTTAGGGGCTATCCCTTTATTTCGCTTGTTTTCTAGAAGATCAATACCTATTTCAGGAATATCTGCTTCCGGACGCTGTATTTCTATACTCCCACAGTATTCTCCATCACGATTAAATATTGAAAACACTTTATCTCTTCCTTCTAGAACCTGTTCCCACATCATATCTTTACAATAAGGATTTAAAAAAAGTGTTTGCTCACCATTTAACTGTCTGTGCAACTCTATATAGTTTTCACGGTCCTCATCAGATATTGGCAACAAGGTATATTTTCCATGCCATCCAGTTGTTGATTTTATTTTTCAGCATTTCTATGATATCAGCTGATAC
>JBJFFP010000038.1:36811-45768 GCA_051891855.1 Lachnospiraceae bacterium | reverse complement strand
TTCTCTACCTTCCAGGTAACTGTAGTTTCGCTAAAGTTGCCGAGAGTTGGGGTTAATATATTATTCGCTACTGTTGCCGACAATCGGTCTGTCTTTTCCTTCCCATTGCTATATAATATCTTTGGTTCTGTTTCTGACGTGGTAGTAGCAATTATATATACCGCATTCTCCTCAATAATACCATTTGTAACCAATTGGTATTCATAAAACACGGGCTTTTCATATGTAGGTATAAGAGTAAGGCCTGCTATGGCTTTAACAAGCCGCAGTCTGATTGCATCTAAATCATCCTGGTTAATTTCCGGATTATTAAGTGCCTCCTCTGCAGCCGCCAGTGCTTCCTTGTACACATCTAAGCTATAGGGTGTATAATCCTCCTCCTGTTCTGGAGTAAACTTTGGAGCATTCTTAACCTCTGCCTCTAAGCCTCGTTTGTCTTGTCTCACCTCTGTATCTGTTAAGGTATAATCAGTCCTAGCATAAAGATAGGTTTTGTAGGCACCATAGTTATAACTCTCGTTATTGTCAAGAGGAGCCCAAAAATCAGTGTTATAATCAGTATGGTTTGAAGCCATTCCGACCTGACCTCTTATATTTAAAGTCAGTAAACGGGAAACGACATTCGCATTCTCCGGTACGAGTCTTTTTATATCAAAATCCTGATTACCTTCACCTACCGTTATCTGTAATGCTTCTTTTTCATAGCTAAGCATATTGTCAACAAGGTCCACATAATAGCCCTCTGCTGTTCTAAGGACATAGTCAGACCCTGCCTTCACCAGTCTCAATTCCACCTTATCTTGGATAGCTTGAGAATTAAATGTCTCCCGTTCAAACAGGTAGCTTCCCTGTATAGGGTTATCTTCTTGTGTTGCGGGATCGTAATTCTCCAGTTTAACTGTAAGCCTTCCCGTGGAATCCTCAACTTTCTCTAATGCTCCCGGTTTCATTTCCAGACCTAGGGAATTTCCATAAAAGGCATACACTCCGCTGCCTGAACCCGTCGAATGTTGTGCTACAATTAAATAGCTTTTATCCTCAGTTAACTCATCCAGACTCTTAATCTGTGTATAACCGGCAATCTGCGGACCATCAGATATCACTGCGGAAGCACCTTCCCCAGTCGATGTAATAGTGTATCCATTTTCGGAAACGGTCTGATTGGCTTCTAAAGTTTCTTCCTCCGTCTCAATTACCGTCTCTTCCTCTGCCGGTGTTGTCTCTTCTTCCACCGGTGTTGTCTCTTCTTCCACCAGTGTTGTTGTTTCTTCTTCCACCAGTGTTGTCTCTTCTTCCACCAGTGTTATTGTTTCTTCTTCCACCAGCGCTGACTCTTCTAATACTGCTTCCGTATTCGGCGCAGCAGCTGTAGCTGTCAGTGTGCTCACCGGAAGCGAGCCCATAAGCATGGCTACTGCCAGCAGAAGAGATAGTTTCTTTTTTACTTCTCCTACTATCTTTTTCATTGTGGCCCTCCTTTGTATTTTATTTTATCTATAATTAAAAAGCTCCCATCTGGGACAGCTTACTGTTTTCTTGTCTTTTCTTTCCCGGTTTAAATACAAAAAGGATACGCCATGCCCGCGAAAAATTTGCAGTTTGACGCACCCTTTATATTCTTAATTGTTATAAAAATCGCAAAAAAAGACAGACTTATACTGGATAGGTAGGTAGGTAGGTAGGTAGGTAGGTAGGTAGGTAGGTAATTTTTACACTACTTTCCATAGCTGTCAAGTCCTTTCTAAAATTTATCTGATTCTGTTTATCTCATTTCCTTTGACTAACTATAGTATGCCCTTCTCCATTTTACAAGTATTTCTAAATGGGCATTTGCAAAACACACTGTTTTAGGATAAATTAAAGCAAAAAAATTCACTTTGACTGCGAGATGTAAAAAATAGACGTCTGGATGTAAAAAAAGTCAGCTCCTGCTTTTCCCATGGATACATTTGGTTATATTTAATCTATCACTTTCTGATATATACAGAAAAATGGCCATTGCTTTACACAACAGCCATTTTTGTGATAAAAGTCATTTATTTGTTAGAGGAACGAATATCAATATGATTTCCTTACGTAACCTATCATAACTCTATTTTTAACATATGTCAATAACTATTTTGAAAAATATTCCAATGCGGCTTCAAGCTGATTATCCGTACCGTCTGCATAATAGGTTTCTCCATCAAATTCTACTTCAACATCCGGCTCAATCCCCTTCTCATGAATATCATTCCCATTGGGTGTATAATATTTGCTTACGGTCAGCTTTACTGCCGAACCATCGGAAAGAGAGATAATTCTCTGGACAATTCCTTTACCAAAGGTGGTAGTTCCCACTATTGTTCCCACACCATAGTCCTTAATTGCTCCTGCCAATATTTCAGAAGCACTGGCACTGTAGCCATTTACCAGAACTACCAGTGGTATATCAATCTGATGAGTTCCGTCACAGCTATATTCATCACGATTACCATTCTTATCCTCTGTATATACGATTAATCCCTTGGGCAAAAGCATACGGGCAATTTCACATACTGTAGACAGATTTCCCCCGGGATTACTTCTCAAATCCAAAATCAGTCCTGTCATTCCCTTGCCTCTGCATTCCGCCAAAGCTTCTGCAAACTGGTCAGTAGTGACATCATCAAATTCTGTAATCAAAATATAACCAATATTATTTTCCAGCATCTCCCATTCTACTGTGGGGCTTTCAATTTTCCTTCTTTCCACAGGAACGTGAAGATAGTCCGCTTCTCCCTCCCGAATCAGGGTCAGGGTTACGCTGGTTCCCTCTTCTCCCTTAATCAGCGCTACCACTTCTGTAGTTTCCATTCCTTGGGCTGAAATTCCATCTACCTCATAGATAATATCCCCAGCCCGCAAATCGGCTTCCTCGGCAGGGGTATTTTTGATTACACCGCTAATGGTGCAAAAATCATCTGTTGCGCCTTTGGAAATATAAGCACCGATTCCATAATAAATCCCTTCCGTCTTCTGTTGGATTACTTTCAATTCATCCGCAGAATAATATACGGAATAGGGATCACCCAGGGCATCTACCATTCCGGAATATAGACCATCTTCCAAAGCTGTAAGCTTTGTTTCAGATAGATAATACTGATCTATGGTTTCCTGTATAACTTCAATTTTAGCCGTAGTATAGCTGCTTAAAAGCTCTGATTGTTCCTTGCCATTGGCAATCTGCCTTGCTTCATAAATTCTGTATACCTGCCGTCCCACATAGGCACAGCCCAACAATAAAACAGCAAGAAGCAGGCCGCTAAGCAGCCCACTCCAATATCCGTTTTTTCCTTTTTTTGTCTGTATTTCCTGTATTTCCTTCTCTGTATCCAAATCCTGTGCCTCCTATGCAGCCACATCTTTACCTTATTATCACTATATGTCTCTTCCTTTAGGAGAATACATCCCTTTTTATCTTCCCAGATAGGAGTTGGGATTCACATATTCACCGTTTAAACGAACGCCGAAATGCAGATGATTTCCCGTAGAACGTCCGGTAGTTCCTACAGCAGCAATCTTATCTCCCATAGATACCGTCTGCCCTGCAGATACATACAAAGCCGAGGCATGCATATAGATTGTATATAGTCCGCCCCCATGATTAATCATAATATAATTTCCCATACTACTGTTATAAGCGGAGGCCACAACTACACCATCGTAGGCTGCTAAAATCGGGGAACCGCTGGGAGCAGCCATATCAATACCATTATGAAACTTTTCTATCCCCAGTGTTGGATGAATCCTCCATCCAAACTCATCCGAAATTCTGGTATAAGAAGGACAAGGCCACTTGAACATACCGCCATCATAGGTGGGTGCATTGGCAGAGTTCAGCAGCTTCATTTCCTCTTGAACCTGCCGCTCCAGTTCGGCAATAACGGCATTCTCTGCTGCAATATCTGCTTCATATTGACGAATAGCCTCTTCCTTGTTGCTGATATCCGTCTCATAGCTTACAATTTCTCTTTCCTTGGTAGAAATCAACGTTTCCAGATTAGCCTGCTCTTTCTCTACTGCAGCCTTAGCCTCCTGTAAAACCGCTTCTTCCTCCTCCAGCTCTGCCTTACATATTTCAATCAGCTCACGATTAAGCTGATACTCCTCCAGCTTCTGACGGTCATAGGCCGATATGGCTTCAATATATTCTGCCTTATTCAGTAAATCGGAAAAGCTGCTGGCTCCCAGCATCATTTCAACGTAGAACTGATTCCCTTTCTCATACATAAATTTGATTCGGGTCTTCATTTCCTCGTACTGTGTTTCTTCTATCTCTACAGCTTCTTCCAATTCAGCCTTAGTCACTGCAATCTCTTCTTCCTTCTCGGCAATCAGAGCTTTCAGCTCCTGAATTTTATTTTCCACACCAATCAGCTGACCATCCAGCTCTTTTACATATTCCGACAGACTGTTTTTAGAGGCCTCCAGCTCTTTCACCATAGCCTTCACATCACTTAAGCCTGACTGAAGCTTTTTTCTTTCTTCCTGCGCCTTGGCAATAGCATCCTTTTTCTCTTTAATACTTTCCTCCAAAGCACTGGTAGCCGATACAGGCACAGGCTCCGGTAAAACAGCAGCCAAGCAGGCACATACCAATACCAGGCCAATTCCTTTAATCCATTTTTTCTTCATCTTCATAATCCAATCTTCTTTTCCAAATAAATTTATACGTGCAGATGCTTTCTCACCGTAGTAAAGCTTCCAAAAAATCCTATGCCGATGCCCAATACCAAGGATACCGGAATCAGCGTATTAAAAATCTGTTCTACCGTTAAAAACTTTAGCAGGGAGGAGAGCATGGGAAAGCGTTCCAGCACATACAGTACCACTGAACTGTAAATAGCATATATCATTCCCAGAGGAATACATGCTCCCACAGCACCTATGATCATGCCTTCAATAACGAAGGGAGAGCGGACGAAAAAGTCCGTTGCCCCTATATACTTCATGATATTAATTTCTTCTTTACGAACCTGAATACCAATCATAACCGTATTACTAATCAGAAAGATGGAGACTGCCAGTAAAATTCCGATAATTCCTACAGACACGTAGCCAATCAGCGAATTTACGCCGCTTAAGGTAGAGGCCGTCAGCTCGGAACGATTTACCTTGCGGATTCCTTCTATGGACTCCAGATAGGCAACCAGACTTCCCTGAAGAGCAACATCCGATAAATAAATCTCATAGCTGGCGGAATTTTCCAGCGGATTCTCTGTAAAGCCATCGGAATACTCCTCACCGAAATAGTCCTTCCTAAAGCTTTCCCATGCTTCATCAGCAGAAATATATTCCACCTTGGCCACCTCGGTCCTTTTGGAGATCATATCACCAATCTCCTGAATCCTCGCCTCCGATAAGCCCTCATCAAAAAGTACGGTTACGGAAACGCCTTCCTCCGCTGTTTTCACAATATGCTGAAAATTCATTACCACAGCATAGAAAATACCAAAGAGCAGCAGGCAGGCACTGATGGTTGCAACCGAAGCCAGGGAAAACCATGCATTCCTGAAAATATTACTCACACCCTGCTTCAGCGTATAGAAAAATGTACTAATCCTCATCGATATAACCACCCTTTTCTTCGTCGCTTACAATTACTCCCTTTTTCATGGTAACCACTCTCTTCTGCATCTCATTTACGATTTCTCTGTTGTGTGTTACCACCAGAACGGTGGTTCCTTTTTTATTAATTTGTTCCAGAAGCTTCATAATTTCCCAGGAGTTTTTCGGGTCCAGATTACCTGTAGGTTCATCACAAAGCAGAATTGGCGGACGATTAATCAGGGCCCTGGCAAGAGCAACCCGCTGCTGTTCACCTCCCGACAGCTGCCTGGGCTTTGCCTTATACTTACCTGCCAGTCCTACTACCGATAAAATAGAAGGAACGTTCTTCCTAATTTGCCGGGTGGGAACCTGTATGACTCTCTGAGCAAAGGCTACATTTTCATATACATTCCGATCCTTCAGCAGACGGAAATCCTGAAAAACCACTCCCAGGTTTCGTCGGTAACGGGGAACATTTCTCCGTTTTAGGTCTGCCAGACTCTGTCCGTTAACGTAGATATCTCCTGTGGTAGGAAGCAGCTCCCGAAGCAAAAGCTTAATCAATGTGGATTTACCGGAACCGCTGTCTCCCACAATAAAAACGAATTCTCCACGCTTAATGGTCAAATCCACCCCTGTCATAGCCGGAGCACCGGTAGCATAGGCCTTGGATACTTTTTCCAGGACAATAATGTTTTCATCCGGTATTGCTTTTGTTCTGGTTCGTCTAAATAACGCCACGTTTATACTCTCCTAATACTCAAAACTCTCCATGTACTTCATGTACTTAACAACCATCAACGCAATCTTGAAGGTAATGGCATCCTCAAACACCCTTAAATCCAGTCCCGTAGTCTTCTGCAGCTTATCCAAACGATAAACAAGGGTATTCCTGTGGATAAAAAGCTGCCTTGAGGTCTCGGAAACATTCAGGCTGTTTTCAAAGAACTTCATAATGGTAGTTAAGGTCTCTTCATCAAATTCATCAGGACTCTTTCCTCCGAAAATTTCCTTAATGAACATTTTGCAAAGAGGGATGGGAAGCTGATAGATTAAACGTCCGATTCCCAACTCACTGTAAGCAATGACCATTCTTTCATCAAAGAAGATTTTACCTACATCCATGGCCATCTTGGCCTCTTTGTAGGAACGGCTTACCTCTTTAATCTCTCTGACTACCGTCCCGTAGGCCACTCTTACTTCCCGAATCCCTTCCTTTTCCAAAAAGGATTGGTAGGAATAGGCCGCCTTGTCTATATCTGAGGCAGTATCCGTTTCCTCAACTTCCTTAACCACAATTACGTTATTTTCATCTACAGCTGTAATAAAGTCCTTCCCGCTGGCACCGAAATTACTGCGCATAAGCTCCAGTAGGTTAAGTTCTTTACCGGATTTTCCTTCGATAATCATGGTAACACGCTTTGCCTCCGGCTGAACGTGTAACTTTTTGGCACGACTGTATATATCTACCAGAAGCAGGTTGTCCAATAAAAGATTTTTAATAAAATTATCTTTATCGAAACGCTCCTTATAGGCTATCAGAAGATTATGAATCTGAAAAGCTGCCATCTTCCCTACCAGATAAACGTTCTCACCAGAGCCCATGGCAATCAACATATATTCCAGCTGCTGTTCATCATAGATCTTAAAATACTGGTTTCCTGCCACCTCTTGGCTGTCTGCCGGTGATTTAGCAAATTCCAACGCAGTAGACGTCCTCTTGGAAAGCTCCGGTGTAGTTTCAGCCAATGCCTTCCCCTCTGCATCCACTACGCACAATTCGACCCGTCCAATGGCTTTTATACCCTCAATCGTATTTTGCAAAATCTGGTTGGAAATCATTATCCCCTCTCCTTTTCCTTCTTTATTTCAGGAAAAGCCCCCGCCATCCTGAACACCTAGACAAAATACACAAAATGTATTCCTCTTTTTTTTGCTAAAAATATACCCAATTACCATTTTAAAAGAAAATACCAAAAAAATCCATAGTTTTTTAGTGAATTTTTGATGTATCTGTCAAAAAACAAAGAAACCGATGCAGATTATGGTTTCTGCCGCGGTTTCTTTATTGCCGTTCCTTCTCCTGCGCAAAACGATGCAGCTTTTTATTCAAAAGCTTTCGGTAGATCAGGTCTGCCATTTTTTCCTTCCATCCTTCTGTCTCACTCTTTACCAGTGTTTCCGGCAGAGTCAGCCAGACCGAGCTGTTTAAATAGCTGTGATAATCATACATCAGGTGAATCCCCTCAGGGTAGGGCAATCTGGAAAGGATAACTCCCGGAGCCTGGGCATTGATTGCATTAATCAATCCTTCCTTATTCTCCCGGTAGTAATCCGTTGTATCCCTTCCTACCACAAACAGGTTACTCTGAATATGCCGCAGCTCTTCCTCCAGAAGCTTCAGCCTCTCTTCATCCTCTGCCAGTAAAAGGACAGAGGTATGACGCCTTGCCAGCAGCTTCAAGAACTCCTTCAAAAAACTGTTTTCCTCGATTTCTTTGAGCCGGTTATAACTGACTGCCCCTGCCGCCTTCAGCACCTCGGTATCCTCACAAATGGTTAGATCCAGCTTCTCCCACCAGATTCTTTGTTCCTCATTTTCTGAGGCCTCTATAAGCTTCTTTGTCGAAACATAGGCAATGGTATTCAATCTGCCCTGCCTCAAGTATCCCTCACTTCGCCTGATGGCTTCCCTAAGGCCTACATTACTCAGCGAAATCCCTAATACTTCCATACCACTTCATTCTTTCCTTCCCCCGGAAAGGTCTTCTCCTCTTTTTTCCTGAACCCATAGAAAAATAAATTTATACCAGTATAACAAAAAATAACGGCAATTTCAATCTAAACAGAGCTGAGTCTGTTACCGATATAAGAAATGTAGGAATTTCTACAATATTAGACAGCCGTTTTCGGCAGAAAGAGGTGAGCTATGGATATTGCTTCTTTATCTGTAATTCAAGCTCAGCAGATGAGCCTCACCCAGGTAGGGACAGCCATGCTGGACAAATCCTTGGAGAATATGGACTCCCTGGGAAAGGGAATCGTAGCAATGCTGGATTCCTCCGCAATGGAGCGTTCCGTCTATCCCCATATCGGCTCCAACTTTGATATGCTGGTATAGGTTGTCCCTATCAGAATACACGGGTCAAAGGGCTCGTGTATTTTTTTGTCTATTTTTTTATCGCAGGTACCGGCCCTATCCTGGGCCCTATTCAAGGTGTACTTTTCGGCCCCATTGCCTTCATCTCCACCTGGGTAATTTACGGCGTAATTTTTGTATACTACCTGATTGCCACCCTGTTTCCCATTGATGCAATCATTGGTAGAATTTATCCGATTTTCGGTCTTGTACTGTTATTCTCCGCAATCGGTGTATTCTTTGGGAT
>JBJFFP010000038.1:0-36711 GCA_051891855.1 Lachnospiraceae bacterium | reverse complement strand
ATCCGATTTTCGGTCTTGTACTGTTATTCTCCGCAATCGGTGTATTCTTTGGGATATAAGTTCTTCCTTACGGTTGCCTGCGGTCTGTTATCCGGTTTCCATTCCACTCAGACTGCCATCATCACCCGTACCATGAAGAGTGAGCATGAAGGACGTATTACCTTCTATGGTATGATGGTGGTAGAAGGCTTCATCGCTATGGTTTGGGCAGCTGCAGCCATGGGTGTTTACAACCTGGGCTTACAGGAAGCCAACGCAAGCCTCGCCACCGCTACTGTTGGTGTGGTGTGTAAAAATATTCTCGGTCCTATTGGCGGTGCCATTGCAGCCTTCGTATACTGCGTGGGAATCCTGCTTTGGGGCAAGAAACGGGCAGAAGCTAAGAAAGCTGCTTAATAATGAAGAAAAGAATAATATATGCCATATCTGCAGGTGAGTTGAGTTTTGATGTACCAAAAGGGGTTATCATCGACGAATCTTGAAATCAACGGGCGGGCTGCCTACAAATACATTATCAGCTACAACCTATATGATGCTCCCATGACCCATTTTCACTGCTATATCAAAGATGGGGAGATTATTCATCATCTGGAATACATCAGTGTAGAAGAGGAAGGCTATAGTCCCAGCTTTGCACTTTACTTTGATTCCATTCGATTTGAATGATTAACTTTAATCTGAGCGTAAAAAAGCACCTGCATGCAGGTGCTTTTGCTTTCTCTTCTTTAGTTACCCATCATGAAGTTTACCAGCTTGGTAATATCTTCAGGCTCATATGCGATAATTTCCAGCTCGGCAATGGTTCCATCCGCAAAAATCTTTGCCATGGAAACATACTGTGAAAGCTTGGATTTCAGGTTAAGTCTGTCACCCTCTCCGGTTACCAGTTCAACCTTGCCTTTACATTCATCAATCACCTTAAAAAATTTGTCTACATCGTTAATATTTTGTACTTTCATTTTCTCCTCCTTGCCGCCTCGTGCGGCAAAACCACCTTCATGTGGTTTGCTCTATTTTCTTGTTTACGCACCAGATTATATCCTGTTTTCGGCAGGAGTGCAATACTTTCCGATTGTGGAAAACTGCAGAACTTTTATACTAAACGAATGGATTTTTCAGTAATTTCTATCTTTTTTTCCTTCAGCAGATGGCCTACAGCTCTTTTAAACTCATTTTTGCTCATTCCCATTTCTCTGCGGATTACCTCCGGATTTGCTTTGTCATTAAAGGGAAGTGCCCCATCAAATTCTCGGATAATTTGTATTACCTTTTCAGCATCAAGGGCAATCTGAACCGGCAGCTTTTCCCTGATGGATAAATCCAGCTTTCCATCTTCCTTTACAGCAGTAACCCGGGCCTGAATGCGATCACCGGGTTCAAGCTCTCCGAAAAATTCTTTCCTGGGAATCAGTGCCGAGTAGCAGTCATCCACAGCTACAAAGGCTCCGAAATTTTTACTGATTTCATATACGATACCCTCTACCCGGTCATTTTTTCGGTAGGGACTGTCGCTTTTCAGCTGATGATACACCTTCATAGTTGCACAAAGGCGGCTGCTTTTATCAATATACAGCGTGACCAGGCACTCATCTCCCGCTTTTACCTTTTTCGTCTGCTCGCCAAAGGGCAGAAGCAGATCCTTTTCCAATCCCCAATCAAGAAACGCACCGATTTTTGCCACCTCAATAACCTTAAGAGCCTTAACCTGATTCAGCTCAATAAGAGGATGGGTTGTGGTAGCAATCATTCTGTCCTTGGAATCCCTGTAAAGAAAAACCTCTATTAAGTCCCCGATTGTCTTTTCCCGGGGCAGCTGCTTCATGGGAAGCAGGACACGTTCATCCGAATTTCTCTCCTGTGGATCCATGAGATAAACACCAAAGTCTACCTTCTTTATGATTTCCAGCTGTTGTCTCTCTCCAAGTTTAAGCATATAAAGTTCCTTTCTTATCTATGTTCACCGGTAAAAATTTGTCATCCTCAGATAAACTCTGCAATAAGATAAGGTTCCTTTTCTCCATCGCAGAGAGCAATGATTCTCTTATCTCCATCTGTGTATTGGTAAGGATAAATCCTGTCCCCCAGGTGGGCCTGGGCTTTGTATTCTGCACGAAGCTGATGAATCATCATCTCTTCCGGCAGGAAGGCGGCAGCAATCCGAATATACTGGCCATTATTAACATGGCCGTTGCAGTCCAGATGATGCCGTTCAACAACCAAAGGGGCAAGGGCGGTTTCTTCACCGGTTACGGCTACCTTCCTAGGCGCATAGTCCATGGGAATTTTTTCTTCCAAAATATATTTTGACTGAATATCCCCAGGAATCCGACTGGGCCGCATGGTTTCCCGATTAAGAAGAGTCCAAAGGGAGTTAGCCCTGACAATCATTCTCCCCTCAGCATTTTTCATATAGAAATTACGCATCCCCATAAATCCTCTAAATTCATGGGGATGGGTACACACACTGATATAATCTCCCATAAGGGGATACTCATCAATTACAATCTGCCAATAGGACAATACCCACACCAGCTGACGCTCCCTAAGGGGGAGAAGTCCCACCCCCAAATCCTCCGATTGGAAGGTGGAGCAATCCTGAAAATAATCCACTATAGCTTCCAGGGTCAATCTTCTTTCCCGATCAGTTTCGCTGAATCTTACACGGCTGTCAAAGCTGTACATTGTTCACTCCTATGAAACATTTATTTCTTTTGCTGCTCAATCATCTTTTTGGTAAATTTTTTTGCCTTATGCTTACATTTTCCACAGGCAGTTCCTACTTTTGTATACTTTTTTACCTCTTTAAAGCAGGTTGCTCCCTGCTCGAGTGTACATACAATATCCCCTTTGGTTATATCATAGCAGGGACAGATCACCTTCTTTTTATTCATTACAGCACCAGGCTGGGAGCTGAATAGGTTCTGCTTCCCAACTCATTATCCAGCATATACAGACTTTTAGGATCATCTCCAAAGAGCTCATATCGTTTTAACAAATTATCTGCATTATTTTCCTCTTCTCCCTGTTCCTTAACGAACCAGTCTAGGAACTGAGTGGTGCGATAATCTTTAACCCTTTGCGCCGCATCATAAAGATCATGGATCAGGGTGGTTACATATTGTTCGTGCTTTAAGGTTTCTGTCAGAATTGATTTAGCATTGCTTTTATCTGCCTGAGGCTTCTCAATCGCCCCCAGCTCTATCTGCTCCCCATTATTCTGCAGATACTGAATAAACAGCATAGCGTGATCTCTCTCTTCCTCGGCTTGAATTTTAAACCAGTTACCAAAACCCTCTAACCCCTGATCATAGTAGTAATTGGAAAAATCCAGATACAAATATGCAGAATAAAACTCTTTATTCACCTGTTGATTTAACAATTCCACTACTTTTTTGTCCAACATAAAAAATCCTCCTCTTATACAGTGTAAACATATACAGTATAGCACTTTTTTACCCGATTGTCTTGTCAGAAAATAAAAAAGCAAAAACGGCTGCTGCAAATAGCAGTAGCCGTAATCTGTCATTTCTATCCTATTCCTAAGCTGCAGCCTATAATGCGAAGCTTCCTGCAATTTCATCATTCATCACATAATAGCAGGTATTCTCCTCCGGCTTAACATATAACTCAACGGATTTTAAGTCTCCAACCTTCTTCTTCAGGTCAAATTTCCATACATCCTTTGCAATCTTGATTAATTCCTCCTGGGAATAGGATTTACCTTCAAACTGTACGGTAACGCTGGTCTTAACCTCCACCTTCTTGGCTGCTGCCTTTGCTGCCGGCTTCTTCTCAGATGCCGTCTTTCTTGTTTTAGCTGCACTCTTCCTGGCCGTTGTCTTGGTTTCCTTCTTAGCCGGCTCTTCCTTAACCTCTTCCTTCGGTGTCTCTTTTGCTTCTACTGTCTTAACAATTGCTGTCTCCGCCGCTGCCGGTGCCGCCTTTACTTCCGGTATACCGGTTGCAGCCCCTGCTGTTTTCTTGATCACTTTTGCTTTCATTCGTTCTCCCATCCTAGCTTAGTGGGTTGAGAAATTATGCTCTTACTGCATTATTCCCTCAACAGGTTATCTTGTGAATTATTTTGTGACAATATAGCACAAATTTTGACTCTATATTTAAAGTTTACTATCGATTATCCACATAGTCAATTAATTTTCTCACCAAAGGAATAGTAAAGATTTATTTATTTTTATGCAAATACACTAAAATAAGCTAATACCAAAGTACCTAAAATGATTCTATACCAGCCAAACACCTTAAAATCATGCTTTTTGATGTAGCCCATGAGAAAACGGATAACCAATACGGAAACCAGAAAAGCCACCAGCATACCCGTTAATAAAATCATCAGCTCCGAGACAGAAAAGGTAAAGCCAAATTTCAGCAGCTTTAACAGGCTTGCCCCCAGCATCACCGGAATAGCCAGAAAGAAGGTAAACTCTGCAGCCACCGTTCTGGACACTCCAATCATTAATGCCCCCACAATGGTTGCTCCTGAACGGCTGGTCCCCGGGAAAACAGCTGCAATCAGCTGAAAAAGGCCGATGATCAGGGCTGTATTCCAGGTAATTTCTGCAAGGGAATTAATCCGGGAGGATTTTCCCTTATTCTGGTTTTCAATAATCAGAAAGGCAATACCAAAAATAATCAGGGAAAAGGAGACTACCGTATAATTATACAAATACTCATCCAGTAAATCATCAAACAGAATACCTACCACTGCTGCCGGTATGCAGGCCACAAGGATTTTTCCCCAAAGCACAAAAATATCTTTTTTAACTATGGGTTCTTTACCGAAATCAAAAGGAAATATTTTTTTCCAAAACAGAAGCACTACTGCCAGAATAGCCCCCAACTGGATGACCACCAGAAACATTTCCCAAAATTCTTCTGATACATTCAGGGTAACAAATTCATTGAGTAAAATCATATGACCGGTGCTGCTGATAGGGAGCCACTCCGTAATCCCTTCCACAATTCCGAATAAAATCGCTTTAATCAATTCAAGCATGATTCTTCCTTTCCTTCACCCAGATAGGTCATTAAGCTGTCATAGCAATTTTTTGCATCTGTATAACCGTTGTTATAGAGAGCCTCCATTTTATTGGTATCCTTCTCAATACGGTTAATGGTATTTTTCTGCTGAGGCTGAATAATAAAGGCCTGCCCATTTTCTACCTGACGAATCAGATAGTCCATAGTCTCATTATATGCATTATGCCGCTCCTTCATGAGTTCATATACTTTTGGATATTTCCGATAGACTGCCTTAAGCAACGGCAAATGACCGGCAGGCTTTCTACGATATCCTTTTTCCTTAGTCAAAATAACCACATTTTTACAATTCCCATCCAAAATGGAACGCTGAATAGGGATAGAATCTGCAATCCCTCCATCCAGATAGAGTCCTCCCTTATATTCCACATTGCGGGAGACTAAAGGCAGGGATGCCGAAGCCTGAATAGCCTTCATTACATACTCCATATCCATCATATCCAAATACTCAGCCTTCCCCGTTTCAATGTTGGTGGCCACTGCATAGGCCTTTCCCGGATACTGCTGATAGGTTTCATAATCAAAGGGAAGCAAATAATTGGGAACCAGATCATAAGCAAATTTACTGTTGAAAATATTTCCATCCGTTATCAGGCTGTAAATACCGCAGTATCGCTTATTATCCATATACTCCGTCAGACTTCTGTAGCCCCTCTTTTTTTGTTTGGATAAAAAGGAACAGAGATTACAGGCTCCTGCAGAAACCCCATAGCAGTGGGAAAACTCCAGTTTTTTTTCCAGAAAAAAATCTAGGACACCGGATGTATATACACCCTTCATTCCTCCACCTTCCAAAATCAGGCCGGCTTGAATCATGCCCATTACCTCCCGTATTCTTCTTTCACAAATTTTCTCAGGGCTTCCAGGCTTCTTTTCACCTTTTCGGTATCGATACAGTATGCCATTCTGAAATAGCCCGGACACCCAAAGGAATCTGAGGGCACCAGTACCAGATCATAATTTAATGCCTTTTCACAAAAGAGCCCTGCATCCTCTTCCAGAGCCTTCGGAAAAAGGTAAAAGGTTCCTCCGGGCTTCACACAGGTAAAGCCCAATCGAATTAATTCCTCATATAACAGCATAGCATTCGTTTCATATATTCCCAAATCTGCAGTTTGATCCAGATGCTCGGCTACTGCCAGCTGAATCAGCGATGCAGGACAGTTATGACCAATCCCTCTGGAAATCTGGCCGCACATCTGAATCATGGTCTTAGCTTCGGGACAGGCAGGATTTACTGCCACATAGCCGATGCGTTCTCCCGGAAGAGAGAGGGATTTGGAAAAGGAGTAGCAGGAAATCGTATGGTCATAAAAGGAGGATACATAGCAGGCCTCAACTCCCTTAAACACAATCTCCCGATATGGCTCATCGGAAATCAGATAGATACGGTGTCCCAGCTCTTTACTTTTTCGTTCCAGGATTTCCGCCAGCTTTTGAAGGGTAGCCGGGGTATAAACAATCCCCGAAGGATTGTTGGGTGTATTGATTAAAACAGCCTTCGTCTTTTTATTAATTGCCTCCTCTAAGGCTTTCATATTAATTTGAAAATCTTCTGTCTGAGGCGGAACAACCTTTAATACAGATCCGGTTAGATTCACGTAAGGATTATACTCCGGAAAAAAAGGAGCAAAGGTGATAATCTCATCCCCCTCCCCGGCCACAAGACGAAAGGCATGCGAAAGTGCCCCCGCAGCACCGCTGGTCATAAAAATATGATGGGCTGTATAATTCATAGAAAAGCGCTGATTCAGTGACCTAGCCACCTTTTCTCTCACTTCATAAATACCCAGACTCTGGCTGTAGCCATGAAGCCTGCCCGGCGGCTCATCCGTTAAAAGACGGATACAGGTTTGGGTAAATTCTTCCGGTACGGGAACGGAGGGGTTGCCCAGGCTGTAATCAAATACATTTTCATATCCGATTTCCTGACCTCTCTTCGCTGCAAATTCAGCAAGAGTACGAATAACCGATTTAGTACTAAGCATATCCACATATTTCTGTACCAGCATCTTTTTCTCCCTCTTGCAGAAAAGACTCTCTGCTTTCCTGCTTCCTGATTTATTTTCTTTTCCGACTTTCCTGAAACACCCTGATATAGGCTTTAACCACGCTGATTAATTCAGGATAACTCATGGATGTAGTATTCAGGCACAAATCATAATTTCCTGCATCCTTCCAGTCTTTTCCTGTATAGCGTTTATAATATTCTGCCCTCTCTCTGTCGATCCGCTCTATTTTTTTTATAATTTCCTTATCCTCAAGGCCGGATAACTGGCGTTCTCTTTCCATACAGTCCTTAAGGGGAGCCGAACAGTAAAGACGAATCACATCCGGGTTATCCTTAAGCACATGATCTGCACATCTACCCACAATTACACAGCTTTCTTTCTCAGCCAATTCTCTGATTACATCTGCCTGCAGACGAAAAAGATTATCTTCGGATAAAAAGTCCTCACTGTCCGGCGGAAGTGCTTCCCCTTTGCCGCGTACTCTCATCCTTCCCAAAAGAGAATTAGACTTCACCTTTTCATCCACCTGACCGAAAAGGGCCTCATTCACTCCGCTTTTATCGGAAGCCAGGCGAACCAGCTCCCGATCATAATAGCCGATTCCCAATTCCCCGGCTAAAAGCTTTCCCATGGTTCTTCCGCCGCTTCCGTAGCTTCTTGCTATTGTAATTACCAGTTTTCCCATACTGCCTCCTATTCCCCCAAATATGCCTTCTTTACAGATTCATTATTCATCAGTTCCCCGGCATTTCCCTCAAGGATAATATTCCCGGTTTCCAGTACATAGGCTCTGTCCGCTATGGTAAGAGCCTTTTTGGCATTCTGCTCCACCAAAAGTACGGTAGTCCCTCCGGCAGAAATATCCCGAATAATGTTGAATACCTCTTCCACGAAAATAGGAGAAAGTCCCATGGAGGGTTCGTCCATCAGAATAATTCTGGGATGGCTCATTAATGCCCTTCCCATAGCCAGCATCTGCTGTTCTCCTCCGGAAAGCGTTCCCGCAACCTGATTCTTTCTTTCCTCAAGACGGGGAAAACGGGTATAGATCATCTTCAGCGTCTCCTCTGTCTCTGTCTTATTCTTACGGGTATAGGCTCCCATTTTCAGATTTTCAAAAACGGTGAGCTGGGAAAAAATACGCCGTCCCTCCGGCACATGGGCCATCCCCAGAGAAACAATTTTATGAGCCGGTATTTTGGTAATATCCGTTCCTTCAAAAATAATCTGACCATGGCTGGGCTGCAAAAGTCCGCTTATGGTATGCAGTATAGTCGTTTTTCCCGCTCCGTTGGCACCAATCAGGGCAATAACCTCTCCCTGATTAACCTCAAAGGAAACATCCTTAATGGCCTTAATCATTCCATAATGCACTTGAAGATTTTTTACACTAAGCATCGCCATATCTCTATTCTCCTAAATAAGCCTTAATTACCTGAGGATCATTTAGAACCTCCTGCGTCTTTCCCTGTGCCAACACCTGACCGAAATTCAAAACGGTCAACCTTTCACAAATACCGGAAACCAGCTTCATATCATGCTCAATCAGCAGAATGGTCATGGCAAATTTATCCCGGACAAAACGGATGGTATCCATCAGCTCCTTCGTCTCGTTAGGATTCATTCCTGCTGCCGGTTCATCCAGCAAAAGCAGCTTAGGACCTGTTGCCAGAGCTCTGGCAATCTCCAGCTTACGCTGCTTACCATAAGGCAGATTAGAGGCCAGGTAATCCGCCTCTTTATCCAAATCAAACACCTTTAACAGCTCTATGGCCTCCTCATTCATCGCTTTTTCCACCTTAAAATATCTGGGCAGACGAAGAATGCCCTCCAGGGCCGTATAGGAGTAATTCTGATGAAGCCCTGCCTTCACATTATCTAAAACACTTAAGTCTTTGAACAGACGAATATTCTGAAAGGTTCTTGCAATTCCTGCCTGATTAATCTGGGTGGTCTTGGCTCCGGTAATATTTTTTCCATCTAAGATAATTTTGCCGTCACTGGGCTTATATACCCCTGTAAGCATATTAAACACCGTTGTCTTACCAGCGCCGTTGGGGCCGATAAGCCCATACAACTGTCCCTTTTCTATGGTGATTTCAAAGCTGTCTACCGCCCGCAAGCCGCCAAAGGAAATGCCCAGATTCTTTACTTCTAATAATGCCATTTATACTTCCTCCTTTGCCGCTCTTTTGGCCAGTAAACGTCTGGGAGAGTATTTCTCTCTCCATTCCTTTGCCTTAGGACTCCAGTTGAAAAGCATCATAGCAATCAGCACGATGGAATAAATCAGCATACGGTAATCCTGTAATTCCCGCAAAAGCTCCGGCAGAAGAGTCAGAATTACGGCTGCAATCATGGAGCCGCGGATATTTCCGATTCCTCCCAGCACCACATAGACCAGAATCATAATGGACATATTATAGCCAAAGTTCTTAGGCTGGGCTGCAAGGGTAGACAAATTATGGGCATACAGCACTCCTGCCATACCAGCCAGTCCTGCGGAAATAGAAAAGGCCAGCAGCTTATATTTAGTAATATTGATTCCTATCGACTCTGCAGCAATACGATTGTCCCTGATGGCCATAATCGCACGTCCGGGACGGGAATGAATCAGATTAAGTACGATGATCAGCGTAATCAGCAAAAGGATTGCCGCTATGGTAAAATTAGAGTCCTTAGGTGTTCCCGTAATTCCCTGGGCCCCATTAATCAGGACTTTTCCGCCTTCTTCCAATCCCAGAGAAACAGAGTCCTTTATGGAAAAATGGAAGCCGTTCTGATCCTTTCCCACATAAAGAACATTTACCAGATTCTTAATAATTTCCCCAAAAGCCAGGGTTACAATGGCCAGGTAATCACCTCTCAGACGAAGAACCGGAATACCAATTAAAAATCCGCTCAATGCAGCTGCGGCAATGCCAATCAATAATGCGAGGAAAAATCTGGGCCCTGCTGCCAGGCTTTCTTTCATACAAAGCGAGAAAAACGCACTGGAAAATGCACCTACACACATAAATCCCGCATGGCCCAGGCTAAGCTCACCTAAAATTCCTACCGTCAGGTTCAGTGAAACTGCCATAATGGCATAGGTACAAAGGGGGACCAAAAGTCCTTTAACCAGACTGCTCAAGGCTCCCATCTGTAGAAATATCTGTAAAATCACATAGGCAGCTACTACTATTCCCAAAGTAATCCATGTGCTTTTTATGGATTTTGCTATCTTTTCTTTTTTCATCATTTCTTTACCCTTTCTATGCACATTTTCCTGGAAAACAGTTATACCTTCTCACTGATCTTCTTCCCCAGGATTCCGGTAGGCTTCACCAAAAGAACGATGATCAATACGGAAAACACAATGGCATCGGACAGCTGTGAGGAAATATAGGCTTTGCTCAAGTTCTCAATAACTCCCAAAAGAATCCCGCCTACAAAAGCACCCGGGATGGAACCGATACCCCCAAAAACCGCAGCGGTAAAGGCCTTAATGCCGGGCATGGAACCGGTATAGGGATTCAGTGTAGGATAGGCTGAGCAAAGCAGCACTCCTGCCACCGCCGCCAAGGCAGAACCAATGGCAAAGGTAAGGGAAATGGTTCCGTTTACATTTACCCCCATCAGCTCAGCCGCTCCTTTATCCTCTGAAACGGCAAGCATAGCCTGACCTGATTTGGTCTTTTTAATAAAGAGGTTAAGACCCACCATAATAATGATACAAGCTAAAATTGTCACTATGGTTTCTCCCGTAATATTGATGCTCCCTCCTGCCAGAGAAACAGCCGGCAGAGTAATCACAGAGGTAAACATCTTCGTATTTGCTCCAAAAAGTAAAAGCGCTGCATTCTGTAAAAAGTAGCTTACTCCAATGGCCGTAATCAATACTGCCAGGGGGGAAGCCTTACGCAGGGGCTTATAAGCAATTTTTTCAATGGTAATGCCCAGGACGGTGCAGACAATAACGGCCAGAAGTACCGCCGCCAAGGGCGGTAATCCCAATGAACCCATGCATAAAAAGGTCACATACCCGCCTACCATAATGACATCCCCATGGGCAAAGTTCAGCATTTTAGCAATACCGTACACCATGGTATAGCCCAGGGCAATAATTGCATATATACTTCCCAGACTGATTCCGTTAATTAAAAAGGTGAAAAAACTGCTCATAAACCCCTCCAAATTTTCTTTAAGGTAACTATTTATGTAAAAAAGGGCCGACAATCATCGGCCCTCTCCGGTCTGAATTTACATTGCTGAATAAGCACCGTCTACAATTTTAACTGCTTTAGGCTCCTTATTTACTTCGCCGTCTTCAGTCCAGGTCATTTGACCTGTAATACCGTCAACCGTGATTTCCAGCATTGCTGCCTTCAGCAGGTCACAAAGCTCAGATGCACTCATATCCGGTGTCGCACCAGACTGTTCAAGTGCTGCCTTGATAATATACATTGCATCGTAAGCATTGGCTGCAAATTGAATGGGAGTCTCTCCATAAGCCTCTTCATAGGCTGCTGCAAAGGCTCTGGTCTGATCATTTTCATCAATAACCAGAGGAGTTAAAAGCATAACACCCTCTGCAAGAGAAGCATCAAAATCCTCTACAGAAAGAATACCATCAAGTCCGTCACAGCCAAAGAACATAGGAGCAAAGCCCATGCTGTTTGCCTGACTTAAAATCAGGGCTGCTTCCGTATAGTAGATGGGAAGGAATACCAGCTCAGCACCGCCATCCTTAGCCTTCTGAAGCTGGATAGTGAAATCCGTTTTATTATCAGCAGTAAATGCTTCTGCCGCTACGATTTCAATACCATATTCAGGTGCCTTTTTTACAAATTCCGTGTAAATACCTGAAGAGTATACATCAGAGCTGTCGTAGATGACTGCTACCTTAGAAGCAATGTTATTGGTACCGATATACTCTGCTGACTTACCACCCTGATTGGGGTCGGAGAAGCATACCCGGAATGCATTATCATACTGTACACATTCTACAGCCGTTCCGCTGGGAGTAAGCATATACATATTATCGTTCATGGTTTCTTCTGCTACTGCCAGACAGGGACCACTGGTTACCGTTCCCATAAGAAGATGAATCCCCTTATCCTTTAAGGTGTTATAGGCATTAACGGATTTCTCTGCATCGTGCTCATCATCCTCAAAGGTAAAGGCAATCTGGGAACCGTTAATACCACCTGCTGCGTTGATTTCATCAACTGCCAGCTGGGCACCATTTTTAACGGCGATTCCATAAACTGCTGCACCACCGGTCACAGGACCGATTCCTCCAATGTTAAATACCCCACCTTCAGCTGCCGTATCGGCTGCCTCATTTTCGTTTGCTGCACTTTCCGTTCCTGCCTGAGTATTGCTGTTTGTCGTACTGCCTGAGCAGCCGGCCAGCAAGGCAACTGTCATGGAAAGAACCAGCATTAAGCTAAGTAATCTTTTCATAATATCCTCCTTTGAAAATCTTTATCTAATAAGAATAATGTTTTATCTAATTCTTGTCAATATTCCTTTATATAAAAATAAATTATACCAGATATAACTTTAGGTAATATCATCTTCTTTCTTATATCTCTTATACCCACCACTGCTTATAAGCAATTAAAGCCGCCAACGGCATAAGCACCTCGCAGATATGTACAAAAAAGCCGGCTAAATCTTCCGTAATACCGCCAAAATGTTTTTTTGCCACATAGAAATGGAGTACATAGGCGACTGCCGCTCCCACCAGACAGGCCAGTCCCACATCCATTTTCAGTCGCATCATCTGAAAGCTGCAGGCAGCAACAACAGCCAGCAGAATCAGGATCTCTCCTAATCTCAGTCCACCCTCCGGTACATAAACGGTACATTTACTTTCCTTGGCATGCTTTAGCGTCAAAATGGAAAGACCGTATAAGGCTCTGGAAATGACAAAGCTGTAGGCAAGAATAAAGAGACCGTCTACCGGCATTTCACTCCAGATACCAATGGCCAGCATAAAGTACCATACGCAAACGATGATTGCAAAATATCCTCCGTGGGAATCCTCCAAAATCTGAAGCTTACCCTCTCTGGACTGATTGGAGCAAAGGGCATCCATGGTTCTGAAAAAGCCATCCAGATGAGAACCCGCTGACAGTAAGCTGGGTATTACCGCCCCCACCACCGCCGGTAAAATGGCATAGCTGCAAAGATAGGGATAACCAATGGCCCATTTACTGATACAAAAACCGATAACGGCTCCTACCAATGGAATAAAAAGCAGAATAAACCGGCTGTTCTCTCTATTTCTTTCCACTTTGGCCTTAGGGCTGACGGAATACAGAGAAAAGGCCAATAGAAAGCTGTTCCATATACTTTTCATGACTAACACCTCTTTTATGGTAATTACTCAATGACTACATCCTGTCCATATTCATCCCAAACAATACATACCCAGGTTTTTCCCGGGTTCAGAACAATAGGATTTCCTTCCTCATCCACATAGGAAGCAGGAACCTCATCTGCCGACCGGCTCCAGGTTCCCGTAACCATCTTTCCTCCGGTAAATACCTGAACCTTATATCCTTCATCGCCATGACAGCCGAAGGCCAGATAATCATTCCCATCCCGTACCTCGCCATGACAATACTGGAAAATGACATTGGTATAAGCCAGCTGCTCATCGGTCAGCTCATCAATATGCTCACTGCCATACTGGAAACGATAATAA
Organism: Lachnospiraceae bacterium; assembly: GCA_051891855.1. Classification (GTDB taxonomy): domain Bacteria; phylum Bacillota; class Clostridia; order Lachnospirales; family Lachnospiraceae; genus SFDP01. The sequence continues at coordinate 22,944 of JBJFFP010000038.1, read as the reverse complement.
AGACCATCCTCCGGGTTATACTCAAAACGGGACTGAGTTTTGGCAAAACCATTGGCCGCATTCGTACTTTTTCCTCCGGGATATAAAACGACTGCTTCCGGCTGTTTTGCATAATCTGCCGGGTTATCCTCATCGGCAAATACAAATTTAGCCTGATAGTCATCCCGAAGTGCGGTTCGGTATTGGAATTTTTCAATGTCCTTTAGCACTCCTGCCGGACTCAGATAAACATTATGAGGAGCTTTACGGTTACTGCTTCGATAAAAAGCATTGGGAGCCGGATTATTAATTCCGGATACTGCCCCACTGATATTATCCACCCGGTCACTGTTCAATAATTCCCCTACATAAGGAGTTGCCTGCCCAAAATGAGCATATATGGCATCGTATTCCAATGCAAAATAAACAAAATAATCGCGGCTGCTACGAATGGAACCGATTTTTTCCAGATTGCTGTAGTCTTCAAAAATCCCCATTAATCTGGTGATACGTCCTTCCACCGGAGCCTCATACACAATGGATGCCTCTGCAATTCCTGCCTGGGGACAGCCTGCCTCTATATTATTAAACATCACTGCCAGGGGTCTTGTCCGGCTAAGCTTCTGTGAAACCGGAAGACCGGTAAGATAGCTGAGCTGCTCTCCCACTGTTTCCTCAGTTTTTCCTGAACCGTTCTCTTCCTGCTCCTTTCCTGCCTCTGACTGAGAGACCCTGTCAGAACCACAGGCTGATAAGCTCAGAACCAATGCCAAAAGAACAGCACTCAATATCCTTTTATATCCTATCTTAATCATACTTCATGCTTCCTTTTCCCATTCTATCTTTTTTAATATTCCAAAATACATACTTATTATTCTACAACCTTTTACTATGAAAAGTCTACCCCTTTTTCCTATTCTGATCTTCCTGTTTTATGCAAGTAAATGTAATTTTCTGACAATACCTAGAATGGTTCTTCCTCCCGGCATGGACTCCAGCTCCCGTTTTCCCACCGCTCCCAGTCGAATGACAAGGCTAAAATAGGTGGGAATAGCTGCTAAAACAGCCATAACCAGACAGATGCCGTTATAAAGCCAATTCATTTCTCCCTTCTCCAAAAGTCCGGCAAAGGCAAAAAGAATCGTACTTCCTTCATAAATGAGCCAGGCTGTCAGCCCCATAGGGACAGAGGCCATAAGAGGAATGATAAAGGTCTTTTTTATCTCCTGTCGATACCCCAGCTTTTTTTTCATACTCAATCCGTTTAATATACTCATACTTAAGGAGTAGCAGATAGCCGCCAGAGCCATACCATACAAATCCACCTTTGTACATAACAGAAGAAGGACCAATACCAGGGTCTGCAGTACCAATGATAAGGCCGCATGAATCACCGGCTTATTCACATAACCTGTTCCTTGCAGTACTCCGTTGCTTAAGGTGGAAATACTGTAAAACACTACCGATATGGATAGTACCCGCAAAAGCCCGGCAGTCATATTCAAGGTCCCTGCCTGTGGATAAAGGGCGTATACTACCGGTTTTGCCAAAACCGCCAGACCGGTTGCTGCGGGAATGGAAACCAGCATAGTGGTTTGCATCGCCCGTCTGATCTTCTGTTTGCAGCCCTTTCCGTCCCTTTGCTCAAAGCTGGCAGAAATACTGGGAATGATAGCCGAGGACATGGCTGTTGCCAGGGCAATGGGAATGTTGGTAATCTGGTTTGCCTTTCCGCTGAACAGCCCGTAATAGGTGGTTGCCTCCGCTTCGCTATAGGCATATAGACTCTCTGCAATTCCCGTATAAATTTTCAGATTTGTAGCACTGCTCATATTGTAAATACAGGTACTTAAAATTACCGGGGTCACCATACTGATAATCAGCCGAAAGGCCTGTCCGTAACTCATTTCTTCTCCGGTATGATCCCTGCCTCTTCTTCGGGTGAACATTCTGTGGTTCAACAGGTAAATAGCTCCCATAAACAAAAGTGCAGTAAACACTCCCGCACCGGTTCCCAGAGCACTTCCCATCGCTCCGTAAACTGCCTGTGTACCGGTATCCTTTGAAGCCGCCAGCTTCATCAGCATAAGAGCTCCTCCTATACTGATCAAAGCATTGGCAATCTGCTCCAGTATCTGGGAAAAGGAGGTCTGCAGCATACTGCCGTGGGCCTGAAAATAGCCGCGAAAGACTCCCAACAGACCGGATAGAAAAATCGTGGGGGTAAACACCTTTAATACCATAGCCGAGCTGGCTCCCACGATCTTATCTGCAAAAAGAAAACAGGCCATACTGGCCAGTCCGCCGGCGATAATCACATAACAAAAAGCGCCCATAAAAATTTTATGTGCGTTCTTATATTCCTTTTTTGCCAGCTTTCCTGCCACTATCTTGGATACTGCCGAAGGGATTCCGTTGGTGGAAATCAATAAAATAATCGTATAAATCGTGTAAGCCGTACTGTAATAACCATTTCCTTCATCTCCGATGATAGCCACCAGGGGACTTCGATATAAAATTCCGATGATTCTGACAATGATTCCTGCTGCCGCCAGGATACCGGCCTGCAGGATAAATCCGTCCTTTCTATTCTTTTGTCCCAAAACAAATTCTCCTTATCTTATACAAGAAAAAGCTCCAGTACAAAGACGACCACACAGCTGATTACCGATACCTGAAACAGACTTTTCCCTTTCCAGGCAAGCCCCAATGCTGCAATGAGGGCTGCCGCACCGGAGACCGGGGTCTGGGTTGCCTCCAGAATGGCAGGAAAGGTCATTACTGCAAGAGTGACGTAAGGGACATAATAGAGAAAGGAACAGACAGTTACATTCTTTATTTCCCTGCGAATCAGCGTCAGCGGCAAAACACGAATCAGATAGGTGGTCAGAGCCATAACAATAATATATACGTATACATTTCTTTCCATATTACCTTACACCTTTTCTTCTTCCTTTGGGTCTGTCTTCACCGGAAACAGCAGAGCCGCCGAAAGAGAAATAACCAGTGTCAACAGAATGATTTTCACTCCTGAGGAAACAGACGCAAACAGGGATATCCGCTGAAAGAGAAAGCTGGCAGCAAAGCTGATGGCAATCAATACCGCAATAATTTTATTTTCCTTCGCCGGAGGCACAAAAACAGCTGCAAACATTCCGTACAGAGCCACGTTTAAAGCACTGATTAATCGGAGAGGCAGAATATTCCCCACTAATACCCCAAAAAAAGTACCCAACGCCCATCCCGGAGCAGCTATGGAAATTACCCCATAGGAATAAACCGGCTCCAGCTCTCCCTTACGGGCAATGGATACTCCGAAAATCTCATCCGTTACGTAAAAACCAATTAACATTCGGTGTAAAAGTCCTGTTGAGGGTGCTATTTTTTGGCTTAATGCACAGGACATCAGCAGGTATCTGGCATTGGCCACTGCTTCCATCACCATAACCTCCAAATAGCCGGCCTTGGCAGCAATCAGCGTAAAGCCGATAAATTCTCCTGCTGATGCGTTAATCAGGGCACTGGTCAGGGCAGCCTGCAGGGCTGTCATGCCCGCATTTTCAGCAGCTATACCCAAGGTAAAGGATACGGCAAAATACCCCAATCCAATGGGAATCCCGTCCCGTATTCCTTCCCGAAGCATTTTTCTTCTCGTTTCACTCATCTAATTTATCTTCTCCAATCCCTATTCAAAATAAAACAATTTTTACGGGATTGCAAGTTGAATCTGATACAAAAGATACTGCTGTCCCTGTTCAATTACTTTTTTTCCCAAAGTGAACCCCAGTTTTTGGCAAAGCTTCCCTGAAATTTGATTCTCCTCCTGTACCAGAGCCTGAACCGCAGTAAAGCCATAATCTCTCCTGCCAATTGCCAGTGCTTCCTTGCATACCTCATATGCCAGCCCCTGATGCTGATAGGCTTTTCCGATGAGGAAGCCCAGCTCAGGCTCTTCATAACCCTGCCGCAGATTAAAGCCTACTCTCCCAATGACCTTCTGATCTTCTTTCCTCTCCACAATCCATGTTCCGAATCCCCAAAAGGTATAGGCATTGTCGATATAACTGCGAATATACTCCCTCTCCTTTTCCCGGTCTTCATAGAGATTTTCCGTATACCGGCTGATGGATTCATCTGCATAAAGCTCATACAAAGCATCCAGGTCTGCTTCCTCCATTTCCCGTATGATGCATCTCTTTGTCTCGCCTATCTGCCAGGGAAGACGATGAAACCGTCTGTACACCCTGTCCAGATAAGAAAATTCCATCTCCTGAAGACCCTCTGCTGCATAAGGAAACTGCAGAGTCTTTTCTTCCTGATTTTTGTCATTCAGCCAGAACAGTACAGCCGTCTTCTGTAAAAGAAGCTTTTCTCCCACCAATACCATATCCGTTACAAACAGACATTCCTGAAGCAGCAGATCCTCCCCGGGCATCTCTTTCCACAGCCTGACTCCATGCTTCTTTATTTCTTTCTCCAGTCTGTCCCACCCCTTCACTTCTTCCTTCAATAAAAAAATAATATGTTTAAGCACTGCCTTTTTCTACCTTTCTTCAGTAGTCCTTTACTTCCCATAAAAAGTCGGGTAAAATAAGCCTTGATAAAAACCTCTTCGTTCATTGTAAAACAAGAGGAAAAGAAAGGAAAGTATAATGAGCACAAATCCTATTGTAACCATTACCATGGAAGATGGTTCTGTAATGAAAGCAGAATTATATCCTGAAATTGCACCCGTTTCCGTTAATAACTTTATCAGTCTGATTCAGAAAAATTTTTATGACGGTCTGATTTTTCACCGTGTTATCCGCGGCTTTATGATTCAGGGAGGATGTCCTGACGGAACCGGAATGGGTGGACCCGGCTATAGCATCAAGGGTGAATTTGACCAGAACGGATTTTCCAATCCTTTAAAGCATACCCCGGGTGTTCTGTCTATGGCAAGGGCCATGCATCCCGATTCTGCCGGAAGCCAGTTCTTTATCATGCATAAGAATTCTCCCCATCTGGACGGTGCCTATGCAGCCTTTGGCAAAATAATTGAAGGAATGGACGTGGTTGACCATATTGCCGAAACCGAAACAGACTATTCTGATCGTCCTCTTAAGCCCCAGCGTATTCAAACAATAACTGTGGATACCTTTGATGTTGATTATCCTGAACCGGATAAGATTTAACCGATGAACGGAGCTGATTTCTCATCAGCTCCGTTCATATTTTGTTCATAATTAATTCAGGGATTTTTCATTTACATAACATTAAATATCCATTTTTACTGTTTATACTTACAGTATAGAAAAACTTCTTCATGAGATTATTCCAATTTTTATATTAATAAACTTTTTCATAATAGTGCCAGGTAAAGTAATTTACCTGGCATCCTCCCTTTTATGGACTCTTCTTTTAAGGCATTCATCCCAACAGATATACTCCCACCGGAAAAACAAGGCTTAAGCTTTTCATGGCAGGTATGATTTTATCCCAATTTATCCAAATAGGACAAAGTAAGAGGCTCGCGGCTATAATTGCCAGGGTACCTGCAATAAAGGAAGTTTCACTGCGAAACAGGCTGCCCACCAGCATAATCCATATACTGCCCAGCAAAAGAAGAAGCAACAGCATACCTCCTTCCCTAAATATCCCCCTGCTTTCTCCCAAAATAAGAAGGGCTACCCAGCCTGCCAGAGCCGGTATGGTTCCTGCTGCCAGTATCTGGAGGGCTCCGAAAAAGAAGCGATCCGGGGAAGTAAGGGCCCTATTTATACGCTTTCCTTCATCCGTAAACTTTCTTCCCCGGGATAACAGCATCAGAAAAAAAATCAACAATCCGGTCATCCCTCTGATAGGATGGATGTTATCCGCCGTATCTGAGGGCTCTGCTGCCTCCTTAGAGCCAAGCTTTACTACCTCCAGCCAAAAAACCTGATCGCTTTTGGCATACTTCCTTTTTCCTTCAACCAGACGTTTCGTTCTTTCCGAATCTTCTCCCTCAAACAGTACCATCTCCTTCTGTTTCAGTATTTCTTCACTATATACTTCAAAAAAAGCGGCATAGACCGTTTCACGGGCCACCCTTTCCTTAACGGAAAAAGGCGGTGTCAGACTGCGTATCACATTCCGAGTTTCTCCCTGCTGCAGCTTTTCTTCAAATTTTTCGGAAAACACAAAGCCACATTCCGTCCTTCCTCTGAGGATATCCCGTTTTAGCTCCTCTTCCCCGTCATACAATAAAAAGGAAAATTCACTTTCACCCTCCAGCAGCTTTTGGATAATTCTTTCCCCGTATTCTCCCCCCGCTTTCACCAGGCCAATCTGCAGATTATCCCCCGCAGGAAGCTCCATTACCGAAAGCAAAAACAATAAAAGCAGCATTCCGCCCAACTGTATCCAGAAGGAAAGCCTGCTTAAATATAGTTTTAACCAGAGAAAATACCAGTTAATGTATTTTTTCATAGGCGAAGGCCCCCAATCCTGCCGTAACCAATGCTCCTGCAAGGGTCAACAGTCCATATTTGACTATACTTCCTCCAAAGAGCAGATTCTGCAGATAATTTTTCCAATAGTATAACGGTAAAAAACTGCCTGCTCTTTCTACCTGCAAGGGAAAGCAGGAGGCCGGAAGCAGCAGTCCACAGCAAAAAATCATACACAGATTAATTCCCAGAATCAGTGCTGCAGACTGCAGAGTTTTTCCTCCCAGTGAAAAGAAAAGATGGAAGTAAGCTGCCATGGCAAAGCATAGAATCCCCATACCGGGAAGACTTCTCCATTCCCACCTCATCCACTCCTGTTCCATCATCCCTGTAAGAATTACAAAGACCAGATAAAAGACTCCTGCAAGCATCCATAAAACCAGGGTCATGGTGAGGATTTTAATCAAAGAGATTTTTTTCGGATTTAAGCCGTACATCACAAGCTTCTTTTCCAGCGCACGGCCACTGGGTTGATAGAGAAAGCCGAACAGAAGTCCGCTCATCAATAGAAGCACCAGAAGCAGCGTAAGAGAATAGTATTCCTTTATTTCCAATTCTCCCAGGGCAGACAAGACAGTTTCATCAAAAATACGTCCTCGCTTTAACAGCTCTAAGGCATACTCCCTGGCCAGATAATCCCCCATGGAGGCCCTATCCATTTTTGCCCTTTCTCCCTCTGCCACTTCCAAAGCCGCATATACACCTGCTTCCGAATTTTGCAGGAAGGATACTGCCTGTAAAAAAAGCTCCTTGAAAATTCTGGTATTCAGGCTGACATTCTCAGGCAGGTAAAGGGTGGCCGGTGTGTTTATCCCGCTGTATACATCCTCATAAAAGTTTTCCGGTATCAGGATGATGACATCCATCTTTCCGTCTTCCATCTGCTCCCACGCCTGACTTTCCGAAAGATAGTGAAATTCGCAGATACCTGCCACACTTTCCATGGCTTTAGCAAAATCGACTGCCTGCTTTACCAGCTCTTCTTCCTTGGGAATCACGATGGCTGCCTGAACCTTGTTAAAGGCCCCTGACTGCAGAAAAAAGAAGCTTACTGCTGCCACCCCCGCAGTCGTAAAAATAATCAGTAAAGCAAGCCCTGCCGCCGCTTTTCCCAAAACCTTTATACTTTTTTTCCATTCCAAAATAAAATAGGTCCAAAATAGCTTCATCGTTTAAAACAGTGATGTCTCTTTCAGCATAAGGTAGAGCATCATCAGGTCACTACTCGAGGTATTGGTAAGGTCAAATTCCTCACCGGATATCTCTTCCATTTCTGCTCCGGCCTTAACATAATAAGAAAAATTAATGTTATAGGGAATATAGCTGCTGGAAAACTCGTCTGCAGTAATCTTAAATTCCTTTTCGGAAAACTGCATTATTCCCCTGACCGTCAAAAGAGGAATGTAGTATTCAATGGACAAATCATATTTTCCGCTGTCTCCATCATAGGAAAAGAGTGCAACCTTTACCCCCTCATTTTCAACTATAAGCTTCTCTGTATTTCCCTCAACGATGCTTTCCAGCTTAAGCAGACTTTTCTCATTGTCCATAAGCTCCATGCTCAGGGTATTTTCATTATCCTGACCAAACAGAATCCGGGCAGTATCGGTTCCATCCTCCAATACCACTGCCGCCAACCGCTTTTCACCGATATAGACAGTAATATTCAGTTGATCGCTTTCCTCTATATCCTTATAAATTTCTTCAAAGGGATCTTTATAGTATTCTTCATATTTTGACCAATAATCCAAATCATCCGCGCGATAAAGCTCTTCCACCTTTTTTAGCAGAGTTCGCATATTTTCTCCGGAATAAACCGTCTGATAGCCCTGGCACTCTACCTTTTTTCCCCGAATTTCGTAGGTAGCCTTATCTGCTTTTGTAAACTCCATTGCCATATATTCTTCCAGGAAAAGCTTTTTCAGCTCTTCACCGACAGCGGTTTTCTTTTCCAGGGCTTCTGCCCGTTTCTCTCCCAGCAGATTGTCCGCTATTAGTGCCAAAGACTCATCCAGGGTTTCCAGCTCTTCCTCAGATGCGTAATCCTGTAAAAATCCGGTTTTGGGTTCTCTAAAATTGTAGGTAAAAATAACATCCTCCAATTCGCTAAGCTGTACTTCCAGCTTCTCTTCCGTAAGATTGGCACGGCCCTCAATTTGAGGAATATCTTCCAGATCAGCCTCAGCCCACAGCTGAATCGTCTTAGAATTTCCCTTTATCTCAAAGGCTGCCATCTGATCATCAAGGCCCATATCCATTCCTATTGTATAGCCTTCCTCCTGGGAAAATTTAAATGCTTTCATCGCCTCCAGAAGCGGCGACTTATGAGAAAAAGTATTTTCTATCGCCTGATTAATTCTTTTTTGAGGAGAAGCACTCCCCAAAGTAATTCCTGCTACTGCAACCACAACAATAAGCACCGCTGCAATAGCCGCAAATATCCATCCCTTTTTCTTTCCCGACGGTTCCGGCTTAAGCTCCGGAATTTCCGGCTGTACTGTTTCCGTTACCACCGCCTTTGTTGCTGTGATTTCATCCTGCATCTGATCGTTTATTTCACTCATCTATTCTCCTCCTTGAGTCTCCCCTTTTCCATTAACAGACATTTATCCGCCCAGGAAATTTCCTTTTCATCGTGAGTGGCCATAACAATGATTCCTCCCCCATTCCGGTATTCCTCCATCCACTCCCGGATGCTGTCACGATAATAATAATCCAGTGCTGCAGTTGGTTCATCCAAAAGGAGAATAGGAGGAGCATGGAACAGAGCACAGGCAATTGCCAGTCTTCTTTTCATTCCTCCGGACAGCTTTTCTACCGGAGTCTTTAACAGCTCCCCCAGCTCAAACCGGGAAATGATTTCCTTTGTTCTCGGCTCCTTTCCCCCTCCCCATAATCTAATATTATCCCTGACGGAAAGCTCTTCCATCAGGGGATTCTCCTGGGGAACATAGCCACAGAACCTTTTGAAGGCTCTCCGGTCCTCACTCACCGGATGAGTGAAGTAAGAAATACTTCCTCCATCAGCCTTTTCAATTCCTGCTAAAACCTGGAGCAATGTGGATTTTCCGCAGCCGTTTCTTCCTACGATGGCTGCCGCTTCACCTGCACAGACCTGAAAGCTTATTTCCTCCAGTATCCGCTTTTTTCCATAATTTTTTTTGACCTGTGATACCTGAATCATTTCTCTTCTTTCTTTGTAGAAAAAGAGCCACCCTTTAGGATGGCTCTCTGATGTTTATCATTTTAAGCTTTGCCAATGGAACCAAAAATCTCCATTTTCTCTTTAACAGTAGCTTTAATCGCTTCTGTACCGGGTGCCAACAACTTACGAGGGTCAAAGCCCTTGCCCTGCTGGTCCTTTCCGGCTTCAATATATTCGCGGGTAGCAGCTGCAAAAGATAACTGACATTCCGTATTAACGTTAATCTTTGCAACACCCAGGGAAATTGCTTTCTTAATCATATCTACAGGAATGCCTGTACCACCGTGAAGTACCAGAGGCATATCACCGGTCAGCTGCTGAATGGCATCCAGAGTTTCAAAGGATAAGCCGGCCCAGTTTTCCGGATATTTACCATGGATATTACCGATACCTGCTGCCAGGAAATCGATTCCCAAATCGGCAATTGCCTTACATTCCTTAGGGTCAGCACACTCACCCATACCTACAACACCATCTTCTTCTCCGCCGATGGAACCAACCTCTGCCTCAACGGAAACTCCCTTAGAGTGAGCCAGAGCTACAATTTCCTTAGTCTTTTCCACATTTACATCAATAGGATCATGAGAACCGTCAAACATAACAGAAGAAAATCCTGCTTCAATACACTTTACACAGTGGTCAAATGAACCGTGATCCAGGTGAAGGGCAACAGGAACAGTAATTCCCAGTTCTTCAAGCATACCATTTACCATACCGACTATAGTCTTATAGCCGGCCATATACTTTCCAGCACCCTCAGATACACCTAAAATAACGGGAGAGTTGCACTCCTGAGCGGTTAATAAAATCGCCTTAGTCCATTCCAAATTGTTAATGTTGAACTGTCCGACCGCATAATGGCCGGCTTTTGCTTTGTCGAGCATCTCTTTTGCTGATACTAACATGTTCCATTCCTCCATTTTAATAAAATAAATTTACACACAAAAGTAGTATAACCCATTCCACAAAAAAATGGAACAGAAATTGTCAATTTTTTCTGTTCCATCCTTACCTTTTACTTTTCCTGTCCGGTAATATACTTCTCCATTCCTTCCACAGCTGCCTCTTCATCGTTACCGTCTGCTTCGATAATGACCTTCTCTCCTGCATTCAGGCCCAAAGTCATCATTCCCATAATACTTTTGGCATTGACCCTCTTTCCCTCTGTCTCCAGATAAACGCTGCTCTCATACTGGCTTGCCACCTGTACCAGTACAGCAATGGGTCTTGCTTCCAAGCCTCCGGGAATCTGCACCGTAACTTCTTTCCGACTCATTTTTACTCCTCCTTATTTTTCATAATTCCTCGATATATCATCTATAAAGGTCTGCAATCTCACCCAGTTTTCTCAATCTATGATTAACACCGGATTTACCCACCGGCGGATCAAGATATCCCCCCAGCTCCTTTAGGGTTGCCTCCGGATATTCCAATCTCACCTCTGCCATCTGCTTTAAGGCAGGCGGGAGCTTGGAAAAACCTACAATCTCCTTAATAAAGCGGATGTCCTCCAGCTGCTTTGCAGCCGCATTCACGGTTTTGGCTATATTGGCCGTTTCACAATTAACTCTCCGATTAATGGAATTGCGCATTTCTTTTAAAATCCGCAGATTTTCCAAATCCATCAGGGCTATATGACCCTCACAGATGTTCAAAAAATCCACAATATTTGAGCCTTCCTTTAAATATACCACAAAATACTTCTTCCTGGGCACAATTTTGGCATCCAGCTCAAATCCCCGAAGTAATTCCTGAAGCTGCCCTGCCTGATTGGGATTGGCACAAACAAGCTCCAGATGGTAGCTTTTTTCCGGATCACTCATGGAACCGATGGATAAAAAAGCCCCCCGTAAAAAGGCTCTCTGACAACAGCTTTGCTTCAAAATTAACGGGTTTGCCCTATCCTTCAGCTCATGCAGTACCCCCTTGCTGTCAATCAGCTTAATCCCCTGAAATAAGGAAAGAATATCCTGTTCTTTCTCCAGGACAATCGTATATACTGCATTTTTCCGATTATGGAAGCATTCCTGTTGCTGATTCAATGTCTCTATATTAAATGTTTTATCCAGTATTGTAAAGCATTTTCTGGCTACAGAAACGTTTTCTGTTGTAATCTGCAGCTGAAGTCTGTTTTTTTCCCCTCTTGTGAGACGTCCGCAAAAATGCAGAATCGCAGCCATTTCCGCGATCTGACAATGCCTTCCCGGACTGATATGCTTTTCAAGTTCTTCTTTAACCTGTGATGAAAAGGACATCTGGCCTTTCCTTTCTATTCCTTAATATCCCTATGGCTTATGGAGAGCCCATAATTTCCCTTATCCTTCATTTCCTGATAGAGGGCATTGGCCAGAGTAACGCTCCGGTGCTGTCCTCCGGTACAGCCAATGGCAATCACCAGCTGATACTTTCCTTCCTTAATGTAGCCCGGTAACAGAAAGGTAAGCATGTCCACCAGCTTTTCCAGAAAAATCCCTGCCTGGGGAAATCCCATTACATAATTTTGAACTGCCGGATCATTGCCTGTAATATGCTTTAATTCATCAATATAAAAGGGATTGGGCAGAAAGCGTACATCAAAGACCAGATCCGCATCTGCCGGGATTCCGTTTTTAAAGCCAAAGGAAAGAATATTTACCATCAGGCTGTTATACTCTTCATTCTGGATGAAAATCCGATCCAGCTCCTCCTTCAGCTCCCTGGTAAGAAGCTTGGAGGTGTCCAGTACATAATCTGCTTTCTTTTTGATGCTGGAAAGAATCTCTCTTTCCTTTTTGATTCCTGATTCAATTCGGGAATCCTCCTGGGTTGCCAGAGGATGCAGCCGTCTGGTTTCCTTGTAGCGCTTTACCAGAACAGCATCATTGGCATCCATAAACAGAATCTCAAAAACATATCCTTCCTGTTTAAGACTCTCCAGTATCTTCTCTGAATGGGCAAAATCCATTCCTCCCCTCACATCCAGTCCCAGCGCTACCTTCTCCAGCTCAGTATTAGGAGTAAAGATTAATTCTGCAAATTTTTCAATCAAAGGTACGGGCAGATTATCCACACAATAAAATCCCATATCCTCCAGCATTTTCAAAGCGGTACTCTTTCCTCCGCCACTCATTCCCGTAACAACTACAAATCTCATGGTCCCTTCCTTTACCGCTTCAGCGGCCTTTATCAGAGCTTTTCTCCCTTATATCCCAAAAAAACCACCTCCGGCTCCAGCTGTACCCCGGAATTTTCTTTTACCCTGGACTGAATTGCTTTCATCAGCTTACGAATATCCGCTGCCGTTGCCTGATTCTGGTTAATGACAAAGCCACAATGCTTTTCCGAGACCTGTGCCCCGCCTATGGAGAAGCCGCGTAAGCCTGCATCCATAATCAGCTTTCCGGCAAAATTCCCCTCCGGGCGTTTAAAGATACTGCCTGCACTGGGGTATTCCAGAGGCTGCTTCTGACGCCTTTGCTGATTCAATTCCTGCATCCTTAAGCGGATTTCTTCTTCCTTTCCCTTCTGAAGTTCCAGAATAGCTTCCAGGACAATATAGGGCTTTTTCTTGAAAATACTGGTTCGATAGCCAAGCTCCAGCTCCTCTTTACTGAGAAAAAGGATTTCTCCCGTCTCCGTCATGGCATTTACTCCGTACACCACATGGGCCAGTTCACTTCCATAGGCTCCGGCATTCATCACCACTCCACCTCCTACACTGCCGGGAATACCGGAGGCAAACTCCAACCCGCTTAAGGAGTTCTTCAAAGCGGCCATAGCTGTTTCACTTAAAAGGGCAGCTGCACCGACCCTTATCTGTTGGCCCAAAACCTCTATTTTCTTAAATTCCTCACCCAAAGAGAGAACCACTCCCTCATAGCCTTCATCCGAAACCAAGAGGTTGCTTCCATTTCCCAGAATAAAATAAGGCAGATTGTACCGATGCAGACAGGGGATAATCTGCTCCAATTGTGTCCTGTTCGACACACGAATAAAAACCTCTGCCGGCCCCCCTACCCGAAAAGAGGTGTGGGCGCTCATCAGCTCTTTTCGTCTGATATCCTCTTTTGTCATAATGGTTTCCAGAAAGGATAAAAATGCTTCAATATTCATGAAAAGCTCCTGCTACTTTCTATGAAAGCGTGCTCATGGAAGCCTTCCATGAGCACATGCTTTTTCCTGTTATTCCATCATACATCTTTTTCAGAAAAATATTCCTTATTCTTCACCCCGGCCTTTTGAAAGGGAGCGCTGCACACGGGTATAAAGCTCCTTTGCAGCGTTGTATCCCATTTTTTTCTGGCGGTGATTTACGGCTGCTGTCTCACAGATAACGGCCAGATTTCGCCCCGGACGAATGGGTATATTATGGCATACAATCTTATTTCCCAGATACTCTGTATAATTTTCCTCTAATCCCAGGCGATCGTACTCCTTATCCTTATCCCAATCCTCCAGGCGGATAACCAGATCAATATTCTGTGTATCCTTTACACAGGACACACCAAACAGCGTTTTTACATCTACAATCCCAATGCCTCTCAGCTCAATAAAATGCTTGGTAATATCCGGTGCCGTTCCAATAAGGGTATCGTCACTTACCTTACGGATTTCCACCACATCATCGGTAACCAGACGATGTCCTCTTTTAATCAGCTCTAATGCCGCTTCTGACTTTCCGATTCCACTTTCACCGGTAATCAGCACACCCTCACCATAAACATCCACCAGAACTCCATGAACGGAAATACAGGGTGCCAGCTTTACATTAAGCCAGCGGATGATTTCGGCGGTAAAGGCTGAAGTGGACTTTTTCGTCATTAAGATAGGTATCTCTCTCTCAACTGCTTTTTCCAAAAATAAAGTATCGGGTTTAAGCTCCCGGCAGAATACAAAGCAGGGAATAGGATAGGACAGAAGCTTTTCATAAATCTCCTCCTTACACTCCCTGGTCATTCCCTCCAGATACGTATATTCCACGAAGCCGATAATCTGAAGGCGGCAAGCATCATAATGTTCAAAGTATCCGGCCAGCTGCAAGGCAGGACGATTGACGTCCGGTTGGGTGATTTCAATTCCTTTTATCGAAATTTCCGGTGTTAAATTCTCCAGCTTCATTTTCTCAATAATAGCAGTTAAACTTACTGTTGCCATAAAATCCCTCCGTTTCCCCCAGCCTATCAGCTTGATTTTGTTTTATCTTATCACAGATTCATGAAAAAAAGAATAGATATCTTTCGCAACTGACAGAGGAATGCCGGGAATGGCAGAAAGCTCTTCCACTTCTGCCTCCCTGATATCCCCTATATTTTTAAAGGCCTTCATCAAAGCCTTGCGTCTTGCAGCTCCCACTCCCGGAATATCATCCAACACAGAGTGAACCTGCTCCTTACTCCTTAAGGAGCGATGGTATTCAATGGCAAATCGGTGAGCCTCATCCTGTATCCTGGTCAGCAGCTTGAAGCCCTCACTGTTTTTTTCCAGATAAATTTCTTCGTTCTGATAATACAGTCCTCTTGTCCGGTGGTGGTCATCCTTCACCATACCGCAGACGGGAATGGAAAGCTTTAATTCCTCCAGCACCTTAAGGGCAACATTCACCTGTCCCTTTCCTCCGTCCATTAAAAGCAGATCAGGAAAGCGGGTAAAGCTGCCAAATCGTTCCTCCATCCCCTTTTCCTTAAGAATCCGCCCTTCTTCTATACCGTGTAAAAATCTCCTGGTCAGTACCTCTTTCATACAGCCGTAATCATCCGGCCCGGAAACCGACCTTATTTTGAATTTACGGTAGTCGCTTTTTTTGGGTTTCCCTTTTTCATAAACCACCATAGAGCCTACATTTTCAAAGCCGCTGATATTGGAAATATCGAAGGCCTCCATACGCACAATTCTCTCTATACCCAAAAGCTCTGCCAGCTCCTTAACCGCTCCTATGGTACGGCCTTCCTCCCTCTTTATTTTTTCCCGGTCCTGAGAAAGTACCAATGCCGCATTCCGTGCAGCCAGCTCCACCAGCTTTTCCTTACTGCCTTTTTTGGGGACTCTCAAGTATACCTTTGCCCCCCTGCGTTCACTGAGCCACTGCTGGATAACCTCCTCCTCCCAGATTGCCGTTTGGAGAAGAAGCTCTCTGGGAATAAAAGGCGTTCCGGCATAAAACTGCTTGACAAAGCTGGTCATAATCTGGGAATCTGTATTTTCCGACACATTTGTCATATAAAAATGTTCTCTGCCGATCAGCTTTCCGCCCCGGACAAAGAATACCTGTACCACTGCATCCTCTTCATCCTTACTAAGAGCAATAACGTCTCTGTCCTCACCCTCGGAATCTGTAATTTTCTGTTTCTGGGCAACCTGCTTTACGCTCTGGTACAGATCCCGATAGGTAATTGCCGTTTCAAAATCCATGGCTTGGGATGCTGCTTCCATTTTTTCCTGCAGCTCCTTTAATATCCTGCCATAGTTTCCGTTTAAAAACTCCAGGGCCTTATCCACCTGCTTTCTGTATTCTTCAGGAGAAATCCACTCCTGGCAGGGTGCATCACACTGGTGGATATGGTAGTTTAGACAGGGACGTTCCTTTCCGCAGTCTCTGGGAAGGTTACGGTTACAGGTTCTCAGCTTATACAGCCTGTTCATCAACTCAATGGTATCCTTAACTGCCCCCGCACTGGTAAAGGGCCCGAAATACCTGGACTTATCCTTTTTCATTTCCCGGGAAAACAGCACTCTGGGATAGGTTTCTGATACCGTTACCTTAATATAAGGATAGGTCTTATCGTCCTTAAGCATGGTATTATATTTGGGTCTGTGCTCTTTAATCAGGTTATTTTCCAATACCAGAGCCTCCAGCTCAGAATCCGTCACAATATATTCAAAGCGGGCAATCAGACTGACCATCCGGGCAATTTTAGGACTGTGGCCGGCATTTTCCCTAAAATAGGAGCGCACACGGTTTTTTAGGATGATGGCTTTTCCCACATAGATAATCTGATCATCCTGATCATGCATCAGATATACCCCGGGCTTATTGGGCAGCTTCTTCAATTCTTCCTGTATATTAAATTTAGCTTCCATAAGCTTCCTCTCTCCATACGGAAAAACCGCCGAAAGCTTTATCACTTTCGGCAGTAATCTCTCTACGTCCAATCTATATCCACGTTGCTGTAGGTACCACGGTCATTCTGACTGTTCTCCCCGGTCCGAATACTCTGCCTTTCTTCTTCCTGCCCCTTATCCCGGTCTTTGTTCTGCTCTTTACCCCAATTAGGTACCTTGGGTTTTTCAGGCTCTTTTTCCTCCTCCTCCTGTGGCTCCGCAATTCCCTTGATTTCCCGGAATATTTTCATAAATTCCTTACCGGTTATGGTCTCCTTTTCAATTAAAAACTCTGCCAGCTTATCCATTACCTCCCGGTTGTCACTAAGAAGTGCCTTTGCCTTTTCATAGCTTTCTTCCAAAAGCTTTCTAACCTCTTCATCTACTGCAGCTGCCGTCACATCACTGCAGTTAAGCGTGGCAGTACCATCCAGATATCTGCTCTGTACCGTGGCAAGTCCCATAAGACCGAAGCGTTTACTCATACCATATTGCGTAACCATGGCCTTAGCAATGTCCGTTGCCTTCTCAATATCATTGGCGGCTCCTGTGGTTACGGTATCGAATACCAGCTCCTCAGCTGCGCGTCCGCCGAAAATACTGACCAGACGATCCCGAAGCTCCGCCTCGGTATTTAAATACTTTTCCTCCTCGGGCACATGCATAACATATCCCAAAGCTCCCATGGTACGGGGTACGATGGTAATCTTTTGCACCGGCTCGGAATTTTTCTGCAAAGCACTGATCAACGCATGCCCTACCTCATGATAAGAAACAATTTTTCTTTCCTCCTTACTCATGATACGGTCTTTTTTCTCTTTCCCCACCAGAACCTGTTCTACGGCATCGAATAAATCCTTCTGGGAAACGTACTCTCTTTTTTCCTTTACCGCATTGATTGCCGCTTCGTTGATCATATTGGCCAAGTCAGAGCCTACTGCGCCACTGGTAGCAAGGGCTATAGCATCAAAATCCACGGTTTCATCCATCTTTACTCCCTTGGCATGTACCTTGAGGATTGCCACACGCCCTTTTAAATCCGGCTTATCCACTATAATTCTTCTATCAAAGCGTCCCGGTCTTAAAAGTGCCTTATCCAAAATTTCCGGACGGTTGGTTGCCCCCAAAATCAAAATACCCTTGGAGGTATCAAATCCATCCATTTCTGACAGCAGCTGATTCAGGGTCTGCTCTCTTTCCTCATTTCCTCCGCCATATTTGGAATCACGGCTTCTTCCGATAGCATCAATCTCATCAATAAAGACGATACATGGTGCATTCTTGGATGCTTCTCTGAACAGGTCTCTTACCCGGGAAGCACCCACGCCCACATACAGCTCGATGAAATCGGAGCCGGTCAGGGAAAAGAAGGGCACATGTGCCTCACCTGCAACCGCCTTGGCCAGCAGGGTTTTTCCTGTTCCGGGAGGCCCCACAAGCAAGGCTCCCTTAGGCAGCTTGGCTCCGATGGAAGCATATTTCCCCGGATTATGCAGGAAGTCAACCACCTCCTGCAGAGATTCCTTTGCCTCATCTTCACCGGCCACATCCTTAAAGGTCACTCCCGTTTCCTTCTGCACATAGACCTTGGCATTGCTTTTTCCCACGCCCATGGGGCCTCCGCCCTTGGACATTCTCTTCATGGCAAAGCCTAAAATTCCCCAAATCAGCAGCAATGGGAAAATATAGGTAAACAGAAAAGAAAGAATCATATTGGAGCTGTCCGGTATTTCCGGATTAATTTCTACTCCCGCTTCCAATAATCTTGCTGTTAATGCAGTATCATCCTCCGCTTTTCCCGTATAGTAGGTGATCCTCTGATTCACAAAAAGTCCCATGGAAGAGTATCTGTTCTGTGTCTCCTCTTCCACCGGTATGATCTGAATCCGGTCTGAGGAAATATAGACACTCTTTACCTTACCGGCCTCTACCATCTGTACAAATTCGTTATAAGGAACCTCCTTGCTGGTGGCCCCATTGATACTCTTCATAAAATAGCTCATCAGTACCAGACTGACTAAGGTTGCAATTAAAAAAATCATCAGGTTCTGTTTTCTGGGATCCTGTCCTGAATTTCCCTGATTATTGGGATTCCTGCCGTTATTACCGCCGGATCCGCTGTTTCCATTTTGATTCCCCTCAAAATGATCTCTATTATTATCCATTTTTTCCTCCGTTTTTTTCACTTGAGCGTTAAAATTCCTTCCGAAAACCTTCTGAATCTGAATTTGCGTATACACTCACAGAGTACATTATATGTTCCCATGAAAAAGAAATCAATATCCTTACTGTGAAATATTTTCTTCTTTTCTTAAAGATTTATAAACATTTTTCTTTATTCTTTTTTTCCACTGTTATATAATTATTTTCGCTGGTTAGACTCTATTAATAAAGAAAACGAGGTAAAGCTGTCATGTCCGGATTATCTTCTATGACCCTGGCTGAAAAAAAGCATGAGCTGGAACGCCTGCTGTGGGCCCTTTTAGGAGCAACTCTTTATGCTGGAAGCATCAATATTTTTATTATTCCCTGTAAGCTTTATAACAGCGGCTTAATGGGATTCTGCCAGCTTTTCAGCACCTTTTTAAGCGGTTTTTTAAAGCTTCCCTTAGGAAATATTGATCTTACCGGTATCATTTATTACTTGATTAACATTCCTATTTTTTTTCTTTCCTTTAATAAAATCGGAAAACGGTTTTTTATTAAAACCCTATGCTGTGTAACCTGGATTACCCTGACCATGTCCCTTATCCCCATTCCTTCCAGACCTATTCTTCTCGGGGATACTCTGGGAAACTCCATTATCGGGGGCCTGATTGCCGGCTTAGGCGTGGGAATCATGCTGAAAATGGGTAGCTCCGGGGGCGGAATGGATATTATCGGTATGCTGCTGATTAAGGTACGGAAAAATTTCAGTGTGGGAAAGGTAAACCTTTTTGTGAACATCATCCTTTACGCAATCTGTCTGCTTTTATTTGATGTTCCTACCGTAATCTATTCCTTAATCTACGCTTCCGTCTATTCCCTTGCCATGGACAAGGCTCATGATCAGAATATTAATGTAGAAGTAACCATTATTACCAAAAAGGATTGTCAGCCCTTAAGCAATGCGGTTTTTCATCATCTTCACCGGGGCATTACCCTTTGGAATTCTACCGGTGCCTACACGAAGGAGGAAAGTAAGGTTCTTTATATCCTGCTTTCCAAATATGAGGTCCGCCAGTTAAGACAGCTGGTAAAGGAATTTGACCCCGAGGCCTTTATGGTGGTAAATGAAGGGGTAAAGGTAAATGGGAATTATCTGATCAAGCTATAAGAAAAATTATTTTTATCTTAAATATTTACTCCTAATCTATTTTATATTAAAATACAAAATGTGTTTTTTTGACTTTCTAATGATTGATTTCAATGATGAGGGAATTTATGAAAATAGGCTTCGATAATGAAAAGTATTTAAAAATGCAGTCTGAACATATCCGGGAGAGAATTGCCTCCTTTGGCAATAAGCTTTATCTGGAATTTGGAGGAAAGCTCTTTGATGACTTCCATGCCTCCCGTGTACTTCCCGGTTTTCAGCCTGACAGTAAATTGAAAATGCTTTTACAGCTTAAGGATCAGGCCGAGGTGGTTATAGTGATCAGTGCTGACGATATTGAAGGCAATAAGGTCCGCAGCGACTATGGAATTACCTATGACCTAGATGTGCTGCGCTTAATCGATGTTTTCCATAGTCTTGACCTTTATGTAGGCAGTGTGGTCATCAATAAATACACCGGTCAAAATGCTGCCAATCAATTCAGGCAGCGGTTGGACAGCCTGGGAATACGTTCCTATCTTCATTATAAAATTCCCGGATATCCCAGCGATATTGCCACCATTGTAAGTGATGAAGGCTATGGAAAAAATGAATATATTGAAACCCGGCGTCCTCTGGTCATCGTTACCGCCCCCGGGCCTGGAAGCGGAAAAATGGCTACCTGCCTTTCTCAGCTCTATCATGAGCATAAGCGTGGCGTACAGGCCGGTTATGCAAAGTTTGAGACCTTCCCTATCTGGAATCTTCCCTTGAAGCATCCGGTGAATATGGCCTATGAGGCTGCTACTGCCGATTTGAACGATATTAATATGATTGACCCCTTTCATCTGGAGGCCTATGGGGAAACTACGGTTAACTATAATCGTGATGTGGAAGTTTTTCCCGTTTTAAATGCTATATTTGAACAAATTCTGGGAGAAAGTCCTTACAAATCACCCACGGATATGGGTGTAAATATGGCCGGTAACTGTATTATTGATGATGCCATTTGCTGTCAGGCCAGTAAGCAGGAGATTATCCGCCGATATTATCGGGAGCTTTGTGATCTAAAACGGGGCTTCGGAAAAAAGAATGCCCTGTACAAATTAGAGTTAATCCTGAAGCAGGCAGATATTACAGTAAATGACCGGGCCGTTGTCAATGCTGCTTTGGAAAGGGAAAACTGTACCTCCCATCCTGCAGTGGCTGTTGAATTATCTGATGGAAGAATCGTGACCGGTAAGACTACCGATCTGCTGGGTGCATCAGCTGCCGCTCTCTTAAATGCACTGAAGGAGCTTGCGGGAATTGATCATGATTTACATCTGGTAGCTCCCAGTGCCATTGAACCTATACAGAGGTTAAAAATTGATTATTTAGGCAGCCGTAACCCCAGACTGCATACGGATGAAATCCTTATCGCCCTTTCCATCAGTGCGGCAACCAATAAGGATGCCCGTCTAGCCCTGACACAAATTCCCAAATTGAAAAACTGTGAGGTTCATTCCTCCGTTCTTCTCTCATCTGTTGATGAAAATGTGTTTAAACGTCTTGGTGTTCATTTGACCTGTGAGCCCAAATACGAATTTAATGAACGTAAATATCATAAGCACTAGAAGAAGAGGCTGTAAAACAGCCTCTTTACTTTTTCGTCAATCTCCCTTTACAGTTCATCCAGACTCCCAAAGGAATATCCCATCTTTTCCCATTCCGTCAGTAATTCATCCATAATATTGCCATTGGTATCCGATGTGCTGTGCAAAAGAACGATAGAACCGGGATGGACACGTCCGGTTAATTTTTCCAGCGCCTCTTCTCTACTGGGCTGCTTATCTTCATACCAGTCTACATAAGCCAGACTCCAGAATATGGTCTTATATCCCTGATCCTTTGCCCAGGTAAGCTGTTCTTTACAATATTTTCCCTGGGGAGGACGATAGAATTTATCCAAATCTGTACCGGTAATTTCCTTAAATTTATTTTCTAAATCCTGTAATTCCTTTAAAAACTCTTCCTCTGTGGTAATGCCATCCATATCCTTATGATGATAAGTATGATTTCCTACGGTATGTCCCTCTTCTACCATTCTTTTCACCAGATCGGGACAGGTCTCCAGATAATTTCCCACAAGAAAAAACGTAGCCTTTACCTTATGCTTTTTCAAGGCATCCAATATCTTTGGGGTATTTCCGTTTTCAAAACCGGCATCAAAAGTAATATAGATTTTCTTCTTTGTGGTATCTCCTAAATAGTATCCTCCCAGACTTTCCAATTCCGAGGGATCTACATCTATTACAGGTGCCTTCCCCTCCTCCTGAAAGCTTAAGCCCCAGCTGGCAGAGGACATTACTGCTACTGCTTCCTTTTGATCATCTCCCAGCAGCTTACTTAACAGTAATCCGGCAAGCAACAAAAGGCAAAAGCAGCTGATCATTAAAATTCTTACTCTCTTTTTCATCCACTCATCAGCTTTTTTTATATCTATATGAAACAAAGCAAAAAATAATTCCATCTTAAACGTAAAAAAGACTTAGATTTTACAATCTAAGTCTTTCAGAGGCGACAATCGGATTTGAACCGATGATAAGGGTGTTGCAGACCCGTGCCTTACCACTTGGCTATGTCGCCTTATGACTCCAACGGGAATCGAACCCGTGTTACCGCCGTGAAAGGGCGATGTCTTAACCGCTTGACCATGGAGCCTTCTTTATTCCCGTTAAATTCCTTATTTTTAGAAAGACTTCTGTCTTCCCTATCGAAATTACGAAGTAATTTCAAAAACGCTTAGTTTTTCTTAGCAGCTTTTTATGCTGCCTAGGAAGAAAGACTTCTGTCTTTCTTCAAGAGACGGTTTTTCGTCTCAGCTCCCCGAGTAGGGTTCGAACCTACGACCCTTCGGTTAACAGCCGAATGCTCTA
>JBJFFP010000037.1:0-9994 GCA_051891855.1 Lachnospiraceae bacterium | reverse complement strand
CTGTGTATTACCTGTGTACTACCCGTGTACTATGTGCCAGTTTTCATGGGTTTTCGCAGGTTTTTGACCTTCTAAAAATCCTTTATTTCCGCGTTTTTTTAGAACTTACCTGCTTTGGCAGCTTCTTCGATAGAAACTGCAACAGCAACGGTCATACCCACCATGGGGTTGTTTCCAGCACCGATAAGACCCATCATTTCTACGTGAGCGGGTACGGAAGAGGAACCGGCAAACTGTGCATCGGAGTGCATACGTCCCATTGTATCCGTCATACCGTAGGAAGCCGGACCTGCAGCCATATTATCGGGATGGAGAGTACGTCCTGTACCACCACCGGAAGCTACAGAGAAGTATTTCTTACCCTGTTCCAGACATTCCTTCTTATAGGTACCTGCAACAGGATGCTGGAATCTGGTAGGATTGGTGGAGTTACCGGTAATGGAAACGTCTACCCCTTCCTTATGCATAATAGCAACACCTTCGCAGACATCATTTGCACCGTAGCAGTTAACCTTTGCACGAAGACCTTCAGAGTAGGATTTACGGTATACCTCCTTAACCGTATTGGTATAAGGATCATACTCGGTTTCCACAAAGGTAAAGCCGTTGATACGGGAGATAATCTGAGCAGCATCCTTACCCAGACCGTTTAAAATAACCCTTAAGGGCTTCTGGCGAACCTTGTTTGCCTTCTCGGCAATACCGATTGCACCCTCGGCAGCAGCAAAGGACTCATGTCCTGCCAGGAAAGCGAAGCATTCGGTTTCTTCCTCCAACAGCATCTTTCCCAGATTACCATGTCCAAGACCCACCTGACGGGTATCGGCAACGGAACCGGGAATACAGAAGGACTGAAGACCCTCACCGATTGCAGCCGCTGCATCTGCTGCTTTTCTGCAGTCTTTCTTAATGGCGATTGCCGCACCTACTATGTAAGCCCAGCAAGCATTTTCAAAACAGATAGGCTGGATACCCTTTACCATATCGTATACTTCCAGACCTGCATCCTTGGTGATTTTCTCAGCTTCCTCAAGAGAAGCGATTCCATAACTGTTTAATACCGCATTGATTTTGTCAATACGTCTTTCATATGATTCAAATAAAGCCATTATAGTTTCCTCCTCTTAGCTTAAATCTCTTTGTCGGTTCTGGGATCAATAATCTTCACTGCATCAGCGACACGGCCATACTGTCCGCAAGCCTTTTCATAGGCAGTATTGGGGTCATCACCTTTTTTGATGAAATCCGTCATCTTGCCCAGGCTGACAAATTTGTAACCGATGATTTCGTTATCGGCATCCAGAGCAATACCGGTAACATAGCCCTCTGCCATTTCCAGATAACGAGGACCCTTTGCCAAAGTACCGTACATGGTGCCAACCTGAGAACGAAGTCCTTTGCCCAGGTCTTCCAGTCCTGCACCGATGGGAAGTCCATCTTCAGAGAAAGCACTCTGGGTACGTCCGTAAACAATCTGTAAGAATAATTCTCTCATGGCTGTGTTGATGGCATCACAAACCAGGTCAGTATTCAACGCTTCCAAAATGGTTCTTCCGGGTAAAATTTCGGAAGCCATCGCTGCGGAATGGGTCATACCGGAGCATCCGATGGTCTCTACCAGTGCTTCCTGGATGATACCTTCCTTAACATTTAAGGTTAACTTACATGCGCCCTGCTGAGGTGCACACCAACCCACACCGTGGGTTAAACCGGAAATATCCTGTACATTTTTTGCTTTCACCCATTTTGCTTCTTCAGGGATGGGAGCACAACCGTGGCTGACGCCCTGTGCTACCGGACACATTTCTTCCACTTCTCTTGAATAAATCATGTGAAATTCTCCTTTCAGATTTGAAATTATGACATTGCTGACGGCTGATAGCAGAGGAATCCCTGTCTGTCTATGAACCATCACACGCTTGTTAATATTTTCTCATAAAGGAACAAAAAAAGCTAGTGTTTTTTTGTAATTTCTCCTCTGCTTTTGTAAATTGAATCCGCAGGTACTACCCCGCGTACACAGGAAAGAGGGTAAATATTGGAATTACGCCCGATAACGGTACCGGGATTAAGGACACTGTTACAGCCCACCTCTACTTCATCCCCCAGCATAGCTCCGAATTTTTTCAATCCGGTTTCCACTTCCCTCTCCCCGTGGACCTTCACCAGAGTTTTATCGCTTTTTACATTAGAGGTAATGCTGCCTGCTCCCATATGGGCTTTAAAGCCAAGAATACTGTCACCCACATAATTATAGTGGGGAACCTGTACCTTATTGAACAAAATCACGTTCTTTAACTCGGTGGAATTGCCTACCACCGCACCCTTTCCTACAATGGCATTCCCACGGATAAAGGCACAGTGGCGAATTTCCGCTTCCTCGTCTATGATACAGGGGCCGCTGATATAGGCACTGGGCGCTACCTTTGCCGTTTTGGCAATCCAGACATTGTCTCCTCTCTGCTCATATTTATCTTTGGGCAAAGAAGGGCCAAGCTGCAGGATATAGTCTTTGATTTTCGGTAAAATCTCCCAAGGATATGAGGCACCTTCAAAAACAGGTGCTGCTATGGATTCTTCCAGCGTATATAAGTCCTTAATGGTTATGCTTTTCATTTTTCCTTTTCCTCTCCTTCCGCCGCTTTAGCGGCTTTTCCTCTTCGCTTTCCTGCCTCCTTTACCGGGTAAAACTGCGCCACATAGGCATATCGGCTGACCATATCCTCCTGCCGAAGCTGCTTTACTCCCAAGGTTCTTCTACCCACAAAGTCATTCAGCTTTTTCATATATTCATCCGGGCTAATCTCTCCCTCTGACACCAGAGTAAGCCCCTTTTCCCAGCTGGCTGTCAGCTCCGGATTCAGTAAGGGCTTTATGGAATGGCTGACTGCCTCATAAATCATCTCTCCCACCTGTGTGGGAGTAAGAATCTGGGTCTTTTTATTCAACGAAAGATACTGATTTGCCACCAGCTTCTTCAAAATTTCAGCCCTGGTTGCGGAGGTACCGATACCGCTCCCCTTAATTTGAGCCCGAAGCTCCTCATCCTCTATCAGCTGGCCTGCATTTTCCATGGCCAGAATCATGCTTCCCGAGTTATAGCGTTTAGGGGGTGTGGTTTCTCCCGTTTTGATCTCCATGGACTGAATGCTTACCGACTGCCCTTTTTTCAAGGTCTTTATCGCTTCTAAAAGGGAGGCATCACAGTCCCTGTCCTCCCCCTCGTCTTTTTTCCTGTCTATGGGAGGCTTAGCCACTGCCAGATAGCCTTCCTCCATCAAGACCTTTGCGGTGGAAAAGAACTTTTCCTTTCCCAGGGCTGTCACCAGTGTAATCTTCTGATAAACTGCTGCAGGATAAAAAATACTTAAAAAACGGCGGACAATCAGCTCATACACCCTGGCTGCCTGTGGAGAAAGGCTTCCCATACTGCCCAGGCCCTGCCCCGTAGGGATAATCGCATAATGATCCGTAATCTGTTTATCGTTTACATAGCGGCTTCGAGAAAGTCCTTTAACTTTTGCTGAAGAAAGGATTTCCTCTACTGCCGAAGCAATCTGGGGAATCCGTTTCAGTCCGGAAAGATTTTTGGTGATTTCCTTGGCCACTGCGGAGGATAATACTCTGGCATCCGTTCTGGGATAAGTGGTCAGCTTCTTTTCGTAAAGCTCCTGAGCAATCCTCAAGGTTTCATCGGGACTTAGCTTGAAAAAGCGGGAGCAGTCATTCTGCAGCTCTGCCAGGTTATACAGTAAGGGGGGATTCTTCTTTTCCTTCTTTTTTTCCAGAGAATCCACCATCCCCGTCAGAGGAAAATCCTGTCCGTTTTTCAGCTCCTCCATCAGCTTCAGTGCCGCTTCTTCTTTTAAAAATCCATTCTCCTTGTATAAAAGCGGTGATCCAAAATAAGCACTTTCCTCCACACTTCTCCATTCTCCCTCGAGGACGGAAGTATGAACCTCTATTCCTGCCACTAAACGATAAAAAGGAGTTTTCACAAACTCCCGAATCTCCCTCTCTCTTTTTACCACCATACCCAGTACACAGGTCATCACTCTTCCTACGGAAATCACCATTTTATCCTTATTCAGAAACTGTTTCATCCCATAACCGTATTTTAAGGTCAGCACTCGGGAAAAGTTAATTCCCATCAGATAATCTTCCTTGGCACGAAGGTAGGCGGCATTACCCAGATTATCATAGGCACTGCTGTCCTTTGCTTCTCTGATTCCCCGTAAAATTTCTTCCTCTGTCTGGGAATCGATCCAAATTCGTTTCAAGGCTGCTTTGCCATTATAGCCGGCCATCTGCAAAACCAGACGCTGAATATATTCTCCTTCTCTTCCGGAGTCACCTGCATTATAAATCACCTCTACATCCTGCCGATGAAAAAGAGACTTTACAATATTAAACTGTTTTTTTACATTATCAATAATCTCATATTTATATTCTGTCGGAATAAAAGGAAGGGTATCCATGGACCAGCGCTTCAGGCTGTCATCATAGGCATCCGGATAACTCATGGTTACCAGGTGTCCTACACACCAGGTGATGATGTATTCCTCAGATTCCAGATAGCCATCCCTGGATTTCATATCCTGCTTTAAGGCTCTGGCAAACTCCCTTGCCACACTGGGCTTTTCCGCAATAATCAGTTTTTTACCCATAGCATCTCCCTGCATATTATAAGCGATAATTATTCCCCAGATCTTCCAGCGTCAGCAGGGCCAGACAGGGATTCTTTTTCGCTTCTATCTGCAAAGCCTGATCAAATTTGGCCTTGGAAAACAAAATCACATGCTCCGCCTCAATTTTTGCCTGTCTCTGGCAGAACATAAACCATTCATAGTCCTCATGGGTCATCATCTCCTTCTCCCAGTTACAAATCCCTGCCAGAACGTTGTTGTCTTCATCTTCCATAAGAAAATCAATATTCCCAGCCTTTCCTATCCATTGTCCCATACGGGTATATTCAAAGGGAAGGCGCCTGACCTCATTTTCCCGCTCCAAATATTCCCGGCAGACACGGGCAAAATACTCCGAGGTATACTGCCGGAAGGTAGGTTCAATATACTGTTCAAAAAATTCTTCTGTTTCCAGAACGAAAAGCTTATTCTGATGAGGAAAAAGATAACGGTAATAGAAATGTACATAAGCATGGCTGATTCGGTACAGTCCCTTTTGTGTATTTTCCCTTCCCTCCGTATCCAGGGAAAATACCTTTTCCACAATTTCCAGCTGCATCAGATTCTTCAGATATACACTGATTTTTGCACGGGAAAATTCTGTATAATGATATAGATCATTCAGCTTGTTCTTTCCCTCCGCCAAGGCGCAAAGTATAGTATTATAGACTGCAGTCTCTCTAAGCTCCTCAGCCACATACTGCTGCCCATAATCAAAAAGCTTCTCATTGGACTGCAGAATAAAGCTTTCCACATTTTCCCGTAAAGAAAATTCATCATTAAAATACTGCCACAGTCCCGGAATGCCTCCCAGGATTCCAAAGGCACCAATACTGTCCTCAAGAGAAAAGCCGGGAAAATTTCCCACAAAATCCCGATAGCCTAATTCCTTCACCTTTAAAAAGCCGGTAATCCTTTGGGAAAGCTCTCCCATCTTACCTGCCATGGTATTTTCCACCCAGCCCATGGCTGAGCTGCATAGAATGACGAACAGACTGCCCTGCTTTTCCTCCTGCTGAAGATAGCTGTTAAGCGCTTCAAAAAACAGGCTGTCTGTTTTACAGAAATTGTGAAACTCATCAATAACCAATACCTGTTTTTGTACGGCTTCAGCAGAAAACAGAGAAAAAATTTCCTGAAAAGAAGGGGATTCAGGAAGGGAAAAGCCTATGTTATTCAGATGCCGTCCCAGAAGAATAAGCTGCTGTCTGGTAGAGCAGGAAACCGCCTCATAATACAGATAACTTTTCTCCTCAAGAAACTGTTCAATCAGAGTGGTTTTGCCTATGCCTCTCTGGCCATAGATCACCATTATCTGAGTCCCTACGCGATCATAATAATCCCTTAAATAGTTCAGTTCAGCTTCCCTTCCCGTAAACATGGAGTATTCCTTTCCTGATTTCCCTTTTGTTTATTTCTTCGTAATATAGCCCTGAGCCTTTAACAGCTCAGCACAGAGTACGGCGCCGCCGGCAGCCCCCCGTACCGTATTATGGGAAAGTCCCACAAACTTAAAATCATATACCTTATCCTC
The DNA here is from genome assembly GCA_051891855.1 of Lachnospiraceae bacterium. GTDB lineage: Bacteria > Bacillota > Clostridia > Lachnospirales > Lachnospiraceae > SFDP01. Next base: position 3,775 of record JBJFFP010000037.1, on the reverse strand, counting down.
CCGGATACGTCCTACACTGACTCCCATACCCAATTCATAGTCTACGTCCAGCTTAACCTGAGGTCTGTTGTCCTCCTCCAGATATTGAATAAACTGCTTCGGCGCACTGGGAAGCTTTAATTCCTGCGGTACACCCTTAAAGCTTCTTAATTTTTCAATCAGCTGCTCCTTGGTGGGCTTCTTGTTGAATTTAACAAAAACCGCTGCCGTATGTCCGTTTAATACCGGTACACGGATACACTGGCAGGTAATCACAGGACTCTCTGCCGGCTTAATTACTCCATCTTCAATCTTTCCCCATATCCGTAAGGGTTCCATCTCCGATTTTTCCTCTTCTCCACCAATATAGGGGATGATATTTTCCACCATTTCCGGCCAGTCCGCAAAGGTCTTACCTGCACCGCTGATAGCCTGATAGGTAGTAGCCACCACCTCGACAGGCTCAAATTCTGCCCATGCAGTCAGAACCGGTGCATAGCTTTGAATGGAGCAGTTGGGTTTTACTGCCACAAAGCCTCTGGTGGTTCCCAGTCTTTTTTTCTGAAAATCAATTACCTTCATATGGTCAGGATTAATCTCCGGAACCACCATGGGAACGTCCGGTGTCCAACGATGAGCGCTGTTGTTGGATACCACAGGAGTCTCTGTCTTTGCGTAGGCCTCCTCTATAGCCTTAATCTCCTCTTTCGTCATATCCACGGCACTGAATACAAAATCTACTTCTGCTGCCACCTTCTCCACTTCATTTACATTCATTACCACCAGCTTTTTTACCGCCTCCGGCATGGGGGTGGTCATCTTCCATCTTCCCCCTACTGCTTCTTCGTAGGTTTTTCCGGCGCTTCTTTCGCTGGCTGCAATAGTAGTCACCTCAAACCAGGGATGGTTTTCCAATAGAGAGATAAATCTCTGTCCCACCATTCCGGTTCCTCCTAAAATCCCTACCTTTAATCTGTCACTCATGTTTCCAATCTCCTTCTTTTAAATATTTAGCATTGGCTTCCACCTGTTTTTTCATAATCTGTGTACCGGGAGCCCCGTGGGTAAGCCGTTTTTCCACACAGGTCTCCAGGCTGATTTCTCCATACACATCCTCCTCAAAAACAGGACTGATCTGTTTTAATTCTTCTATTGTCAGAGCATCTATGGAAGAAGCCTTATCTATACAATAAAGCACCAGACGTCCGATAATGCTGTGAGCATCCCGGAAGGGAACTCCTTTTTTTACCAGATAATCCGCTGCATCTGTAGCATTGGTAAAGCCCATCATGGCACTGGTCTCCATCCTTTCCTTCTTAAAGGTCATGGATTCCATCATTCCCGTAAACAGATGGAGACAGCCCTTCACCGTATCAATGGCATCGAAGGTCAGCTCCTTATCCTCCTGCATATCCTTATTATATGCCAGAGGAATCCCCTTCATGGTTGTCAAAAGAGAGACCAGAGCTCCGTATACACGTCCGGTTTTTCCCCTTACCAGCTCTGCAATATCCGGATTCTTCTTCTGGGGCATAATGCTGCTTCCCGTAGAATAGGTATCATCGATTTCCACAAAACCATATTCATTGGAATTCCAGATAATGATTTCTTCCGAAAAACGGCTCAGGTGCATCATAATCGTAGACAAAGCACTTAAAAGCTCAATAAGATAATCCCGGTCAGATACACTGTCCATACTATTGTCCGTGGGACCCTCAAAGCCCAACAGAGAGGCAGTATAAAACCGATCCAGAGGATAGGTGGTTCCTGCCAGAGCTCCGCTTCCCAGGGGAGAAAAATTCATCCGGGCATAAATATCCCGCATACGTCCTCTGTCCCGCTTAAACATCTCGAAGTAGGCTCCCATATGATGAGCCAGGGTAATCGGCTGAGCCTTCTGCAAATGAGTAAAGCCCGGCATATAAGTATTCAGGTTTTCCTCCATAATCCTATTTAAAACCGTAAGCAGCTCCTTCAGCAGCTCATCCACCGCAACCACCTGATTGCGGGTATAAAGCTTCATGTCCAGTGCCACCTGATCATTCCGGCTTCTGCCTGTATGCAGCTTTTTCCCGGCCTCTCCTATTCGATTAATCAGGTTAGCCTCTACAAAGCTGTGTACATCCTCATATTCATCCGTAATCATCAGCTTGCCTTCCTCCACATCCTTGCGGATTCCGGTCAAGCCTACCACAATGGCATCCTTTTCCTTAGCCGTAAGGATTCCCTGCTTCTCCAGCATAACCACATGGGCTATACTTCCTTCAATATCTTCCTGAAAGAACCTCTGATCAAAGGTAATGGATGCATTAAACTGATAGACTAATTTGTCCGTTTCTTTCGTAAAACGGCCACCCCATAACTGTGCCATTTCCTTATCCTCCATATGGAAATTTAATCTGCATTTGATAATAGCACAAGTTTTTCAGTTAAGCAAGGATGTTTTTGCATAAAAATCATTTGTCTTTAATACACGGACATATGCATGACAAAATTCACCCTTTTTTCTTTTTTTCATACTATAGATTATATTTTTATTTCAGGAGGCATTTATGGATTATCATACCCACTCCGATGAACAGCCGATTTTGTCTCTGGAAGACTTATCCTACTCTTACCACACCCTGTCCGGAGAAACAAAGGCTTTGGATAGACTTTCCTTTCAGGTGGCTTCAGGAGAATTTCTTGCCATTGTAGGCCCCAGCGGCTGCGGGAAATCCACTTTGCTGAATCTTCTTGCCGGCTTATTAAAGCCCCAGTCCGGCAAATTGCTTTTTCACGGAAAAGATCTGTATGAGACCCAGCACCAGGCGGATATCCCGCAAATCGGATATATGCTTCAGCACGATCATCTTTTTCCCTGGCGAACCATATGGGAAAATGTTACTCTGGGACTGGAGCTGAAAAACCAAATGACCGGAGCCAATCTGGGATACGTTTCCTCTTTACTGGAAAAATATGGTCTGGCTGAATTTAAAGACAGCAGACCTTCCCAGCTTTCCGGCGGAATGCGCCAAAGGGCAGCCCTGATCCGTACTCTTGCTTTAAATCCGGAGGTACTACTTCTGGATGAGCCTTTCAGCGCTCTGGACTACCAAACTCGGCTTTCCGTTTCCGGTGATATTGGAAAAATCATTCGGGAAAACCAAAAAACAGCCCTTCTGGTGACTCACAATCTGTCAGAGGCCATCAGTCTGGCTGACCGGATACTGGTTCTCACCAAAAGACCGGCAAAAATCAAAAATCAGATGGAGATTTCCTTAACCCTTAGGGATACCTCTCCTCTGGGTTATCGCAGTGCTCCGGAATTTAGCGGCTATTTCAATACTTTATGGGAGGATTTATGGGATGAAAAAGGAGTTGGTTAAACAGGAGTTTTCCCTCTCACTGGAACAAAGGAATTATCTGAAAAGCTACAAGCAGCATAAGGTAATGATTATTGCCAGCAGAATACTCTTATTGATTACCTTCCTGATTTTGTGGGAAGGAAGTGCAAAGCTTGGCTTCATAGACAGCTTCTTTTTCAGCAGCCCTTCTCGAATCACTTCCCTTTTTCTGAAAATGACACAGGACTATGCCATTTTCAGGCATATGGGAATTACCCTTTTGGAAACCTCCTTAAGCTTCATTTTAGTCATTCTGATTTCCATTCTGTCTGCAATCAGCCTGATTTTCTTTCCGAAAGCTGCGGAGGTTCTGGAGCCGGTTCTGGTTGTCCTTAATTCTCTGCCTAAATCTGCCCTAGCCCCTCTTATTATTGTATGGCTGGGTACGGGAATGAAGACCATTATTATTG
>JBJFFP010000036.1:0-10716 GCA_051891855.1 Lachnospiraceae bacterium | reverse complement strand
CAAAGAAAGACCGCAAGCACTTTATCGTCCATAAGTGTGTCAATCCCAAATGCCCCTACTATCTCCACAACCTCAAAAAAGTGGATAAGGAAGATCTGAAAGAGGCTTACGGCAAAAACAAGTATAAACTTCACTATATCTACCGTGAGTTCACGATGGATTTTTTCAGCATGGACTTAACCACCCTGCCAAAGAATGCCTCCTCCTTGAAATTCAGCAAGCACAATGCACATGTCATGTCCTTATGCCTGACTCTCCATGTCAACCTTGGTCTTTCCCTGCGCAAAACTTCTCAGGCTCTCAAAGACCTGTATAACATCAACATCTCCCATCAGCAGATTGCCAACTACTGTAAGACAGCCGCCATCTGCATTAAACCCTTTATCGACCAGTATCCCTACGAAAAGGGAGAAGTCTTCACAGCGGATGAAACCTACATTAAAATCCGGGGCGTTAAAACCTATATCTGGCTTATCATGAATGCCGCCACCCGTTCCATTATCGGCTACCAGGTGTCAGATAACCGTGGGGTAGGTCCCTGCATCCTCGCTATGCGTATGGCTTTTCAGGGACTCGCAAAGCTGCCGGAGAACTTTAAGTTCATTGCTGACGGCTACAGTGCCTATCCTCTCGCTGCAATGGAATTCGTAAAGAAGTTTGGGAAAGACTTTACCTTCAAGATTACTCAGGTGATTGGACTTACCAACGACGATGCTGTTTCTACGGAACACCGTCCCTTCAAACAGATGATTGAGCGACTGAACCGCACTTATAAAGCTTCTTACCGTCATACGAACGGTTTTGACAACATCGACGGAGCCAACTATGATCTTGCTCTCTGGGTTGCTTACTATAACTTCCTTCGTCCACACAAACACAACAACTACAAAGTTCTCAACGAAGTGGACGTGCTGCAAGGTGCCGACAACATGCCGGGCAAATGGCAGCTTCTCATCTTCCTCGGCCAGCAGACCATCCTAAATATGCAGAAAACTGGTGTTGCTGCATCGGAGCGGAGCTGTTGTCAATAGAACCGTGGAATACCGGAGCAGGCGGCATCGCCGACTGTGAGGATATGCCGCGAAAGTCTATTGACATAAGGCTCACGGATAATCCTATCCAACAGAAAAGGGGCAACTGCACCCTTTTCCTGCCTTCCGGCGAGGACGGGTTCGGGCAGAGCCCGATAATGGGTCAAGGGACAAGTCCCTTGCAGGTTCTTAGGGCAGAGCCCTAAGCCCTCGGAGAGCTTATCGGAATAAATATCTGCAATTATCAAGGTTCAATTGAGCCTATTTCATTGGCTCTGTTTTTTCATAACTTACTTGACACTACCTATTTGGTATCCCAATGCTACCAAACCGCCATGTTATAATCTATCCTCTTGAAAATGCAGATTGTCAACTTAAAGTTGCAACTATGTTTATAAGCAAAATAATCGTAATTACGAAAGAGGTTAATGACTGAACTGAACTCTAAGTATTCCGTAGACAGTCCTCCTTTCAGAAAACCCTGAATTTTAACTCAATCTACACTCAATGAATCTTTGACAATCTCTTGATAAAACAATCCCCTGAAAGAAGTTCCGAAATTTCCTAATAACATTATAGCACTAATCCCTATTATTTGAAGTAGAGAAAGCAGGTAGTTAAACCCGATTAAGGTTTAATCACCTGCTTTTTTAATACCGCTTTAGGATGGCACCGGAGGAATAATAGGTATAGTAAAGATGAACTATAGCAGGTTTAAAAAGAGTGCAGTTTGAGGTTAGACTGGATTAGGATTATCAGAAGTTTGAGAAATCATAAAGGAGTGAAGATGAGAATTTCACCACAAAGGATAATGACCGTTTGTCTTTTTATTCTGCAGGCCGCTATTCTTCTCTTAACAGGAGGGCTGATTGGAATAAAAAATGAGCAGGATAGATTAAAAGATCAGCAGCAGGAGGAAGTCGTTACAGATATTGCAGTGGTCAATCTGGACGAAGGGGTAATGGAGAATGGGAAAAAGGTTTATTACTCCACCGAACTGATGAGTCCGGATGGAGATTTTTTTGCATCCGAAAATCTTAAAACCGCCCGACAGGGAATTTTGAATGGAAGCTATGCTGCCTACATTCTCATTCCGGCTGATTTTTCCCAAAGAGCCGTCAGCATTAATACCATTCCTGAAAAAGCGGTTTTGGAGTTTGCCATGAATCCTAATTTAAGAGAGGATGTAAGCCGGCTGACCATGTCTAACGTGAAAAACTTTGAAATCAGCCTGAATACAAACATGTCCTATATGTATGTACAGGGACTGCTGTCAGAATTTCATGATGCACAGGATATGTCGGGAATGATTCTTTCCAATGATCAGAAGGAGATGGAACGAATCCTGGCCATTGAGCCGGACAATCTTTTGGTGGAGCCGGAATATGAAGAGGTAAAGTTTGCAGAGCTTAAGGCCGAGGCCATAGATTTTGATGAGCCCTTTGAGAAAAATGAACATATTATTAAGGAGTTAAATACTCTTTTTGATCAACAGATGGAGAAGACGGATGAGGCCGTAAAGCAGATTGGAGAGGCTACTGGTGCTGTAGGTACGGAAATGAACAGCTTTTACCAGACCTTAGGCCTTCTGGATATTGAGAAAGACGAAGAGGGAAATTCGGTATATGAAGCAGGCTTTCAGGCCATGAAGGCCTATCTGGCGGAGTATCCCCGCCAGTATGAGGAACAAAAGGAGGACACCTTAAGGCTGCTTATGGCCTATGACAGGAAAATTACGGAAAAAATGGGAGAAGATGAGGCAGTAAGGCTTTTTGAAGAAATAGCAGAAGAATGGAAAGAGGAGGAGGAAAATGGCACTCAGAATGGTCAGAAGGAAGAAATCAATCTTGATACCATGAAGCTGGAGGCTTTAAAGCAGCTGGCACTGAAAATCGATACTATTCCCAGGGTGGATACCCAAGAGTGCATTACCATTCTGTCTGAGCAGGTCATTATCCCTCTGCAAGAAGAAATTGCGGCAGAAAATCTTAGGGCAGCAGAGGCAGGAAAGACAATAACCACTGCCCTGGAGGACTATGGGAAAAAAATTTCCGAAATTGACTGGTACTCCTTCTATAACAGGGAAGAAGCAGGAAAACAGCTGATGGAGTTTGGGGATAACATCTATCTGCTGGAAGAAAGGATTTTGGAAAACCAGATGGCCTATGAAGATTATGTCTATGAAACGGTGGAAATCAGCAACACGGCACTGGAAGACTGGCAGGAGGAGCTGGAAAACGCCTATGAAGATACTACAGAAAATATCCGACTTGAAGTTGAGCTGGCGAAGGAAGAACGCACGGGGATGAACCAAATCAATTCCCAGATTCTGGGAGAATTACAGATGAAGCTTCCCTATACCAGAATCGGGCAGCTGGAATATGTACAGGCCTATGACTTTATGGCAAAGCCAATTAAAATGACGGATACCAGCGTGGAAAAGAATCGAACCCTGAACTGGCAGGATTTTGTTTTCCTTAAGAATCTGTTGCTGGCACTATTGGTTATTTACCTGGCTTTGCAGCTTATACAGTTAATGGTAAAAGCAGCAAGGGACAAAGGTCTTAATGAGGAATCATAAGACAGTACCCATATGCTTTTAAATACAAAGAAAAGGAGAAGAAGAAATGGCAGGAGAAGTAAGGCTATCTTACGGGGAAATGGAAGACAACTGCAGCAGGTTAAAGGATTATGCAGGGCAGTTAATGTCCATTTCCGAAAGTGTAACCAGCGTTGTAGGATCCTTTTCCGGTGTATGGACCGGACAGGCAGAAACCGCTTTTGAAGAGGACTATACGACACTGATGACTTCAATGAAAAGCGCCATTGATGTCATGGAGGAAATTACGACGATGGTACAGGGCTATGTCAACGATATGCAGGAAATCGAAGCTGCATATGGTTCCTCTTCCCACGTAACCATCGGTTAGGGGAGAGAAACAGGAAAAGCCAGTTTTGCACGAAAGGAGGCGAACTGGCTTTTCCCTTACAGAAGAAAAGAAAAACGGAGAAAAGAGCATGGAAGAAGTACAGAATGGTCAACCGCAGACACAGATTCCTCTCCAGCCCCAGGCTGCCAGGCAGAGGCAGGAGGTATATGGTTCCCTGACGGATCTTCACCAGATTGATCTGTTTACGGATGAGTTTCGTGTCATCCTGCAGGAAGGAAAAGAAAATAAGCAGCAGGAGGAAGGAAAACGAAGACAGCTGATCTTTGGGGAAAATGAGCTTCAGACTGAGGGCAGGGATGACCGACTTATCAGGCAGCTGTTTTTGAAAAGTGAAAGCAGGATACCCAGTCAGAGCTATGAGCAGACGAAAAACAGGCTTACCTTTCAGGAAACTGCCTTTGTGCTTTTTGCACTGATGGCAGTATCTGCCCTGTATCTTTTCTTCTTTACGCATAAGCAAAAAGAAAAGAAAGCCGTCTAATGGAGGAAAAATATGGTAATAACAGTTAAAAGAAAGGGGAGTGAATCCTTTCTGGACATTCAGGTAAACCGGGAGCAGAAAATTAAGGACACCCTCCTAATTCTTTCCCGGGCAGAGCTGCTTTCAGGAGAGAATACTGAACACGGCTTCAGGATATATTCCAGACGCCTGAGAGAGCTTGTGGAGGGGGAGCTGACCTATGTACAGGCAGAAATCTATAACGGAGATATTTTAGAGCTTATGGAGGATGGAGGGGATACAGTATGGAAGAATTTTTGAGTGAACAAACAGCAAAGGGGGAAGTAAAGCCTGCATTGGCCTTAAGAGAGGAAAAACGGATTGACCGTTTTCGGGCACTTCTTACCATAGCCGGGCTCTGGCAGTCCTACGAGAAATACCATTTTTCCTTAAGTCCCGGGAATCTGTATTATGACCGGAATTTTAACGTCTTTGTGAACGAAAAGGAGGATTATCCTCCCGGCTTTCAGGGAGAAAAGGAAGCCTTTATCAAAGAGTATAAGGCCGTTATTGCCGGATTTTTACAGAAAAAATACACCTATGAGGACTATGCTCAGGGAGGAGAGGATTTATACGGAAAAAATAAGCTGCTCAACTCCTTACAAAAGCTTCAGACCATTGAAGAGATAACCCAATGGCTGAGAGACCTTTTTGGGGAAGAGGAAGAAAAGGTCTTTCACAAAAAGGTGGAGGTGGGAACAGGGTGGTACAGAACCCATGTATGGATAGAGCTGATTCTCCTTTTGCTGTTCATTACAGCAGGGGGCTTTCTTCTTTACCTGACCCTGCTACTCCTTCCCCGAACGGAAGCCATGTTGCAGGCACAAAACAGCTTTCTGGAAGGAAAATATATCCAGGTAATTGATGACCTAGAGGGAGTTGATTTGAAGTATCTGGATAACCGCCTGAAATATATTCTGGCAGTATCCTATATCAAGGGAGAAAATCTTACTCCTGAGCAGAAGGAAAATGTTTTGGAGGAGATTACCATTAATGGGGAGGAAAAGCTTAAGGACTACTGGATTTACCTGGGACGTCTCAATACCACAGAGGCGGCGAATATCGCCATGCAGCGCTCAGACGATGAGCTGCTTTTATATGCTTATATGACCGAAAAGGCTGTATTGGAAAAAAATACGGAGATTTCCGGGGAAGAAAAAGCAAGCCGCCTGGCAGACCTGGAAAAAAGAATCGAGGAGTTGGCAAAACCCTATGAAACAAAAGAGGAATAAGGAAAATGAATAAAACAATGCAAGGAAAATCCATTACATACCCGGAAGGCTTTCCCCGGTACCGCCGCTCTCCCAGGCTGATTAAGAAAATTCCGGATAAAACCATTAAGCTCGAGGTCCCTCCGGGGAAAAAGGAGATTAGCAAAACCAGTCTGGTACAGATTATTGTTACCCCCCTGATCATGCTGGCCATCACCATTGCCATGAGTATTTTCATGAAAAGAGGGATATATGTACTGGTTTCTGCCGCATCTACCGTTATCAGCATTATCGGCTCCACGGCCAAATTTATTCAGGAAAAGAAGGAAACCCGGGAAGCCAATCGAAAGCGTGAAGAAATCTATGACCAATACCTTCTGGACAGGCGTAAAGCCATCCATCAGGCAAAGCAGGAGGAAGAGGAGGCATATGCCTATAATTACCCCTTAGTCAGCCATCTGGAAAGCCTGGTTCATCACTACAGCAGCCGAATCTATGAACGAAGCTCCACAGATGATGATTTTCTCAGCTTCTGTGTGGGGCACAGAAAGGAGCCGGTGAGCTTTAAGATTGATTTTGAACAAAAGGCCCTCAGGCTGGAGGAGGATCCACTGGAGCAGGAGGCGGGAGGAATTAAAAGGAGTCTTGGAAGCATTGAAAAGAAGCCGGTGATTCTGGATCTGAAAAAAGCCCATTTGGGTCTGGTGGGAGAAAAAGAGGTTATTCATGGACAATTAAAGCTGATGATCTCCCGGCTGGCTTTTATGCAAAGCTACCATGATGTACAGATGATTGCCATTTATCAGCACAAGGATGAAGAAGATTTTCGCTGGATGCGCTGGTTTCCGCACTTTAAAATCCGGGCTCTGAATGTTTATGGGCTGGTGAGTACAGAGCGGATGAGGGATCAGGTTATGGGAAGCCTTCACCAGATCATTAAGGAAAGGAAGCAGCGGGTAGAGGAGAGTAAAAAGGAGGCCAGATTTCTGCCCCATTTTATCTTTATTATCGATGAGCCAAAGCTGATTATGGATCACTCCATTATGGAATACCTGGATAAGGAAGGGGATAACCTGGGCTTTTCCATTATCTATACTACCTCCATGCAGGCAAATCTGCCGGAGAATATCGGCACGGTAGTTCTCTTTCAGGATACGCTGGAGGGGAAGCTGCTGCTGGAAAACAGGGAAATCCGTAATCTTTCCTTTAGGCTGGAGCAGCCGGAGGGTATCGATTTTGAATCCATGGCAAGAGACCTGAGTGTACTGACCCATGAAAAGGGGATTACTTCACAGATACCGGAAAGTATTACCTTCTTTGACCTCTATGGGATAAAGCATCCGGCAGAGCTTTCGGTGGCTGCCCGATGGAAGAGAAGCGAATCCCATAAATCTCTGGCTGTTCCGCTGGGAGTCAGGGCACAGGATGATCCGCTGTATCTGAATCTGCATGAAAAAGCTCATGGTCCCCATGGATTGGTGGCAGGTACTACAGGAAGCGGAAAGTCGGAGATCATTCAGTCCTATATTCTTTCTCTGGCAGTAAATTTTCACCCCTATGAGGCAGGATTTCTTCTGATTGACTATAAGGGCGGAGGAATGGCCGGACTGTTTAAGAATCTGCCCCATCTGTTGGGAACCATAACCAACCTGGATGGCAGTGAGAGTATGCGGGCCATGGCCTCCATCAAAAGTGAGCTGGCCAGAAGACAGCGGATTTTCGGGGAAAATAATGTTAATCATATCAACGGCTACAATAAGCTGTTTAAGCTGGGGAAGGTGGAGGAGCCTATTCCCCATCTCTTTTTAATCAGTGATGAGTTTGCGGAGCTGAAAAAGGAGCAGCCGGAATTTATGAAGGAGCTGGTTTCCGCTGCCCGTATCGGCCGAAGTCTGGGTATCCATCTGATTCTGGCTACCCAGAAGCCCTCCGGCGTAGTAGATGACCAAATTTGGACCAATTCCCGCTTTAAGCTGGCTCTTAAGGTACAGAATGAGGCAGACAGTAAGGAAATCATCAAGACTGCGGATGCAGCTGCCATTACCCAGCCGGGACGGGCTTACCTGCAGGTAGGAAATAACGAAATTTATGAGCTGTTTCAGTCTGCCTGGTCCGGTGCCACCTATGCGCCGGATGAGGAAAATACTCTTTTGGATGACCGGGTCTATGTCATTAATGAATTGGGACAGGGAGAGCTGGTGAATGCGGACAGAGAAGAAAACAGCGGGCCGGAGCAGATCAAGGCTACTCAGCTGGATGCCCTCATCGAAGAAATTAAAACCGTCTTTGAGGCTATGAATATTCCTCCGGTAAAACGGCCATGGCTGCCGCCTCTGGGGACAAGGCTGTTAAGTCCGTACCACTGCAAGGCAGAAGAGATTAAAAACCGGGAGGAGGAAAAAAGACCGCTTACCCTTACTCTGCCCTTGGGACTTATGGATATTCCCGAGAATCAGCAGCAGGAGGAATATGTGCTAGATCTGATGAAGGATGGAAATCTGGCCTTCTTTGCTTCCTCCGGCTATGGCAAGTCCACCTTTTTACATACGGTAGTGCTGACCCTGGCCATAGCCAACAGCGTGGACAATCTGCAGTTTTATCTTTGTGATTTTGGCAACAATGCCCTGATTACTCTGAATGCCCTGCCTCACACCTGCGACTATATCACCATGGACGATACGGAGCGGTTAGGTAAGCTGATAACGCTGATTCAGGAGGAGGTAAAGGAGAGAAAGAAGCTTTTTGCCGGGCATATGGTACAAAACTTCGATGTCTATAACCAGAGCCTAAGACAAGAGGGAAGGGAACCGTTAAAAGCCATCCTAATCATCATCGATAACTACGATATTGTGAAGGAGCTGGGGCCGGAAACGGAGGAGTTTTTTACCAAAATCGGAAGAGACGGCATGGGACTTGGGATTTATCTGGTGGTTACCGCCAGCCGCTTGAGCGGAATCAAGTTTAATGCCCTGAACAATTTTAAAAACCGAATTGCGGGCTATCTGCTGGATGCCACGGAAAGTAACTCCATTGTAGGAAAATCCACCTATAAGGTGGGAGAAATCGAAGGAAGGGCACTGGTAAAGCCGGAGCAGGTACACGTGATGCAGACCTATACCATGGTCAGCTTCTGCAATGCGGTGGAATATAACATCAGGCTTAAGGAAGAGATCGAACACATAAAGACCATGTATCCTACCAAACGGGCTCCTCGTATCCCCGTTCTTCCGGAAACCTTTACCTACACCCAGCTTCCCCAATTTCCGGGGAGAAAGGAAGGGGAGCTGGCACTGGGGCTTCACAAGGCTACGGTGGAGCTTAGGGGCTACAGCCGTATGCAGTCTCCCTTCCTAATCATCGGTGAAGGAGGAAAGGGCAAGACCAATATGATCCGGGTATTGGCCGGACAGGCCGGTGAGCAGGGACAGGTATATCTTTTTGATTCTGCCGATATGGAGCTGTATTCCCTGAAGGAGGATTCCCGGATTACCTATATTGAAAACACAAGCATGCTGGAGGATTTTATCGAGGACATAGAAGAGCTGGCAGCCCAAAATAAGGCGGACTTTGAAGCTGCGGTAAAATCCGGACAGATGATTACCCCCAAGGCCTTCTATGAAGGCTGCAGGAAGGTCTACATCCTGATTGACGATGTGGAGGACCTGATCCAGCGCTTTGACAGTCAGCTGAAGGAGCTGACAGCAGCCCTTAAGGCGGCGGCGGAAACGGGAATGGGCATTGCAGCCACCTTCCATCCCGGCAAGGGAAAGGGCTTTGATGAGCTGAGTAAGTGGATAAGAACCTCTTCTCATGGTCTGGTACTGGGAAGCCAGGGAAACAGCAGCATATTTCCCATGATTCCCAGCAAGGAGCTTCCCGGGATGGGAGAAGGCCTTTTGTACACTGGAAACGGCTACGAGAGACTGCTTCTGCCCAGGGCAGAGGGATAAGAGAAAAGGAGGAGGAAGTATGAGGTTTATTAATCTGCAGCAGGCAGAATATGATGAATTTCAGACCAGATTAGCCAATCTGCATGGAGAGCTGATTATTTCAGAGAACAGTATACGGGAGAGTATACGGATGCTTTCCGGTATCGAAGGAGGCTTCTATGTGCAGGATATTTCTTTTAAGATCCAGTATTTACTGGATTGCATCACGGAGGGACCTGCAGCTCTTCTGGGGCAGGTATTCGGGGATTCGGAAACAGCCGTAGATGCTTTTATTCAGGCCATTATAGAAACGGATACCTGTGAATAGACGGGAGGAGATTATGAGCGAAAATATTAAATATGAAAAGGGTCTGGTTGCCACGACTATTACCCAGCTGGAAGGTCAGATTCAGGAGCTTTTGGTCAACAAGGCAGAGGAATACGACAGCCTGAAAACTATTTTTGCCAATTCCAGAGGGGAAATGACGGAGGAATTGCAGGAATATCTGATGAAAGAAAAACAAAGTATTCTGGAGCTGGCAGAATTTTATCGGAGGATATTGGAGGTGATTCACCGGGCTTCCCATGATCTGGACAGTATAGAGGAACGCTATGGGGAAGCACGTGTACAGAAAGAAGGAGGCCAAAGATAGGCATGGACTATGGGATAAAGGCAGCACTTTTGCAAAAGATGCAGGAAATTCGCAGAGAGATAGCCGAGCTCAAGGAACAGATAAGGAAGGCACAAACTTTAATTCGCCAATATACGCTGTGTCAGAAAAGCATCCAGGGAAATTTGGAAAGCTGGGATGAACAGAGGGCGCGCTATGGGCAAATCTGGCTGGCTTTGGTCAAACGGGAAAATTATTTTGAAGGCTATACCACAGAACGGGTGGAAATAAAGCTTTTAGATACCATAGACAATATGGATAAGGCTGCCCAAAAAGCAGGAGGTGTTCTTCCGGGAATCCAGGCTCAGATAACTATGCTTGAGGAATTGATTGAGACACTGGAGCAGCAGATCAGGAAATTAGAAGAGGAGCTTGCCGCTTTACAGGAGGGATTATGATTAGTTTAGAGCAGAATCGAGTATAC
>JBJFFP010000035.1:0-48976 GCA_051891855.1 Lachnospiraceae bacterium | reverse complement strand
CCTGAGTGATAATACCGTTTTCCTCTGTATCTTCCTCGTTCTCATCTTCCGAAGAGGTTTGCAGGCTCTCCTCGTTCTCATCTTCCGAAGAAGTTTGCAGGCTCTCCTCTTCCTCTGCATCAGCGTCAGCCGTTTTTCCTTCCTCTTGTACATCCGCCTCTTCACTTACTAAATCGGCTAACACCGTTTCTTCTACCATTCCCAACTGTGAAGCACGTATTTTGATTTCTGCATCTGTCATCGTTTCTGCTTTTTTGGTCAAGCCAAAAAAAACTGCAGTAACAAAGATTCCGATTCCCAGACCTCTTAAATAATGTTTTAAACTCATATTTTGCTTATGCCTTTCCATCCGTTTGCTGAATTAAGCGGACTATTCATATAATCCGATAACCAGTTTTACCTCTCCGATTCCCAAACCCAGCTCTCTGGCAATGGCCACATTTGATTTTCCTTCTCTATGCAGCTTAAGGATTATTTCTTTATTGCCTGCGGCACCTGCACCTTCAGGCTGACGATGCGGCTCCGTCTCGGTCTGTGCTGCCAAGGTGACTTTCCCACGTGACATATTCTTTTTCGCCGGTGTCTTCTTTTTGGGAGCAGCTTTCTTAATGGATTGTACCATAAGAGGCTGTTCTTCCTCTAAAATCACTTCCGGCATCTCAAAAGAAAATTCTTTAAATTCTGCTTTTTTACCTTCTTTTTCCGTCTCTTTTTCTGTTTCTTGTCTAATATCATTATTGAATAATGCTGTAGCGGAGGTCTCCTCCCTATGTAAATCCCTTTCCGGAGCTTCTGCTTTCCTTAGCACACTGCTGTCAACAGCCTCTTTTACTGCTTCCCTTGCTGCTTCGTAAATGACAGCATCCAATTTCTCCCGGATTATCTCATCAAGCTGTTGCTGAAGTGAATAATCAACTTTATCCTGCAGACTTTCCCTTATGGAAGTATCAACCGCTTCCTGAACACTTTCCTGCAGCATATTTTTAATTTTTTCCACCAGATTTTGTCTAATACTTCCCCGTAGCAGTTCCCGGGTAGTCTCATCTACTGTATTCTCCAGCTTCTCCTTTGCCCCTTCCACTGTACTGCTGATTTCTCCGGCGGTATGTTTAATCTGATCATGCTTACTGTTCAGCATATCATATAAAAATACCGCTTCTTCATGATTCTTATGAATCTGTTCCAAAACGGTATCCGAATATTCCTGAATCGCCATAATCTTCTCATTAGTAATGCGTTCCATATAACGTTCGGTCTTCTCTGTGGATGCTGCCATACTCTCATCCACCTTTTCCTCTATGCCCTGTCGAATATTCTGCAATTCTCTCTGCAAAAAGGCCTTCAGTTTCTTTTCCTGTGCTGCTGTACTGCCCTTATCCTTATCTGCATATTTTTCCGGCACCAAAAAGCTTACAGCAAAAACCACAATTCCAATGATTATTAACACTATTTCTGTAATTCCCATATCAATTTCAGCCGGCCAAAGGCCGGCTGCCTCCACTATATTTTTACATCAAACCCTGATTGTGCTTTGGGAATAACCCTTCCTTCAGAATTCTGCCCCTTCTTTTTTTTTCTTCCGCCATCTGATGAATATTGGTTACTCCCTTTCTCTTTGGCATCAAATTTCTTATTCTGATACTCGGTATGCTCAGACTTAACCACCTGCCGCATATTCAGGTTCAATTCCTTATTGAACTGATTATGCAGCTGATTTTGCTCAACAAGACCCCTTTGATCCTCATTATGTCTTTGTGTTGTAAACTCCTGGATTCTTGTCATAGAGTTGTTTAAATCAATCTGTCCTATGGCCATACTCCCTCCAATTAATTCATTCCCACCATGGTAACATCACCACTTTGCTTAATAAAACGACAGTATTGTACCGGGGTCTTAATTACTTTGGAGACATCAGAAATTACCAGCTTAGTACCCGGATAAGCCTTACCCAACACAATAATCTGTGCATCATTTCCTACAGACACCAATTCCTCCATCTGCTGCATTTCTTTCATGATTACTTCCATATTTTTCTTTGTTCTGGTCACCACATTAGATAATTCCTGAATATGCTTTACCTGCTCAGGGGTAAGTTTAACACCAAAGCGAATTTTATTCTTTGCCGACTCCAAAATTGGTCTTGCAGAAGAAATGGTTTTGTTGTTCTTATCCAGCTGTTCCTGCAGATACTTATACCGCTGCTTAACTTCCGGAGAAACACCAATTTCCACGATGGTATTGGCACCAAGCTCTGAGCCAAGAGTTTTTACTTCAACCAAATTTGTGGCACAAACATAGCCTCCGGTAATAAACCCCTTCTTTCCTCCTACATGAATTTCCGTTCCTGCCATAATGCGGCTGTGCAAAATAGAATCCGCCTGCACATACCCCAGTGCCTCAACAGTTCCGTTTTCGATATATTTGGCAACAACATTACCGCCCGCTTTCAAAATCCCCTTATTCATCCCGTTTACTCCACGGGCAATGGTAATATTTCCACCGGCAATAATCTCTGCCCCTTCCACAACGCCACGAATTTCAATATCACCATCTACTCTAATCCGGAAATTAGAACAGACATTTCCGTTTACCTGCAGATTCCCTTCATAATCAATATCTCCCGTAGATAGGTCTACATTTTCCACGGTCATCACATTACTGACAAAAACCTTATTGTCCACCAAGGTCACATGCCCATCCACCTGAGTATAAATCTCCCTATGATCATCAGAAAGCTCAATGTTGCGACCAAATCGCAGAAGCTCTCGTCTGACGGTTTTAGGGTGGATAACGCCGCCGCAAACATCTATTCCATCTTCACCGGGGTCTTCGGGATGAAGTCTGGCCAGACAATCCCCTTTCTTTATGTGATTGATTATATTTAAATGAAAAAAATCCACACTGCCGTCCGGGTTTAAGGTGGGCTTTGCTTTTAAATTTGTATTAAACAAATATTCAATAAAAGCATCCTTTCCCTGTCTAACCGCCTTCCCTTTTGCCAGTACTATATTGGTACAGTAAGATCTGTCTTTTAAAAAAAGTTCAATTTCTTCCTTAATAATTCCATATACTACTCCCTGATGACGCAAATCTTCAATAACGTCAGTTTCCGTCATCCTTTCTCCATCATTAGAGGGTGGGTAGAATCTGGCTGTTGCCTGCATACGATCATCAGAAACAGTCAGATGAAATTCCTCCTTCAGCGGATAGGTTTTTTTTCCATTTAACTCGATGATAGTCTCGTCCTTAACCTCCAATATGGCACGATTTAAATCTGAAAGATTAAAAGAAATCTTGTGTCGTTCAAGATATTCTGCTACTTCTCCTACCAGAATCGGTTCTCCTGCCATAACCAGTTTAAGATACGTTTTTCCCTCTTCATTAATCACTTGAAAATAAGAATGCACCGATTGTCCCCCCATTCTCGTCTATTCTTTCGGTTACAACTGCTCTATAATTCCCATATATTTCCCCATTTTTGTTCTCATTTTCTGGAGTGCCTTTGTATGCAGCTGTGATACTCTGGACTCGGTCACCTCAAGGACATGACTGATTTCCTTCAAGGTCAAGTCTTCGTAATAATACAGCTCAATTACCTTTCTCTCCTTTTCTGTTAACAGCTTCAGAGCTTCAGCCAGTACTTTTTTTAATTCTTCCTGTTCCACTGCCTCTTCCGGCATAATGAAATACTGACTGCCGGGGACACTGGGTACCTCGCTTCCCTGCTCCAAAAACTCATTCAGTGAAACCACATTGGTGATTTTCATCTTCGACTGCCATTCCAAATATTCTTCATCGGTAATGCCAAGTCCTTCCGCTATCTGCGCATCCGTTGCCGGTCTTCCCTGAGCACCTTCAATCTCCCGCATAACCGTTTCAATCTGCTTTTGGCGTTGACGAATCGTCCTAGGGATCCAATCCATCTTACGAATCTGATCCAGAATGGCTCCACGGATTCTTAATGATGCATAGGTTTCAAATTTGACCGCCTTACTATAATCAAATTTGTCAATGGCATCAATCAAACCGAATACACCATAGCTGACAAGGTCTTCGTATTCCACATTATATCCAAGATACATGCTAAGTCTGCCTGCTACCAGCTTCACAAGAGGTGCATATTCCAAAATGATTTTTTCTCTGACAGCAGGGCTGTGATTACTTTTTTCATAATCTGCCCATAGCCTGTTTTTTCCTGTTTCATCCATTCATTCAAACTCCTTAGTATGAAGATTCTGCTTTCCTCAATTCTAACGAGATATTTCCCCATCCAATTTAAGAATCCTCTGCCTTATCTTCGCTGTCTTCCTGAGTTCTCTCCAAATCCTCTTCAGATTCCTCCGAATTTTCTTCACTTTCTATTGCCATCTGCTCTTCTGCCAGCCTTTTTTCTTCATTAATCTGATCGAAGCGGGCAATGATTTTGACAATAATCAAACCCAAAAGATAAAAAAACAATAAAACACTCAGTAAAATCAGCAGTGCTGCCTTAATTTCATATTGAAATCGGTAAGTCATAATACTGGTTATACTTCCGGCAATCAGCATAAGCATTGGTGGAAAAAGCTTTGCTTTATTCTTTTTCATGATTAAAGTCCTTATATGATTTTCGTTTCTTTCCCTACTCGTTTAATATGATATTGACCGGTTTCTGGGTAGAAAGTAACCGTTCTTCCGTAAGACTCTCCTGTGTCCTGTGCTTTTAAGGGAATTCTAAGCTCTTTTAATTTCTTGATACACGCCTCAACATTTCTTGCCCCTACCGCAATTAAATCCGACTTATTGCTTACGGAGAACATCTGTGCTCCACCGGCAATCTTAGCAACAAGATTCTGCCTTCTGGCTCCTTTGGCAAGAACACGCTTTAACAGTTCCTCTATTCCACTGTCTGCAAATTTAGCTACATTAGAATTATTCTTTATCGATGTACTGTCCGGCAGCATAATATGTGCCATACCACATACCTTACTTGTAGGGTCCCACAGAACTACCCCCACACAAGAACCCAGCCCTAATGTTGTAATGGAATCCGTTCCACTGCAGACATTCAAATCGGCCATTCCAACTTTAATTTCCATTTTTTCTCCTCTGTACGTCTTTTATTAACAATGGTTATCCGCATCGCTCTCAGAGACCCAGTGAGGAGAGTATTTTCTGGTAGGAAGTCATATCCGGAACCATGATAAAAAATCCATCAATAGACACTTCATCGTAAATTTGAGTTTGGATTAACAGCATTTCATCTCCCAGTTCCCCAAATTCAATGGCAGGTACACTTAAAATTGCTCCCGCCATATCAATACATAAATCGGGTATAGAGGGAACAATAGTCAGATTGGTCATGCTACTCAGGGCATTGAGATAGGCTCCTGTAATAATATTGGAAATCTCTTTTAAGGCTGACTTTTCCATTTCTCCATATAAATCGGTAGCCATGTCTCCCATCATCTTTTTAATCAGATGGAGGGCAACATCTTCTTTTACCAAAAACATGATGCTTCCCTTAATATCACCGGTAATAGCAAGGTATACTCCTGCCATCACCTGCTCTTCCCCACCTAAAAGAGTACCCACTTCCGAAAATTTAAGCAGCTTAACCTGGGGAACCGTCATATCTACCTTTGACTGAAGCATGGTTGCCAAAGCTGTGGTGGCATTTCCCGCACCGATATTTCCAATTTCCTTCAATACATCAAAATACTGTTTTGACATACTTTCTACACTGATTTCGCTCATTTTTCCTCTCATTTCCTTCATGACAAGTGTAATAGTTCAACAACCGGAATCTATGCTCTGCACAGATTCCGGTTCAGCTCTTATTCAAACGTAACAACCGCATTCACGTCCAATAGGGATACCAGAGATTCACCATACTTTCCTACACCGAAGACGAAGG
The DNA here is from genome assembly GCA_051891855.1 of Lachnospiraceae bacterium. Taxonomy (GTDB): domain Bacteria; phylum Bacillota; class Clostridia; order Lachnospirales; family Lachnospiraceae; genus SFDP01. Next base: position 43,080 of record JBJFFP010000035.1, on the reverse strand, counting down.
CATCCTTGTCCTCCTGTTTCTCACCAACACCCTTTTTCTCTACATCCTCATCGTTAAAGGTGAGCACTTCCTTAACCTCATCAACAATGATGCCCAGCATTCCCATTTGTTCCAGCTTTAAAATAATGATTCTGCTGGCCTTAGTTTCAGCAGCATCCTCCAGCCCCATCTTCAATCTGAGGCTCATTACCGGAAGCACTTCTCCCCGAAGATTAATGACTCCTTTAATATGGGATGCCACGTTGGGAACTCTGGTAATATGCTGCATCTTCACAATATTATTGATATATTTGATATCGATACCAAACTGCTCATCTCCCATGGTAATTACGATATACTGATTTGCATCGTCAATTATTTTGATGTTATCCATTCCCTTATTCCTCCCTGCTTTAGAGTAATGCATTGGTGTCAAGAATCAATGCCACCTCACCATCTCCAAGAATGGTTGCACCGCTGATTTCCTTACTCTTATTGATATATGTACCAAGGGATTTAATTACAATCTCCTGCTGTCCCATCAATTCATCAATGATTAAGCCTGCCTGCTTATCGCCCTTTTTCACAATTACCGCAATCAAATCATCCTCTTTGGTTTTGGTAGACTCAATTCCCAACACTTCATTAAGGTGAACCAACGGAATAACGCTGCCTCTGAGGGTGATTACCTCATGAGACTGTACCAGCTTGATATCCTTAGGAGAGATGTCCTCAATGGTATCAATGGCTCCTAAAGAAATAGCATATTTTTCTCCACCTACCGATACCATCAGTGCCTGAATAATGGCCAGGGTAAGAGGAAGACGAATAATCCATGTGCTACCCTCTCCTAACTTACTCTTAACCTCTACTTCACCACTTAATGCCTGAATCTTTGAACGCACCACATCCAGCCCAACGCCCCGTCCCGATACATCGGAAACCTGCTTTGCCGTGGAAAAGCTGGGAAGAAATAAAAGATCGATAATCTCCTTCTCGGACATATATTCTGCCTGCTCAGGGGTGATGGTTCCCCGCTCAATGGCCTTCTGGCGAACTGCGTCTACATCGATACCGTTACCATCGTCCTTCACTTCAATAACAACGTTATTGCCTTCCTGATAAGCATTCAGGAAAATGGAACCCACTTCCGGCTTTCCTCTTTCCTTACGTACCTCTGCCGACTCAAGACCATGGTCCGCAGAATTACGCAAAAGATGCATCAAAGGATCTCCGATCTCATCCACCACAGTACGATCCAGTTCCGTCTCCTCACCAGACATGTACAATTCCATTTTTTTACCCAGCTTTTTCTGCAGGTCACGAATCATACGGGGGAATTTATTGACTACACTTTCAATAGGAACCATTCGTACCTTCATTACCGATTCATGCAGATTTGTGGTTACGCTTTCCAGGTACTCAATATGCTCTCCTATACCCGCACCGGTTGCTCCATCGATATTCCCGGCAGAAACCAGTGAATTTTTAGCAATAATCAACTCACTGACCAGATTCATCAAAACGTCCAGTTTCTCAATATCCACCCGGACGGTTCGATTCACTACCGGCTTGCCCTTCTTTTCTGCCGCTTTGGTTTCCTTCTTAACCTCTTTCGTTGCCGGAGCTTTTTCCACCTTAGGCTGTTCTGCCACAGCCACCGTTTCCCCTGGTGCTTCCTCTTCCTTCTTTTCTTCTGTTTCCTCTACCTGAATCAGACCTGCACATACCTCGTGAATCTCCGATACATAAGAGGCTGCGGCAACCACCTTGCTAACCTCGGCATCAGACACCATAATCAGGCTGAAATCATAATCAAATTTCTCATCCTCGATATCCTGAGTGGAGGGACTGGAAACGATTACTTCACCTAATTCTTCCAATGCCTTGAACACAAGAAAGGCTCTGGCCGCCTTCAATATACAGCTTTCCTGTATGTAAACGGTAAGACCGATAACGTTCTTTCCCTGTCTGATTGCCTCTGTCATAACATGCTTCTGGGCATCTGCCAAAGGAATTGCATTCCATTTTTCCTTTGAGGAATCCTGTGCTTTTTCCTTGACAGGTTCCGGCTCAGCCGCAGCCGCTTCCCCGTTTGTGCCGGAATTTAACATGGCATTCAGGTCTTTAATGAGCATCTCATTATCATTGGTTCCTTCATCACCGGTTTCCTGAATGGTAGCAAGATATTCCTCCAATGCATCCAAGCACTGGAAAAGGCAGTCAATCATAGGGGCATTTACCTTAAGATGCCCGTTTCTTACCTCAGAAAAGACGTTCTCCATATCATGGGTAAGGGTCTGCATTCTTTTATATCCCATAGTACCTGCCATTCCTTTAAGGGAATGGGCTGCACGAAATACCTCATTAATAGTATCCATATTTTCGGGATTTTGCTCCAATTCCAGAATCTGTGTATTTAAGCTCTGCAAATGTTCCTTAGTTTCATCAATAAAGATCTCCAGATACTGACTTACATCCATACTAATTTACCCCCACGTGTAAAATAATTTCCTGCGCAATCTGCTCTAAAGACACTACCTGATCGGACAATCCTGCCCGTTTAATACTTTTTGGCATTCCATACACTACACAACTGGCTTCATCCTGAGAGATTACGTGTACTTTTTTCTTCGATTTCAGATTGATAATCCCTTCCGTTCCATCTGAACCCATACCCGTCATTACCACGCATACAACTTCATCGTACTTGCATTTGGCTAAAGACTCATACATGTAGTTGGCACAGGGCTTAACTCCTTCCCGGGTAGGCTCATCAGAATAATGAATCACCGGTCTTCCCTGTTTTTCTACCACATTTAAATGGCTTCCGCCACGGGCTATGTATACATAGCCTTTTTTCAATTCATCCCCTTCTTCTGCTTCTTTTACGTGTAATTCACTAAGGGAATCCAGTCTCTCTGCCATAGACCTGGTAAAGCCTACAGGCATATGCTGTACCAGAACAACCGGTGCGGCAAGATTCCCCGGCAGCCTGGGAATTACAGACTGTAAGGACTTGGGACCTCCTGTAGAACTGGCAATGGCAACCACTTGCTTTCCTGAAAGCCGAGCACCGTTCTTTTTTACCAATTCTACAATCTTTTTGGTATTATTGCTGTCTTCACGACTAAATACCTTGGTAAACATAGGAGGATTGGAATCGATAACCGCATGCAGCGTTCTTAAAAAATCCGCGCTGAAATCATCCCCTCGGCAATCAGAGGCCCTGTCCGGCTTATGCACAAAATCAAGCGCACCTAATTCCAGTGCATCCAAAGTAGTTTTGGCTCCCTCTTTGGTATCTGTACTGGCCATCATCACTTTGGCGGGAATCTTATTCCTACGAAGCTCCTTTAACAACTCCAGACCGTTCATTTTAGGCATATTAACATCCAGAATCACGGCATCATAGGTATTCTTTTTTAATAATTCCAAAGCCTCCAGACCATTAGTGGCTCTATCTACCACCTCCAATGTCTTGTCAGTACTGATTATATCACACAGAACCCTTCTCATGAGTGCAGAGTCATCAACAATTAGAATTTTTTTCATTTTTTTCCCCTTATCGTCTTTTGCCTTTTTTCTGTCTGCGTTCATCTTCAAAGATAAACTGGATGATTTCTTCTCTGGTAAGATTGGTCACATCCTCAAATTGAACCCTTATCTCAGACTTGTTTTCATATTTTCCTGCCGTTACTATACTGAGGACTTTTCCCAGAATATGGTACTCCTGCTCCCCCGTTGGAAAGTCCAAGGTAAAACGACATAAAATCATATCATTTACCTCATACTTTTCCCTACTGATAAAGCGTACTCCGCCTCCTCCCAAATCCAGCATTTCTCCCTCATTTCCCCCATTGGAGACATCCCAGATTCGTTTTTCCATTTCCCTCTCCGTTAATAGTCTGGTATAAATGGGAAGGGAACAGTTGTAGCGGTAATACTCTCTTCTCTGATACTTTTTAATCTCAGAAATCAATTCCATGGAAAGCAGATAAACCTTTCCCTTCTTATACTGTGCCGTCACTCTGGCATCACACTGATAAACCCCGATTCGGGTATAGACTATCAATGTATAAGTGGCTTTTAGCGGCAGAAGAACCAGCTTAGAATGCTCGATTGGCATCATCACTTCAATTGTTCCCTCATCCGGCACTTCATAAATTTGACTGATATGCACTTTAGGCGGCTCATCACTCCTCAGGCTGTGATGCGGTACATGACGCATTTCAATTTTTTGTCCTGCTTCCAAAAACTTTATACTCATGATAAACTCCATTCTGAAGGACTGGACATGCTTTTCCCCATCCTTCTCAGCTCATTTTTTTACCGGATATCAGGTGAGAAAAAAATGCAACCATTCCCTTCTTTTGTCCCTTTTCTTCCTCGTTTCGGTTCATCAGTCTGCCTGCCAGCCGTTCAAAGGCTTTAGCCGACCTGGAACCTGGGGCCATAAGAGATACCGGTGTCTGTCTCATTACCGCTTCCGCCAGCTGCGGATCCTGGGGAACCGCTCCCATATAGGTAAGGGGAAGCTTCAAATAACGGCTAACCACTACATTCAGCTTATTAAACAACAGTTGTCCTTCCTCTTCATCATTTACCCGATTTGCCAGAACCTTAATTTCCGACTCTTCAGAAAAAAAGCGAGGGTGCTGGTGTAAAGCCTTTACCAGGGAATAGGAATCCGTTATGGAAGTAGGCTCCGGAGTGGTAACAAGAAGAATTTCTCCGCTGGCTACCAAAAATTCCAGAACAGCATCAGATATTCCCGCTCCCGTATCGATAATAATAATATCTGCAAGGGTGTCCAGCTGTACAAGATTTTGGATAATGTACGTAAAATGTTCCCTGCTTAAATTTGCCAGGCTTACTATTCCCGAACCTCCGGAAATAAAGCCCACGTCCCCGGTTCCCCAGGAAATGATTTCCTTAATATTTTTCCCCTGATAAATCAAATCACACAGATTATATTTGGGAACCGTTCCGAACATAATTTCAATATTGGCAAGACCAAAATCCGCATCCAGGATAATCACTCTTTGCCCCATTTTTTTGAACTGAATGGCCAGATTGATTGCTGTATTGGATTTTCCCACGCCTCCCTTGCCACTGGTTACGGTAATTACCCGGGCCATGGGTCTTGGCCTTTGCTGTCCTGCTTTAATGATTGCTCTTAAGCGTTCCGCCTGATCCATTTCATTTCCTCTCATCTGCTTATTCGTTAATGCTTAAAATCTGCTTTACTGTAGACTGAGGATTAAAGGGCCGTATATCATCCGGAACATTTTGTCCGCAAGTAACATAGGATAGGGGAGCCCCTGTATACAGCTTAAGATTAAACAGATTACCCAACGCTGTCGTTTCATCCAACTTGGTAAAAATCAATTTATAATCTGTTATTTCTTTATAGGCATCTGCAATCCTGGTTAAATCCCGATATTTGGTTGTGGCGCTTAATACCAGATAAACCTCTTTGTCCGTTTTATCTTCTGTACCGTTTAACAAAGCCCTGGTTGACTGCTTTTGTTCCTCATTTTGATGGGAATGGCCTGCCGTATCAATCAGGATATAATCGTAGGTTTTAAATTCATCAATTGCCTGTGCAATTTCTTCCGGTGCGTAAATAATCCGAAAAGGAATCTCCAAAATACCAGCATAGGTTCTAAGCTGTTCCGCTGCCGCTATCCGATAGGTGTCTGCCGTTAAAAGAGCCACCTTTTTCTTTTCCTCCACACAGAATTTAGAAGCAATCTTGGCAATAGTAGTGGTTTTTCCCACTCCGGTAGGCCCTATAAAGAAAACGGTTTTCGGCTTTCTTTCTCCTTCTGTAATCAGCTGCGGCTGCCCAAATTTCAGAATCATTTTCTGATAAACCGTGGAAAGGGCAAAATCCAGCTGCATATGGGGAGTGGAATTTTTTTCAATTTCTTCTATAATCTGATTGGCATGAACCTCCTTTACCTCATTGTCAATCATGGTATTGTAAAGAAGCTTCATGAACGTCATAATTTCATCGGACACATTTGAGTCTTTAATTTCCTTATCCTCCTCTGTCCTGCCGGGCTTTTCTTCTTCCATCCTGATTCTTTTCTCAATCAAACTTTGGAGACTCTCAAGCTTTTGCTCAATTACTTTGCCCGTATCCTCCCTGGGCATTGTATCCCGCAGTACCTCATCCTTTTCCCATATGGAGCCAGGAACAATGGGAGCAGAGATTTCCTTTTTCGGTACAGGAGGTTCCGGCGGCCGCTCACTTTCCTCTTCCAGTGCCACGGTAACCTCCATTACCGAAGACTTCAAAAAGGAAAACAGTCCCCGTGGTCTTACCTCCCTTGCGTTCATCACAACGACACCTTCTCCCAGCTCCTTTTTCGCCAGTTCCACTGCCTCTCGTTCTGTTTTTGCCTGAAATTTTTTGATGATCATTTTATCCTGAATCCTTTCAGTATTCTATGCCGTAATCATCCCTACCGACTGTAATTCCACATCGGAATCCACTTCATTATAGGAAACAACAATTAAATCCCTGTAATAATCTTCTGTTAGCTTTTTGAAATAAATACGAACGATGGGGGAGGTAATCACAATGGGGGTTTTTCCCATGTTTTCCATCTTCTTCGTTTCTGTTTCCACAGACTTCATGATTGCTCTTGTCTTTTCCGGATCCAAGGACAGATATGCTCCCTGCTCCGTCTGCTTCACACTCTTCATAATTTCCTGCTCCACCACCGGATCAAGGGTCACCACCGTTGTGGTTTCTCTGGGAGGAAAATATTTACTGGAAATAGCCCGTTTTAAGCTCTGCCGCACATATTCCGTGAGGATATCCGTATCTCTGCTGGTAGAGGCATAATCTGCCAATGTCTCGAAAATAGTCAGTAAATCTCTGATGGATATCCCCTCCCTTAAGAGATTCTGCAATACCTTCTGTACCTCTCCCAGTCCCAGCACTTTGGGAACCAGCTCCTCCACCAGTGCAGGGTTGGTATCCTTCAGGTTGTTGACCAGATTCTGTACATCCTGACGGGTCAAAAGCTCTGCCACATGCTGACGAATAACTTCCGTTAAATGGGTAACGATAATCGAGGGGGGATCCACCACTGTGTAGCCCAGACTTTCTGCCCTTTCCCTTTGCCCTTCAGTAATCCAGATGGCAGGCAGGTGGAATGAGGGTTCAAAGGTAGGAATACCGGCAATTTCCTCTTCTACAAAGCCCGGATTCATTGCCATGTAATGGTCAAAGAGAATTTCTCCCTCACTGACCTGTATCCCCTTAATCTTAATAATATATTGATTAGGATTCAGCTGAATATTATCCCTCAGTCGGATAATGGGAACTACCATACCCATTTCCAAAGCAACCTGACGCCTGATCATTACCACACGATCCAACAGATCACCTCCCTGGTTTACATCGGCCAGCGGAATAATACCATAACCAAATTCCAGCTCAATGGGATCCACCTGCAGCAGGCTGTTGACATTCTCCGGCTGTCTGATTTCACCGGCTTCTATCTCCTCCATATCCGTTTCCGATTCAATTTTTGCAGTCTCCAGGGTACTTTCCGTCATTCTTGCTACAATGACAAAAACCATACCCAGACCAACAAAAATAATATCATTCAGAGGAGTTACCAGACCTAAAAAGGCCATGGTAATTCCCACAATATATAATACCTTGGGAATACCGAAAAGCTGCTTCACCAACACATTACTGAAGTCTGCATCCTTACTTCCTTTGGTTACCAGAATACCGGTAGAAAGAGAAATCAACAGGGAAGGAATCTGGCTCACCAGTCCATCACCAATGGTCAGGATAACGTATTTATCCAAAGCAGATGCAAAATCCAAGTTCATACGGAACATACCCATGGCAATACCACCGATAATATTAACCATGGTGATGACCAGACCTGCTGTAGCATCTCCCTTAACGTATTTAACCGCACCGTCCATAGAACCGAAGAAGCTGGCTTCCTGCTGGATTTTATCCCGTCTTTCCTTTGCCTCTTTATCGGTAATGGCACCGGTATTCAAATCCGCATCAATGGCCATCTGCTTACCGGGCATGGCATCCAGGGTAAATCTGGCTGTTACTTCAGCCACACGCTCGGAACCTTTATTGATTACCATAAACTGAATCAGAATCAAAATGACAAATACGATGGAACCGATAATCAGGTCTCCCCCACCTACATATTCACCGAAAGTGGAGACAACATTACCGGGTTCACCGGTAGAAAGAATCAGCTTAGTAGAAGACACATTCAGCGCAATTCTGAATATTGTGGTAAACAAAAGGATTGTCGGGAAGAAAGAGATATCCAGAACATCCTTAACAAACATACAGGTGAACAGAACGGCAAAAGCAACACCGATATTAATTGCCAGGAAAAAGTCCAGCAATCCCGAAGGAATGGTGATAATTAACATGGCAAAAGCAGTCAATAAATACAACGCTATGCCCAAATCTGCTTTTTTCATTTTGTTCCCTCCTTCCTGTGATTAATCTAGACCTTGCCCTGCAGGTGGTAAACAAAGGCCAATACCTCCGCAACTGCCTGATACAGCTCCGGGGGAATCAACTCTCCCACTTCCACATTGGCATACAGCATTCTGGCTAAAGCCTTATTTTCCACAATTTCCACCTTATTTTCCCTGGCAATCTCCTTAATTCTTAATGCCAGAAAATCTGTTCCCTTCGCCAGAACCATAGGCGCTGCATATTTTGAAGAATCATATTGAATAGCTACTGCATAATGGGTGGGGTTGGTAATCACCACATCTGCCTGAGGAAGGGCCTGCATCATTCTTCGCTGAGAGGCTTCCCTCATCTTCTGTCGAATCTTGCCCTTAATCTGCGGATCACCTTCCTGATTTTTATATTCATCCTTAACTTCCTGCTTGGTCATCTTCATATCTTCCTTGAATTTATATTTCTGATAGAAGAAGTCCGCCATGGCAAGAACCATATAAAAGCCGGAAATCCGCATACCCAGATCCGTAACAATCTGGCCAAGAAAAATAACGGCCTGCATGATGGTAATATCATACAGAATAAAAATATATTTAAAATATTCCTGTAAAAAGCTATAAGCAATATAGCCTACCAGCAGAATCTTTGCGATGGACTTAAGAAGTTCAATCAAGGAATTGACCGAAAAAAGCTTTTTGAATCCGTTTATGGGATTCAATTTGGACAGCTTCGGCTTAAGAGGCTTACTGGTGGGACGCCACTTCACCTGAACCAGGTCACTGAGAAAGGCGACTGCAAAGCCCACAAGTAAAATAGGCAGGATAATAATCAACACCTGCCCCATGGCATAGTTGAATAGTACCCGCGTATCTCTGGAGGGTGAGGCCCCTCCTAACAGCTTTGTCACCTGGGGAATACGATTATAAATGGAAGAAAAGCTCTTTAAAAAAGAGTTTCCCATATTTCCCACCCACAATTTCAACACCAAAAACAGAGCTAACAGGCCTAATCCATTGGCTATTTCTCTGGATTTGGCCACTTGCCCCTCTTTTCTTGCATCATTTAATTTCTTCTGAGTTGCCGGCTCTGTCTTTTCTCCGCCGGGTCCGTCTTTGGCAAAAAATTGAAGACTATATTCTAAAATCACATCATTGCCTCCACAAAGCTGACCATCATCGTTTTCATTTCAGTAAAGATTAACTCAGACATCTTGGGAAGCAGACTGGTGGTTAAAAACAATATGGATAATCCGGTAAGGATTTTCATCTGTATACCTACAGAAAACATATTCATCTGTGGTGCAACTTTGGCTAAAATACCCAAAACCGCATTTAAAATAATCATTACCGTAAATACCGGAAGGCAGATGCGAAAACCAATCATGATATAATCTGCCAGAAAGCTCAACATGGCTTTCATTAGACTGTCCGGTCGAAAAATACTCCCGTTTATAGGAATCAAAGTGAAGCTTTCCACCAATGCCTTCATGATGTACTGATACATTCCGCTAAAAAGTAGAATCAGAATAAGTGCATACTGATATAAAACACCGGTAATACTGGTCTGCTCCTTAGTCACGGGATCGAAGAGACTGGCCATGGACATACCAATCTCCATGTCAATGATTCGCCCGGTAAACTGGGTAATTGTGATACAAACACTACATCCGAAACCCATCAGCAGACCGGTAGTAGCCTCCTTAAGCACAATAGCAGCGTATCCCATGACCGAGCTGTATTCCAGCGGTATCTCCATGGGCATAATCTGATAGATTAAGAAGGAAACAAATATGCTTAATCCAATTTTTATTCTGGCCGGAGTATTATTCATTCCATAAAAAGGTGCAACAAAGATCAGGCAGGATACTCTGCACAAAATCAACAAAAAATACTCCAAATCAGCCATTGAAAAAGAATAATCAATCATAGGCTATCTGATATAAACGGCGAAATTAGACCATAATTCCACCATGTATTCCACCATATTATTTAGCATCCAATGTCCCAATACAATTAACGCAAGAAAGATGGATAAAATCTTTGGGACAAAGGTCAGCGTCTGTTCCTGAATACTGGTCACGGTTTGAAAAATACTGATAAGAAGACCAACCACCAGGGAAGCTAATAAAACCGGAGCTGCAGTAATAATAACTGTATAAAGCCCTCGATTAACAATTTGAACGACTTCATCTATTCCCATATTATAACCTCCCTCCTATTTCTGCCGTCAGTAAAAGGTTCTGACCAAATTCCCAATCACCAGATTCCATCCATCAGCAAGCACAAAAAGCAATATTTTAAAAGGCATGGAAATGGTAGTAGGAGGCAGCATCATCATACCCATACTCATCAGTGTGGATGCAACAACCATGTCGATAACAATAAAGGGAATATAAATGATAAACCCAATAATAAATGCTGTCCTAAGCTCACTGACAATAAAGCTGGGAACAAGAACAGCCGTAGGAATTTCACCCAACTCGGTAGTCCATTCCTCCCCTGCTATATCCATGAACATCTTTACATCCTTCACCATAGTCTGCTCATACATAAATTTTCTAATGGGCTCAAGTCCCTTCTCCAAAGCCTCTTCCTGGGTAATCAATCCCTCATCAAAGGGCTTTAATGCTTCTTCATTAATCTGATTCAACACCGGATTCATAATAAAGAAGGTAAGAAAAAGAGCCATCCCCACCAAAATCTGATTAGGTGGTGCCGTCTGGGTATTTAAAGCAGCCCTGGTAAAATGAAGAACGATGATTATTCTGGTGAAAGAGGTCAGCATAATCACCAATGTGGGTGCTAGTGCAATCAGGGTAAGAGTAATTAAAATCCTTAAAGTGGAATTTAAACTACCATTGTCTCCATTCACCGTCACCGTAAGGCCGTTGGCTATATTGGGCTCAGCCAATTCTTCCATATTCTCCGTACTGCCCGGTTCTCTTCTATTTGTCTGATTAACCGTTGTTCCTGTTACAGGATCATCCAGACCAGTTGTGGCTTTCGCAGAAATTACAGGACAAATACATAATATGCCTGCCATAATCAGCAGGCATATCAGTTTCCCCGTACTTATTTTCTCTTTATGTAACAACTTCATCATCTGACGCTTATTTTCCTTCATCTGTATCCTGTTCTCTATTCCCCGGATGAAGCTTCCTTGCTTTGTCTAAAAGAGCATTAAAATCCAAAGCAGCGGTCTGTTCTCCTTGGAAAATTATCAGTTCATCTTCCGATAATTCGGTAAGAAAGGTTACCGAATCCTTACAGACAGCCATCATAACATATCTCTTTCCTACTCTGACTATCTGAAGATACTTCGTGTTGGAAATCCTGAGACTCTCCACCAATTCCATATTCCCTGTCTGCAACCGGTTCTTCTGATATCCGGCAATAAAGCGTGTAGTAAACCAGGTTATTACTAATACAAACAAAAAAATAAGGGCAACTGTAAGCAGCTGTGCAACAGAACTGACTGGGTCATCTATCGATAATAGCATGAACTAACCAATCACTTTCTTAACTGCTTCAAGAACACGATCCGCCTGAAAAGGTTTTACAATAAAATCCTTTGCACCGGCCTGAATGGATTCAATAACCATCGCCTGCTGTCCCATTGCCGAGCACATAATTATGCAGGCTGCAGGATCTGCAGACTTAATTGCCTTTAAGGCTGCTATCCCATCCATTTCGGGCATGGTGATATCCATTAAAACAAGATCCGGCTTCAATTCATTATACCGTTCAACACCCTTTGCTCCATTCTCAGCTTCACCCACAACATTATATCCGTTCTTGGTAAGAATGTCTTTGATCATCATTCTCATAAATGCTGCATCATCACAAATTAAAATATTCTTAGCCATTATATACTCCTTATCTGATAATTTCAGTTACTCTGATACCGAAACTTTCTTCAATAACCACAACTTCACCCTTTGCAACAAATTTACCGTTTACCAATACATCTACCGGTTCCCCGGCTATTTTATCCAACTCAATAATCGTACCGGGCGAGAAATCCAAGATTTCAGAAATCGATTTACTGGTTCTTCCCAGCTCTACGGTAACCTGCAACGGTACATCCATAATTAAATTAATATTCTCGTGACCGGCTACCGAACTTACATTTGGAGCAAAGCTGCCAAATTGAGCAGGCTGATAGTTCATCTGTATAGGCTGCTGTATCATAGGTTGCTGCATCATGGGCTGCATCCCCATCATAGGCTGCACTCCCATCATGGGCTGCTGCATCATCGGTTGAGCCCCCATATTGTTCATTCCTCCTGCCATTTGTGAAGGATCTACTGCAGGCGGAACATAGGGCGCCGGGGTTGGTTCCGGTTCGGGCACAGGCTTTGCTGCCGTGTTTTCCGCCGAGGCAGACATTCCTTCCAAAAAGTTGTTAACTAAGGTCTTCGCAAAATCGATTGGATATAGCTGTAAAATGTTACTGTCTACCAAATCTCCAATCTGCATGCGGAATGCAATCTTAACAAAAGTCCCTCCCAAGAAAGGAGAGATTTCTTCACCCTGCTTAAAATCCAACAAATCCAAAAGGGATGCTTCCGGAGGACTGATATCTATGGTTCTTCCCAGCATCTGAGAAAGACTTGTGGCTGCCGATCCCATCATCTGGTTCATTGCTTCGGAAATTGCACTTAAATGGATTTCTCCCAATTCACCATCAGTATTGGTTCCGTCACCGCCCATCATCAAATCGGCAATAACCTTCACATCATGCTCTTTAAGAATCAGAATATTATGACCATCCAGGCCTGTGGTATATTTAATCTGAATAAAAACACAAGGCTTCTCATAATAATCCAAAACATCCTGCCATACGGCAAGCTGTACAACCGGAGTTGTAATTTCAACTTTGTGGTTAACCAGTGAATAAAGCGTGGTTGCGGAGGTCCCCATACTGATATTGGCTACTTCACCAATGGCATCCTGCTCAGCTTCGGTCAGTAATTCTTCGTTTGCTGTGACAGCTGTCTGCGCCGTTTCATCAGAAGCATTACTCATCGGATCACCGCTTAACAGGGCATTGATTTCGTCCTGAGATAACATTCCATCCATGCGTTTATTCCTCCTCTCTAATTACAGACGTAACACGAACCGCATATTTATCATCACTGGTTCCTGGCAAGGCTGTAAATTTCTTTATATTTCCAACGTATACAGATAATTCTGAATCCGTTTTTGTATCCAAACGGATAATATCTCCACACTGCAGATTGTTAAAATCATTTACCGTAATGGTGTTGGTTCCCAGCTGAACCTTCAAAGGCACATCTACCTTGCGAAGCATGGTCTCCACATACTGTTCAAAGTCTTCGTCTGCCGAATCCTTGATGTTGGAGAACCAATACTTGGTATTCAGCTTATCCATAACATCTTCCAGCGTAAAAAACGGCAAGCAGACATTCATCAACCCCTCCACATCCCCAATCTTGATATTAAGGGTAACGATGGCTATCATATCCGTAGGGGAGATAAGCTGTGCAAACTGCGGATTCGTCTCTACCTTTTCCAGAAAAGGTTCTATTTCCACCACACTTTTCCATGGTTCTCTCATCAGCTGCATACAAATGGTCACTATTTTTTCAATAATCGTTAATTCAATTTCTGAAAACTCTCGCCCTTTTTTCAAGGGAATACCCTGACCACCCAACATTCTGTCAATCATGGCAAAGCCAAGATTAGAGGCGAGATCAATGATTATTGTCCCCGGAAGAGGATGGAAATTCACCACTCCCAAAATCACCGGGTTAATCAAGGCATTGGAAAATTCCGAGAAAACGACTGTCTCCGAGCTCACCACCGAAACCTGAACATGCTTACGCACATAAACCGGCAATGTAGTGGAAAGCAGTCTTCCATAATGTTCATAAATAAATTCCAATGTTCGCAGATGTTCTTTTGAAAACTTGGCAGGTCTGGCAAAGTCATAATTCTTTACCTGTTTCTCGTCCTGCTGTGTCATTTTATCTGTATCAAGCTCACCGGTGCTTAAGGCAGCCAGTAAACTGTCTATCTCACTTTGAGATAATACCTCTCCCAAGCAGGTTCACCTCCCGTCTTATCCTATGTTTAAATTCTTATGTATTACTGAGGTAAAGCCTTTGTAAAGGTTACGTTAAAGATAAACTGTGAATCAAAAAGAGTCTGTATCCTGTTCAGAATTTCCATGCGGACACTATCAACATCACTCTGCATCTCTTCCAGTGTATGACTGCCGATCACGCTGATAATCTCACCCTTAATCAGCTGTTCCTTTTCACTGATGCTGTCCTTCATCTTCTTATAATCACTGTCTTTGGTATTCAGGGAAAGAGCCACAGACACCAAATAATAATGATCCTTTCCGTCAGCCCCTTTGGTCAGAGGTACGGTCATCTCATCTTCGATCGCATATACTTCAACATCTTTAATAGGAACATCAATCACTGCAGCCTCCGTGGTTGTCCCCTTCTGGTTGTCCAGTTCCAGATTGATTGCTGCCGTTATATCATCAATCAATGCAGATGTTTTTCTGGCAGTTCCCACAACAGAAAACATCATAATGGCCGTTAACACAATGTTGACAATCAATAACGCCAGAATCAAGACGGATATCATATTTCTTTTCATTCGTATTCTCCTTTATTCCCCACTTAAATCGTTGTAAATTCTGATTTCAATTCGCCGGTTCTTTGCTCTCCCTTCCGGAGTGGAATTATCGGCTATGGGCATATATTCTCCCCGGCCGGAATGTTTGATCTGCGCCGGTGACAAAGAGGTATTCTCAACCAGATAGTCAAACATGGAAAGGGCACGGGCGCTGCTCAATTCATTATTGTTGGCAAATCGACTTGTATTTATGGGCACGTTATCCGTATGGCCTTCTATTTCTATGGTATTCCCAGCATACCGTTCCAAAATCATGGCCACCTTCTCTACTGTAGGCATCGCCTCTTGCTTTAGCTGGGCGCTTCCCGAATCAAAAAGAATGGCCCCCTTAAGAGTTAGCTGAACATATTGAGAAGTAAAATCCACCTCCACCTGATTCTGCATCTGATTTTCCATCAGGGCTTCCTGAATCTTCTCCGCAAGCTGTTCCGACTGGGCAAGCATCTTCTCCTCTAGAATCCGCTGCATCTCATCCAGTCGATCCGACATTTCATCATTCTCTGCAGCCTTACCGGTACTGTTGATGTACTTATCCAGCTCATTCAGCTGACTGACACCATTACTAATCAGCACTCCGTCACCGATGGCTGTTGAGCCGGCAGAAAATATACTAAAGCTCTCTGAAAAGGCTGCTGCAATCATCTCAAACTTCTGCGCATCCACGGTAGACATAGAGAAAAGCAAAACGAAGAAACAAAGCAGCAGGTTCATCAGGTCGGCAAAGGTATTCATCCATTCCTTCGAAGCCTTTTGAACTTCTTCCTTCTGCCTTCTAGCCATCTAGCTCACCTCCAGCCGCTTCCATTTCCTCCTTTTCAGAAGGAGCCAAGAAGGATTTCAGCTTCTCTTCGATTACACGGGGATTCTCACCTGCCTGGATGGACAGAAGTCCTTCAATCATTACCTCCTTAATAACCATCTCAGCACTATTTTTGGCATTCAGCTTACCTGCTACAGGAACAGCCACCCAGTTGGCCAGCATGGAACCATACAAAGTGGTAATCAAAGCGAGCGACATGGCCGGTCCAATAGTAGCAGGATCATTCATATCCTTCAACATGTTAATCAGACCAATCAGGGTACCAATCATACCCCAAGCCGGCCCCATACCTCCCAGGTCATTCCAGAAAGCAATATTTCTCTTGTGCCGGCTTTCAATGCTGCCCATCTCCGTCTCCAGAATCCCTCGAACCAATTCAGGGTCTGTACCATCTACAATTAGCAATACACCCTTTCGCAGGAATTCATCATCCAATTCCGTAGAGGCTTCCTCCAGTGCAAGGAGCCCTTCCTTACGTGCCACATTGGATAAATCAATAATCTTACGAATTACCTCAGGCAGATCAAATTCGGACAGCTTGAAAATCAGAGTAAAGCTCTTAATTCCCCGGACAAACTCCTGCATGGTGTACTGTGCCATAACCGCGCAAAAGCTACCACCCAGAGTAATCAATATGGAGCCCAGGTCAACGAAGTTCCCCAGCGCACCAACACCTCCGCCAGTGATAATACCGAATAAAACCAGTACAAAACAGAGTATAAGTCCCAATAATGATGCTATATCCACAGCACACACCCTCTTCTCTTTAGTTTTCTTGTCAGGGTATAGCTTCCCCGACCCTTAGTTAATATTCTACTAAATATTTTCTGTCTTGTCTACTTTCTTTTTGTAAAAAAGACAAGAATAGACAAGTTATTTCCATCGCTTCGCCCCACAAACCGGGCTGAAAAACAGGATTATTTTTATCTGTTTATTTCGCATATTTTTACAAAATATTAGCATGAATATGCGTTTTTACCTTGTTCAAGACTAAAAATCCACCTGTCTTATCCCATAAAGAAGGAGCTGTTGCTCCACATTGATGAGTACTCATCTGTTTTTCAACAGCTCCAAATTCTTTATCCTGCTATCTCATTATCTCTTCAGATTAACCAGCTCTTCCAGCATGGTATCGGATACAGTAATCACACGGCTGTTTGCCTGGAAACCTCTCTGGGTGGTAATCATCTCTGTAAACTCCTGAGACAAATCCACGTTACTCATTTCCAGAACACCGGTATTCATGTAGCCGCCGTTGGCGGTGATGTCCACACCGATTCCGTCAAATTCACCGGAGTTCAGGGTGGCGGAATACAGGTTGTCTCCCTGCTTTTCCAGACCTGAGGCATTGGCAAACTCTGCTACCGCAATCTGGCCCAGAAGCTTAGTCATACCATTGTCGTAGGTACCGTAGATTCTTCCGCTGGTATCAATAGAAACACCGATCATGGCACCCGGCTTTCTGCCGCTTCCCACTCCATCAACATCACCGTTGGTCGCACTTATGGTGGCCGTACCACTGTTATTGAACATGGTGGTATTGGTGAAATCGATTTCGACGTTTTCAAATTTACTTGCTCCTGCAGGCGTTTCTACGGTAATCTGAGACAAATCCAGATTTAAGACATCAGAGTTTCCGTCAATTCCCTTAAACAAACCAGTGGAGGCATCAAACTCCAAAGTGAAGCCTTTGAATTTTTCTGCATTGGCTGTAATGGGATCGTTTAAATCCGCTATGCCCAGTACATCCTGAATATTCTGATTAGCCGCCGCATTGTTGGTTGTGACTGTCACCTGTTCATTTGCAAGAACCTGTAAAAGACTTACATATGCAAGCGTATCATCTGCCGTATCGGGCGTATTATTGTTATTTTCCGTATAGCTTACCATGATATTATTCAGGTCTTCAATACTATCATAACCATAAGCATCTGCCAGTGCCTGCAGTTCTTCTGCTTTAGCAGGATCGGCTAAAGTGGCATCCGCATCATTTAAATACTCTTTAATTGTAGCACCTTGGCAAATAGTGGTTCCTGCGGCCTTGTCCTGTAAATCACCACCATTCCACTGATAATTACTTCCCAAGGTTAATTCTGTCGTTCTGTTAACCACCTTGTCCGAACCAAAATTCACCTCTGAAATATCCACATCCTCATTATTAGAATCTCTCAGTGCCAAAAACCGCAAAGAGTATATTCCTTCATCATCCGTAGACTTAAAATTCAGCTTGGCAGTATAAGGATAACCCTGACTGTCATAAACTGTAAGATTAATCGTCTTGCCGGATGTACTGTTTACCGATGGATCATTCTTATCCATAATACCGGAAACGTAACCCTTAGTGGTAGCCTCCGGAGGATACTCCATATTCTGCGGACTCATAATCTGCAGCTTCTGCACATCTCCCTGCAGAATCTGGTTAGGGTTGTCAGGGTCTACTCCCCAGCCCATTACCGTATAACCATTACTGGTCATACACAGGTTACCTACTGCATCTACATAAAAGGAACCATCTCTGGTAAAGAAGTTCTCCTGTCCGTTGCTTACCACAAAAAATGCTTCTCCGGTAATCTGGATATCGAAAGGATTGTTGGTGGTCTGGGTAGCACCCTGCTGGGTAATGTTGGTGTTGATTGCCGCCGATTTAACACCAAGACCAATCTGCCTTGCATTAATACCACCGGTATTGGCGTTAGGACCGGATGCCTTCTGCGTGGTCTGATACATTAACTCGTTAAAGGTAATGCTCATGGATTTATAAGCTACAGTGTTAACGTTAGCGATATTGTTACCGATAACGTCCATCTTTGTCTGGTGAGTCTTTAAGCCTGATACACCAGAGTACATTGATCTCATCATAACGAAATGACCTCCTAAGTATCTCGCTGTAATGGTTCCGTCTGTCATTCGGGAACCTTAGCCTCCGTTAGGTCCGGCTAGATAATTACAGCACCATCAATATTTGTGAAAATGTTTTCATCGGTTTGGTTCTGATCCATCGCGGTAATCACCGTTTGACTTGGCACATTAACGATAAATGCAAGCTGATCAACCATGACCAATGATTCTTTGATTCCTTTCTCTCCCGCTTTTCTGGCTCCCTCCGTCAATCGATCCAGCTGATTATCGGATAAGACAATGCTTCTGTCTGCCAAGCGGCTGCTTGCATGCTTGGAAAATCTCAGCCCCTCATCCAGCTGACCCGTTTTTTCCTTCCAGATTTCTTCAAAGGTCAATCCCTGCCTGTTGGTGTCTGCAGCAGGTTTAACAGGCTGTCTGTTGAGGTACTGTTCCTGCAGTTCGTTTATGGAAAGGAATTGGCTACGTTGTATATTCATTTCCGTTTCCCCTCTTTAATCAACTATTCTGTCTTACCAGCTTCCTCGTTCTTAGCCGTCAATTCATCATATTTTGCCTTAAGCGTATGGTAAAGCTTCAGGGCATCTGAAGCCAACAATGACTTTTGGTAGGTGGTAAAATCCTGATAGGTGCCAACGATGCTCTTCAGAGCCGTTATTTGCTCCTCATTGAAATCCTCCACATCTGCCAGTGATTCCATCTTCTGAATAAAGCTGCTTACCGGTGTTACAATCAGCTCCTGATATTTGCTCAGATAATCCTTATAGAGCTCCAGAGTCTCCTTGCTTAAGAAGCTTTTCTGATAATCCGTCATGTTTTCATAGGTGATAACCAGCTTGCCTAAGGCCTCTCCATCCTCTCTGTCTACTACCTTGACCGAAGGAAGCTTATTCATCTGCTCTACAAAATTCTCAGCAGCCTTAATCGCAGCTACATAGGTAGGATCGGCAACGCTATCCAGATCATCAATGGAATACAGGGTATCATTAATGGAAAGATAAGCCTTGTTGTTCTCATACACCACATAATCCACATAGCCTTCCGGATAGGTTGTATTGCCGCTGCTGTCCGTAACGCTCATAAATACATACTGTCCAACCAAAAGGGACGCTCTCTGGAGAGTCATTCCATTGTTTAAATTCTGCATTTCTTCCAGCGATGAGAAGGTTGCCAGCTGTGAAATATATTCGGTATTGGAGGTAGGCTCTAAGGGATCCTGATACTTCATCTGTGCTACCAAAAGCTGTAAAAATGCTTCCTTATCCAGGCTTGAGTTAGAACTCTTGCTTTTGGTATCAATAGTGGATACGGCATCTACCAGCTTTCCGTCCTTCACTTGTGCTATTACACTCATTCATTTCTCCTTTCTGTCCATAGGACTTATACGGTATAATCCAGGGTGTTTCCGTTTCTTCTCATCAAATCAGCAACGATTCTGTCACCTTCTGATAACTCTTCACCGGAAAGCTCTTCCTCCTGACCTTCCAAATCCATCAGGCTGATACGGCGTCCGCCTTTTTTATTCTGGTTGCTAAAGTCATTCTGTTCTTTTTCCTGTTGATCCAGACTTCGTTCAAAGCCTTTGGCTTCCACGTTTACTTCCACCGCTTCCACCTTCAGTCCCTGCTGTTCAAAGTTTTCCTTCAGCTGAACCATCTGTCCTTCCATGGCTGCCTTCACCGCCTCGTTTTCCGTGGTAAAGGTAGCTGTCAGTATACCTGCCTTGCTGGCAATCTGAACCTTCAGGCTTCCCAAACTGGCGGGATGAAGCTGAAGCTCCATTTCCGTGGTATCTGCTTTTACCAGAATCTTAATCTGCTCAGTAATCTGATTAATCAGCTCCTGACCATTTACCCCATAACCTGTCTTGGTATCGGAAGCATTCTCCACCGCTTCACTTAGCTGATTCAGCAGGTTTGATGCAAAGCTTTCTCCCGTATGTGCCAGATTCCCTTCCTGTGTTCCTGTATCCGGTTTGCTCTGGCTTTTTTCCGACTGGTTCTCTACCGTATCGGCAGGAATTAGATTCTCCTGCACCTGCTGGTTGTCCTGAGGCTGAAGATTTTCTACGGAAATCGGTTGGTTTTCCATCTCAACCTCTACTTCAGGTGTCGCAGAAGCAACAACCTCTTGGGCAGTCTGAGTTTCTGCTGTGTCGGCAAACAGGAGCTGGGGATTTACCTCATCCTGGGAAACCGCTTCTTCCTTGAAGGCAGTTAGCAGCTGGGTCAGCTGCTCATCAGTCATGGAAAACTCCTCTGTCAGTTGATTGATTAAATCTCCTGCAGTATCAATCAGCCCCTTCAAATCTGTAAACAGCTGCTCATTGGTCAGAATAGCCATAGAGTCGGTTTCCGCATTTAAGCTTAAAGCCAACTGAGTCAGATTTTCTCCATTCAGCAGGTCTGTGGGAATCAGCCCCAGCTCTTCCATGGCCTGTTCCACTTCTTCCACGGTAACGTTGAAGGTTTTGGCCACTTCCTCTACCATCTGAGCTCCGATTTCCTCAGTTACTTCTCTGATTCGGTCTTCTTCCAGCATTGTCTCTGCCGTCTGCTTCTTCTCCTCCAGGGACTTGCAGCCGGTCTTCTTCTGGCTGTTGGCATGCTCCTGAATACTGCTTCCTTCCGCTTTCATCGTTTTGACATCGGAAGCTTCCGGGCTTTTTTCTCCGTTGGTCTGATTGAAAACCTGGGAGAAGCTGTCCTGACCGGTATTCTGGCTTGTCTTTAGGTTATCACTTCCTACAGCATCCATCAGACAGGAGGTGATTTTGGTTATTGACGCACTGCTCATCTCTTTCCTCCTTTCTTTCGTATTTTCATTTTCAATGTGCCCAACGAGCTCTTGCAGGTTTTAACGCCTGCAGGGATAAAACGAGCTCATCATATATATCGACAAAAAAATGAAGCAAATTAAGAATCGGGTTCCATGATTTTGGTCAATTTCGCCGCGATTGCCGGATCCATTACTCCCAGAATATCACCTCTGGCCTCAGGATCCATTTCATTTAAAATTCTGGCTGCCAAATCCAAGTTATTGGTCATTTCTTCAAAAATCCCGGCAGCCTGCTTAGGCTTCATCGCTGAATAAGCCTGAGCATAATCCTGTACATCCTTACTTTCCTCCAGCTGTCCTACTACCTGCTTATATAAAAACTCTGCCGTCGTAGGATCAATGGACTCGTAATATTTCTGATACTCCTCAACTCCCGGGCCATTATCTGCATAAATAACCTCTTCATAGAATTGAGTCTTGATTCGTTCAAACTCTACCTGACTTTCCTCAAAGGTACGCAGGCGTGCAATTTCATCCTGAAGCTCTTTATTCTCTTCTTCCAAAGCTCCTGCCTTCATGTCGGACTGCTGCAGCTGCAGCTCCAAAACCTTAATCTGTTCCACCGCTTCCTTCAGGCTGTTATAGCCGGAATAGCTTCCCTCACCCCCGTCAGAAACACTTTCTCCCGTCGTTTTTGCCCCGGGAAGAATCTTATTTACCACAGGAACATCCTTGAGTACCGGGGTAAGTACGTTAGAGCCGAAGCCGCCCACATCCAGCTTGATTAAAACGCAAAGAATAGCCAGCCAAATACAGACAATGGCCACTGTGGTGAAAAAGATAGGCAGGTTGCTTCCTTCCTGCTCCAAGTCAGCCTCCTGGTAGGAAAGCTCCTTTGCACGCTGCCTGGCTTCTTTTTTCTGCGCCTTCTGTTCTGCCTTCAGCTTTTTACGTTCTTCTTTTATTCTCTTTTTTTCTTCTGCCTGATCTAAAATAATCTCTTCTGCCATTATTCTAATTTATCCTCTGGAATCTTTCTTTCGCTTTTTTCCGTAAGTAAAGCTTACCAGTTCATCAATTTCCTTGCTCTCTTTGGAATTTTCTTCTTGAATAAAGCTTTCAAAAGCCTTTTCCCTAAGCTTCTCCTGAGCCTTTCTCTCCTGTCTCAGTTCAGCCAGAATCTCTGCTTTTTCTTCCCTGTTTTTCCTAGCTCTTTCAATTACCACATCCTGCTCCTTAATAAATTCATCCATCCTGAGAATTGCTTCTTTATTCTCCATGATTTTGAATAAATCAAGCTTTTGGGAGAGTAATCGTTTGGCTCTGTTCTGATAGTCACTCTTTCGCATCAGCAGTCTGGTTTTTTTGTCCTCTTCCTCCTGCAGTATCCGATTGGCAAGCATAAATTCATTTTTTGCCTGTTCCTCCAGCTTATACTTAATATTCAGGATATTCTGCATTCGGTAGATAAACTTTGCCATGATTTCCTCTCATTCTGCTTTCAGGCTAATCTTCAAACAGCTTTCTAAGACCTTCAATAGTCTCTTCCAAAGCAACCTTTTCCTCTACATCCTGCATAAGGAATTGATTCACAGCATCAATCTTCTCTATCGCATAGTCAATTCCTGCATTACTTCCTTTCTTGTAAGCTCCGATATTAATCAAGTCCTCCGCTTCGTTATAGGTTGCCATTACATTTTTCAGCTTACCAGCAGCCTGCTTATGCTCTCTTGTAGCAATCTGACTCATACAACGGGATATACTTTGCAAAATATCAATAGCTGGGTAATGATTACGATGAACCAACTTCCGGCTCAGCATGACGTGGCCGTCCAAAATACTTCTGGCCGTATCCGTAATAGGCTCATTAAAATCATCACCATCAACCAAAACCGTATACAAGCCGGTAATGGAGCCTTTTGATGAATTTCCTGCCCTCTCCAGCAGCTTGGGCATTTCCGAATATACACTGGGGGGATAGCCCCGGGACACCGGAGGTTCTCCACTGGCCAGACCAATTTCCCGCTGTGCCATACTGAATCGGGTCAAGGAATCCATCATTAACAGAACATCCTTTCCCTGATCTCTGAAATATTCCGCAATGGCCGTAGCCGTTTTTGCCGCCTTATTTCGTTCCAATGCAGGACGATCAGAAGTAGCAACCACTACTACGGAGCGCTTCATTCCTTCTTCTCCCAAATCCCGCTCTATAAATTCTCTTACTTCTCTTCCCCGCTCTCCTACAAGTCCGATAACGTTAATATCCGCTTTTGTATTGCGGGCAAACATACCCATTAAGGTAGACTTTCCCACACCTGAGCCGGCAAAAATTCCGATTCTCTGTCCCTTCCCTATGGTAATAAGCCCATCCACGGCTCTTACTCCCAAGGGCAGTATCTCGCTGATAATCTCTCTGCTCATGGGGTCTGGGGGGAGTGCTTCTACCGTATAGGCCTGACCCTTCGTGATTTGCGTTCCATCTATGGGCCGTCCCAAACCGTCAAGGCATTTCCCTAAAAGCTCATCGCTTACCAATACCTGCAGTGGTTCTCCCGTATTCTCCACAATGTTTCCGGAAGCGATTCCGTCCGTCACCTCATAGGGCATAAGCTGTGTCTTTCCATTTTTAAAGCCCACCACCTCTGCCATAATGGGCGGCACCTCTTCTCCACCGGGGTAAATATAGCAAATATCTCCCAACTTGGCGTCCGGTCCCGCAGATTCCACCGTCAATCCTACCACATTTACGATTTTTCCCTTTTTCTTAATTAAGGGCTGTTCAAATATTCTGTTATATTTTTCTAAATCAATGGTCATTTCCACCATCTGTTTTACGCCTTTTCAAATATGATGCTATTTTTCATAGGAAAGAAGACGAAGCCTTCTTCCCAATTCCTCCAGCTGACTTCCTATGCTACAGTCAAAAATACCATTACTGGTCTCAATCATGCACTGATTCGGCCCCAGAGTCATATCCTCAACAATCTCCATAGAAGCACTGGAAGATGCAAGCCCCGCCGTCAGTTCCGCCTTGGCAGCCATTACTGCATCGTAATCGTCACGGCTTACATGCACAATAAAATCTCTTCCTCCTTCAATGTTTCGGATAGAATTACTGATCGCATGGAGCAAAACAGGCTTATAATCAGCTAAATCCACCTTGAAAATCTGTTCGTAGATTCCCGTAAGCGTTTCAATGAAAGCCGGCTCCAGTTGGCTGATTTTCTCCTGGTAATCCTCCTCCAGCTGTGCAGCCTTAGCCTTTAGAACAGTTTTTTCTCTTTCCAGCTCTTCCACCGCCTGCTTCTGTCCCTCATTATAGCCCTGCTGACGCCATTCTTCCAAGGTATATTCCCGCATAGCCTCAATCTCTTCTCTGGCCTTTTGCTTCATTTCTTCAATTTGGACTTCTGCCTCTGCAATCAATTCCTCCGGGCTTGGTCCCGTATAGGCAGGCTCCTGGGCTTCTGCTGCAATATCACTTGTTAAAGGACTACCTTCTTCACCTTCTTGGGCAAAAACCGCCTCTACCCGGGGTGCATTCAAGCCTGTTTGGAACCCTTCCGCTTCTGTACCTGCGGACATCCCAGGGCGTATCTTTTCTAGTTTCTCGGCAATCAGCTGGTTGCTGTCGATGATTCTAAGGTCGCTTTCCGTCAACATAACCTGATTTGCCTTTATCAGACCCTTAGACAACAATCTCGTCTCCTCCACCTCTGGAAATTACCACTTCTCCTGAATCTTCCAGTTTTCTGATAATATTAACAATTTTCTGCTGTGCCTCTTCCACATCCTTCATGCGGACAGGGCCCATAAATTCCATATCCTCTTTGATCATGGCAGACAGACGCTTGGACAGGTTGTTGAAAATTACCGTCTGGACATTTTCATTGGCTCCCTTAAGGGCTACAGCAAGGTCATTATTATCCACATCCCGCAGTACTCTCTGGATTGCCCGGTCATCCAGAAGCAAGATATCCTCAAATACAAACATCTTCTTGCGGATTTCATCAGCCAGTTCAGGCTCTTCAATTTCCAAGGTCTCCATAATATGTTTCTCTGTGCCGCGGTCAACTGCATTCAGAATGTCAACAACAGCATCTACACCACCGATAATGGTATAATCCTGATTAACCAGGCTGGACAGCTTGGATTCCAAAATCTTTTCTACTTCCTTGATAATATCCGGACTGGTTCTATCCATTAACGCTACCCTCTTTGCCACATCTGCCTGACGTTCAGGCGGAAGTGCGGAAATAATCATAGATGCCTGCCCCGGCGACATGTAAGACAAAATCAATGCGATAGTCTGAGGATGCTCATCCTGAATAAAGTTAAGCAGCTGAGAAGCATCCGTTTTTCTTACAAATTCAAAGGGTTTAACCTGCAGGGAAGCCGTCAGCTTGCTGATTACCGAAACTGCCTTCTCTGCTCCCAAAGCCTTTTCCAGCAGCTCCTTAGCATAACCGATACCACCCTCTGCTATGTACTGTTGCGCAAGACAGAGCTGATAAAATTCCCCGATAACCTCTTCCTTAATCTGAGTGGTTACATTTCGGGTATTAGCAATTTCCAGCGTCAGCTCTTCTATTTCTTCTTCCTTCAGATGTTTAAAAATATTGGCGGACTTTTCCGGGCCCAGACTAATCAGCAAAATTGCTGATTTCTGAAGTCCGGACATTTTGTCCTCTCCCGTTCGTGCCATAGTTTTCCTCCTTGTCAATGGTCAGGAAAGCTTAAGCAGTCCTAGCCCCAATCCTCCTGCAGCCAGTTACGCAACAGGTTTGCTGCGGCCTCAGGATTTTCATTGACAAATTTCTCAATAAGCTTTCTGGTTTCCGACTTGGCTTCAACCTCAATATCCTCCAGTCCACTGTCCTGGGTAGACTGCAGAAGGCTCTCTACGGAAACCTCTTCCTCTTCCACGCTCTCTCTGTCAGCCCTCATGCTTCGGATAATGACAAAAGCCAGAAGTCCCAAAATCAGAACGATAAGAACGATCTGCAGAATATCTGTAGGGGTAACCGCTAACCCTTCTGCATCAATATACATGGGTTCTTCATAGGCAACAAAGGAAATATTATCCGCACTGATGCCGGATGCCTTGGCTACCAAATCCACAATATCCTCATCTATCTCCAGCTTGGTTCTCTCCTGATTCTGTGCCTTATAATCTTCCCAGCTGATTCCATCCAGCAGTCCCTGATTCTTGGCATCCTCTTCCTTCAGCACGCGGTACTTGATAGCCGCAACGGAAAGGGAGGATTCATCATATTTAATCAGGCCTGCCGGAATCTTGGTTGTGGTCATCTTCTCATTGGGGAGATAATCCCGGGAAATTTCCGACACCGTGGAGGTACTGTCCTGATAATTGTTAATCATATAGTCAGTATTATCTTCATTATTCGTATCTGTTCCCGGCACTCCACCGGTTACGCCTGTGTTCTCAGACTCGTAAATATCTTCATGACTGAGCACACCTTGGGTCTGTCCCTCAGGTGCATAGAACAAATGGGTAACATCCTCTACCGTGGAGAAATCCAACTGCAAATTACTGGATACTTCCACCAGATTATATTCGTTCGTTCCCAGAAGTACTTTCTTGATATTTCCCTGAAGCACCTCCTCCGTTTGCTGTTTCACATTCAGCTGACTGCTGGCCGTTCCGGTAATGGACTGGCTGTCATCCCCGGAAAAGAGCAGCTTTCCTTTGGTATCGCTGATGGTAATGGTTTTCACGTTCTCATTACCCAGCGCCGTCTTTACATACTGAGCAATACTGGTTGCCTGATCATCCGTCAAGGAATCATTCAGCTCCAGAATAACTGCAGCTGAGGAATCCTTTTCCTGGGCAATCATGGTTCCGTCATCTTCGGGAATGTTCAGAATAACGTTGGCATTAACCACATTCTCCATAGTTTCCAGATGACTTTCCAGCTGCTTCTCCAAATAGGCTCTGTATAATTTTACCTTGTCGGATTCTGTTGTACCCAATCCGCCGCCGGTTACATTACTGATATCAAAGGTGGCCGTGGGGATGTTATTTGCACCCAAAAGCAGATTGGCAGGCCCAATCTGCTTCTCCTCCACTTCAATCCGATAGCCATCATCGGAAAGTCGATAGGGAATACCCGCACCGTCCAAAAGTTCCGTTATGGTAGCTGCTTCCTTAGTACTGTCACAGATGACCAAAATCTCATATTTCGGCCGGCTTAAAATGGTAATCAGAATAGCCAGTGCAACCAGTACTCCCGCCGCAATGGAAACGATAATCGTTTTTTGCTTAGATGTATATTTATTCCACCATTCCAGTATCTTTGCCGGAATTTGTTTTAATCTTTCTGTCATGTTCTCTTACCCATTTCTAAATCTGCATATTCATCAGTTCTTTGTAGCTTTCCAGGAATTTATCCCTGATTGCCACAGTATACTGCAATGCCGTTGACGCTTTGTTCAGGGCAATCATCAGATCGTGGGTACTATTGGTTTCACCCAGAGCAAACTTCAGCTCTTCATTTTCTGCATCCGATAAATAGGAGTTGGTAAGATTAATATTATCAATTGCCGAATTAAGAATATAAGAAAAAGAATTGCCGGAATCAATGGTAGAGTCAACAGCGGCGGCTGCCGCGCTCTCCTGTGTATAAATGACATTTTTAATCATATCTGAATTGACGTTATAAAGCGATGATATATCCATTTGTCTTCTCCTTAGTATTGGTTTATTCTGCTATCTTCTATCTCTGTCAGTTCTTTATTTTCCAATGTTCAGTCCCTGCATGGCAATGGATTTACTTGCATTAAACGCTGTTGCATTAGCCTCGTAGCTTCGGCTGGCATCAATAAGGTTGGTCATCTCCGTAATAATATTGACATTGGGATAGGTCACATACCCATTCTCATCTGCATCGGGATGGGAGGGATCATAAACCATATTCATCTCTGTCTCGGTATCCTCATAAACTCCGTTAATCTTCACTCCTTTGCCGGAGTAGCGATCTCTTGCCGTATTCAACACATGATGAAAAGGCGTCTGTGAATCCTTCTCCACAAAAGTAACCACCTTTCTCACATAAGGACTGCCGTCCGCTGTCCTTGTCGTATTGGCATTGGCAACGTTCTGAGAGATGATGTCCATGCGGAAACGCTGAGCAGTCATACCAGTAGCATTAATATCAAAAGAATCAAACATTCCCATACTCTATCCTCCTACTTCATTACCGCCTTTAAATTGGCAAATTCCTGTGAAATACTGCCCATCAGTCCCTGGTATTTAATCTGATTGGAAGCCAGCTCCACATTCTCTGTATCAATATCCACATTGTTACCATCCAAGCGATAGGAAAAATTGGAGTGATCCCGATAGGTAACCGGGTTCAAGCGCCTTAGGTTCATATTCTCCACCTTCTCATCAATGGTATCGTAACGATTGCTCTTGAGTGCTCTTTCCAGCTGAACCTCAAAGTTCACATCCTGTCTCTTATAGCCGGGAGTATCCACATTGGCAATATTATTGGAAATGGCATCATTTCTCAGCCAGGCAGCATCTGCAGCCTTATCCAATACATTAATGTAATCAAACGCATTCGACTGTATCATCCTAGCCTCCATTCTTCAATATAGACAACACTACTCTACATTAAAACATAATTTTACACTATCTTTTATTATAGTTTATTTATACAAAAACACAAGCCATTTTTGACATAAAATTACAAAAAAAATATACAAAATTTGTGCGAACCTTTTTCTATTCTTTCATAAAAAGCTTCTTTTTTCCCCAAAAAAAGCACCCTGTCAGACGAGCCTAAAGGCTCCCGGACACAGGTGCTTCACCCCAATTCAAAGGCTTGTCCTATCCCTTTTTAATTTTATCTCTCAGCTTATCAATTTCTTCATAGACGGAATCATTCAGCACCTTGATATAGGTTCCCTTCATTCCCGAAGAACGGGACTCAATCACTCCCGCACTTTCAAACTTTCGCAGGGCATTGACAATAACCGAACGGGTAATTCCCACCCGGTCAGCAATTTTGCTGGCCACCAGAATCCCTTCCATTCCGTCCAGTTCTTCAAAAATATGCACAATCGCTTCCATTTCAGAGTAGGACAGAGTTCCGATGGCAGAATGAATCACTGCCACCTTACGATTCTCCTCTGCATTCTCTTCATTCACCGCCCTGAGCATCTCCAGCCCTACAACGGTAGTGCCGTACTCACACAGAATAATATCATCAATATCATAAAACCTGCCGGCCTTGTATAAAAACAGGGTTCCCAGGCGTTCGCCGGCAATCTCGATAGGGGCAATGATTGCGGTATATT
This sequence comes from Lachnospiraceae bacterium, assembly GCA_051891855.1. Taxonomy (GTDB): domain Bacteria; phylum Bacillota; class Clostridia; order Lachnospirales; family Lachnospiraceae; genus SFDP01. The sequence continues at coordinate 13,163 of JBJFFP010000035.1, read as the reverse complement.
TCTGTAAATCTGTATATTCAAAGCCCAATGTGGCTAAATTTACGTTCTCTTTGGTGGATAAGACGGCCAACATCCTTTCATTCAGAAGAGGATCCACGAAGCCCCCCACCTTATCACTGATCAATTCCTGAATCGGTTCCACCTGCGTGCTGTAATCCACTCCCAGAACCTTCCCCTTACGGCTCAAGACCAGCACATTGGATTCAAGGATATCCTTCATCACCCTGCAAATATCATTAAAGACCACCTTACTGGAGCTGTTATTGTGCAATAATTCACCGATCTTTCTGGTTTTATCCAATAATTGTATACTGCTCATATTCCATCCTCCAAAGACAAAACTCATGCCTACTTCGGAACAGTATAGCATACTATTTGTTAAATAGCAATATTTTTGCGAAATTATCTGTAAATTAATAGCAACTCTATTTTTTGTCTACAATATTTCCACAATTTTCATTTGCACAGACCAGTTTATTCCCTTTTTCCAAAAGAACACTGCCGCATTTTTCACAGATACGTCCGGAGGGCTTCTGCCAAACCATGAAATCACATTCAGGATTGTCAATACAGCCGTAGTATCTTCTTCCCTTTTTCGTTTTTTTCAGGACAATATCCTTACCGCATTTAGGACACTGCACCCCGATTTTTTCATAATAGGGCTTGGTATTTCGGCACTCCGGAAAGCCCGAGCAGGCCTGGAACCGGCCATGAGGGCCGTATTTGATGTACATGGGCCGACCGCAAAGCTCGCAGTCCTCGCCTGAATACTCCTCCTTGATTTCCACCTCTTCCAGTTCCTTTTCCGCCTTCTGTACTGCTTCCTCCAAATCCGGGTAAAAATTTTCAATAATGGTTTTCCAGTTGACTGCTCCTTCTTCTACGCCATCCAGAAGCATCTCCATATTGGCAGTGAAATGGACGTCCACAATGGAAGGAAAGCCCTCCTTCATCATCTGGTTAACCACTTCTCCCAGCTCCGTTACATAGAGATTTTTATTTTCCTTTACCACATATCTTCTGGCAAGAATAGTGGTAATGGTGGGTGCATAGGTACTGGGACGTCCGATTCCCAGCTCCTCAAGGGCACTGACCAGAGAGGCTTCCGTGTAATGAGCCACCGGCTGGGTGAAGTGCTGCTTGGGAATCAGCTCCGATAAGGTCAGGACATCTCCCTGTTCCAGATTCTTTAAGAGAAGATTGCTTTCCTCTTTTTCTTCCTCCTCCTGCGTATATACACTGCGGAAGCCTTCAAATTTGATTTTGCCTGCAGACAGACTGAAGCGGTAATCTGCAGCTCCTATTTTCACCGCCACGGTCTCATACACCGCTGCACTCATCCGGCTGGCCAGAAATCTCTTCCAAATCAGCTGATAGAGTCTGAATTGATCCCGGGAGAGAGATTCCTTTACCACTACGGGAGTTCTGGTAATGTCTGTAGGGCGGATAGCCTCATGAGCATCCTGAATTTTCTTAGACTCCTTCTTATCTTCATCTTCTGCTCCTGCATAAGCTTCTCCATACTGGCTTATGATGTACTCTTTTGCCTGCTGCCCAGCTTCTTGGGAAATACGGGTAGAATCGGTACGCAGATAGGTAATCAGACCCACGGTGCCGTTACCCTTAAGATCAATGCCCTCGTAAAGCTGCTGTGCCAGTCTCATGGTCTTTTGTGTGGAAAAGTTCAGAGCCTTACTGGCTTCCTGCTGCAGCGTAGAGGTAGTAAAGGGCAGCGGCGGCTTTTTATGCCTTTCCCCTTTCTTCACCTCTTCTACTTTAAATTCAGCAGATTGAATCTCCCGTTCAATTTTTTCCACGTCGCTTTTCGTTTTCAGCTCCAGCTTTTCCTTTTTCCTTCCCTGGAATCTGGCTGTCACCGGCTTTTTCTCCCCTCTGGCCAGAAGGGCGGCATCAAGTGTCCAGTACTCCTCTGGAATAAAGGCGTTTATTTCTTCCTCTCTGTCGCAGATAATTCTCAGGGCGACCGACTGTACCCTGCCTGCACTTAAGCCCCGTTTTACCTTTGCCCACAGTAAGGGGGATATCCGATAGCCTACCATACGATCCAGACAGCGTCTTGCCTGTTGGGCATCCACCAGATTCATATTAATCTCTTTAGCATGCTTCAGGGATTCCTTAACTGCCGTCTTGGTAATTTCATTAAAGGTGATTCGATATACCTTTTTTTCTTCCAGCTTCAATGCCTTATATAAATGCCAGGATATGGCCTCTCCCTCACGGTCAGGGTCCGTTGCCAGATAAATCTTCTCCGCTTTTTTCACCTCTTTACGCAGTCCCGCCAATATATCGCCCTTTCCGCGAATCGTAATATATTTAGGCTCATAGTCATGTTCCACATCTATTCCCAGACTGCTTTTGGGCAAATCCCGTACATGGCCGTTGCTGGCCATAACCTCATAATTGCTTCCCAAAAACTTCTTGATGGTCTTTACCTTTGCCGGGGATTCCACGATTACCAAATACTTTGCCATTTCTTCCTCGCATTCTGCTTTGATACAGCATTTTCTTCCTTTCCGTCCTCTTTTCCGGAACGGACTATTTTCACTTATACACTAAATTTTATCGCTATGCAAGTATAATTATTCCTGTTCATCAATTTCTTTTCCCCATTCTTCAACAGCAGAAAACAATTTATTTTTATAAAAATAAGAAAAGACTGCTGCAGGCTTTCCCTTTACAGCAGTCTTATTTTATTTAGATAAAAGGGCTCTGTCATTGACAAATTCACTGCCGCTCAGTCTGCTGAAGGCAGTCAGAAGGTCCTCTACGGTCAGTTTTTTCTTCTCTTCTCCACTGATGTCCAGAATAATCCGACCCTCGTTCATCATAATCAGACGGTTGCCATAGTGTATGGCATCCCTCATATTATGGGTAATCATCAGGGCGGTAAGTCCCTCCTCCTTAATCAGCTTATCCGTAAGCTCAAGCACTCTGGCTGCTGTTTTCGGATCCAAGGCTGCCGTGTGCTCATCCAAAAGCAGTAAATCAGGACGTTTCATGGTTGCCATTAACAGGGTCAGCGCCTGACGCTGCCCACCGGATAAAAGGCCCACCTTGGTGGAAAGGCGGTTTTCCAGTCCCAGCTCCAATTCCTTCAAAAGCTCCTTAAACTCTTCCCTTTCCTTACCGGTAATGGCCCAGCGAAGTCCCCTCCTCTGTCCTCTTCTCAGTGCTAGGGCCATATTCTCCTCAATCCACATATCTGCAGCCGTCCCCATCATAGGGTCCTGGAAGACTCTTCCCAGATATTTTGCCCGTACATACTCTTTCATTCCGGTAACGTCAGTCCCGTTAATGGTAATGCTTCCGCTGTCTACGGGATAAACTCCTGCAATCATATTCAGCATGGTGGACTTTCCAGCTCCGTTTCCTCCGATTACGGTCACAAAGTCTCCGTCATTCAAGGTCAGATTCAGATTCTGAAGCGCTTTCTTCTCATTAATTGTACCTGCATTAAAGGTCTTGTATACATTTTTAATTACCAGCATTTTCTTCTCCCTCCTTTACAGGCTTAATTCGATTCTCAGACCAGTTTTTCTTCCAGTAGGGAATAGCAAGAAATACGGCTACTACCGCTGCTGAAAGCAGCTTTAAGTCATTGGCATTCAGACCCAGGTTGAGTACCAGTGTAATTACCCAGTAATATACCACACCACCCAGAACTACACCTACCAGTCTAAGAGCAAAATTCTTGAAGATCTTCCCAAAAATAACCTCCCCGATGATTACTGCAGCCAGACCGATTACGATTGCCCCCCGTCCCATGCTCACATCAGCATTTCCATTCCATTGAGCAGTCAGCGCTCCGGAAAGGGCCACAAGACCATTGGAAAGAATAATGGCGATGACCTGATTCCTGCCGGTATTGATTCCGTTTGCCCGTGCCATTGCCGCATTACAGCCGGTAGCTCTCAGGGAGTGCCCCAGCTCGGTACCGAAAAACCAGTACAAAACGGCGATAATCACCAGGGCAAAAATAATACAGATAACCAGTGAGGGATAGACATCCATCAAGTTTACCAAAAGCTTATATTTTCGATTGGATAAAGCCAGATTGGCCCCACCTAAAATTCTCAGATTAACGGAATACAGTCCCAGCTGGGTCAGAATACCTGCAAGGATGGCCGGAATCCCGAATTTGGTATGTAAAATTCCGGTAACCAGTCCGGTAAGGCAGCCTGCCGCAAAGGCAAGAAGCATGGACAGGGGAATCCCCATTCCGCCGGTCATACACATGACCAGAACCGCACCTCCCGTACCGAAGCTGCCGTCTACGGTTAAATCGGCTATATCCAGAATCTTATAGGTAATATAAACCCCGATAGCCATAATTCCCCAAATTATTCCCTGAGCCGCGGCACCGGGCAAAGCATTCAAAAATCCACTCATTCTTTTCTTTTCCCTTCTCGTATTTTCTGGTATGCCGATAAACGGCCCATATTACATCAATAGCATCCGATGTAAAAACACCGGATGCTATTTCATTCTGTCATATTTTGTGCTTAAGGTCAACTAAATTTATTCTGCAATTGCCTCATATTCACCGGGAACGGTAATTCCCAGGGTTTCACAACGGCTTACCATAGCCTTTTTGGTCAGCTCTGTTGCAAAATCGATTTCCATAGAAGCAGGGTCAGCACCATTTACCAGAATATCGGCTGCCATTTCCCCGGCTCTGTATCCAATGCTGTAGTAGTCAATAGACAGGGTGGCAATACCACAGCCCTTACAAATACCTTCTTCACCGGCAATAATGGGAATACCGGCAGGCTCTGCCACGCTGTTGATAATCTCCACATTGGAGGCTGCCGTATTATCTGTAGGGATATAGATCACATCGCTGTTATTTGCTGCTGTCTGGGCAACCAGCATAACGTCATTGGAGTCAGCAAAAGTAAATTCTTCTACTTCAAGCCCCATAGCCTCCAGCTCAGCGGTCACCACACCTGACTGGTATTTAGAGTTGGGCTCTGCGGAGCAATAAAGGATACCTACCTTTTTCGCATCCGGCACAAGCTCCTTAATCATAGCTGCCTGATCGGCCAGAGGAGCCAGGTCGGCTGTACCCGTAACGTTGATTCCTGTGGTTCCTGCCCAATCACTGATGTCCAATGCCGTAGCATAATCGGTAATGGAAGTCGCTACAATGGGAATATCTGCCGTAGAAGCTACTGCTGCCTGTAAAGCCGGAGTAGCATTGGCCATAATCAAATCCACCTTGTTAGCCACGAACTGATTTACAATCGTGGCACAGGTAGCCGGATCGTTGGAAGCGTTCTGCTCATCAAATACTACGGATTCACCTAAAATCTCTACCAATGCATCCTTAAAGCCCTGGGTAGCTGCATCCAGTGCTTCATGCTGTACCAGCTGGCAGATGCCTACGTTATATACCTGTCCCTCTGCCGCCGTTGTTTCACCATTACCCTCTGTGGTCTCTGCCGCTGCCGGGGTATTGGCATCAGTCGTTGTGTCAGCCGTGGTATTTTGCTTACTGCCGCAGGCTGTCACGGATAAAGTTAAGATTGCTGCCATTAAAAGGGCTGCTGTTTTTTTGATCTTCATATTGTATTTTCCTCCCTTATGCCATAATCCGCATTTTTTTGTATAATTATGGCTTTTTCACTATATAACTTTAAACCAATAAAGTCAAGTGTTTTTTATGAAATGCAGCTGTTGTATCGTAACTTTTTCCTTTGCAACTCTACATCAGAACTTTATGAGCAGCTTACTCACATTTTCTTCTTCTTGCGAAAAGTTACATAAATTTTACTTTGTACGCAGTTGGAGTCATTGAATAATATGCCTTGAATACTTTTGAAAAATAGCTCATATCCTGGAAACCGCAGGAAAATGCGACCTCGGAAATGCTCTGCCTTGAAGCTTTCATCATAGACACCATCATCGCAAGATGATGTTCGAAGGGGATTGGGGATGCTGCCCCAACAAGCGCATGAGCAAAAGTAGTAAACAGGGCCCATTTTACACTGCTTGCGAATTTGTGAACCTGTACAGGTTTACTCAGCTTGCCACTTTGTGAAGCTGTACAGCTTTGCCCTGCTTGCTACTTTATGCAAGCAGAAAATGACGGGCGAATAATTCCCAAATTGGGAATTATTTTGCCGTGTCACCTATGATCAATTTGTCCACAAGGTAAAATCCACTTTTTTGATTTCTGAACTTGTGACCAACTTGGGTACAAGTAATTTTTTATCTCCGACGAGTTGGCGGAAATTTCACTTTCCGACAATTTGTCGGGAAGTTATGGATAACTTCTAAATAACTTAATGGAAATTTATATATGTTTATTAAAAAATAAGCTGATTAGCACAGGCCAATCAGCTCGTTTACATTTATTCTTTTCGCCAACGTTTAATTACGTCATCAAAAACAATGTCAATCCAATCCTTATTCCATTCATCATATACATTCACATTGCTTGAATTTGGAACTGGATTAGGCATATCCATCTTAACTACTGCCGGCAATGGAACAGCATCGCCGACAACTAAACATTCTCCTGCAGCCAATGTTGGCAAGACATCGACAAGTGAAGCATTGTTATCAGGAAGTAAGTTCTTTATACAACTTTGGTCATTTACATTCGTCAGTTTCAAAACAATAAAGTTATTGCATTGAGAAAAAATTGTTTCCGATACTTCCGATGGTCTTTGGCTTACAACCATTAGGTTCAAACCATATTTTCGGCCCTCTTTTGCAATTCTTTCAATTGAATACTTTGATGCTGCATATTCAGCCCCACCATTTTTAGGTATATAATTATGAGCCTCTTCACAAACTAACATAAAAGGTATATCGTTGACCAGCCCTGTTGAGTGTTTAATTTTTGAATAATGAAATGCAAAATCAAAAATTATTCTTGAAAGCAAGCTTACCACGATACTAAGTACTTCAAATGGAATGGCGCTCAAACCAATAATCGTAACATTGCATTTGTCAATATATCCTAAAAATTGTTTTAATATCTCACCAAAGTCTTGCAACACTTGATATCTGGTATTTTTTATCTTCATGATATTTGCATTGAATTGTAGTTGTGCTTGACGGAGAATGAATATCTATATCTTCTATAACACCTTCCAGTACAATTGAAGCATCGTTCTCTGCTTCAAGGATTGTCAAAATGGATTTATTGAACTGATATAAATATCCCTTGATAGTACTATCTGCTTGTCTCATTCTATCACCGCCTTTTGGTAAATATTCGAAATGATACACTTGTGGTGCATACTCTTTCTTATATTATCCTCTTCCTAATCTACGTCTTTGCATCTTCTTCCAAATAGCACGACATTTATAACATACTTCTGGATCAATACTTAAAGTTTTAACAAGAATTTCCTTGTCGACTGCGTCCAAGGCTTTTTCTATATCCTCGTCATTACGCACCACAGAATCAATATATGTCAAAAGCTTTTCTTTAAGCTCTGGGGCGATACATTCTATTTTAGGAAGCAAAATATTACCCATTTCGCCAGGGAGTATTTCAAGAACACCTCCGCCGTAACTTCGCCCACAGATTTCAGTAAAAGCAAAAGAAATGCTATTATAGTAGGAAAGAAGAATGTTTTCTGGTTCTACGCCATCATTGAATTTCATTCTGTGCATCGTATCTGTCGATACTGCATTACATCTGTTCAGAACAAACTTAGGGTATAAGTTATTTCTTCTCAGGAAAAAAGCATCCGGTACCCATACAGAAGGAACGATATACCATCTATCTCTGATAGAACATTTATATCCTTTGTGTTCACCATTCTTTTCGCCAAGCATAATATACTGCTTATGTCCGTCAGGATATTCTTCGTATGGAATATCTGGGAAACTAATTAATCTCGCACGCTTTCCTACACCCCTATTGCTTTCCCAATCCTCTGGTGTGAAGTATATTCCATGTGCATGAGAACTTCTACCGATCAGAGGCAAGGTAACTTCCGCTAAACCATATCGTTTTGTAGTTTCTTCCGCAACCGAGAAATAACCATTATTTCCGGTTGTAATCCCAACATTGATTAAACCATACTCTGAAAACTTAGCAAAACGTTTATCATCACGTAGTTTTTGAATAAGAGCCATTTCCTCTGCGGTTACAAAATACTTCGTCCACTTTTCCTTAACGTGCTGTAGTTTTTGGAAACCATTCTGCTCTAACTTGAGTTGTGTAAAACCATCAAGATTATTCATTTCAATGATACGAATACCTTTTTCTTCTTTACCTTTTTCGCCAATAAAAACGACTACTTCTTGTTCAATATCAGGAAAGACCAGTTGCTCAAATGTAATCAGTGTAATCTTTGCCAGATTATTTGCTAAATACAGACGCAGATCCTCCGCATAGGCTACTTGAAGAATCTCGGCTGGAATAACAAATACAATTTTTCCATTTTCAGAAAGCAATTGTACACATGCTACAATAAACGCAACCCATGCATTTATTAACTTATTAGCTTTCATTCCGTGAGAAGTCAGAATATCAGACTGCATCTCTCTTTGGCTTTCTTTCAGGTATTGGTAACGAATGTATGGTGGATTACCTAAAATCAAATCAAAACATTCTTTACCGAGTACACGATTATAATAGTCAAAGAAATCTTCTGTACAAACTTCGACCTGTCCAAAATCTGAATATCTGCTGCGTACTTTTTCTGCTTCATCTGGCTCAATTTCTACCGCAGTCAGCTTTTTTATTTTATCCAAGAGTTTCTGATTTTTAAGACTATCAAGAAACACTCCATCACCGCAACTCGGTTCTAACACAGTAGAGATATTATGAGACGCAAAAAGCTCCACCATAGCATCCGCAAGCTGCAATGGAGTGTAATACGCACCTCTTAACTTCTGTTCTGAACTATCCTTTTTGAGTCTCATTGTTTTACCTCTCTTAATAATCGAGTCGATACACTCTTGAAATCAGATCCTGAATTTCTGCTATCAAGACATCTTTTTGTCTCTGTAGAAGATTTGCGATACGCTTAGCTGGACGACCAGATAACACATCATTGATTTCATATATTTCTCGGCTTGCTGCCACCACTCTATCGTAGATGGCTTTTTGACTTTCCACATTAAAATCCAGTTCTACAAAAGGCAGCGTAGACAAAACGAACGTACCACGTGCAGTGAAACCACCTTCGAAGTCACTGCCTACAATTTCTAAAATACGTTCTGTAATGGGATTTGAAAGCCATGCTTGAATATATTCAAGAGCATAAGGACTATCTTCTTTTTTGCTTACAGCACAATATCCTGCAGTGCCACCTGATGCAATAAGAATGTCGTTCGTATCCATTACATACATAGGCTCTTTACTCAAAACACCTACAATCAACTTTGGCGTATTGATAAAAGCAGTTAATGCCTGTGTTCTTCCATATTGATACCACGTATCTGCCGTAGCATTAGGGACATCACGTGTTCCACTGGCTGATACACATTTCGGTACTAAACGGTCATAGTGTGCCAAGAGATACGCATATGTTCCAGGATAATTAGTCTGCATATCATCAATGCTAATAAGATGACCATTTGTTTCATAAGGAAATATAATTTGTTTATCAGTTGTTAACACACTATATGAATTTAAGCCTTTTTCTGCCTTTTTGGTTGGTTTAAAGTAAGGACGGAGTAAGGCTTTCTCAATAGTATAATTGTTTCCATCCCTATTGATTTCAACTGTATCTGCATATTCTGCAACAATTTCATCTGCTGAGAACCAATAGATAGGAGTAGGTCTTTCTGCACTGGTCTGAATACCATTAAATATTTCCGCATGCTTCGTAATCGGAACGGAAACTTCATCCAGCTTTTGGAGCATTGTCAAAAACTCGAAATCCGTAGTTAATCTCCAAGGCAGTTTGTTTAAGACAGCAGAGTTAAGCTCAATAGAACTAACTTCTTCTCCTGCCCACAGTTTGTTCGCAGAGTCAATGCTGCTATAAACAAATGTTGGCCGACTTTCTTTAGCAAGAAGAACAATAGAGCTGTAAATTGTTTTATCTTCAAATAGCTGCGCATCACCAAAATCATCCAGACTAACAAGCATATGATTCTTGGCAATTAAGTTGCGTAATTTCTCTCCAGACCCGATTTTAAAAAACTTATTTGGTACGATATAGCACACAAAGCCTGTTTCTTTTATTTTATTAAGTGCCTGTTCGATAAAGATGAAATACTTATCGAATTGCTTGTGTGAAGTTTTATATTTCTTTTTATAAACTTCAACTTCGGCACTCGGTAAAAGAGCATGCATTCCTTCTGTATTTACATACGGAGGGTTTCCGATTATAGCATCAAAGCCATTGCCACCGTTAATTTCATTCCACTCAAAAGGAACAATGTCCATCATCTGACGAGCAGCACCAGAAATTCCAGTTAATTCATTTTGACTCACAAGGGAATTGCCGAAGTGAATATTTCTACCTAAATCTGGAAGAATAGGTACAACTTCTGCAACCGACGGTGCAGTTTCATCCTCAATCAGTTTTATCAATAAAGAGAATTTAGCAACTTCAACTGCATGAATATCGATATCTATACCGTAAATACAAGAGCAAAGAATTTCCTTCTTCTCTTGGAGCGGCAATTTATATAAATCAACACCAATCTCTACTAAATGATCAGTTTGATCGTGGTCAATGTACCATTGCACGCAATAATCTTGCAAGAATGCAAACGCTTCTTCCAAGAAAATACCAGAGCCACAAGCAATATCAGCGATGCTAATATCCAAAATCTCTGTAGGAGTTTTTCCTGCACAAACTCTGGAAAGAGTCTTTTCAACCATGTACTTAACAATTTCTGTAGGTGTAGTAACAACAGATCTATTTTGGCAATCTTTCTTTCGGCCAAGACCAATCGTATTATTATCAAGCAATACCAGCTGCTCTGTTAAGAACATTTCATAGATTTTGCCCAGCAAATTAGGCTCGATGATGTTAAACAAATACGGACTTTGAGGATAATACAAATCCTCAATCATATCTTTTATTACATCGCATGACAGATCGAAAATAATATCATCACCAGAGAACATACCCGAATTGTAACGTCGATCTGCTGAACGGAACAATTCTTCCAATTTATCTTTCATTTGAGCAGGATCAGTAATTGTATCTTTCAATTTATGATACAACGGTAAATTTTTATCCTCGCATATTCTCAAGAATACAATCTGGTTAATAAATTCTTGAACAACATCGTTTAACACTTCCAGAGACGCATAGCGGCCACCCTTTGCATACAGTTCATTGCTTAGTGCAACACGCCATTCATTTATCTGAGAAAGAAATAAAGCATCTACTTGTTGGGTATGTCCGCCTGTTGCCGGAAAGTTTTCATCTAAATATGAGTCGAATTCGCCTGAGTATACAGAATTTCTCGAAATCAAATTACTAATCTCAGTGAATTTTTCTACATATTCTGTGTAATGATATAAACGATATCTGGCTACAGCAGCTCCATCATCTTCATGAGCAATGTGGCAAGTATCATATATTGCAAGATGTTCAAAATTTGTTAATACCGCAAGCCTGTGTTTTGCATTCCAACCGTATTTTCTGGTTTGAACGGCAGGCGCAGCATCCCTTGTAATATCTACTGCTGGTTTCTTAGCTTCTACAAAAAACTTAGGAACACCTCTCAACGTAACAGTGTAGTCAGGACGATCTGTACGGGTAGAGTAATTTTCTGCAATTACTTCTCGATATTGGGGCGCTAATCCTTTTTCATTCGCAACGTCCCATCCTAAGAGCTTCAATAACGGATCAATATATTCAATTCTGCAAGAATGTTCATTATATGCATTTCTTGTATCTTTATAAAATTCTATATTCGTATGAAATCGATCTACAAGAATCTGCAAATCAAACAAGTTAGTCATTGCAATACTCCACCTTTCTTTTATCGTTTGTCGGTTTCTCAGCATCCTCAGGAATAATCCAAATACGGCTCATGCGAGTAGCACCGACTATACGGTTTGACTTGCATAAAATTTGAACTTGTCGTGGAGTAATCCCCCATTTGTCAGCAGCTTCTTGAACTGTAATATAACCATTCATAATCTAACACCTCACATGTCCTGGATACAAAAAACCATTATAATTATATTCGTTTAAACGAAATCTGTCAATCCAGTAGGGGCAATATCAATAATATATTACCCTTCAATCAACCTATGAACGGAAGGAAAAGGATCAGTATCACTATAATCAGTATTATTTATATCAGTATTATTACATTGTGCTTTTGACAACTCTTGAATTGTCTAAAGCACAATTCAAGAACTTTCCAAAAGACAATTCAGTAATTGTCTTTCCACAACAAAATGCCACCCGAAGGATTTCTCCCATGGGTGGCATCAAATAGTTTATCGTTTTTATTCATCCATGACTTCTAACATCATCCTGGCTCCCAGTTTGAAGCTATTTGGGAATATCAGGCACTCCGTAATTGTTTGATGTTCTCGGACACAATCCGTGTATTTCTCGAACAAGGCTTTCTGTTCGTCCGTCATAGCCGCCCGGAGCTTTTCTTCATTCCGGTAAATCAGTTCCTGTAATTTCTTATACTCCTTACAGGAAGAAGTATTGTAGTCAGTAGGCTCAATATTGCCGTAGCAAATTCTTCAAGGATTTTCATACGATGTCCTCCTCATAGCCAGTTCCCGGAGGACGATTTCTTCCGCCTGTGCTTTCAGACTATTCATATGTCCTACCCATGCAAGTTGCTGTGTTGCCTTGTCTGGAGCTGGATTCTTCGCCAGCAACTCCACTCGCTTCTCACAGGTCTGCTGTATTTCCCACAGGTGCGGAAACAGCGATTCGCTCAAGATCATATCGTTAAAAAGCATAGGGTTATTCTGTTCCAAGAAGCTTCTACGCATTCTGCCATATTTGCCGAGTGGTTGTGCTTCTATGTGCGCTAATCTGATGTCAGGGATATAATAATCACCACATTGGGTGCAAGTTAAGTTCTGAGCCATAATAGTACCTCCAATAAATCTTTGATTTTTGTATTGGAAGTAATGTAAGCGTGAGTATGCATATGGTCTCTTTAACTTTGTAAAACTCCGTTTTCCCATCTGGATACGCTTCGATGATTAACTCCCAGTTTCTCTGCCAACT
>JBJFFP010000034.1:0-49304 GCA_051891855.1 Lachnospiraceae bacterium | reverse complement strand
GATATGAGAGGTTATAAGAGATTATGATAAAAGTATTATTCATCTGCCACGGCAATATCTGCCGTTCCCCCATGGCAGAATTTGTTATGAAAGATATGTTAGAAAAACAGGGACTTAGCCACCATTTCCATGTCGCCTCTGCAGCCACCAGCCGAGATGAAATATGGAATGGAACCGGTAATCCGGTCTATCCCCCGGCGAGAGAAGAGCTGGCAAAGCATGGAATTGGCTGCCAGGGGAAAAGGGCGGTTCAGGTAACAAAGAAGGACTATGACCGCTACGATTATTTAATCTGTATGGATACTAATAACCTGCGAAATATCAGTAGAATCATTGGAGCTGATAAGGAGAAAAAGGTAAGTCTCCTTCTGGACTATACGGACCGTCCAGGGGCGTCTATTGCAGATCCCTGGTATACCAGAGATTTTGAGACAACCTATCGGGATGTAAAGGAAGGCTGTACCGGTCTTTTGCAATATCTGTTGGATAAAGAAGATTAGTATAGTTTTACGAATGATTTTGTTCTATCATTCTATTTGAAAAGTGAAAAAGAAAAAAGCTTCTGCAGTCGATTTCAGTTGGTGCTGTTTTGACCCGGAGGCTTTTTTTATTTCAAATACCCATTGACAAATAATACTATATAGAATATAGTATTATCAAACAACAATATTATACAACGTACAATATTATATATTTATAAAAACAAATCGAGAGGAGGAGACCATGGTATTCAATACAGGAGCGGCACTTTTAGATGCCATTGTACTGGCGGTAGTATCCAAAGAGGCAGAAGGCACATATGGTTATAAGATTACCCAGGATGTGCGGCAGGCACTGGAAGTATCCGAGTCCACACTTTATCCGGTACTCAGACGTCTGCAGAAGGATGGTTGTCTAAATACTTATGACAGAGAATTTGGCGGGAGAAACAGACGTTATTATCAGATTACAGAGGTGGGCAGTATTCAGCTCAGCCTTTATAAGGCAGAATGGAAGGTTTACACAACCAAGATTAATAATTTATTCAGTGATAAACAGGAAAAGTAGATAGACTGAGAGAGGAGAAATGGATGGCAAGAAAGGAATTTATGGAGCATTTGGAGAAGCTCCTGTGGGACATTTCAGAGAATGAACGCAGAGAGGCTCTTCAATATTATGAGGATTATCTTGATGATGCAGGGGAGGAAAACGAAGAGCAGGTTTTAAAGGATCTGGGCAGTCCTGTGCAGGTGGCTCAAAAGATTAAAGCGGGTTTTAATGAGCAGACTGCAGAATATTCTGAGCAGGGCTATGAGGATACGCGTTTTCGGGATGCAATGGAAATGATTGTAGAAGAAGAAAAGAAAAACGGGAAGGAGGCTGATACCGGGTATGGTGGTATATCCGAAGAGAGTAAAGAGAGCAATATCAATAACGGCTGGAAAATAGTAGCCATTATTCTTTTATGTGTAATCGGTATTCCCATAATTCTTCCCATTATTCTGGGAGTATTAGGGGCGGTTTTAGGAATTGCGGTGGCCATAGTGGCAGTAATACTTAGTCTGCTGGTGACAGGGGCTGCTATTTTAATCAGTGGTACAGTGTATATTGGAGTAGGAATGATAAACTTTTTTGCTTCCCCGGCTGTGGGTCTGGCCATGGCAGGCTGTGGGTGTCTGTTGTTTGCTTTGGGATTGCTGATTAGCTGGCTGATGTTAAAGTGTATTCTGACCGGTATACCCTGGCTGATTCGTACAGTAGTGAATCTGGCACAGTGGCCCTTTAGAAAGGCAGGTGCTATTTAATGAAGAAAATTTCTAAAATTATATATAGTATCATTGCGGTGGCCCTGGTACTGGGTATCATCGGGTTGACAGCAGGAGCAGTCCTGGGTGCCCGGCCATCTGAATTTTTATCAATTAATTGGAAAGGTATTCACTTGAATTTGAATCTGGGAGAGGATAATTTACTATTGGAGGGAGAAATAGCAGGGAAGAAACAAGGCGGCAGTTTTTTATCAGAAGAAATTGACTCCCTGAAAATCAGTATGGGAAGAGGGGCTATGAATATTCTTCCCTCAGAAGACAATACTGTTATATACTATGAAGGTCAGGGAAGGTTTTCCTGTGAGCAAAAGGGGAAAACCTTGGTGATTAAAGATAATGGGTTTGATGCCTCTACGCCAATCGAGCTGTATCTTCCCCGAAAGGTATTTGAACAGGTGGAGGTTGAGCTGGGAGCCGGCAGAATGGATATTGCAGACCTGTCTGCAGACCGCCTTAAGATTGAACTGGGGCTGGGCTCGTTGGAGGCAGAGCATCTGGAAGCTATACAGGAGCTGGAGGTTCAGGTGGGGGCAGGAAGATTTTGGGCAAATTCCTGTATAGGGAAAAAGATTGATTTGGAATGTGGAGTGGGTTCCATAGAGTTAACCCTGGCAGGAAAAGAAACGGATTATGATTATACGCTGGAGTGCGGAATAGGGAATATTTCCTATGGAAACAGAATGCTTTCCGGCTTGGGTAAAGAAAAAAAGATAGATAATCAGGCTGAATGGAAAATAAATGCAGAATGTGGAATGGGACAGATAGACATTGATTTTTTAGAGAATACTGAATAAGGATAGCCCTTAATGGATGCAGCAATTAAGGAGAAAGCACAACAGGAGGAAAATATGGAACAGAAAAAATTGAAAAAATCAGGTAATAACAAAATGATTTGCGGAGTATGCGGAGGAATAGGAGAGTATTTTAATATCGATCCCACACTGATTCGTCTGCTTTGGGTGATTCTCACCATCGGGGGATTGGGATCGGGGCTGCTTATCTATATTTTGGCAGCAATCATCATGCCGCAGGAGATTTAAACAGATATTTCGAAGAAAATATTCAGAATCAGGAAAATTTATCATAGATAAGAAGAGCGGGATTAGGTATAATAAGAAAGTAATGATAGGATTCTTTTGGAGGGCTGTGGAATGAAAAGATGGATTCTGTCGCTGATTATTTGTAGTTTTCCTGCTCTGATTCTTTTAGGCTGCAGTGATGGTAGCGCGACCATATCGGAAAATGATGAACAGACATTTGCAGAAACGGTCAGCTTCGATTCCCCGGAGAATACTTCCGGTGTTACGCTGACACTTTACGGCCATGGGGATGATTTGTCAAAAACGTATCTGCAGAAGATTATCGCCATGTACGAAGCTGAAACCGGGAACCGAATCGATTGTCAGGGATTTGAGAGTAGTAATTCTGAAGCGATTTCACTGGCCAAATTTGAAAGCGGAGACATACCGGATTTATACATTCATTTCGGTAATTCTTATTTATATAAATTTAATCCCGAGGAAAATTTTGTGGATTGGTCGGATGCCCAATGGGTTTTAGCTCTAGAGGACTCTATCCTGCCCCAGGTTACCTACAACAATATGATTGTGGGACTTCCCTTCTGGGAATCTTCTCATTCCGGCTGCTTTTATAATAAGCGGATTTTTGCCGATTTGGAGCTGGATATTCCCAGGACACAGACTGAATTTAATGAGGTCTGTGATAAGCTTTTGGAAAATGGTATCCAGCCTATTTATCTGGCTGCTTCTGATGGGTGGCCGGTTTTTTATCAGTTTGCCCTGGATCCGGTTTTAGAGGAACATCCGGAATACATTGAAGGGTTGAACACGGGAGAAATGACCTACGCAGATATTCCGGAGTTTATTTCCATGTGTGAGTGGTTTAAGATGGCTGCTGACAAAGGCTATTTCGGAGAAATCTATTCCACCGATACCTGGGATTACAGCAGCGAAATCCTGGGAACCGGTGAGGCTGCCATGATGTTTGTCTGGGATACCTGGTTTGACACAGACTATAATGAGGAAGATTATTTATATCAGGTTGAGGATTTTGGAATAATGCCTGTTTTCATGGGAACCTGTGAGGAAGGGACTTACGAAGAGGGTAATGTTAATCTGATTATGGCAAACAAAAACGGTGAAAATGTAGAAATAGCTGTGGAGTTTATTAATTTTATGGCAGAACCTGAGAATTATAATATTGCCTTTGAGGGAATTTCCACAGATTCTGTATTCAAGGGGCAGACTACCAATGTGAAGTCGGTTCAATACGAGGAAAACAAAGAAAATGTGGATGCCCTGATTCGTGCTTCCCTTGCACAGCCTAAAATCATTGGTTTTAATCAGGTTTTAGGGGGAAAGGCGTTACTTCGACTGATGTTGGGAGAAATTTCGGTGGAGGAATGTGTTGAGATTATAGACAATGACCGCATTGCTTCCCTGAAAGAATTTTTAGAGGAATAGAAGGCGAATGAAAACAGCACTGACCATTATTACTTGTAAACTACTTCGTTTTGTGGGAAAAATAATCGGAAAAGGAAGCTCCCTGCCGGGCAAGATTGCATTGAAAATCTGCCCGGATATTTTACAGCGGATTTCTCTTCCATCCTATATTATTGCGGTTACCGGAAGTAACGGAAAGACTTCCACGGTAGAAATGATTGCTCATATTTTGACAGCTAATGGGAAAAAGGTTGCCTGGAATAGAGAAGGCTCTAATCAGATTGAAGGAGTTACTACCTTGGTATTGGATAGCTGTACCTTGGGAGGGAAGGTGACTGCGGATATTTTACTGATTGAAAGCGATGAGCGTTTTGCCCGTTATACCTTTAGATATATCACTCCTACCCATTATGTGATTACCAATCTTTATCGGGATCAGCTTACCAGAAATGGCCATCCCGAATGGGTTTATGATGCTCTGGCAGACAGTATTCATGATGAGACACAGTTGATTTTAAATGCAGATGATCCTTATGTATCCTGTTTTGGTTATGGGAAAAAGAATGTTGTCTGGTTTGGCGTAGGGGAATTGAGTACGGATACCACGGAATTTGTAGGAGTTTATCATGATGGAGCTTACTGCCCCCATTGTAAACAGCCCATGACTTACACCGGATATCATTATAACCATATCGGATTTTACCATTGTGGACATTGCGGCCATCAACGTAATGAGACAGCCTATACGGTTACCTCCGCAGATCTTGAGAAGGGGACAGCTGTGATTAATGGACGGTATGAAATCAAGCTGGCATTGAAATCCCTGTATAATATTTATAATATTCTGGCAGCCTTTACGGTGGCTTCCCTGACGGGAATTGAAGGAGAGAAAATTGTTCCGCATTTAAATAATTATGTACTGAAGAACGGGCGTGTGGTCACCTTTACTTTGGGGAACAGAAGGGGAACGCTGTTGACCTCCAAGCATGAAAACAGTATTTCTTATAATCAGTCCATCCGCCTTGCAGCAGCAGACAAAGAAGGCTGTGATGTATTGGTCATTGTAGATGCCATCAGCAGAAAATATTTCACCGGTGACGTTTCCTGGCTTTGGGATATCGATTTTCACCTTTTGGATAAGGATAATGTAAAGAGGATTTTTTTGGCCGGAGCCTACTGCAATGATCTGGCAGTACGGTTTTCCTATACCCATATTCCCCAGGATAAAATTATCGTTCTGGATACGGTGGAGAAAGCCGTGGCAGCTCTGGATAATGACTGTAAGGAAAAAATCTATGTTATTACCTGCTTTTCCGATAAGGACAAGTTCCTGACCAGAGTAAAGACAGAGTAGGAATGGGAGAAAACATGAAACTACTGCATCTATATCATGATATCATGAACCTCTACGGAGAGTATGGAAATATCCGTGCCCTGTGCCGTATGCTGGAAAAAAACGAAATCGAATATGAATTGGACTGCCTTTCGCTGGGGGACAGCTTGAAGCTTGAAGCGTATGATTTTATTTATACAGGCTCAGGAACAGAGAGAAACCAGAAGCAGGTGCTTGAGCATTTGCTTGCTTATCGAAAGGAGTTGCAGGACTATATTGACAGCGGTAAAATTCTTCTGATGACCGGTAATTCCTTTGAGCTTTTAGGGCATTCTCTTACGGATGCTTCCGGAAAAGAATGGAAGGGAATGGATATTTTTCCTTTTCGGGTTAAGGAGCAGAATAGGACAAGAACTACAGGAGATGCTATTTTCATCATGGAAGGCAGCCAAAATCCACTGGTAGGGTTTATCAATAAATGCAGTACCATTACCGGAATCGACACTCCGCTTTTTACGGTGAAAATGGGACTGGGAAATGAAGGATTAGGAGGAATGGAAGGAATTTGGGTAAAGAATTTCTTCGGTACTCATCTGACAGGTCCCCTTTTGGTAAAAAATCCCGATTTTCTGATTTATCTGACCGAACGGTTAGTGCCCGAAAAGAAGGCGGCTGAAGGTGGACTCAATACTTCCTGGCTTGAGCGTGAGAGAGCTGCCTATGAGGTTACCTTAAGTGAGCTTGGCAGGCGTATGGCTCAGAAGGAATAACCTGTCTTCAGTGTACGAAAAAAAATGCAATTTTTCGGATTGACACTGCTTTAATGGATTAGTATAATGAAGCCTATAATTACATAAGAAGCCAATAGAAGGTTGCAGGAAAGTGGCACTAAGCCCACCGAAGGAGTAATACTCTCAGGGGTTTTCGTTTACGGACGGAAATAGGACTGTAGCTGGATGGACCGCTGGAGAATCTCAGTATATGGGTGCCGAAGGTGAAAGTGGTGTTAATCAGCCGCGAATCTCTCAGGCAAAAGGACAGCGTTATCTTATAAGAAACAGAGGACGAGTGTGCTTTGTTGCTCTTATCATGGAAATAACGTATGGTTCAAGGATTTTCTCCTTGAACTTTTTTTGTGCAGCTTATGTATAATAAGATAAGGGGAAGAACATTATGGATTTTATAGCTGGTGTGGTAGAAGCAGTAAACGGTTTTCTCTGGGATTATGCACTGCTTATTCTATTGACAGGAACAGGTATCTTTTATACCTTCAGACTGAAGTTTATTCAGATCAGAAAGTTTGTTCCCGGAATGAAAATGCTTTTCGGAAACTTTTCTCTTCATGGTGTACATGACGGACATGGACTCAGCTCCTTTCAGGCCTTGACCACAGCCATTGCGGCTCAGGTAGGAACCGGTAATATTGCAGGGGCGGCAACAGCCATTGCAGCCGGCGGCCCCGGTGCAATTTTCTGGATGTGGGTCAGTGCCTTCTTCGGGATGGCTACCATTTATGCCGAGGCGGTAATGGCACAGGTTACCCGTAAGGTGGAAAACGGAGTGGTTTCCGGCGGCCCCATCTATTATATACGTCATATTTTTAAGGGAGCCTTTGGAAAGTTTCTGGCAGGCTTTTTCTCCGTAGCTATTATTCTGGCTTTGGGATTTATGGGGAATATGGTTCAGTCCAACTCCATTGGATCTTCTTTCCAGGGAGCCTTTGGTGTAAGCTCTCTGGCAGTAGGAGTCGTTCTTGCGATTATTGCCGCTATCATCTTTATCGGGGGAATCAAACGTATTGCCCGTTTTACGGAAAAAGTTGTTCCCATTATGGCTCTGTTATACATCATTGGCTGTGTAGTAATTCTTTTTATGAATGGCGGTGCATTGGTGCAGTCAATAAAGGATATTTTTGTGGGAGCATTTTCCCCTCAGGCAGTAGGAGGAGGACTTATAGGTGTTACGGTACAGAAGGCTATGCGCTATGGTGTTGCAAGAGGTCTTTTTTCCAATGAGGCCGGTATGGGTTCTACACCTCATGCCCATGCAACAGCAGCGGTAGACCACCCCTGTGACCAGGGAGTAATCGCCATGATAGGCGTGTTTATCGATACCTTTATTATTTTAACCTTAACGGCGTTGGTGATCATCTCCAGTGGTCTTTATACCAATGGGGAAACAGCTGCAGTTCTTGCACAGAGTGCATTTAATGCAAGCTTTGGAAGCTTCGGAAATATTTTTATTGCTGTCTGCATGCTGTTTTTTGCGTTTACTACTATTATAGGATGGTACTATTTTGGGGAAGTGAATGTTCGTGCTCTCTTTGGAGAAAAAGCAGTAAAACTATATTCCGTTATCGTAGTTATCTGTGTGGTAGTAGGTTCTGCTTTAAAGGTAGAACTGGTTTGGAACATGTCTGATATGTTTAACGGTCTTATGGTTCTTCCAAACCTGATCGGCCTGCTTCCCTGTGTGGGAATCGTTTTGAGCAAAACGAAAGAATATGATGAAAAGAAATAGAATTGGATGAAATAAGCTTAAGGCGTGTCCCGGTTATGGATGGACACGCCTTTTTAATTTACTCAGGAGGTTTTGATACTGCTGATTTCATCAGGATATGGCGTATATGGCCTCCATATTTTTCCTTTGTCAACTGAATTTCATAACCACAGTCCAAAAAGCTTTTCAGACTGGCAGAATTTTGCGGAGAGACGGTGGCAAGCCGGTACGGGTAAGTAGAATCTAAAAGCTTTTCTGCCCGGGTAATCAGGCTTTTTTGCAGACGGCGTCCCCGATGTTCGGGATAAACAGCAAGAGAATCCATATGTGCTGCCTGTAGCAGCTGTTTCTCAGAAAAGCCCAGATCATAGCCCAGATTTTCAGGACTTAACCGGGGAAAAAGAACCAGTAAATAGGCCACCGGATTATCCTGATAATCCAGAGCAATGAGGCCAAAGCCTTCTGAGTCTAAAATGCTTCTGATCAAGGACAGATCATCCGGAATAAACAGGGATTTATCCTTTAAGTCAGCAACAGCCCTGTTCATTATTTTTAAAATATTATAGTCATCCTTTGGGAGTGCCGGACGAATACGGTATCCGAAAGAGAAAGCAGCAGGAGTAGAAAGAGAACTTCCTTCGGCGGGAAAAGTAAACATAATGAATCAGCCTTTCTTAATCAGTGAGCTCAACCAGTCCACTGATATTTGAGTCAATAATCAGGGAGTAATTGGTATAATAGACAACGAAGCCGGGCTTGCTGCCGGAAGGCTTTTTTACATTTTTTTTCAGGGTATAATCAATTTCCACCTTTTCCTGTCCGCGGCCTTTGGAGTAAAAGGCAGCCAGCCGTCCGGCTTCTTCAAAGACACGGTTGGGCATTTCCTCCCCCTCAGACTTTACGATAACATGAGAGCCGGGGATGCCCTTTGCGTGGAACCACCAGTCATTTCCGGAGGCAAACTGAAAGGTGAGCTCCTCATTCTGATAGTTATTCTTCCCTACATAAATATGATAGCCATCGCTGCTGAGGTAGTGGAAGGGCTTACTGGTAAAACGCTGCTTTTTTTGGTGTCCCTTTCTGCGGATGTAACCGGTCTGGGTTAATTCTTCTTTAATCTGAATTAAATCCTCTTCCCTCCGGGCAATATCCAGGGCAGCACTGATGGATTCCAGGTGATCAATTTCCTCTTTTACCTGTACCGTCAAAGTGGAGAGGGCTTCATAGGTTCGTTTCAGCTTATTGTAGCGTTCATAGTAACGCTTTGCATTGTCAATGGCAGATAAATCCGGATCCAGAGGAATGGTAATTTCCTCACCGGTATAGTAATTATTAACGGTTACAGACTTACTTTTAGGCTCTACACCGTAGCCGTAGGCAGTGAGTAGCTCACCGTATAGCTTATCCTGTTCACGCTTTTTTGTATCCTTCATCTGTTTAAGCTGCAGATCGTATTTTTTGATGTTTCTCTCCAGAGCTGTCTGTACGATTTTGCGAAGCTCCAGCGATTTTTGTCGAATGCGGGTAATAGTGTTTTTTTCTTCGTAATACTGTTCCAACAGGGATGAGAGTGAACCTACCTCCCGCATATTTTCCCTGGGGTAAGAAGATATGGGAAAAACTGCATATTCGGAAGGCTTTCCCTGCTCATAAAGAATGACAGGAGAAAATTCCCCATTTCTGATTTGGTTCATAAGCAGAGAAAACTGGTGGAACAGATTTTCCTTATCTTCATCGGTCAGAGAAGCAACAGACAGATCGCAGCTGCCGCCGGCCCGACTACAAAGCTCGTGTGCCATAAAGGGAGAGATACCCACATAGGATGAGTAAAGTGCCTTAAAGCATTCTGTATTTTGGGAAAAAACCAGAGAATAAAATTCCTCTCTGTCTGTAACCAGGGGATTGGCTTTGGAGGCGGTTACGGGAATAAAATAATCCCTCCCCGGCAGCACTTCCCGAAGGGAGCTGACCGCAGAAGAAATATGTTTGATACTGTCAATGATTTTTCCCTCCTGGCTGCAGAATATGATGTTGCTGTGCTTGCCCATCAGCTCGATAATCAGGCGTTTGGTACAGAGGTCTCCCAGCTCGTCCAAATGCTCGATACGAAATTCCAGTATTCTTTCCAAGGAAGGCTGAAGGATTTCCGTGATTCTCCCGTTTTGCAGGTGCTTTCTTAAAAGCATGCAAAAGCCGGGAGCTGTTAGGGGACTGGGTTTGTTTTTTTCAGTCAAATTAACAAGGGGAAGGGAAGCGCTGGCGGAAAGCACCAGACGTTTCTGGCCGCCGGGAGTTTTTATGGTAAGAAGAAGCTCATCTGTCTCAGGCTGGGCAATTTTATAAATGCGGCCGCCCTTCAGTTCTTCTTCAAGCTCTTTTTTTAAGCAGGCTATGGTAATGCCGTCGAAAGCCATAAGAGAATCTCCTTTTCTTACTTGTATGAGTGATTTGGGATAATAATCCCAGGCTGATGCTTACCAGTATACCACAGTCCGTACTTGACGGCAAACGGCGATTGCACTATAATCAGAATGTTAAGAGGGACGCTCTGAAAGGGTACGCATCAGTTTGTAAAAAAGAATAAGGCGGGGTTATAGAATGATTAAAAGCATGACCGGTTTCGGCCGATGTGAAGTCAGTGAAAATAATCGAAAGTTTACGGTGGAAATGAAATCGGTAAACCACCGATATCTGGACGCTAATATTAAGATGCCCAAGAAGCTGAATTTTTTTGAGGCAGCCATGCGTTCTTTATTAAAAGAGTATATCCAGCGCGGTAAGGTGGATATTTTCATTACCTATGAGGATTTTACGGAGAATAATGTCAGTATTAAATATAATCGGGAAATCGCGGCTGAATATCTGACCTATCTGCAGCAGATGGCAGATGAGTTCTCTTTGGATAACGATATCCGGGTATCTGCATTATCCCGTTATCCCGAAGTGTTTACCATGGAAGAGCAGAACGTTGATGAAGAGGAAATTTGGAAAACCCTGGAAAAGGCTGTTCGGGGAGCAGCACAAAGCGTTGTGGAGACCCGTATCGCAGAAGGAGAGAATCTTCGACAGGATATGGTAGAGAAGCTGGAGGGTATGCTGAAACGGGTAGACTTTGTTGAGGAAAAATCTCCCCGTATTCTTGCAGAATATCGAAAGAAACTGGAAGATAAGGTAAGAGAGCTGCTGGGGGATATGAAGGTGGATGAAAGCCGTTTGTTAACGGAGGTAACCATCTTTGCAGATAAGGTTTGTGTGGATGAGGAAATCGTTCGTCTGCGAAGCCATATTGAAACCACGAAAAGTACCCTGCTATCGGGCGGTATCATGGGACGTAAGCTGGACTTTATTGCCCAGGAGATGAATCGTGAGGCCAACACCATCCTGTCTAAGGTAAATGATCTGGAGATTTCCAACTGTGCTATAGAGCTGAAAACAGAAATCGAAAAAGTAAGAGAACAGATTCAAAATATTGAATAACCTTTCAGGACAGCAGAAACATACCATTCTGTCCCGTGCAAGCTTGCTTGCGAAGGGATGGAATGGAATGTTTCTATTGGATGAATATCCACAAGCGAGGGAATCCGAAGGATTCACGAGCTTGGCTGTCCTGAAAAGGGAATTTCAGGAGCTGTCCTGAAAAGAGAGAGTAATTATAGGAGCAGGGAATGAACCAACTTATTCATATTGGATTTGGGAATCTGGTAAATACGGAAAAAATCAT
The DNA here is from genome assembly GCA_051891855.1 of Lachnospiraceae bacterium. Classification (GTDB taxonomy): domain Bacteria; phylum Bacillota; class Clostridia; order Lachnospirales; family Lachnospiraceae; genus SFDP01. The sequence goes on along the minus strand of JBJFFP010000034.1, from coordinate 37,484 downwards.
TGCCGTAGTGGGTCCTGATTCGGCACCGGTAAAGCGCATGGTACAAAAGGCCAGAGAAAATGGAACGGCCATCGATGCCACTCAGGGACGTAAAACAAAGGCTGTTCTTGTTATGGAAAATAGTCAGCTTGTCCTGTCGGCACTTCTACCGGAAACCATAGGAAACCGTGCGCAGGCAGAAAGGATGGGAGAGGATGAACGGTAAAGGACTGCTGATTGTCATTTCCGGTTTTTCCGGAGCCGGTAAGGGAACCTTGATGAAAGGTCTGATGAGGGATTATCGGGACTATGCCTTATCCATCTCCATGACCACCAGAGCTCCCAGAGAAGGAGAGGTAAACGGAAGAGAATATTTCTTTGCCGCAAGGGAAGAATTTGAAGAGAGAATCCGCAGGGACGGCTTTATTGAATATGCCTCCTATTGTGGAAATTATTACGGGACTCCCCGGGACTATGTGGAGTCTAAGCTGGCCGAGGGAAAGGATGTCATTCTGGAAATTGAAATTCAGGGAGCCATGAAAATCAAGGAGAGGTATCCTGAGGCTGTACTATTGTTTATTATGCCTCCCGGTGCCGGAGCTCTGTACGAGCGTCTGTCGGGCAGAGGTACGGAAACCGAAGAGGCCATTCAAAAACGGCTGAAACGGGCCTGTGAAGAAGCAGTGGGAATCGAGAACTATGATTATATCCTTATTAATGATGATTTAGAGACCTGCATCAGAGAGCTCCACCGCCTTCTTCAGGACAGTCATAAAGGATTGGTTGAACAATACAGACCAAAGTATCATATGGAATTTATTGAAGAAATCAGAAAGCAGTTAGAGCAACTGGTGAAAGGAGAAAAATAATGTTACATCCATCTTATTCCGATTTAATTCAGGCAGCAAACAGTGACATGGAGCCGGGGGATACCAACGTGGTAACCAGCAGATATTCGATTGTAATGGCTATTGCCAAAAGAGCAAGACAGATTATCGATGGTGATGAGCCTATGGTGAATTGTTCCGTAGATAAGCCCCTATCCATTGCAGTGGAGGAAATGAATCAGGGACAGATTAAGATTTTAGGGGAGAAAGAAGACTAGTAGTACTAGGAGCGCAAGAGTCCAAAGAGGGCTCTTTTTCTCTATGGTAAAGGATAAGAGCAATTAATGCTGTAAAGACAGCAGAATGAGAGGAAAGATGAAAATATTATTTATTTCCCTGGGTTGCGATAAGAACCTGGTGGATACGGAAATGATGCTGGGAATGCTGGGGCGAGAAGGGTTTTCCTTTACGGATGATGAAGCAGAGGCAGAGATTATTGTAGTAAATACCTGCTGCTTTATTCAGGATGCCAAGGAGGAAAGCATTAACACCATTCTGGAAATGGCAGAATGGAAAAAGACAGGAAAGGCTAAGGCGCTTTTGGTCTGTGGCTGTCTGGCCCAACGTTATAAGGAAGAAATTCAGAAGGAAATTCCCGAGGTAGATTGTATTTTAGGCACCACCGCTATCGATCAGATTGCCGAAGCCGTAAAGGAAGTGCTGGAAGGCAAGGCAATAGGCATGGAGCATGTGAGTGACATTAACCGTAAACCGGTTCAGGGTCAGAAAAGAGTAGTAACTACCGGCGGGCATTACGCCTATTTGAAAATTGCCGAGGGCTGTGATAAGAATTGCACCTATTGCATTATCCCTAAAGTTCGCGGAAGGTTCAGAAGCGTTCCCATAGAGGTTCTGGTTAAGGAAGCAGAGGAATTGGCAGAGCAGGGAGTGAAAGAGCTGATTCTGGTAGCCCAAGAGACTACCCTGTACGGGGTGGATATTTATGGAGAAAAATCCCTTCCGCTTCTGCTGGATAAGCTGAATGAAATTCCCGGTCTGCATTGGATCAGAATCCTTTATTGTTACCCTGAGGAAATTACGGGGGAATTGATTAAAGCCATTAAGCGAAATGACAAGGTATGCCATTATCTGGATATTCCCATTCAGCATGGCAGTGATGTTGTTTTAAAACGAATGGGACGAAGAACGACCTCAGGACAGCTTCGTGAAGTTATTGCAAAGCTTCGGGATGCCATACCGGATATCTGCCTTCGTACCAGCCTGATTACCGGCTTTCCCGGGGAAACGCTGGATGATCATGAAATTCTGATGGACTTTGTGGACGATATGGAGTTTGATCGGTTAGGGGTATTTACCTACTCCCAGGAGGAGGATACTCCGGCTGCGCTGATGGAAAATCAGATTGATGAGGAAGAAAAGCGGCAGCGCCGGGAACAGATTATGGCTCTTCAGCAGGAAATTGCCTTTGAAAAAAACGAAAATATGATTGGTCAGAAGCTGATGGTAATCATTGAGGGAAAGCTGGAGGAGGATGGAGTGTATGTGGGAAGAAGCTATAAGGATGCTCCCAATGTAGACGGCTATGTATTTGTACATGCTGATAACAGCCTGATGACGGGAGATTTTGTACCGGTAATGATTACCGGTTCCCATGAATATGATTTAATCGGAGAAGTAAAATAGGCATCTTAATATGCCTTGAAAATGTGCCTGGAGGATGCCGAAAGGCTAAGAGCGGAGGAAAAAATGAATTTACCCAATAAATTAACGGTTTTCAGAATGATTATGATTTTTCCCTTTGTAGTAGTTATGCTGCCGGGAGATACTTTACCTTATGGGAAATGGATTGCTCTTGGGATTTTTGTAGTGGCCAGTCTTACAGACCTGCTGGATGGCTATCTGGCCAGAAAATATGAGCTGGTAACGAATTTCGGAAAGTTCATGGATCCTTTGGCTGATAAACTGTTGGTTTGTGCAGCTCTCATCTGTCTGGTAGAGCTTAAACGTATTCCTTCCTGGATCGTGATTGTGATTATCAGCAGGGAATTTGTAATCAGCGGTTTTCGTCTGGTGGCCTCCGATAACGGTGTGGTGATTGCGGCCAGTTATTGGGGAAAGTTTAAGACCACTTTCCAAATGCTTATGATCTGTCTGATGCTTATGAATCTGGAGGGCATCTGGTATATATTGACTGAGCTTTGTATGTGGATTGCTCTGATTTTAACAATAATTTCCCTCTTAGATTATCTGTGGAAAAATAAAGCAGTTATGGCAGAGCAGAAATAAGAAGGGACGAGACAGAAAAAATGACAGTAGAGTTGATTTCCGTAGGAACAGAGATTTTAATGGGGAATATTGTAAATACCAATGCCGCTTTTTTGGCAGAGCAGTGTACTGCTTTTGGATTTTCCTGTTATTTTCAGACGGTGGTAGGGGATAATGAAAAACGTCTTTCTGAAACCATTGAGACTGCTTTGAAAAGGGCGGATATCCTGATCCTGTCCGGAGGTCTGGGGCCCACGCAGGATGATATTACCAGAGAAACGGTGGCCAAAGTATTGGGAAAAAAGCTGGTTTTTCATGAGCATTCCCGAAAGAGGATAGAAGAATTCTTTTATCTGAGAAAAAGAAAAATTACGGATAATAACTGGAGACAGGCCTATATTCCCGAGGGAGCAACGGTTATTGACAACGAGAATGGTACAGCCCCCGGACTAATTATTGAACATGAGAAAAAGCATATCCTTCTGCTTCCCGGCCCTCCGGGAGAATTGAAGCCCATGTTCAGAAATAAGATGCTTCCCTATCTGACCGGTCTGGAGCAGTCAGTCATTCGTTCCGCTATGGTAAAGCTTTGCGGAATCGGAGAAAGCATGGCAGAGACTCGGATTCTGGATTTATTAGAGGGACAGACCAATCCCACTATTGCCCCCTATGCTAAAACGGGAGAGGTTCATCTACGGGTAAGTGCCAAAGCAGAATCAGAAGAAAGGGCAGAGGAATTGATCAGACCGGTGGTGGAAGAACTGAAAGGACGCTTTGGTTCACTGATTTATACTCTTAAAGAAGAGGAAACGCTGGAGCAGGCAGTGGCTACTTCACTGAAGAAAAAAGGATGGAAGCTTGCCACGGCGGAATCCTGTACAGGAGGAATGCTAGCAGCCCGGTTAACTGGTGTGCCCGGTGTTTCAGAGGTATTTGAAACCGGTCTTGTCACCTATGCCGATGGAACCAAGCAGCAGCTTTTGGGAGTGAGAAAAGAGACTCTTAAGCAATACGGTGCAGTCAGCAGTCAGACGGCGGAGGAGATGGTGCAGGGACTGGCACTGTGCACAGGAGCAGAAGTTACCCTTTCCATTACCGGCATTGCCGGGCCGGGAGGAGGAAGCAGGAAAAAGCCGGTGGGACTGGTATTTATGGGCTGTAAGGTAATGGATGAAATTACGGTTAAAGAGTTTCATTTCAGTGGGAATCGGCAGAAAATCCGGGAAAGTGCCGTAGCCACGGCTTTGACATTGATTCGCCGCTGTATGCTGAAAAAAGAGGAGGCTTTGCAGAATTAGTTTCTGCAGAGCCTTTTTTACAGAAATTAAGCTGAAGGGTTAATTTTTACTGGACAAAAGCAGAGGAAGCCTGTAGAATAAGAAAGCAGTACAAATCCCAAATGATCTGACAACAAATCTGCTTTGCCTATCGGGTGTTTCACCATTTTTCAAAGCATGAAGGAAGAAAATAAGGAGGGATGCCATTGGGGGTATAAGGCAGAAGGAAAAGAAAGATAAAAAGAAGCTTGACAAAACCGAACAAATGTTTTAAAGTGAATAAAACGAGAACACATGTTCTAACAAGGAGAACAAATCTATGGAAAGAGATGAGAAATTAAAGGCCTTGGATGCGGCCATTTCACAAATTGAAAGACAGTACGGCAAGGGAGCAGTAATGAAGCTGGGGGATCCCTCTGCACAGATGAATGTAGAGACTATACCGACAGGCTCCTTAAGTCTGGATCTGGCTTTGGGACTGGGGGGTATACCCAAGGGACGAATCGTAGAGATCTACGGACCGGAATCCAGCGGTAAGACCACCGTAACCTTACATATGATTGCAGAGGTACAGAAGAGAGGCGGAATTGCCGGTTTTATTGATGCTGAGCATGCCCTGGATCCGGTTTATGCCAAGAATATTGGTGTGGATATTGACAATCTATACATTTCCCAGCCGGATAACGGGGAGCAGGCTTTGGAGATTACCGAGACCATGGTGCGTTCCGGGGCCATTGATCTTGTGGTTGTAGACTCTGTTGCTGCACTGGTGCCTAAGGCAGAGATTGATGGCGATATGGGGGATTCTCATGTGGGTCTTCAGGCAAGACTGATGTCCCAGGCACTACGTAAGCTGACTGCGGTTATCAGTAAGTCCAACTGTACGGTTATCTTCATTAATCAGCTTCGAGAGAAGGTGGGAGTAATGTTTGGCAATCCGGAGACGACTACCGGTGGACGTGCATTGAAGTTCTATTCCTCTGTCCGATTGGATGTAAGGAGGAGTGAAGCCTTGAAGCAAAGTGGAGAGGTGGTCGGAAACCGTACCCGTGTGAAGGTAGTAAAGAATAAGATTGCTCCTCCGTTTAAAGAGGCAGAGTTTGATATTATGTTTGGCGAAGGTATTTCCCGGGTGGGAGATATTCTGGATTTGGCGGCAGATAACGGAATCGTCAGTAAGAGCGGTGCTTGGTATGCCTATGAAGGCAGTAAAATCGGACAGGGAAGAGAGAACGCGAAGCAGTATCTGAAGGATAATCCAACCGTTTGTGAGGAAGTAGAGAAGAAGGTAAGAGCCCATTTCGGTCTGGGAGATGAAGTACAGGGGCCGGCAGCTGACCAGGAGCCGGCGCCGGCAAAGAAGAGCAGTAGGACTAAGGAAAGTGCAGAATGAGAGTTGTAACGGATATTCAGGAATTTTCCAAACAGAAATACAGTATTTATCTGGATGAGCAGTTCGCCTTTGTGTTATACAAAGGCGAGCTTTCTTCTTATAGAGTAAAAAAAGGGGAATCGCTGACGGAAGAAGCTTATCAGGAAATATATGTGAAGGTACTTCCGAAGCGGGCTAAAAAGAGATGCCTTAATCTGCTGAAATCCAGAGCCTATACGGAGAAAAAGCTGAGGGATAAGCTGAAGGAGAGCAGATATCCGGATAAGATCATAGATGAGGCTATTGAATATGTGAAGTCCTTTCATTATATTGATGATTATGATTATGCATGTCAGTATATTCAGTATCATAAGGCGGGACAGTCTAAACGGAAGCTGGAAGAGAAGCTTAGGGCCAAGGGAATTTCCGGAGAGATTCTAGCGAGAGCATTTGAACACTCCTATGAAAGGGGAGAGGAAGAAGGGCTGCAGCTAATGCAGGCCAAACACCTGCTGGAGAAGAAAGGATATACGCCGGAGGGGACAGATTGGAAGGAGAGACAGAAACTGTTTGCTTTCCTGCTGCGTAGGGGGATACCTTGTGAAATCATCAGACAGTTACTAAATACGGAAGGCATAGATGACTTTTGAACTGATTCATATTTTATAAAAGAAGACTGTTTTTTTCTTGACACACTGTGCTTTTTTGTATAGAATAAAAGTGTTGTAGACTGCTATGTGGAATACGGACAAATATAGTTAGTTATTTATTTGTATCCTATTTTATTTAAGTTATCGTACAATGAAAATTAAATAAGGAGGTGCTCCTGTACATGGAAATCGTGATTGGTGCCTTAATCCTTGTAATTGCTGTTGTAATTACAGCTGCAGTAACTACTTCTTATCAGAAGAAGTGTGCAGCTTCTACCATTGGCAATGCAGAGGAAAAGGCGAGAGAGATTATCGATGAAGCACTGAAAACTGCTGAAAATAAGAAGCGTGAAAGTCTCCTTGAGGTTAAGGAAGAGTCCATTCGTACCAAGAATGAGTTGGACAAGGAGATTAAGGAACGCCGGGCAGAAGCGCAACGCTATGAACGCCGCATTCAGCAGAAGGAAGAGAACATCGATAAGAAAGCGGACGCCATTGAGAAGAAGGAAGCAAGTCTGGCCGTAAGGGAGGATGAGCTTTCCAGGCAGAAGGAAAAGATTGCCAGGCTCAATGAGGAAAGAGTACAGGAACTGGAACGAATCTCAGGGTTAACCTCCGACCAGGCAAAAGAATACTTATTGAAAATTGTTGAAGACGAAGTAAAGCATGAAACTGCTGTTCTTGTTAAGGAATTAGAAACAAGAGCAAAGGAAGAGGCAGACAAGAAGGCGAAGGAGTATGTGGTAAATGCTATACAAAGATGTGCAGCTGACCATGTGTCCGAGACCACCATTTCTGTTGTGCAGCTTCCAAATGACGAAATGAAGGGAAGAATCATCGGTAGAGAGGGACGTAATATCAGAACCCTTGAAACCCTGACCGGAGTGGATTTGATTATTGATGATACACCGGAAGCAGTAGTTCTTTCCGGCTTCGACCCTATTCGTAGGGAAGTGGCCAGAATTGCCCTTGAAAAACTGATTGTTGATGGCCGTATCCATCCTGCCCGTATTGAGGAGATGGTGGAGAAGGCTCAGCGTGAAGTTGAGATGATGATTAAGGAAGAGGGAGAGGCAGCTATCCTTGAAGTGGGTGTTCATGGAATCCATCCTGAGCTGGTTAGATTGTTAGGTAAGATGAAGTTCAGAACCAGCTACGGACAGAATGTATTGAAGCATTCCATTGAGGTGGCTCAGCTGTGTGGAATTTTAGCGGCAGAGCTGGGACTGGACATCCGCCTTGCTAAAAGAGCAGGTCTGCTGCACGATATCGGTAAGGCTGTTGACCATGATATGGAAGGAAGCCATATTCAGCTGGGTTCAGAGCTGTGCCGTAAGTATAAGGAATCGGCAGTGGTCATCAATGCAGTGGAATCTCATCATGGAGATACTGAGCCCACATCTTTGATATCCTGCCTTGTACATGCAGCGGATACCATTTCCGCAGCTCGTCCGGGTGCGAGAAGAGAAACATTAGAAACCTATACAACCCGTTTAAAACAATTAGAAGAGATTACAAACAATTTCAAAGGTGTAGAAAAATCTTTTGCCATTCAGGCCGGTAGGGAGGTTCGTGTAATGGTAGTTCCCGATCAGATCAATGATGCTGACATGGTATTACTGGCACGGGATATTTCCAAACAAATTGAAGCTGAGATGGAATATCCGGGACAGATTAAGGTCAATGTAATCCGTGAAAGCCGCGTTGTGGATTATGCTAAGTAAGAATAGTAAAACAGTACAGATTAAGAGAGAAAAATAATTTGTTTTTCTCTCTTTTTTTGCTTGTATAGAGGAGGAAAATAGTGTAAACTGGGTAAGGTTCGTATAATTGTATACAAATGTACAGATGAGCTTATGCTTTTTTATAAAAAGGAGGACGGAATGAAGGAATTTAAATCATTATCTAAGGAAGAGCTGGTGCAGCTTAAGGAAGAATTGGAGCAGCAGTATAAGGAAGCCAAGACTAAGAATCTGAAGCTGGATATGTCTCGTGGGAAGCCTTCACCGGCACAGCTGGATATGTGTATGGGGCTGATGGATGCTTTAAATTCCACTACATCTTTGCAGGCCTCTGACGGAACAGACTGTCGAAACTATGGTATTCTGGATGGGCTCCCGGAAGCTAAGCAGATGATGGCAGAGATTATGGAGGTTTCTCCCAATAAGGTTATGGTTTTGGGAAATGCCAGTCTGCCCATTATGTATGACAGTATTTCACGCTCCGTAACCCACGGTGTATGCGGAAGTACACCCTGGTGTAAGCTGGAAAAGGTGAAATTTTTATGTCCCGTCCCCGGTTATGATAGACATTTTGCCATTACAGAGCATTTTGGTATTGAGATGATTAATATTCCCATGAGTGTCGACGGTCCGGATATGGATATGGTGGAAGAAATGGTAAATCAGGATCCTTCCGTAAAGGGAATCTGGTGTGTACCTAAGTATTCCAATCCTCAGGGAATCTCCTACAGTGATGAAACTGTAAGGCGATTTGCCAATTTAAAGCCTGCGGCAAAGGGATTCAGAATCTATTGGGATAACGCTTATGCGGTACACCACTTGTATGAGGATAAGCAGGATCATATTTTAAACATTATTGAAGAATGTGAAAAGGCAGGAAATCCTGATATGGTATTTATGTTCGCATCTACCAGTAAGATCAGCTTTTCCGGAAGCGGTATTGCAGCAGTCGCAGCTTCAGAAAAGAATCTGGACTGGATGAGAAGCTCCATTACCCTGCAGACCATTGGCTATGACAAGATTAACCAGTTAAGACATGTGAAGTATTTTAAGAATCTGGATGGAATTATGGCTCATATGAAAAAGCATGGGGATATTATGAGACCCAAATTTGAAGCGGTCCTGGAGATTCTGGATAAGAATTTAAGAGGAACCGGAACAGGAAGTTGGATTGCTCCTCATGGGGGCTACTTTATTTCCTTTGATGCTATGGAGGGCTGTGCAAAGGCTATTGTAGCAAAATGTAAGGAAGCAGGAATTACTCTTACCGGAGCCGGTGCTACCTATCCCTACAAAAAGGATCCTAAGGACAGTAATATTCGTATTGCCCCTTCATTTCCTTCACCGGAAGAGATGGCAGCGGCAGCGGAGATTTTTACGCTTTGCGTAAAACTGGTCAGTGTAGAGAAGCTTTTGGAACAGGTATAGGTGGGGATAAAAAGAGGTTAGTGATATGGAATTTCAGCGTCTTGAACGAAAATTAATTGCCCATGGAGCGATTATTGATTATTACCAGGATACTGTCAAGGTTCCCAATGGTAATGTAGTTACCTGGGATTTTATCGGACATAAGGGAGCTGCAGCAGTGGTTCCCGTAACGGATGAGGGGAAGATACTTATGGTAAGGCAGTACCGTAATGCCCTGGAGCGGGAAACTCTGGAAATTCCTGCCGGAGGACTGAACGGAGAAGATGAGCCTACCCATTTGGCAGCAGCAAGAGAGCTGGAGGAGGAAACCGGCTATTCATCAAAGGATTTGGAGCTGCTGATCCGTATACGGACAACAGTTGCCTTTTGCAATGAGAAAATTGATATTTATGTGGCAAAGAATTTAAAAAAGAGCCAGCAGAATCTGGATGAGGATGAGTTTATCCGTGTGGAGGCTTATACCCCGGAAGAGCTTTGCGAGATGATTTATGAGGGAAAGATTGAAGATTCCAAAACCATATCTGCCATTATGAGTTACCGAAATAAATATATTCTAAAAGAGCAGAGCTTTTAATATAAATATACTCATAAAAAAGAAGTAAAATCATATATATAGAAGAAACAGGAAAGATCAACCGGAGGCTCCTTGAAAAGGTCAGTTTTTTACCGATATGGCGGGATTATCCTTCTGATCCTGTTTCTTCTTTGTTTTTTTATAGGTTTGTTTTTCTCTTCCTTGACCAGAGAAAGTCAAATTTGGGACATGACCGGTCTGGAGCCCGTTTATTTAGGGAAAATTGAGCATCTGAGTATTGATAAAGGGATGCTGTTCTTTCTTACTGCAGGAAAAAGACTTCGGACTTTTTTTCTGTTATGGCTACTGTCTCATTCTGTTCTGAACCGCCCCATAACCTTATTTAGCTTTGCCTATTGGGGAATAAGTGCTGGTGCAGTTTCTGAATTATTGATAATTAAATACGGATTTAAAGGAATCCTGTTGTATTTCGGCTTGGTATTTCCACAGACTCTGTTTTATATGCCGGGATACCTGCTGTTGGGAAATTATTGTCTGAAGTATCTGCCACCCTTGACTGAAAAAGAAAAGGGAGGAGGACGCAGGAAATTGGAATGTCTGCTTGCCTCTTTCGGTCTGCTGCTTGTGGGAGTTATAAGTGAATGCTGGATAAATCCCTTGCTTTTGAAAAATATTGTTCCTCTGATTCTGGGATAGATTACTATATATGGTATTTCGTTAAGGCTCCTTTTGCGATATCTTGTAGAAGCTTAAAAATCACCGAGAATAAAGGATTATTTAGGCAAATTTAATCGTTGCTTTTACCTTTTTTTGTGCGTATAATGAAAAAAGTCCATCGTCTTTGGGATAGAAGACATTCGATGAGGCAGCTGCCGGAAAGGTATAAGGATGATTGAGCAAGCGGTAGAGGGATTTATATCCTATTTACATAATGTGAAAAAGACATCTTACAATACGCAGATGTCTTATTCCCGTGATTTAAATAAGATGCGCATCTGGTTGGAGTCGAAGGATATTCACCGGGTAAGTCAGATTGATGAGGGAAAGCTTCGTGAGTATATTGACTATCTGGAGGAAAAGCAGTTTGCTCCCTCAACCATTTCCCGCAATATTGCGGCAATCAAATCCTGGTATATTTATCTGCTTAAGGAACAGGTGATTATTTATGATTGTGCAGAGGATTTAAAGGGGCCTAGGATTGATAAGAAGCTACCGGAGGTGCTGACTACGGTGGAGGTAGAAAGACTGTTGGAACAGCCTAAAGGAAAGAATCCTAAGGAACTGCGGGACAGGGCTATGCTGGAGCTGTTATACGCTACAGGGATTCGGGTAACAGAATTGATTACATTGAAAAATTCACAGCTGAATCTTCAGATGAATTATATCGTCTGTAAGGATGGAGCGAAGGACAGGGTGATTCCTTTTGGCTCCAAAGCCAGAGAGGCGTTGCTGCAATATCTGGAAAATTCCAGAAAGGTCATGATTAATGATGTGGACTCGGATATTATTTTTGTCAATTGCTCGGGACATCCCATGAGCCGTCAGGGATTTTGGAAGCTGGTAAAGCATTATGCGGCAAAGGCAGGGATTGAGAAGGATATTACACCCCATACGCTGAGACATTCCTTCGCTGTTCATCTGGTGGAAAATGGAGCAGATTTACGCAGTGTTCAGGAAATGCTGGGGCACTCTGACATTTCTACCACACAGGTTTATGCAAATATGAATCATAATAAACTGCGGCAGGTATACCAGAAAGCACATCCCCGTGGATAAAGAAACTAAAGGCTGATACAAAGCAGACGAGGCTTTGCATCAGCCTTATTTTTACAGCCGGACTATTCGTAATCGGCTATATCATAAATCAGCTTTTCTGTTTCCGGCCATCCCAGACAGGGATCGGTGATGGATTTACCATAAATTCCTTCTCCGATTTTCTGACAGCCTTCTACCAAATAGCTTTCAATCATTAATCCCTTTACCAGATCATGAATATCTGCATTCAGCTTACGGCTGTGCATAACCTCTTTGGCAATACGAACCTGCTGCTCAAACTGCTTGTTGGAGTTGTTGTGATTGGTATCAATGATGCAGGCCGGATTGGAAAAATCCCGTTCTCCATAGAGATTCAAAAGTAAATGCAGGTCTTCATAATGGTAGTTGGGGAGACTTCTTCCATATTTATTTACAGCCCCGCGAAGCACTGTGTGGGCAAGGGGATTGCCGGGGGTCTCCACCTCGAAGCCTCTGTAGATAAAGGAGTGTGACTGCTGTGCTGCATATACAGAGTTTAACATAACGGAAAAGTCACCACTGGTAGGATTCTTCATTCCCGCAGGGACATCAAAGCCGCTGACGGTTAAGCGATGCTGCTGATCCTCCACAGACCTGGCACCGATGGCAACGTAGGAGAGGATATCGGAGACATAGGGCCAGTTTTCCGGATAGAGCATTTCATCGGCAGCAGTAAGCCCGGATTCCTTCATAGCCCGTATATGCATCTTACGCATGGCAATAAGCCCCTGTAAAAAATCAGGCTTCTTTTCCGGGTCAGGCTGGGAAACGATGCCCTTATAGCCTTCGCCTGTAGTACGGGGCTTATTGGTATAGATTCTGGGAATCAGAATCAGCTTATCCTTTACCCGATCATTGAGCTTGGCAAGACGGCTGATATATTCGCAGACAGAATCCTCGTTGTCTGCAGAACAGGGACCGATAATCAGCAGAAATTTATTGCTTTTTCCACAGATAACCTCTTTAATCTCCTGGTCACGCTTTTCTTTTAATTTTACCAGCTCAGCCGGTACCGGCAGCTGTTCCTTGATTTCTTCCGGAGTGGGAAGCTTGGTAATGAATTTAAAACTCATAGGTTCTTACCTTTGCCCTATAGGGCCGCTTTCTCATGTTTTCAGGCTGAAATCCGCTGCTGTATACAGACAGGAGGGATTTTCAGACCTTAGTTATCAGTTTAGCATATTTATACAGGAAATAAAGAAGTAAATTGTACATTTTTAGAAACAATTTTTTATATATTCCTTTTAATCATCAGGAGGTAGCAGGCGGTGGAAAAGAGCTCACTGCACAAAAATCCCCAGATATAGCCTTTTATACCCACCTGTGGAATAAAAAGAAAAATAAAAAGCAGACGCAGCAGAAGGCTGGCAACATTGATTATCAGACTATAACCGGCCTTTTTCAGTCCGTGGAGAATACTGGAGAGGGTGGCATGAAGATATAAAAAGGGGCATAAAAAGCTGAGCTGACGTATAAAGGTACCGGCTAAAAGGCTGCTGAAAAGAAATTCTCCCGCAAAATCTCCCAAAAGGAAAAATGCCAGTCCGCAGATAATTCCCAGAATCGTACTGGCCAGAATGGAACGGCGTATAGTGTTTTTCATCTGCTCGTGATGAGCTGAGGCTGCTGCCTGTGTGACCTCCGGAAGAAGAAGCACGGAGGCGGACTGGGTAAAAGCAGAGGGGAAAAGAATCAGACTCATGGCCATTCCCGTAAGGACACCGTAAATGCTTAGGGAGGTTTGGGAGGAATAGCCAAATTCTTTCAGCTTTTGGGGGATGGAAACAGCTTCTAAACCTTGAAGCAGATTAACAATCAGACGATTGCAGGAAAGAGGAATGGACATACCCAGAAGCTGCAGCAAATATTTTTCCGAAGAAAAAAAACGGGAAAACAGGGGCAGAAAAGAACCGGCTGCGTTGTCCATATGCTTGGGGAAGGTATAAAGATTTTTGTAGGCTGAGAAGGAGATGATGCAGGAAACCAGCTCTCCCAGTACGATTCCCACAGCAGCTAGGGAAATGCTTGGCTGCCCTTTGACAGAGAGGTAAAGATAGAGGAGGAAAACACCTCCGGTACGGGTCAGCTGTTCGGCCAGCTGGCACAGGGAGGGGATACGGACCTCCTTTAAACCGTAAAAATATCCGTTCAGGCAGCAGTGGAAGGAGGACAGGGGAAAGGAGACAGAGATAATTTTCAGCAGATAAGATAATCGTGGTTCTTTTAACAGCACAGAGGCAATCCAATCTGCCTGTCCGTAAATCACCAAGGAATAGAGGAGGGATAGGCTCAGACAGAAGGATGTTCCGGAAATCAAATAAAGCCGGGCTTTATCTGGTCGGTTGCAGGCTATGCAGGAGGCAGTATAACGGGAGATTGATGTCTGCATGCCGGCACCGGTGAGTGAAAAGGAAATCATGATTACCGGGGAAATGAGCTGGAACAGTCCCATACTTTCTTCACCAAAGGCCTGGGAAATAAACAGACGATTGAGAAAACCGATTCCCCGGCTGAACAGTCCGGCAAAGGTTAGGATCAGAGTTCCGGCAATTAAAGGATTTTTTTTCAGATTCACGAAAAAACCTCCGTAAAGCAGTTTCCTTCATATATATGCAGCAGCCTTCGTTGACAGAACTTAATGGGGATGCTAGAGTAAATGGTACTGAATAGGATTGAATGACAGGGAAAGGAATTGGAAGAGACAGATGGGCAAAACAGTTGTAGTAGGAATGTCCGGTGGTGTAGATTCCTCAGTGGCAGCCTGGCTGTTAAAGGAACAGGGCTATGAGGTTATAGGAGTGACTATGCAGATCTGGCAGGAGCAGGAGCCGGAGGAAATTGAGGAAAGCGGAGGCTGCTGTGGGCTTACAGCGGTGGATGATGCAAAACGGGTTGCCCGGGTTCTGGATATTCCCCATTATGTGATGAATTTCAGACCGGAGTTTCAGCATAAGGTAATCGATTATTTTGTGGAAGAGTATCTTAAGGGCAGAACACCTAATCCCTGTATTGCCTGTAACCGCTATGTGAAGTGGGAGTCCTTGCTGAAACGGAGTCTGGACCTGGGGGCAGATTATATTGCCACCGGCCATTATGCCAGAATCCGGCAGCTTACGGGAGGACGATTTGCTTTACAGACCTCCAAAACCGCACACAAGGATCAGACCTATGCCCTCTATAATCTGACACAGGAACAGTTAAAGCACACTCTGATGCCGGTGGGAGAATACACTAAGGAAGAAATTCGCCGGATGGCAAAAAGACTTCAGCTTCCCGTGGCTCACAAGCCTGACAGTCAGGAAATCTGCTTTATTCCGGATAAGGACTATGCAGGCTTTATTGACCGGGAGGCTGGGAAAAAGGTACCCGGGCCGGGAAATTTTGTAACGGAATCAGGAGAAATTCTGGGTCAGCACAAGGGGATTACCCACTATACCGTAGGGCAGAGAAGAGGATTGAATCTGGCTCTGGGTTATCCGGTTTTTGTGACCAAAATTCGTCCGGAAACGGGAGAGGTAGTCATTGGCAGGAATGAGGAGGTTTTTACGGATAGATTGATCTGCGGACAGATTAATTACATGGCAATGGAGGATTTACCCCATTCCAGAAGGGTATTGGCGAAAATACGCTATAGTCATAAAGGAGAATGGTGCAGAATCCAAAAAGCAGGGGAGGACAGAATAGAATGTATCTTTGAACAGCCTGTCCGGGCAGTGACACCGGGACAGGCGGTAGTGTTCTATGAAGAGGATATGGTTCTGGGAGGCGGGACTATCCTAAGGGAATAAATTCAGGCCTTCGATTCTTGAAAATCGTATAATAGTTAAATCCGCAGGTTTTCAGAACCTCCTGGGCCCGTGAAAAATGAGCGGCAATATTTTCCGGCTTATGGGCATCGCTTCCAACGGTGATGATTTCTCCTCCCAGCTCTTTATAGCGTTTAAGTAAAGGGGTACAGGGATGCAGCTCCTTCAGACCGTATTTTACACCGCCGGTATTGAGCTCAATTCCCTTGCCCTTTTCCAATAATAATTGAAGAATAGAATCCAGAATATCCCGGTATTTCTCATAGGAGTACCGGGTATCTTTATAGGGACCATAGCGTACAACATAGTCCAGATGGCCGTAGACATCAAAGGAATCAAAGGCCTGAATGTTTTCTAAAACCGAGGTAAAATACTCCCGGTAAGCCTCTTCTTCGGTTCTGCCTCCGTAAAAGTCGGGATAGTAGGGGTCTTTTCCATGGCAAAGGTGGGAAGAGGCGATAACAAAGTCAAAGGAATGTTCCCTGACAAAGGCTTGGAGCTGTTTGCCAAGATGGGGCTGCAGTCCCAACTCAACCCCAATCAACAGCCGGAAATCAGAGGGACAGTTTTTCTGTAAAAAACGGGCTTTTTCCAGATAGCTGTGGGTATCCAGCAGAAAATCCAGCTGATCCACGGGATGAATGGGAAAATCCAGATCCAGATGCTCGGTAACACAATAATGGGTCAGTCCCAGACTGTGGGCATGGTTTATCATTTCCTCCAATGGAATGTCACAGTCCGAGGAAAAGGAGGAGTGGGTATGCATGTCAGCTTGAATAGGCATAATATTCTTTCCTTTCTTTGTCAGATATGGTTATATTACCATATAGGAAGCAGATAGGACAAAGTTTTTTCGGCAAAGTTACGAAAATGTTGAAAACAGGGCATTATTTTGAAATATTTTTGAATTACATCTTGAATTTTCAGTCTAAATTATGTACAATAATTCTGCTGATAAAATTTTGACAAGCTACCCGTCATCCAGGCTTTTTACAGGGCCACCGAAGTTCATTACCTGGTGGCTTCGTCAAAAAATATAAATTCATTTTCAGGAGGAATTAAAAATGGCAGTAAAAGTAGCAATCAATGGTTTTGGTCGTATTGGTCGTCTTGCATTCAGACAGATGTTTGATGCTGAGGGGTACGAAGTAGTAGCAATTAATGACTTAACAAGTCCTGACATGCTTGCACACTTATTAAAGTATGATACCGCTCAGGGTCCTTACAAATATGCAGGTGCTGTAGAAGCCGGTGAAGATTATATTGCCGTAAACGGAAAGAAGATCACCATTTATGCTAAGGCTAATGCAGCTGAGCTTCCCTGGGGTGATTTAGATGTAGATGTTGTTTTAGAGTGTACCGGTTTCTATACCTCTAAGGACAAGGCTTCTGCTCATTTAACGGCAGGTGCTAAGAAGGTAGTTATTTCCGCTCCTGCAGGAAATGATCTTCCTACTATCGTATACAACGTAAATCATACTACCTTAACCAAAGAAGATAAGGTTATCTCTGCTGCTTCCTGTACAACCAACTGTTTAGCACCTATGGCTAAGGCATTGAATGATCTGGCAACTATTAAATCCGGTATCATGACTACCGTTCATGCTTACACCGGTGATCAGATGATTCTCGATGGACCTCAGAGAAAAGGAGATAAGAGAAGAAGCCGTGCAGGTGCCTGCAATATTGTTCCCAACTCTACCGGTGCAGCTAAGGCCATCGGTCTGGTTATTCCTGAATTAAATGGTAAATTGATTGGATCCGCTCAGCGTGTTCCTACTCCTACCGGTTCTACCACTATTCTGGTTGCAACCGTAGAAAAGAGCGTGACCAAGGATGAAATCAATGCAGCAATGAAGGCAGCGGCTACCGAATCCTTCGGATACAACACCGATGAGATCGTTTCCTCTGATATTATTGGAAGCACCTTTGGCTCCATCTTTGATGCTACTCAGACCATGGTTGGTCCTGACAATTTGGTTCAGGTTGTTTCCTGGTATGATAATGAAAATTCTTACGTTAGCCAGATGGTTCGTACCATTAAATACTTTGCTGAGTTGGGCTAATCGCCAGAATAGACCTGTTAAGGTCCGGTCTTAAGGGACCGGATCTTTTTTATCATTTTATTAAAGGAGGCATAAATATGTCATTAAATAAGAAAAGTGTAGATGATTTTAGTGCAAAGGGAAAACGTGTACTGGTAAGATGCGACTTTAATGTTCCTCTTAAGGATGGTGTCATTACAGATGAAACCAGAATTAATGCAGCACTTCCCACTATCAATAAGCTGATTGCGGATGGAGGAAAGGTTATTCTCTGCTCCCATTTAGGCAAGGTTAAAGAAGGGCCTAACGAGAAGGAATCTCTTGCCCCTGTAGCCAAGAGCCTTTCTGAAAAATTGGGAAAAGAGGTCAACTTTGTTGCAGACTACAACGTAACCGGCGAAGCAGCAACCCAAGCAGTAGCTGCTATGAAGGAGGGGGATGTTGTTTTATTGCAGAATACCCGTTTTAGGGGAAAAGAAGAAACCAAGAATGGTGAAGCTTTTTCCAAAGAGCTGGCTGATCTTTGTGATGCCTATGTATGTGATGCCTTCGGTTCATCTCACAGAGCGCACGCTTCTGTAGCAGGTGTTACCGATGTTGTCCGTGCTAAGGGCGGTGACTGTGCTGTTGGCTATCTGATGCAGAAGGAAATCGACTTCTTAGGCAATGCGGTTGAAAATCCCGTAAGACCTTTTGTAGCTATTCTGGGCGGCGCCAAGGTGGCGGATAAATTAAACGTTATTTCCAATTTACTGGAGAAATGTGATACTCTGATTATTGGCGGCGGTATGGCTTATACCTTCTTAAAAGCACAGGGTAAGGAAATCGGTACCTCATTAGTGGATGATGAGAAGCTTGATTACTGCAAGGAGATGCTTACTAAGGCACAAAGTCTCGGTAAAAAGCTGCTTCTTCCTATTGATACAACTATTGCCTCTGCCTTCCCTAATCCCATTGATGCCGAAATCGCAGTAGAATATGTTTCCTCTGATGCTATTCCTGCTGATAAGATGGGATTGGATATTGGTCCAAAGACTGCAGAGCTTTATGCCGATGCAGTGAAATCTGCAAAGACAGTAGTATGGAATGGCCCTATGGGAGTATTTGAGAATCCTATTCTTGCAAAGGGTACCATAGCGGTAGCTCAGGCTCTGGCAGATACAGATGCAACAACCATTATCGGCGGCGGAGATTCTGCGGCAGCAGTAAATCAGCTGGGCTTTGCAGATAAGATGAGCCACATTTCCACCGGCGGCGGTGCTTCCTTAGAGTTTTTGGAAGGAAAGGTATTACCCGGTGTGGCGGCAGCTGATGATAAATAATGTGAAGTATTTTTGATTTTATCAAAATGAATAAGGAGAAAGAATAATGGCAAGAAGAAAAATCGTAGCCGGTAACTGGAAAATGAATATGACTCCTAGTGAGGCCGTAAACTTAGTAGAAGAATTAAAACCCTTAGTAGTAAGTGATGATGTAGATGTTGTTTACTGTGTTCCTGCTATCGATATCGTTCCTGTAGTAGAAGCGGTAAAAGGCAGCAATGTGGCTGTCGGTGCTGAAAATATGTACTTTGAGGATAAAGGGGCTTACACCGGTGAAATTTCTGCCCCCATGCTGGTAGATGCAGGTGTTAAATACGTTATTCTTGGTCATTCTGAGAGACGTGATTATTTCAAAGAGGATGATGCCCTCCTGAATAAGAAGGTGAAAAAGGCCTTTGAAGCAGGTCTTACCCCTATTCTTTGCTGTGGTGAGTCTCTGGAGCAGAGAGAGATGGGGGTTACTATGGATTGGATTCGTTTCCAGATTAAATCTGATTTGGTAGGTATTACCGCCGCTCAGGTTGCTTCCATGGTTATTGCCTACGAGCCTATTTGGGCTATCGGTACCGGAAAGACGGCCACTACCCAGCAGGCACAGGAGGTATGTAAGGGGATTCGTGAGTGTATTGCCGAAATGTACGATGCGGCTACAGCAGATGCTGTACGTATTCAGTACGGTGGTTCCGTTAACGGAGCAAATGCGGCAGAGCTGTTCGCACAGCCGGATATTGACGGCGGTCTGGTAGGCGGTGCTTCCCTGAAAGCTGATTTCGGAAAAATCGTTAATTACAAGTAACAGACTCTATCGTTAGAATTAGCTAACAAATTCCCTATTTTTTGTGCAAAAGAGAGATAGCCCACCTCCGGCCATTAGGAAAAACCTTGGACGAAGGTGGGTTATTTTTACTAAAAAGAGCCTTCTTTTTTTTATTTGTGGCTAAGCAGAGGCTATGTTATAATGGACAAAAATCATCCAGATTATTTCAGTTTAAATTTGTCTGGAAAAGAAAGGAAGGTATTTACTATGGGGAAAACAAGTAATGCAGAACGCTGGCGCGTGGTAATTGGGGGAATTATCTGCCAGTTCTGTGCAGGTATGCTTTATAGCTGGAGTATCTATGTGAATCCGCTTATGGAGGCAAACGGCTGGGAGAGGGGAAGTGTATCATTGACTATGTCTATTGCCACCCTTCTGATTCCCATTACCATGATACCGGCAGGCAAATTATTACCTAAGCTGGGACCTACAAAAGTAGCTATGATCGGGGCCGTGAGCCTTACTTTGGGACTGGCAATCAGTGGACTGACAGCCTCACTTCCTTTGCTTTATCTGGGCTTTGGGGTTTTGGGAGGCATTGGTGTGGGATTTATTTATGGAGTGCCTATTGCCACCTGTGTAAAATGGTTTCCGGATAAAAAGGGATTGATTTCCGGATTGGCAGTTGCCGGTTTTGGACTTGGCTCCATCATTTTCGCACCTATCTGTACTTCTTTAATTACCGGTCTTGGTCCAAATAAAACCTTTCTGGTACAGGCTGCAATTACCATTGTAGGTATGTTGATTGGGGCGCCACTGATGAAGGCAGCTCCGGATGGATATGTACCGAAGGGCTGGACACCTCCGACAACAGCGAAGGGAGCAGGAACAGGCAGGGATTATACCTCTTCAGAAATGCTTAGAACGAAGCAATATTGGTTTTTACTGATTATGTACCTGTTTGCCAATATGTCCGGATTAATGGTTATCGGTCATGCGTCTCCCATCAGTCAGGAAATTGCTGGTCTTACCGTTGCCCAGGCAGGGGCTATCGTCAGTGTGTTATCTATAGCCAATACAATCGGACGGTTTTTAAGCGGAGCAGCATCGGATAAAATCGGGGCACAGAGAGTGGTAACGATTATTTACATCATCAATGCTATTTTGCTTATTACGCTGCAGATGATGACCAGCTTTACGACGATTGCTTTGGGAATAGGGGGACTGGCAGTATGCTTCGGAGCGATGATGGGAGCATATCCGTCAATTGTATTGGATTACTTTGGAGTGAAGCATTCCAGTACTAACTATGCGTTTATTTTCCTGGCCTATGGAATTGGTGGCATAATCGGACCGCAAATTGCGGTTCAATCTGTGGCACGTACAGGAAGTTACAGTATGGCATTTATCATTATTGGCATTACCTGTGTTGTAGGTGCAGTAATGTCCTTGATTTCTAAAAAACCGGAAGAAAAGAAGGCTTAGCAGAAAAAGGATTTTTCCAGTTAATAGGGAAAAATCCTTTTTTTGGCAAAAAATAACGGCAATTTTACTAGGTATAGAATGAAAAAAAGGGTAAATTCTCACTTTTTTTACCAAAGTTTGAAAGTAACTTCCCCATGACTTATTATTTTGTGGTATGATGGCAGTCGTAGGAGGTTTATCCATGAAAGAAAGACACAAGAGGAAGGAACGCTATTCCTTTATCATGGTATCTCACACAGATAATCAAAGCCGTCAATTCTCTGTTTCGGCTACAGGGCTTAAACTCTTGGCAGGAGTTTTTCTCCTGATTTGTATTGCCATAGGACTGATGATCTATCAGCTGATGACAAGAGGCTATAGGGAGTATAGGCTGCAAAGTCAGATGAAGGAGCATGAACAGAGAATACAGCTTCTGGAGAAGGAAAAAGCGGAATTAATCAGTGAAAAGGAAAGTCTGATCTTGGAAAACCAAAAGCTTCAGGCTGCATATGAGCAGGAAGAAAACGGTGAGGAGAACGGCAGTAAGGATATTGTCTTACCCAGACTGTATCCCTCCGATGGTGTAGGAGACTTGAAAGCTACCTTTACAGAGGATGAACCCTATCTGACCATTGGGATGCACAGAGGAGATAATGTAGTAGCTACCGGAGACGGAATTGTGCGTCTGATTGATTATGATGAGAATTATGCACATAGTATAGAAATTGAGCATGCAAACGGATATATTTCTCGGTATCTTTGCAATAAGGAGGTTACGATTTTGGTAAGCGAGGGGGACATGGTTAAGGCCAGAGACTTGTTGTTTGCCATAACCGCTAACGATACTGAGCTGGATTATCAGATTATGTTGAATAATGAGGCAGTAAATCCCTTTCAGGTAATGAAGCTGGAGGGTTAATGTTTTATACAAAAGGAGGAAAATCTGATGATAGGAAAGGGTAAAGGAACAGAGACTATGCCTACACAGGAAAAAATCAGTACATTAATCGGTTCAGGTTCAGTCTTTAACGGAGATCTGATTGTGCAGGATACAGTAAGGGTGGATGGAACGATTAATGGTAATTGTACCTGCAAAGGGACCTTAATTTTAGGCACAGAAGGAAATATTATGGGAAATATCAATGCACAGAACGTTTTTGTTTCCGGCAAGGTAAAGGGAGACATTGTTTCCACGGGGAAGCTGGAAATCCTGTCAAGTGGACAGGTTGCGGGAGATATTTCTGCAAGAAGACTGGTAATTGATGAGGATGCTTATTTTGACGGGCGCTGTACCATGTCAAACGATAGTTCCCAAAATCAGACGAATAAAATAAAAGAAAAATAATGAAATAAAGAATAAACCAGCCGGAATGGAGGAAAAGCATGGGTGGATTTTTTGCAGTAGCATCAAAAGAGGATTGTGTTTTTGACTTGTTTTTTGGAACGGATTATCATTCTCATTTGGGTACCAGAAGAGGCGGAATGGCAGTATATGGTAAGAACGGATTTAACCGTGCCATTCACAATATTGAGAATTCTCCATTCAGAACCAAATTTGAAAAAGATGTAAATCAGATGGAAGGAAATCTGGGAATTGGCTGTATTTCCGACTATGAACCACAGCCATTGATCGTTCGCTCCCATCATGGTACGTTTTCTCTGACAACTGTAGGTAAGATTAATAATAGTGATCAGATTGTGGAAGAGTTTTTGAAAAGCGGGCATATTCATTTCCTGGAGATGAGCGGCGGTGAGATTAATGCCACGGAGTTGGTTGCGGCAATTATCAACCAGAAGGAAAATCTGGTAGAGGGAATCCGTTATGCCCAGGAATTGATTGATGGTTCCATGACCATTATGATTATGACTGAAAAGGGAATCTATGCAGCCAGAGACAGGCTGGGAAGGACACCTGTGGTTATTGGAAAGAAGGAGGGTGCCTTCTGTGCAGCCTTTGAATGCTTTGCCTATTTAAATCTGGGCTATTCGGATTATAAGGAGCTGGGCCCTGGGGAAATTGTGGTTATGACACCGGAAGAGGTTATTACACTTTCCCAACCCGGTACAGAGATGAAGATCTGTACTTTTTTGTGGGTTTATTACGGTTATCCCTCATCCTCTTATGAAGGAGTCAGTGTGGAAGAGATGCGATATAACTGTGGAAAGCTTCTGGCCGGCAGGGATGAAGTGGATGCAGATATTGTTGCCGGTGTGCCGGATTCGGGGACAGCCCATGCTATAGGATATTCCAATGAATCAGGAATTCCCTTTTCCAGACCCTTTATTAAGTATACGCCTACATGGCCAAGATCATTTATGCCCACTATTCAGAGTAAGCGTAATATGATTGCTAAAATGAAGTTGATTCCTGTACACGATTTGATCCG
Source organism: Lachnospiraceae bacterium (assembly GCA_051891855.1). GTDB lineage: Bacteria > Bacillota > Clostridia > Lachnospirales > Lachnospiraceae > SFDP01. Next base: position 13,813 of record JBJFFP010000034.1, on the reverse strand, counting down.
GGAAAGAAAGCTTTTATTAATTGATGATTCCATTGTACGAGGGACACAGCTGGGGGAGACCACCGAATTTTTATATCAGAGCGGAGCCAAAGAGGTTCATATACGTCCGGCTTGTCCTCCCATTGTCTATGGCTGTAAATATCTGAACTTTTCCAGATCCACTTCCGAGATGGATTTGATTGCCCGTAAAATGATGGAAATCATAGAAGGAGAGAGACCCTCCGATGAAGTGGTAAAAGAATATACCAATCCTGAATCGGAGCGGTATGGAAGAATGAACGAAGAAATACGAAAGAAATTGAATTTTACCTCTCTTCGTTACCATCGTCTGGATGATTTGGTCCGGTCGGTGGGGATTAAACCCTGTAATTTATGTACCTATTGCTGGGATGGGAAAGAGGAGTAAGAGAGGTAAAATTTCACTGATGGAAGAGAACAGAGAACTGCTGCGAAGGAGAAGACGAAGGAAAAGGAAGCAGATTGTACTGCTGCAGAGGATAGGAGTTATAGCAGCAGCACTGGTAGTAATTACCGGGGGAATCTATGGGGTTAATCAGCTTCCCCTTGTAAAGATTAACAAATTTTTTAAGGAAGCTCAAACTTATGCAGAAGCAGAGGATTATAGTAATGCATTGGCTTCTTATGAGAAAGTATTAACTATCGAGGCCGAAACGGTAAAAGCCTATCGCTATATGGCAAATCTGTATTTGGATATGGAGGATTATCAATCGGCAGAAGAAATTCTGTATAAGGGACTGGAGGAGACTCATGATGAGACCATCCAGGAGACATATCTTACGGTAAAATATAATGAATCGGTTAATGAGCTGAACACAGATGACTGTGATTTTAATACGGTAATGCGTCTTCTGGAAATCCTGGAGGCAGACAGCAGTAAGACAAATGTCTATGAGCTGATGGATACCTGTAGAGAAAGGCTGTGCAAAATGACGGATGGGGAAGGAGTTAATTCGCTTTTCCTTTCCGAGCTGGAAGGGTTGGGATACAGGGCTTATGAGGCTCTGATCAGGAAAATGCTTTCCCTCTATGAGAAGGATGGACAGGAAGAAATAAGGCGGCAGCTGATTGCCTTTATCGCCTTTGAGGCAGATAAGCTGGCATTATCGTCTGAGGCTTTTGCTGCCTATAAAGAGTTGGTTATGGAAGTTACAGATAAGCTTGAGACGGATAATCTGAAGGAGCTGACTGCCTGTTTGGATAAGCACAGTGAGATAGAGGCACTTTTTGCACCGTTACTTGCAGAATTTGAGGTCGGTAATTTTGAGCCGGCAAGGAATTTCCTGATTAGCGATGAGTATATTGCCATTCGGGATGCTTTCCTAGAGGGTAAGATGGAGTATTGGCAGGGAGAAACCTATATTCCTTACAGCAATAGGGGAGTTTATCTTTACTGCAGCGATTCCGAACGCAGTTTTTCCTTTATGGATGAGGAAGGGCAGGCGGCAGAGCAGGGATATATTAAGGTATGGGGGGTTAAGTGGCTGGATAATGGTCATCAGAGAACGGCAATTACTTATGTTCCGGCAAGGGAAGGTAAGGAAGTTTATCCCATGACGGAGTATTGTATGATGTATTGGTGGTCTACGCCGGTAGACATGGAGCTTACTGTGGATACCTATGCCAGAATGAATTTCCGTTTTGAGGAAAATACTTATACCGAAGAAGGAAAAACCACAAAGGCCATTAATGATTGGGGTGGAAAGTATGAGTATGAGGACATCTATGAATAATCAGCAGGGAAGCTGCATTTTGATTGGTGCGGGAGATTTGACGATTTCCCATATTCCTGTGGGTGAACAGGATTTGTGTATAGCAGTAGACGGTGGATATGAATACTGTTCTTTGCTGGAAATTGAGCCGGATTATATACTGGGGGATTTTGATTCTCTGGGAGAAGGACAGTTGGAAAGACTTAAAGAACTGGAACAAAAGGATAATCATAGAGTGATTCGCATCCCCAGGCAAAAGGATGATACGGATATGCTGGCGGCCATTAAGCTGGGGCTGGAGAAAGGCTATCGGAATTTTTGTATTTACGCAGGAGCCGGAGGGAGGCTGGAGCATACCCTGGCCAATATCCAATGTCTGCTTTATTTAAAGGAACATGATGCCACCGGGTATATGATGGACGGTACCGGTATGATTTTGGTGGCGAAGGAAGAGGCTGTCAGCTTTCGGGAAAATCTTGAAGGGTATCTGTCACTTTTTTCTCTGGGGGAAAAAGCTGTGGTTTCCATCGAAAATCTGAAATATACCTTAGACCAGTATGAGGTTACCAACAGCTTTCCCATTGGTATCAGCAATGAATTTATGGGTAAGAAAGGCTGTGTTACCGTTCATCGGGGAGCAGTCGTGATTATCATCAGCTGGACAGAGGATTAGACATAGGAATGTTCCATCTGAATGACCACATAAAAGCTCTGATCATATTCCCATACCCGTTGTTGAATTTCATCCAGTAATAAAGATTTACTCAGCTTATAATTGTGGGGGAGTACCATATCAAAGATAATATTGGTATGTGTATTCCCCTTTACCATGCGAAAATCGTGCATATGTAGGGAGTCATCGATGGAGTAGAGAATGGAGTGGATTCTGTCCTTCCACAAGTCCACATCAGGGTCTTCCGTTACAATCGGATCCATATGGATGACTGCTTCGCAGTGCAGTCGTTTATTCAGTGTCTGCTCCAGACGGTCAATCATATCGTGAATTTCCAGGATATTTCCGGTAGCGGGAACCTCGGCATGAAGGGAGATAATTAACCTTCCGGGACCATAATCATGAACGATTAAATCGTGCATGCCAAGAACGCCTTCGGTGCTAAGAACTATTTGCTGAATCTGCTCCACAAATTCTTTGGCAGGAGCCTGACCCAACAGAGGATTAATGGTATCCTTTGCAGCATGATAACCGGCATAAAGAATAAACAGACCCACCAGGACACCGCAGTAGGCATCAATCTTCCGGTGGAAAAAATATTCTGTAAGTGTGGCTAAAAGAACTACGGTAGTGGTTACAGCATCACTGAGACTGTCGGTAGCCGTAGCCTTCATGGCAGAGCTGCTTATTTTTTTGGATACAGAAAAGTTATAGCAGGCCATATATAGCTTTACCAGTATAGAAGCCAAAAGAATCAATATGGTGAGCAGACTGAATGCAGTATCCTCCGGGTGGAGAATTTTTTTGATGGAAGAAGAAATCAGTTCATACCCCATAATCAGAATGGCACCGCAGATAATCAGACCGGATAGATATTCAATTCTTCCATGTCCAAAAGGGTGATCGATATCAGCCTCCTGACTGGACATTTTAAAGCCCACCAAGGTGATAAAGGAAGAGCCGGAATCAGACAGATTGTTGAAGGCATCTGCCGTAATGGCAATTGAATTACTGATGCTTCCTGCAAGAAACTTACCCAGAAACAGCAGAATATTCAACATAATCCCCAGACTTCCACAGAGCATACCGTAGGCCTGCCGTACTTCCGGGGAGCTTGTATCTTCTCTGTTTTTAATAAAAAATCTGCTCAATAGGCTGATCATTTCTTCTGTCCTTTCATACTGCGGTTTTTCTAATCATAGCCTTTTTGCAGAAAAAACACAATCTCCATATTGCCTAATTTCAGCTAAAGGTGTTATACTACATAAGGTCATATTTGATAAATACCTAACAAACTGGATTGTTTTAATAGATGCTGCCCCGGCAGCAGAAATGGAGGAAGAAATGAGTAAAAAACCAACCGTATTAATGATTTTAGATGGATATGGATTGAACAACAGGCAGGATGGTAATGCAATTGCACAGGCCAGAACTCCCGTTATGGATAAGCTGATGAGAGAATATCCCTTTGTAAAAGGAAATGCCAGCGGAATGGCAGTGGGCCTTCCTGAGGGACAGATGGGTAATTCTGAAGTGGGGCATCTGAATATGGGTGCAGGACGTATTGTCTATCAGGAGCTGACCAGAATTACAAAGGAGATTCAGGACGGAACCTTCTTTGAAAACCCTGCCCTGCTGCATGCAGTAGAAAATTGTAAGAAAAATGATTCCGTCCTGCATCTGTTTGGACTTTTATCGGATGGAGGTGTCCACAGCCATAACACCCATCTGTATGGTCTGTTGGAGCTGGCAAAGCGCAATAACCTGTCAAAGGTATATGTACACTGCTTCCTGGATGGAAGAGATACTCCTCCTGCCAGCGGCAAAGGCTTTGCAGAGGAGTTGGAAGCGGAAATGAAGAAAATCGGCGTAGGAGAGATTGCTTCCGTAATAGGCCGTTATTATGCTATGGATCGGGATAACAACTATGACCGGATTAAATTGGCTTATGATGCCTTGACCAAAGGGGAAGGAAATAAAGCGGTTTCCGGCCCTGCAGCGATTCAGGCTTCCTATGATGAGGATAAGACAGATGAATTTGTTATGCCTGCCGTAGTGGAAAAAAACGGAGCACCTGTAGCCCTGATTAAGGATAATGATTCTGTGATTTTCTTTAATTTCCGTCCTGACCGGGCAAGGGAAATTACCAGAGCCTTCTGCGATGACGATTTTAAAGGCTTCGAGCGAGAAAGGCTGGATTTGGTCTACGTTTGCTTCTCTGATTATGATCCTACTATTCCTAATAAGGAAGTGGCTTTTCATAAGATTTCCGTATCCAATACCTTTGGGGAATGGCTGGCAGCCAATCAGATGACTCAGGCAAGAATTGCAGAAACAGAAAAATATGCGCACGTTACCTTCTTCTTTAACGGTGGAGTAGAAGAGCCTAATCCGGGAGAGGATAGAATTCTGGTAAATTCTCCCAAGGTAGCTACCTATGATTTACAGCCGGAGATGAGTGCCTATGAGGTATGTGATCGGTTGGTAGAGGCGATTACGGGGGGAAAATATGATGTGATTATCATTAATTTTGCCAATCCCGACATGGTGGGGCACACCGGAGTGCAGCCTGCGGCAATTAAGGCGATTGAAGCAGTGGATGAATGCATCGGAAAAGCGGTGGAGGCTCTTTTGCATGTAAACGGAACCATGTTTATTTGTGCGGACCATGGTAACGCAGAGCAGATGGTTGACTACGATTCACAGGAACCCTTTACTGCTCATACCACCAATGAAGTTCCCTTTATTCTGGTAAATTATGATCCGGCTTATACCTTAAGGGAGGGCGGCTGTCTGGCGGATATCGTTCCTACTTTGATTCAGATTATGGGAAGAGAGCAGCCTATGGAAATGACCGGTAAATCCTTATTGGTACGGAAGTCATAAGTAAATTAAATAGAGAAAAGAAAAGGGAGTACTTTGGTCTAAGGTACTCCCCTTTCTTATGCCTTTTTAGAGTATTTTAATAAAACATATCTGCCGATCAGGGAATTAAGAAAAAAGTAGTTGACAAATTTCAACAGACAAAGTATATTTAGTGTACTATGAGTGGCAATACACTATAAAAGGAGGAGACATGATTGTACTGGATTTAAAGGATGCCAGGCCGCTATACGAACAGATTGTAGATCGATTTAAATATCTGATTCTGTGCGGAGCTCTGCCGGAGGATGAGAAAATCCCCTCGGTGCGCAGTTTGGCCATGGAATTATCCATCAATCCCAATACCATCCAGAAGGCCTATGGAGAGCTGGAGCGGCAGGGCTTTATTTATACGGTAAAGGGAAGGGGAAACTTCGTTTCTTCCAACAGCGGACTGAAGGAGGCAAGGAAGGAAGAACTGAAGAAGCAGCTGCTGGAGCTGATTCGAGAGGGTGAGAGTATAGGCTTTAGCCGGGAAGAAATGATGGAATATATCAAGAACGCAGCAGCGGAAGGTGAGGAAGTATGATTACGTTAGAAAATGTGTCAAAACAATTTGAAGATATCTGGGCAGTAAATAGCGTAAGTCTGACCATGCAGGAGGGAAGTGTATTTGGCTTAATCGGGACTAACGGTGCGGGAAAGACTACTTTGCTCAGAATGGTAACAGGAATAATAAAGCCGGACGAAGGGAGTATTTTCGTTGACGAAAAAAAGGTATTTGACAATGAGGAAGCCATTAAGCAGCTTTATTTCATTCCTGATGAGCCCTATTTTTTCCGAAATGCCACCCCCAGAGATATGGAGAAGTATCTGGCTACGATGTATGAAGATTTTGCATCCCTTCCCTATTATGACTATCTGGAAAAGTTCGGACTGGGAAAAAACAGAAAGATATCCACTTTTTCTAAGGGAATGCAAAAGCAGCTGGCTATTATCTGTGGTCTTTGCTCCAATGCAAAATATCTGATCTGTGATGAAACCTTTGACGGACTAGATCCGGTGATGAGACAGGGAATTAAGAGTATTCTGGTAAATCATATGGAACAGAGGGGGTTAACCCCCATCATAGCCTCCCACAATCTGCGGGAGCTGGAGGATATTTGTGACCATATCGGACTTTTACATGGAGGTGGGGTTCTGTTGTCAAGGGATCTTTTGGAAATGAAATGTAATATCCAAAAAATTCAATGTGTCTTTAAGACAGAAGGACAGGTGCTTAAGGCAAAAGCAGACATGGATATTCTGCAGATGGAAAAACGAGGTATGCTTTACACCATTACCGCCAGAGGGGAGAGGGAGGAAATCATGGCTTATTTTGCGACCCTGGATACAGTTTTTTATGAGGTGCTGCCTCTTTCCCTGGAGGAAATCTTTATCAGTGAAACGGAGGTAGTAGGCTATGACATTAAGAAAATCATTCTTAGCTGATTGCAAGGAAAATTTTAAACGAAGGAACTGGGTGTTCTGGCTGCAGCTTCTGGCACTGTTTATCTGCTTTCCGGGAGCTTTGCTCCTTGGACTTAACAGTATAAATCGAGATTATCAGCTATTTGCAACGATTTCTTTTCGGGAGAAAATGCTGAACTATAGCAGAATCATTTTTGATTTAAATCCGGTAATCAGTGCTGTGATCATTCTGCTGGCTGTGCTGGCGGGTCTGCAGGCCTTTTCCTGGCTTCATAATAAGAAAAAGGTGAATTTTTACCATAGTCAACCGATAAGCAGAAATCGGAGATTCCTGGTTATCTGGCTTAATGGAGTAGTTAGCTTTTTGATTACCTATCTGGTTAATCTTCTTTTGGGAATGGCCATAGCGGCAAGCTTTGGCTGCTTGCAGTCCCAGATTTTAGTGGTGATCCCTAAGGCTGTTCTGGCACACCTGCTTTTATTTTTAGCGGTCTACCAAGTGGCTATTGTAGCAGTGATGCTGACCGGTCATACGCTGGTGAGTTTGAGTCTTACCGCAGTGCTTCTGCTCTATGAGGTTTCTGTAAGAGCACTAATATGGGCTTATGGAGGCAGCTTCTTTCGTACATATGGCAGTACGGAAGGAAGAAAGGTGTTGAATACCCTCTTCTCCCCATTGGTTACCTTTTATTACTATAGCTTTGGGCGTGATGCCAATTCCTATAATTCCTACGGATGGGCAATACCGACCTACAAAGAAATGGTATTTTCCATGCTGGGGCTGGTTTTGCTCTTTGGATTGGCAGGCTGGCTTTTATACAAAAAAAGACCGGCAGAAGGTCATGGGAAATCCATTGTTTTTTCAGGACTTAAGAATCCCTTGGAGGTACTCCTTCTTCTGGCACTGGGTATGACGGGAGGAATATTCATTTATGTCATTTCCGGAAGCGAGGTTTTGGGAATCGGTGGAATCATTTTTACGGTTGTAATCAGCCATGTTATTATTCGATTAATCTATGAGGTGGATTTTCGTGCCATCAAAAAAGGTGTGCCCGGAATGCTTCTTTCTCTTGTAATGGTGATTTTTATTTTTTGTGCCTTTCGCTGGGATATTTTTGGCTATGATAAGTGGATTCCCGATAAAAAGAGGGTGGAAAGTGTGGCTCTTAGCCTGGAAAGCAACTATATGGGGGAGAATTGGGTACTGACAGACGGGACGGAGATTCGCGTTGATGATTACTGGCCTTCTAAAATGCAGCTGAAGGATCTGGAGATGGTGTACAGACTTTTGGATAAACGGGTAAATATTGAAGAGTTTGAAGAATATGACTATCTCTATCGTTTAAATGTGGTATTTAAACAAAAAAGCGGAAAAACCATGGATAGGGTATTTTACTTCAGCTATGAGGAAAATTTGGAGGAGATGAACGAAATCTTCCATACCAGGGAGTATCAGACGGCCACGAATCAGGTGATGGAGGATAATTTTGCCGAAAACTATAAAATCTTTCAGGCAGAATATGGAAATGGACAGATGGACTATGTGATTCCCGAAGATAAGGTTCTTTCCTTACTTAGAGCTTATGTTATGGATGTTAATCAGGTGGACTTTGCCCATCTCTATAATGCAGTTCCTGCTGGCAGAATAACCTTTGGCGGACAGGGAATTAAGAATCCGGAATATGTGAATGAGTGGAGAGTGACCATTTATCCCTCCTTTACCCATACGCTCTCCCTGCTGAAGGAATGCGATATAGCCACAGAGGCAGTTCGTGATCAGGAGTATCTGGAACAGATAAAGAGCATTTTAGTCATCTATACGGACAGAGAAGCCTTTACTGCTTCCGGTGAGATTATGATGAGTGAAAAATATGAAAAAAAGCTTCTTTTTCTCAATGAAGCAGCTGTGGAAGAGGAAGCAGAGGAATACCGGGGTAGAGCAGATGAGCTGTTTTATGTAGATGAACAGGTTTTACAGGAGATTCTGGAGCCAGCCTATCTGTCGGAGCCTTCTTCTTGGAATCCCTATGAAGGAACAAGAAGGATGGATATGGAGGTTCATGTAGAGCTACAGGATATCGGCTACTCCGGTGAAGATGTTTCCTACGTTACTTCTAACTACGATTATTATTGTTTTGCAGAAGGACGGGTACCGGAGGTGGTACAGAAAGCATTGAAAAAGTAAATTAAAGACAGAAAAGGTTTAAGTTTCTCCCTGATGGGTATACTGGTAAAAAAGTAAGTTACAGGAGGTATCCCATGGGAGAAACTTTTTTGATTACACAGGTACAGGGAAGACAGATTCTGGACTCCAGAGGAAATCCCACCATTGAGACACAGGTGACGGTGGACAAAACCTATACCGGAAGGGCAGCTGTACCTTCAGGAGCCAGTACAGGTCAGTTTGAAGCTGTTGAATTAAGGGATGGACAGAAAGCCTACAGAGGTCTGGGAGTAACTATGGCAGCAAACCATATTAATGGGGAAATTCGACAGACTCTTTTGGGAAAGGAGGTCTGCAGCCAACAGGAAATTGACCGACTGCTAAAGGAGCTGGATGGAACATCCAATAAGGGAAGACTGGGAGCCAATGCCATTCTGGGAGCTTCCCTGGCCTGTGCCAGAGCGGCTGCAAGAGCCAATCATCAGGCTTTGTATAAATATCTGGGTAAGCAGACAGCCTATCAGCTTCCAGTGCCCATGATGAATATTTTGAACGGCGGCAAGCATGCCAAGAATACAGTGGATTTTCAGGAATTTATGATTATGCCGGTGGGCGCCCAAAGCTTCAGTGAGGCACTGCAGATGGGGACGGAGGTTTATCATCGGCTGAAGGAGCTGCTAGGTAAGGATGGAAAATTTACAGCCGTAGGGGATGAGGGAGGCTTTGCCCCTGACCTAAAGGATGCCTTTGAAGTATTTGACTATCTGGTTAAGGCAGTGGAAGAGGCCGGCTATGTTTGTGGGAAGGATATTGTATTTGCCATGGATGCGGCAGCCTCTGAATTGTTCCAGCGGGAGGCAGGACAGTATTATTTTCCCGGAGAAAGTGAGATTATCCGAAAGGAACAGAAGGAAGAAAGGCCATCAGATGGAGATACCGTAGCCGGAGTACCGGATACAGAGAGGATAGGGGTTATGCGTACCACAGAAGAAATGATTGATCTCTATGAAGAACTGTGCAATCGTTATCCTATCTGCTCCATAGAAGACGGGTTGGATGAAGAGGACTGGGAGGGCTGGAAGCAGCTGACAGAACGATTGGGAAACCGGGTGCAGCTGGTGGGAGATGATCTGTTTGTGACAAATACAGCCAGATTGAAGAGAGGAATTACCGAGAGGTGTGCAAATTCCATTTTGATTAAGCCTAATCAGATCGGAACGCTTACGGAAACTGTGGAGGCAGTAAAAATGGCCCATGAAGCAGGATATACAGCGGTAATGTCCCATCGCTCCGGAGAAACGGAGGATACCACTATAGCCGATTTAGCAGTGGCTCTTTCCTGCGGTCAGATTAAAACCGGCGCTCCCTGTAGAACGGACCGGGTAGCCAAATATAACCAGCTTCTTCGTATTGAAGAGGAGCTGGGAGAGGCAGCACAGTATCCCGGTATGAAGGCCTTTCGATTTAAGTAATAAAACAATTTGTGGAAAATTTCAAAAAAAAGAGAATATCCCTTGCAAAACAGCCATTCCTATGTTAGAATCAAATGCGTATGACTAAGGAGGTCTTTAGGGATGGAAATTTTAAGAAATGTATTAACTGTTCTTTTTATTTTGATATGTATTGTGTTGACTGTTTTGGTGTTGATGCAGGAAGGCAAGTCCGCAGGATTGGGCGCACTCAGTGGTAATACAGAGACCTACTGGGGTAAGAACAAGGGACGTTCCATGGAAGGAACACTGATTAGGGTTACCAAGTATCTGGCTGTTGCGTTTATTGTACTTGCTGCAATTTTGAACATTAATCGATTCTAGGATTCAGATAAGGTTCGGGGCATTCTTGTTGACACAGGAATGCCCTTCTTCAATTATTAATTAGGAAAATGAGATGAAAAACTGGCAGGAAAGAAAGCAGGTCATTATGGACCTGATGAAAAATGAATTATATGTTCCCATGAAGGAAAAGGAGTTGGCTGTTATTTTACAGGTGGAGCCGGAGGACAGACCTTTGCTTAAACAGGCTCTTCAGGAATTACTGGCAGAGAATAAGCTTCAAATCAGCAAAAGAGGAAAGTATTCTCTGTTTGATCCCAAAGCAGCGGCTGCTGCAAATCAGCATCTGGTGGGAACCTTCATCAGTCATCAGAAAGGCTTTGGCTTTGTAGAGGTGGATGGAAGGGAAGAGGATTTGTTCATTCCGGAAGGAAAGACAAAGGGAGCCTATCATCTGGATACGGTAGAGGTATCTCTTTTACCCCGCCATGGAGGAAGAAGACAGGAGGCTGAGGTAGTAAATATTCTGGAAAGAGGAATCAATACCATTGTGGGAACCTTCCAGAAAGGCCGAAGCTTTGGTTTTGTGGCACCTGACAATCAGAAACTGCAGGAGGATATTTTCATTCCCCTTGAGTGTTCTAAAGGAGCAGTGGACGGGCATAAAGTAGTAGTGGAGCTGACCTCTTACGGCAGTGAGAAGAAAAAGCCGGAGGGAAAAGTGGTGGAAATTCTGGGGCATATCAATGACCCGGGAGTGGATATTCTGTCTATCGTCAGAGGCTTTGATCTGCCAATGGAATTTCCTGAAAAGGCAATGAATCAGGCAGAACGGATAAGAGATCAGGTGACCGAAGCAGATTGTCTGGGCAGACAGGATTATCGTGGGATTACCATGGTCACCATTGACGGTGAGGATGCCAAGGATTTGGATGATGCGGTAAGTCTGACCAAAGAAGGTGAATTGTACCATCTGGGGGTGCATATTGCAGATGTAAGCAACTATGTGCAGGAAAACTCTGCTTTGGATAAGGAAGCCTTAAAGCGGGGAACCAGTGTCTACCTGGTGGATCGCGTTATTCCCATGCTTCCCCATAGGCTGTCCAATGGAATCTGCTCATTGAATGCGGGAGTGGAACGACTGGCCTTAAGCTGCTTGATGACCATTAATTCCAAAGGAGAGGTAGTAGACTATCGTATTGAGGAAACGGTAATCTGTGTGGATCAGCGAATGACTTATACCTCGGTGAAAAAAATTCTGGAGGAAAAAGACCAGGCTGAGCGGGAAAAATATGCCGGATTAGTACCGATGTTTGAAAAGATGGAGGAGCTGGCTGCAATTTTACGGAAAAAACGTAAAAAAAGGGGGTCGATCGACTTCGATTTCCCGGAGTCCAAAATATATCTGGATGAGAAGGGAAGGCCGATAGAAATCAGGCCCTATGATAGGAATACGGCGACTAAAATTATTGAGGAATTTATGCTGATTGCCAATGAGACCATTGCCCAGCACTTTTTCTGGCTGGAGCTGCCTTTTGTCTATCGTACCCATGATGTGCCGGATCCGGAGAAGATTCAGAAGCTGGGAACCTTTATCGGTAATTTCGGCTTTTATCTGAAGCTTCGTCAGGAAGAGATTCATCCTAAGGAAATCCAGAAGCTTTTGGGAAAGGTGGAGGGAACTCCCCAGGAGGCTATGATTTTCCGACTGGCCTTAAGAAGCATGAAGCAGGCAAAATATACGGTGGACTGTACGGGGCATTTCGGTCTGGCATGCGAGTATTACTGCCATTTCACCTCCCCTATCAGACGCTATCCTGATTTGCAGATTCATCGTATCATTAAGGATTGGCTGAGAGGAAGGCTGAAGGGCAAAAAGCTGGAGCATTATGAGGAAATCCTTCCACAGGTCTCTAACCAGTCTTCCCGGCTGGAAAGACGGGCTGAAGAGGCAGAAAGGGAAACCAACAAGCTGAAAAAGGTGGAATATATGGAAGCACATCTGGGAGAATGCTTTACCGGAGTAGTCAGTGGTGTGACCCAGTGGGGAATTTATGTGGAGCTGCCCAACACCATAGAAGGCATGATTCATGTATCCAGGCTGCCCGGTGACTATTTTTACTATGATGAATCAGCCTATGAAATGGTGGGCAGGGATACGGGAATCCGCTACCGTCTGGGGCAGACATTGCGAATAAGGGTGGAGGATACGGACAGGGCGGTCAGAACCATCGATTTTGGTATTGAGGAGGAAGAAGGGGATGAGTAAGGAAGCAATGAAGCTGGTGGCAGGAAATAAGAAGGCCTATCACGATTATTTTGTGGAGGAAAAACTGGAAGCAGGTCTGGTGCTTCATGGAACAGAGGTAAAGAGCCTGCGTATGGGAAAATGCAGCATTAAGGAGGCCTTTATCCGCATTGAAAAGGGAGAGATGTTCATTTACGGGATGCATATTTCCCCCTATGAAAAGGGAAACCTATTCAATAAGGATCCTTTGCGGGTAAAAAAACTCCTGCTTCATAAGACAGAGATTAATAAGCTTTTAGGGAAAATTAAGGAAAAAGGCTTTACCATAGTACCCTTACAGGTTTATTTTAAGGAGGGAAAGGCAAAGGTGGAGATTGGCCTCTGCCGAGGCAAAAAGCTTTATGATAAGCGTCAGGATATTGCAAAAAAGGATCAGAAAAGGGAGGCGGAAAAGGAATTCAAGATAAGAAATTTTGGATAAACTTAATTGTTTTTACAAAAGTTTAATAAGAGTTTTTCGGAAATCCATGTTGACTTTCGTCAGGATTCCCGATAGACTGATTATATAGGGGCCAGTCAAGGTTTCGACGGGGTTTTTGAAGCTGGAGAAGCAAGCCGTTGCGACACGTTAATCGCACAATTAAAATTAAACGCTGAAGATAATTTAGCATACGCTGCCTAGTTGCGGCTGTCAGCCTCTTTGTACCTATCCATAGAGAATCTGGCATCGACTAGATAGGAAACGACACATATTAAGCTTTGCGTATGTGGGCGTATTATGAAGCTACTGAATGTATTCGGGTGTCAGTCACCGGATGCAGGAGGGAATGTAAACCGACTGACTAAGCTTGTAGAAGTACAGGGGATGGGGCTTCGGACACGGGTTCGACTCCC
>JBJFFP010000033.1:0-50891 GCA_051891855.1 Lachnospiraceae bacterium | reverse complement strand
ATGACTGTACCTTCTACTACCTCTCCCGCATGGATTGTTTTGAATGATTCTTCTAACATTTGTTCAAAAGTTAATTCGGACATAATTTTGAACCTCCTCAATAATATTGTTTGGGGTTGATGCCCCAGCCGTAATACCCACCAGTCCAACAGATTTAGGAAGATCTAAATGCAAGTCATCTAGTGTCTGTATAAAATAAGTGTTTTCACACTCATTCTTACATATCTCGTATAATTTACGAGTATTAGAGCTATGTGTGCCCCCTATCACAATCATCACATCCGCCCTGGCGGCAATTTCCTTCGCCTCTGTCTGACGTTCTTCTGTAGCATTGCAGATAGTGTTCACAACACTAATATCATAACCTTTTTTCACAAAAATTTCAACTAAATCTTTAAATTTATTGTAGTTAAATGTCGTTTGGGAAACAATACAGATTTTCTCCTGTGGCAAACAGGTAAATTTTTCTGCCTCCTCGGCTCTCTCCATCACCACTGCCGGCTGACTGCACCAGCCTTTTATCCCCTCTACCTCCGGGTGCCCGTCATTGCCGATGATAATAATTTTTTTTCCCAATGAACTCTCTTTTTCCACAATCCGATGAATCCGTTTAACGAAAGGGCAGGTGGCATCAATGCAGGTAAGGTGATTTTCCTCCATACTCTTATATATTTCCTTACTGACTCCATGAGAACGGATGATAACCACCCCTTCCTTCAACTCCTTAAGAGCCTCTTTTCCCTCAATGACTTTAACTCCCTTTGCCTCCAAATCTTTTACCACCTCTTCATTATGAATCAATGGCCCGAAGGTATAAATGGGCTTTCCTCCTGCTTCCTTAATCTGCTGATAGGCCGTTTCCATTGCCTTTTCAACTCCGAAGCAAAACCCAGCACTTTTTGCCTTTATAATCTCCATTTTTGCTTTCTTTATCCTACCTTTTTTTTATTTTGTCTTCCCGGATCAAATCCATAATTTTATCTGCCACCATTTTAATGGTCATTTCCGAGGTATCAATCAAAATGGCATCCTCAGCCTGCCGCAGGGGACTGATTTCTCTCTCCATATCCTGTTGATCTCTTCGACGAATATCCGCCTCTATTTCTTCCTGATTACAGCTTTGTCCCTTGGCCATCAGCTCATCAAATCTCCGCTTTGCCCTTACTCTGCTGTCAGCAGTAAGATAAATCTTGATATTGGCTTTAGGAAGAACACAGGTACCGATATCTCTTCCGTCCATAATCACTTCTTTATCATCAGCCAGTTTTCTCTGCAGCAAAACCAGCTTTTTTCTTACCATGCCATTGGCAGATGAGGATGAGGCCATATTCCCTACCTCTTCCTGTCTAAGCAGTGCATTAACGTTTTCCCCATTCAAAAGGACGATCTGCTCTCCCTGATCATACATAATGGAAATATCTGCTTTTTGGCAGCACTCTTCAATTTTTTCTTTTTCCTGCGGCCGGATTCCGTTACGAAGCAAATATAATGCCATAGCCCTGTACATGGCACCTGTATCCACGTAAATAAATCCCATTTGCTCGGCTATCATTTTGGCAATGGTGCTTTTTCCTGCACCTGCCGGTCCGTCGATTGCTACACTGTATCCCATCTGTTCTCTCCTTTTTCTTATTGGCTGTCTCCTGCCGCATATCCCGTAGACCAGGCAAGCTGAAGATTAAAGCCTCCGGTTAGAGCATCGATATCCAGCATCTCCCCTGCCAAATACAGTCCCGAAATCACCTTAGATTCCATGGTGGATGGATTAATCTCCTTTACCGAGATACCTCCCTGGGTAATTACTGCCTCATTAAACCCTCTCGTTCCGATTATCTTCATTTCCCAGTTTTTCATTAGAGCCGTCAGATGCTTTCTTTCATCTCGAGTGATTTCATTTACCCTCTTCTCCGGTAAAATTTGACTTAATTTTATAATGACCGGGATGAGCTTGGCAGGAAACAGACTATCCAGAGAATTTTTAAACTGTCGGTTTTGGGATTTTTCAAACTCTCTCAGGATTCGTCGATCCAGCTGTTCTTCGCTTAGGGCCGGTTTCAAATCCAAATAGCAGCTGACTTCCTCTCCATAACATTTTTTACTGTAGAAGCTGCTGGCAGAAAGAACCAAAGGGCCGCTGATGCCAAAATGGGTAAACAGCATCTCTCCGAATCCTTCATAGAGCTTTTTCTTGCCCTGCTTCATCGTAAGTGTGACATTTTTCAGTGCTAGTCCCTGCAGCTCCTTGCCATACTCTTCTTTGAGAACGAAGGGGACCAGAGCCGGTTTGGGCCGAATAAGTGTATGCCCGTATTGTTCCAAAAGGGAAAACAGACTTCCGTCCGATCCGGTAACCGGATAAGAGCAGCCTCCCACAGCCAGAATTACCCTGTCCGCAAAGTACTTCCGTTTATCGTCGGTTACCACTCCCCGAATCTCTCCTTTTTCACCCAAAAGCAGATCCCTTACCCGGCAGTTTAACGTTATGTTAACTCCTGCCCTCTCCATTTTTTCGGCAAGGGCCTTGGTAATATCCGAAGAATGGTCAGAAACGGGAAATACCCGATTCCCTCTTTCAATTTTTAACGGACACCCATTCTCTTCAAAAAAATTCATTACAGCCTGATTATCAAATCCATAGAAGCTGCTGTAAAGGAATTTTTCATTACTGACAATATTGCGAAAAAACTCTTCCGGTTCGCAGGCATTTGTTACGTTACAGCGGCCTTTTCCGGTAATATAGATTTTTTTTCCCAGCTTTTCATTTCTCTCCAGAAGCTGTATACCGTGTCCTTTTCCCGCTGCTACAACAGCTGCCATCATACCGGCTGCACCGCCTCCAACTATGATGATATCCATTATTCCTTCCTCATCAGAGAGTAATCCAACACCGGGGCCTTGTCAATAAAATTAATCTCATCATTTAGATATACCTGATAATTATTCCAAGTTTGCTCCAGCATTTCCAGATTCTCCTTTACCTCCTTTGGACATTTCAGGCATAGAGCCACAACCAGGGCATTAATCAGACTTAAGGGAGCCACTAGGGAATCCACAATGGAAACCATATCACTTCTTGCAAACAGGTTGCAGGAGGAATACAGATTCATCGGGGAATGGGGTGAATCCGTAATGGCTACTACCTTTGCGTTCCGGTCATTAGCAAACTCCATTGCTTTCAAGGTTCTCATGGAATAACGGGGAAAGCTGATTCCGATTAAAACATCCTCCTCATTTATCCGAATCATCTGCTCAAACATTTCACTGGTACTGGTGGTTCTAAGCAAAACCACATTGGGTCGAATCATATTCAGGTAAAAGCATAAAAAATCCGCCAGGGGCTCACAGCTACGAATGCCCACAATATAAACGGTTTTTGCTCCTACAATGGATTCCACTGCTGTTTCAAAGGCGGTAGGGTCTACCAGCTCAATGGTATCGTTAATTTTTTCCATATCCCCCTGAAGTACCGTCATTAACAGCTCGGACTGGGAGCTTTGTCCATATTTGGCTCCCATTTTGGATACTGTATTCAACTTATCCTTTACCCATAAGGACAAATGCTTCTGAAAGTCGGGAAAGCCTTCAAATCCCAATGCCGCGGCAAAACGCACCACTGTAGATTCACTAATATCCAGTACTTTACCGATTTTCGCCGCAGTCATAAAGACTGCCTGGTCATAATGCTCCCTGATGAATGTAGCTATTTTACGATGGCTTTTGCTCATGCCATTATACTTTTGATCGATCAGATTAATGATATCCTGTTCAGAATCCATCTTCATCTATTCAGACTCCTTCTTTCCTTTTGAAAAACCAATGTAAGCATTTTTCAATATTTCTATGGTATCCTTCATATCCAGGTCATAATCACCGGTAATGGACATACAGGCTGCACCATGAATAAAAATCCACATCTTCATAAACAGCTGCCCGGCAAAATCACAGCCTTCTGCTTTTGCTTTGGCAATTTCTCTTCCCACTGCCCCCATTTTACCATTCAAAATTTCATACAGACTTTTTCCGTAACGATTTTCAGACAGAAACAGCATCTGAAATAGTCGGGGCTCTTCCATGGCAAAGCGGATATAGGTTACACCCAGATTAACAAATGGAGTATTGTCATATCTCGGTGTCCGATTATAAAACTCTTCAAAATACTCCATTCCCCTTTGAAACAGCTCCTTCCATAATTCCTCCATACTGGTATAGAGACGAAAAATGGGCTGTGTGGAGCAGCCGGCCCTGGCCGCCAGCTTCCTAGCCGTTATATGATCCAGTCCCTCCTCCTTCAGCATCTGAAAAGCGGTTTCAAATAAATAATCCCGTGTTACTGATTCCTTCCTTGCCATATTTCCTCGCATTCTGCTGTATTAACAGCATTCAAATCAAATATCGATAATAACATATGTTATGTTAAACCTTTTCCTTGTTTTTGTCAAGGTATAGAAAACGGGAATGTGCCAAAGCGCATCCCCGTTTCAGATAACCTATGGTATTCATTTACACCGGATATGCCCCATTGGAGATATCCGCCTGGGTCATATCCACCTTTTCCTGCTGTGCCTGACGATATTTGAAGAAGTCTACAGCAACCTGCGGGAAGAGAGCGTAAGACAAAACATCTTCATCCTGCTGCTTCCACTCTTTCATTTCTGCCTCCAGCTTATCCAATTCATTTTCAATCAAATCTGCGGGACGACAGGTGATTCTTTCTTCACCGGGAATAACCTTGGCAATAACCTCTTCGCTCATGGGCTTGACAGTCTGGCCGTATTTTCCTCGAAGAATATCCTTGGTCTGATCCGTAGCCATCTTGTATCTTTCTCCCATCAGGACGTTGAATACTGCCTGTGTACCTACAATCTGGGAAGAAGGGGTAACCAGAGGAGGTTCTCCCAAATCCTTACGAACCTGAGGAATCTCTTTTAATACATCATAGTATTTATCCTCTGCATTCTGCTCTTTCAGCTGGCTTACCATATTGGAAAGCATACCGCCGGGTACCTGATATAACAGGGTTTTAATATCCACACCCATAACCTTGGGATTTAACAGGCCGTTTGCCAAACACTCATCACGATAAGGCCTGAAGTAATCTGCAATCTCTGCCAAAAGATTCTGGTCAAAGCCGGGATCATAGGGAGTCCCCTTAAAGGTTTCTGCCATAACCTCTGTAGCCGGCTGGCTGGTACCGAGGGCAAAAGGTGACATGGCACAGTCAATAATGTCTACACCGGCTTCAACCGCCTTTAAGTAGGTCATACTGGCAACACCGGAGGTATAATGGGTATGAAGTTCAATCGGCAGCTTGGTTACTTCTTTCATGGAAGTAATCAGCTCACTGGCCGCATAAGGTACCAGTAATCCTGCCATATCCTTGATGCATATGGAATCTGCTCCCATTTCTTCAACCTTTTTGGCCATATCGGTCCAATACTCCAATGTATAGGCATCACCCAAAGTATAAGACAGGGCAATCTGTGCATGACCACGACCTTCCTGCTTCTTAATCCTATTGGTAGCATCTACCGCTGCCTGAAGATTGCGTAAATCATTTAAGCAGTCAAATATTCTGATGATATCAATTCCGTTTGCCACAGATTTCTGTACAAAATAATCTACAACATCATCTGCATAAGGACGATATCCCAAAATATTCTGCCCTCTGAACAGCATCTGTGTTTTTGTCTTTTTTAAGCCGTCTCTGATTTTTCTCAAACGCTCCCAAGGATCTTCCTTTAAGAAACGAAGTGAGGCATCGAAGGTGGCACCTCCCCAGCATTCCACTGCGTTATAGCCTACCTGATCCATTTTATCTAGGATGGGAACCATCAAATCAGTAGGCATTCGGGTAGCAATCAAAGACTGATGTGCATCCCGAAGTATAGTCTCCGTAATGCGAATTGGTTTTTTTACAATTTCTGACATATCCTATTCTCCTTTGCTTTCAATCA
This sequence comes from Lachnospiraceae bacterium, assembly GCA_051891855.1. Lineage (GTDB taxonomy): Bacteria > Bacillota > Clostridia > Lachnospirales > Lachnospiraceae > SFDP01. The sequence goes on along the minus strand of JBJFFP010000033.1, from coordinate 44,937 downwards.
AATCACTATTTCACACCGAAAATAGCCATGAAGGTACCGGCAGCCACTGCGGTACCGATAACACCTGCCACATTGGGTCCCATGGCATGCATCAGAAGGAAGTTGGTAGGGTCTGCCTCTGCTCCAACCTTTTGCGAAACTCTGGCTGCCATAGGTACTGCCGACACACCTGCGGAACCAATCAGAGGATTAACCTTGCCCTTGGTTGCCAGACACATCAGCTTGCCAAACAGCACACCTGCCGCCGTACCGAAAGCAAAAGCAATAAGTCCCAATACAACGATCTTAATTGTATCCAGATTTAAAAATGCTTCTGCACTGGTAGTAGCTCCTACACTGGTACCCAGTAAAATAACCACAATATACATCAGGGCATTGGAGGCAGTGTCACTTAACTGTCTTACCACACCGGACTCCTTAAACAGGTTACCCAGCATCAGCATACCTACCAAGGGTGCCGTGGTAGGAAGAATCAGACAAACCACGATGGTTACAATAATGGGAAAGAGAATTTTCTCCAGCTTGGAAACCGGACGGAGCTGCTCCATCTTAATCTTACGTTCTTTTTCCGTAGTCAGAAGCTTCATAATGGGAGGCTGAATAATGGGAACCAGAGACATATAGGAATATGCCGCCACCGCAATAGGTCCCAAAAGACCGGTCTGCCCCAGCTTACCCGCCAGGAAAATCGAGGTGGGTCCATCCGCTCCTCCGATAATGGAAATTGCCGCTGCCGCTTTATCATTAAAGCCCATGGCAATGGCACCAAAATAGGCAATAAAGATTCCGAACTGGGCAGCTGCTCCCAAAAGAAAGCTTTTGGGATTGGCAATCAGTGGCCCAAAGTCGGTCATCGCTCCTACTCCCATGAAAATCAGGGAAGGCAGAATCGCCCATTCATCCAAAACATAAAAATAATAGAGTAAACCGCCGACACCATTAGATGCTTCCTCCGGAGTAACCATAATATCCGGATAAATATTTACCAGCAGCATACCGAAGGCTATCGGCAGCAAAAGAAGGGGTTCATATTCTTTTCTGATAGCCAGATAAAGGAAAACACAAGCTACTGCAATCATAATATAATTTCCCACGGTCAGATTGAAAAATGCCGTCTGATGCAGCAGGTTGGTTAATGTCGTTGCTACGTATTCCATTTACGTTAACCTCCTGTAGATGATAAGGATTTTCTGCTGTTTAGTTTAAGGTTGCCAGTAAAGCACCCGCTTCTACTGCATCACCTACCGCTACATCAATACTTGCCACAGTACCATCCTTAGGTGCCACAACAGGGATTTCCATCTTCATGGCCTCAATAATAACCACCGTATCACCGGCCTTAACAGCCTTTCCTACATTCGCTTCAATTTTAAATACCTTACCTGCCGCACCGGCCTCCACACGAATGCTTCCTGCACCCGCATTTGCTCCGGCTGCTGTCGACGCTACCTTGGGTGCTGCTTTCGGTGCTGCCTTAGGTGCTGCTACAGGTCTTGCCGGTGCTGCCTGGCTTCCCGCTTCCTCTACAACTACATCATATACATTTCCATTAACTGTAATGGTATAATTTTTCATTTTCTTATCCTCCTAAATCAATCGTTATCTATCTGTTTCTTCGCTTAATGCTTCTTACAATGTAGCCGTCAGCAGAGGCTGTACCCTCATAAGCTGCCACTGCCGCAGCAATTACCGCTACCAGCTCCAGATCATCCTCTTTCTCTTCTCTTTCCATAATCTGCTCAACTACCCTGTCCGCTACCACAGTTTCTTCCTCAGTCTTTTTGGCTGTGCTGTTCTGGATTTTGGAAATCAGGGAAAAGCTGGAAATCAACAGAATGATCAGAATCAATACCACAAATACCGTACCCAAACCCATCAGGGTATTCAGCCCGGCCTTTGTCATCATCTCCCCAAAGGAGTAGGTTACGTTGGTTGAGGCACTAAGCAAAGAGCCCTGCTTGTCTAGGATCAGCTCAACCGTTGCCCTTCTGAGAGAACCACTGATTTTGGCATTAATGATTACGCCATCGTCATAGGTAACGGTATAATCATCCACAGACTGAAGGCTACCCATATCCTCCAGTGCCGTCATATAGTTGTTTAAGGCCGCATAAATAATTTCATCATCTTTGTACTGCTCGACTTCATTATTCAGTACAACTTTATCCATGGACTCAATAAAGTTCTGGGCAAATGTACCTGCTGCTTCCTCCGTTATCCCATAATGATCTTTAACCTCTTCTTCGGTTTTGCAGGCAGTAAGACCAAGCATACAGGTGATTATACCTAATACCAATAGCCATTTTTTCATATTAAGTATCATCCTTTCTATACCGTGCCGTGCTTCTTTGCCGGACGTTCCTCTCTTTTGGTAAACAGCATTTCAAAAGCGCCGATAACATATTTTCTGGTTTGCTCTGCCTCAATAATGGTATCCACATAGCCTCTTCTTGCTGCACTTACTACGTTATTCTGTAAATCGGCATATTCTTTGGCACAGGCTTCAATTGCCTCTGCTCCCTGTCCGTCGCAGATAATCTTAGCTGCCAGCAGGGCATCCATAGTACCGATCTGGGCATCCGGCCACGCAAAGGTAATATCCGCACCGATAGCCTTGGAATTCATGGCTACATAAGCACTTCCCAGGGCTTTTCCAATTACTACATTCACCTTAGGTACAGTGGCATTGGCAAAGGCATAGGTAAGCTTAGAGGCCTCTCTTGCAATATTTCGTTCTTCACAGGCAGTTGCCGCATATCCTTTAACGTTGGTCAGGCTGAGCAGCGGAATTTCAAAGGCATCACAGAAATTAATAAATTCTGCTGCCTTACGGCAGCCTCGGGTAGTCAGTGCAGGCTCAAACTTCTCCACAGCCTCTCCTTCTTCCCCGTAAACCACAGTACGATTGGCTACCACACCTACGGTTACTCCGTTCAGCTTAATAAAACCTGTTACCATTTCTTTGGCGTAATTTCTCTTTGTTTCAAAGAAAAGCTGACTGTCTGCAATACGTGACACCAGCAGTGCAGCATCTTCCCTGCAGGCAGCCAGATCCTCACATACTCTGTTCAGGTCATCCTCGCATTCAAGATAAGACTGATCATCCTCATTATTAGCCGGAAGAATGCTGATCAGCTGACGAATTTCTGCAAAAATTGTAGCCTCATCCGCCACCACATCTACCAGTCCTGCCTTCTCGCTCTGAAAGGCTGCTGCTGAGCTGTCACATCTGGAAATCTCATTTCCTGCCAGTGCATTGGGTGAATTAATAAACAGCTTCGCCTTTTTTTCTTCCATAAAGGTAAAATCAGTAAGACCGGGAATCAAGGCAAGTCCTCCTCCACAGCTTCCGAAAACTGCCGTGATCTGAGGGATAACTCCGGAAGCAAGGGTCTGCTTTAAATAAACTTCCCCAAAAGCATTCAGTGCATCACAAGCCTCCTGAAGCCTCAAGCCCGCAGAATCAATCAGACCGATGACGGGGGCTCCTGTTTTCATTGCCAGCTCATAGAGGTTGACAATCTTTTTGGCATGCATTTCTCCTATGCTTCCCCCCAGTACGGAAGCATCTTGGCTATAAACATACACAAGATTGCCGTCAATCACCCCATATCCGGTAATTACACCGTCAGAAGGGGTAGCTGTCTGTTTCAGGTTAAAATCCGTGGCTCTTGCTGTAACAAGTCCACCGATTTCCACGAAACTGTTCTCATCGAGCAGAGAAGCGATTCTCTGGCCCGCAAGCGTAGTAGTACTCATCTTTTTGCCCTCCATTTATTATAAAATAAAAAATATAACATTACTTTGTGAAATTTTTTTCACACTTTGTCAGTATAGCACAGAAAATGGAAAATAGAAAGGAAAAAATGGAAAATAGAGAAGAAAAAGGTAACTTTTCCCCCTCTATTTTTATCCCTGTTTTATCCGATTTATCTCCAAATCATCCTTTAGCCGCCTGTTCACGATTGTGGAACAGGAATTTCTCAAATTCTTCTATGGGCATGGGCCTTCCGTAATAATATCCCTGGGCAATATCACAGCCGATTTCCTTAAGGAAATTGCTCTGCTCCTCCGTTTCCACACCCTCTGCAATAATCTGCAATTCAAGATGCTTACCCATATTGACAATATCCCGGATAACAATTTCCGTACGCATATCCATATTAAGCTCAACGTTTAAAAAGCTCTTATCCAGCTTTAAAATATCGATGGGCATTTCCTTCAGCAGATGCAAGGAGGAATATCCCGAACCAAAATCATCAACCGCAATCTTTAAGCCCAGCTGCTTTAACTCCTGCATACGTTCCAACAGCAGCTCATCGCTGTCTATGCAGATACTTTCCGTTAATTCCGCTTTAATCCAGCGGCTTTCAATGCTGTATTTATCCATCAGCTCTCTCAGCTCAGTAACCAGGTTATCATTCTGAACATCAATTCGGGACAGGTTGATGGCTATGGGAACCATACATTTTCCTTCTTTTCTCCAGCGCTCTATCATTTTAATGGATTCCTCCCAGACATAAAAATCCAAGCGATTAATAAATCCATTCTTTTCAAAAACCGGGAGAAACTGATCCGGCGGAATCATCCCATCCCGTGGGTGATTCCAGCGGACAAGCGCCTCGGCACTGACCACTCTGTTGGTTTCAAAGTCAACCTGAGGCTGCAGATAGATACAAAACTGTCCGTCAAGCAGTGCTTCTTCCATCTCATTTTCCAAATGCTTGGCATAAATATTCTGCTGCCGCATATGCTCTTCAAAAACACAGTAAAGGCTTTTATGGCTCTGGTGAATGTGTCCCTTGGCCAAATTAGCCTTATCAATGGTACTGGACAGATTATCATCGCTGCTTTCCACATGATAAATACCTGCCTTAAGGGTCAGGTGATAATGGCTGTTCACCTCCAGAAGTCTGGCATCCACAGTTTCAAATATCTTCTGCAAATATTCTTCTACCGCTTCAATGGAGGTACTGTATTTAAAAAGGATAAAATTATCCGCATTGCTTCGAGTAATATAGTCTTTGTCCGTCAGTCCCTTCTTAAAAACCTCTGCCAGAAAGGCAATAACCCGGTCACCCTGATTATAGCCATATAAATCATTGATGACTTTAAATTTATCCACGTCCACGGCCAGCACATAATAATTGGTTTTTTCCTCTTCTTTTAAAATGGGAGTTACATCCAGCCTGAACTTTTCCATACTGCTGATATTGGCCACGCTGTCTCTGTAGGCAATTTCTTTATTGATAAGCTCCTCTTTATACTTTCGGTAATACCTCTGTCCGTAATTTAACAGGAACAGCAAAATCAGACCGATCAGCAGATATTCCTTATACTGCAGCAGAAAATCCTTGAAGGTGAACTGTCCAATGGTTATATGCCGGATATTATCGCTGACGATGGTTGCCCTGCTGCTCTGGGAAATACTGTTAATTGCCTTATCCAGTATGCCCAACAGAAGGCCCTGTTCATCATGAATCACAAAGGAAGCCTCATACTTTCCCTGAATGTACTTCAGATTGTAGACATCCTTATATTTTTCATAGGCAGAAAGCTCGTTAATCTTCAAATCAGACTGAACAGCTGCATCTACATCCTTATTCAAAACAGCCTTAAGGCAAGCTGTATCATCTTCATGGATAATAAATTCATATTGAGGATATTGGGAAACAAGGCTGTCTATGGATTCGGAAAAATACTCCGGCACAGCAATTTTTAAGACATTTTCCATATCTAAATTGCTATTGCCTACAAAGGCCATACCCACACTGTAAAAGGAGGTAGTGTATTCCTCCCTCACTCCGTTTTCCAAATGTCCGGAGGCTCCCTGCAGACCATTGCTGGCCATTACACAGCTGCCCAAAATATCCACCTTCCCCGAGCGGAGTAATTCTTCTCCCTGAGAATAGCTGCTGATAAAACGAATATGAAAGGTTATGCCGGTATATTCTTCGATTTCCTTCAGTATATCTATTGCAATTCCTCTATATTCCCTGTCTGTACCTAGACGGTAGCAGATCGGATACTGATCCATACAAAGGGCCACATCATATTCCACGTCTCCATTGAGAAAGCTTTGCTCTGCCCAGGTATATTCTAGATTGTTCCGGGAGGCACCTCCAAAGTATAACTCCCGTAAATCCTCCGTAAATGCCGGATTATTCAGCTTAATCTCTTCTACCGCTGCCTCCAGTCCGGCAAGGATATCCTCATCAGAGGCTGCAAAGGATACCTGTCCGTTATAGAATCTGCCTACAACCTTCAGGTGGGAAAGATTAGCAAAGGAATCCGTAAGCATGGCATCAATTTTACCATCAGCCAGCTGCCTCTGCATTTCCTCCATACTGTCAAAATACAGGATTTTAGAAAAGGATATACTGCTTTTCTCACAATATCGCTCTAAATTCTTTTCCAGACCGCTGTCTGCAAGCATTCCCAGAGTAACGTTACGCATCTGTCTGGCATTGCCATAATTTAAAGCGGAGTTATCGCTCAGCTTATAAATATAGCCATAATCATCCCCAATTACCGTATTTGCCAATTTTGCATTCTGTAGCTCAACTGTTGTATTAACAGGAAACATCAAATCAATCCGACCCGTTTCCACCCAGGCAAGACACTGGCTCCGGCTCCCCTTCACCAGACGGTATTCCCAGTCTGTATAGCGGGCAATGGCATTCAGATAGTCCATACCAAAACCATTGATATTCCCCTTGCTGTCCTCCTTCATGTAGCCATCCTGCTCATACCATCCCACTACAATCAGCTTATCTTCCTCTCCTGCCTCCAGAGCCTGCACCTGATGGCCGGGAAAGAAAAGAAATAACCATATGTACAAACTCAGAAAGAGAATTCTTCTCATGCGGCTTCTTCCCTTCTCCTTATAGTATACAGAGTCATTATAATATATTTATCCTTAAAAATACATTATTTTTTAAGAACCAGTTGTAAAATTCATCTTTTTATATCCAAAGCAGGTCAATACATCTTTCCACACACCACTTCATATCTATTTTATCCATCGTTTCTGTTATGATAAGATTTTCGCTTTTCCAGAGCTCATCGTTAATCAGATAAAGTATCTTCCCTGCCTTTTCTCCTTTTCCAACCGGTGCGGTAAGAGGATACTTTTCCACCTTGACGGAAAGCTTCTCTTCTTCTTTCAGCAGTATACATGGATTTTTCCCATCCTCCTCTCTGCTCAGGTTAACCATGATTTTCTGTCCGATTTTTCCTCCCTGAGCCTCCTTTACCTCTGTCTGATATATTTCTTTCTGCTTTGGCCTAACTTCCTCCAAAGAACACAATTCATATGCAGACAAGCCGTATTCCATAAGCTTTCGGGTATCCTGCCATTTATAACTTCGATTGTTGGGCCATCCGCAGGCTAAAAGGGCTACAATATAGGTTTTTTCATTCCTGGTGAGAGCTCCTACATAGCAATATCCGGCTTTGCCGGTAAATCCTGTCTTCCCGCTCAGTGCCCCCTCCATCATCTGTAAGAAGGAATTGTGATTCCTGCAGGAAAAGCTTCGGGAGCCGTTTAGGATTTCCCCTTTTTCTGAAACAATTTTATCCGAAAAGGAATAGCTGCCGGTTCCTGTGATTTTTAAAAAAGCTTCCCTTTCGGGAGATTCTTCTATACAATACCGCATGATCAGAGCCAGATCTGCTGCGGTTGTTCCATGCTCCCTAATTACGCTTTCACCTGTTTTTGTGGTAATGGTCTGGGTCGCATCCAGGCCGTTTGGCGTGATGAACCAGCTGTTGCTGCAGCCTATACTGCGGGCCTTTTCATTCATTAATCGGGAAAACTCCTGACAGCTTCCTGCCACATGTTCAGCAATGGCAACCGCCGTATCATTATGGGATTCCAGCATAAGAGAGTACAGCAAATCTTGCAGAAGATACTGCTCTCCCTCCCGAATATTCAGCTGAACATCCGGCATGGAGGCCGCATAGGCAGATACCTGCACCAATTCTTCCGTTTTTTTGCTCTCCAGCGCCAAAATACAGGTGAGAATTTTGGTGGTACTGGCATTGGCCATAAACTCCCGGCCATTTTTTTCGTATAAAATTCTTCCGGAAAAAGCATCCATAAGGACTGCACTTTGTGCATAAAGATTCTCCGGGACAGCCGATGCTTCATCGGCATGGGCGAAAATCCCGGAGAAGAGAATTAAGATGGATAAGAAAAAGCAAAAGAGCTTTCGCATAAGTTCAGGCATACGTTCTTTTCCTGTATTCCTTTTGTACTATCCTATGCCTGTTTTTTTTACATATTCCTTTTCTGCCCTTATTATTGGCTGTAATACATCCGGTAATAAAAGCCCCGTGCCTTCAACAGTTCTTCGTGATTTCCCTGTTCAATAATATCCCCGTCCTTCATTACCAAAATCTGATTGGCATCCCGTATGGTTGAGAGACGATGGGCTACAATAAAGCTTACCCTGCCCTTCATCAGTCGTCCGAAGGCTTCCTGTATCTTGATTTCCGTTCTGGTATCAATGGATGAGGTTGCCTCATCCAAAATCAGCATGGGCGGCATGGAAAGCATGATTCTGGCAATACAGATCAGCTGCTTCTGTCCTCCGGACAGATTTCCTCCATCCTCCGAAAGCCAGGTATCATAGCCTTCCGGCAGCCGTTTGATAAAGCTGTGTGCATGAGCATCCTTTGCTGCCTGGATAACCTCCCCCCGGGAAGCTCCCCGTTTTCCCATGGAAATATTGTCCAACACCGTTCCCTCTTTCAGCCAGGTATCCTGCAGAACCATACCGAAATTTCCTCTTAAGCTTTTGCGGGTATATTCCCGTATATCCAGACCATCTACACGGATACTTCCTCCCGTCACATCATAAAAGCGCATAAGAAGATTGATCAACGTGGTTTTTCCGCAGCCTGTGGGGCCTACAATGGCAATCCTTTCTCCGGGAGTAGCTTTTAAATGCAGATTCTTAATCAGAGGTCTGTCCGGCAGATAGGAAAAGCTGACCTGTTCAAAGGAAACCTCCCCTTTGGCCTCCTTTAACGTCAGTGCGTTTTCTTCATCCGGCACCTGCTGCGGCTCCTCCATCAATTCAAATACTCTTCCTGCACAGGCGATGGCATTCTGCAGCTCCGTGACCACACCGGAAATTTCATTGAAGGGCTTGGTATACTGTTTTGCATAGCTTAAAAAACAGGTCAAGTCTCCTATGGATATTCTGCCTCCCACAGCTGCAAAGGCACCGCTTAAGGCCACTGCCGCATAAACCAGACTATTCACAAATCTGGTACAGGGGTTGGTCAGGGAAGAGAAAAAGGTTGCTTTCAGGGAACAGCTTTCCAAACGCTCATTCATTTTCTCAAAGGCTTTCAAGGCCTTTTCTTCCTGTAAAAAAGCCTGTACCACCTTCTGATTGCCAATCATTTCATCCACGAAGGCAGTCTGCTCACCTCTGGCCTCCGACTGCTGTTCAAAAAACTTATAGGTGCTTTTTGCAATAAAATTAGCCACCAGCAACGAAATGGGTGTCAGACAGACAACCACCAGGGTAATCCAGAAATTTAAAAACAGCATAAATAAAAGAGTTCCCACTATGGTAACCACTCCCGTAAACAGCTGGCTAAAGCCCATTAACAGGCCGTCTGCAAACTGATCCGCATCGGCAATTACTCTGCTGACCACATCTCCATAAGGATGGCTGTCCAGATATTTTAACGGAAGCTTCTGCAGCCGCTCAAATACGTCCTGACGAATATCCCTGACCACCCTATAGGTGATCTTGTTATTCATAAGATTCATCATCCACTGACAGATACCGGTAAGCAGTGCAACCATGACCAGGCGGATCAGCGTTGCTGCAACCCGGGAAAATTCTACCTTTCCCTGATCCACAATATGGTCTATAGCCCCACCCACTAAAATAGGTGCATATAAAGTGAAAGCCACAGTAAGAGCAGCCAAAACAATGGACATAAGCATCCCGGCCCGGTATTTTTTCAGATACTTCCATACCTTCATTAAGATTTCCAGCTGATTCTTTTTCATGAAGCATTTACCTCCTTCTTAAATTGGGAGGCATATATTTCTTCATAAACCTTGCAGGTGGATAAAAGCTGCTCATGCATTCCCGCTCCCACCAGCTTTCCGTCGTCAAGAACCAGGATAAGGTCCGCCTGCTGAATGGATATGGTTCTCTGCGAAACCAGGAAAACAGTAGGCCTGTTCTCCACTTCCTTCAATGCCTTTCGCAGTGCGGCATCAGTTGCGTAATCCAGGGCCGAGGAGCTGTCATCCAAAATCAGAATCTCCGGTTTTTTCACCAGAGCCCTTGCAATGGCCAGTCGCTGCTTCTGCCCTCCGGACAGATTTCTTCCGTTTTGGGCAATCTTATGATCCAGTCCTCCTTCTTTTTCTTCAACAACCGCTTTTGCCTGGGCAATCCGCAAGGCCTCCCATAGCTCATCCTCACTGGCATTTTCTTTTCCCCAGCATAAATTCTCCCTGATGGTTCCTTTGACCAAAACGGATTTCTGAGGAACAACGGCAATTTTTTCACGCAGCTCCTGCTTACTGTAGCGGGAAACTTCGATTCCATCTATCAGAATCCTTCCTCCTGTTGCATCATAAAAGCGGGGAAGCAGATTCACCAGAGAGGTTTTCCCGCTTCCGGTTCCTCCGATAATTCCTATTACCATCCCCCTTTCCGCCGTAAAGGAAATATCGCTCAGGGCCTCTTCTCCTCCCCTGGCATATTTTAAGCTGACGTGGTCAAACACAACCCTGGGAGCATGCCCATCAGGACTGTCCAGGGTATGAGGGGGAAATACCTGTTCGGATTTTCGTTCAAATACCTCCTGAATCCGATTCCCGCAGGCAACGGCCTTTGTCAGATTAATAATCATATTGGCCAGTTTAATCAATTCTTCTAAAATCTGTGCCATATAATTATACAGGGCAACCACTGCACCCTGGGTAAGTATCCCTGCCTCTACCTGCAATGCCCCCTTCCAAATCATCAGGGCAATTCCTATATTGATGACCACATAGCTGAGAGGATTTAACAGAACGGATATCCGTCCCACAAAAATCTGTGCGCCGGTCAGCTCCTTCTGTCTGGAAGCAAACTCTTCAATTTCCTCTTCTTCTATTCCAAAGGCACGAATCACTCTTACTCCCACCAGATTCTCCCGGGTAGCCGACAAAACCTTGTCCAATCTCTGCTGTACCTTTTTATACAGGGGAATGGTAAAGAACATGATTCCAAATACGATAAGAACCAGCAGGACAATGGTCAGTCCCAGAAAGGCAGCAACCTTGGAGTCAATAGACCAGGCCATGAGAAAGGCGCCTCCCACCACAAAAGGGGAACGAAGGAGCAGCCTAAGGGTAAGGTTTAATCCTGACTGTACCTGATTGACATCACTGGTCATCCGGGTAATCATCTGTGCGGTTCCCAGATCATCGATTTGGGTATAGGAAAGCTCTTCCATATGGGCAAAAAGAGCCTGCCTGATTTTTTTTACAAAGCCTACAGCTGCCTTTGCTGCAAAGAATTGGGCCGTAACGGAAAACAGTAATCCTGCCAGTCCCAGGAGAATCAACAAGATGAACATTTTGAGCATATAAGGTGTATCCCCAGCGGCGATTCCCACATCAATTAAAGAAGCAACCACCAGGGGGACGAAGAGCTCCAAGGTGGCCTCCAAAAGCTTGAACAGCGGCCCTAATACACTCTCTTTTTTATAATCCTTAAGGAAACGAAGCAGTTTTTTCATCTATATTATACTCCCAGTTGTAGTTCAATTTCCTGTTTTGCCTGTTCTTTAAATTCTTCTACCTGCACGGGATTCAGCTTTGGCAGGGCATCCAGGGAACTGATTCCGAACCGCCTTAGAAATTCCTCTGTGGTTCCAAAAAGAAGCGGACGTCCCGGTGCGTCCATCCTTCCCAATTCCGTAACCAGCTCAAATTCAATCAGCCGGTTAATGGCATGATCACAGTTTACTCCTCTTACCTTTTCCACCTCAGCCCGGGTAATGGGCTGCTTGTAGGCAATAATGGAAAGAGTCTCCAGGCAGGCATCGGTAAGGACGTATTTGCGTGGATTCTTGGCAATCTTAATCAAATACTCATACATCTGGGTTTTGGTACACATCTGAAAAGAATCTTCCAGCTCCACAATATTGATTCCCCGACCGTCCTCCTCCAGTTTTTCTTTCATTCCATATAAAATTTCTCTGGTGGTCTCCTTATCCTCTTCAATTACCTCTGCCAGCTTTATAAGCTCCACAGAATCTCCCATGGTAAATAAGACCGCTTCCAGAATCGCTTCCTGTTTTTCTCTTTCCATATTTCCCCACCTTCTGCCGTTTAAGGGCCTTTTTCTATTCCAACGATTCGTTGGAGGTAATGATAATATCGTCGAATAGTTCATCCTGCTGAATGGTAATCTTCCCCATCTTCATCATTTCCAGAATCGTCAGAAAGGTGATGATGATTTCCATTTTACTATGTTCTCTTTCCAGCAGCTTACGGAAGCTGAAGGTCTTGTGTATATGGATATACTGCTGGATAAAATCCAGTTTTTCATCCATATTGATCTCATCCTTCTCAATCCGTCCAAACTGGCTTCGGATAGGATCGATCTTGTCCTCCTGACGCTTCAATGTTGCTTTAAAGATTTCATGCAGCTTAGGCAGATTTATATCTGCCAGCAGAGAATCATAATCTACCGGCGGCTGCCAGGCAGCAACCTCCTGAGGAATGGTAGGTGGCTTATAATAGTTTTTATCTGCATCCAGCTGCCGGTCCTTTAATTCAAAAGACATATATTTATACATTTTATATTCCAGTAGCTTTTGTACCAATTCCTCCCTGGGATCCTCTTCCTCCCCTTCCTCGTTTACCTCTCTGGGCAGAAGCATTCTGCACTTTATATCCAATAGGGTGGCTGCCATCAGAAGAAACTCACTCATGATATTCATATCTTCTGTTTCCAGATGACGGATATATTCCAAATACTGATCCGTTACCTCCACAATGGGAATATCATATATATCTATCTTATTTTTTTCAATTAAATGCAAAAGTAAATCTAAAGGGCCTTCAAATACCTGCAGCTTAATGGACAGTGCCATTCTCTTTCCTCCATCGGGCATTGTACCCGCTTTTTTTCTTTTCAGGGCTGTTTTCCGGACTTAGGGTAATCAGCACCAGCTCTCCGGGATTAAAAATCCTTACGGGAAGGGTGTGCATTCCCAGTCCTCTGCTGAGAATCATTACAGACTCTCCCTGTCTGAACATTCCTCCATCATAGCTGGGAAACAGTTTCAAAGCAGGAGAAATCACACCACCCAAGAGAGGGAGACGCATAATCCCTCCATGAACATGGCCTGCCAATACCAGATCCGCTCCCCATGCAGCATAGCGGTCAAAATAATCCGGATTATGAGCCAGAAGGATCTGATATCTGCTCCTGTCCGCCTTCCCCAAGGTTTGGTTCAGATACTCCTGGGACATAAGCTCCAGCTTAAAATGGGCATAGAACCTTCTGTCTATCTCCAATCCGCTGATCTGTATATTCTCTTTTGTTTTCTGCTGCTGATTCCTTAACAGCACAGCTCCTGCTTCTGTCAGCTTTTCTTCAAAAGCATCCCATAAATCGCCGTAGGCTTCTCTTCGATTACAAAGCCTGCTTTCATGATTTCCCATGGAAAAATATACCGGATAATCAGCAGAAAGGCTGTTGATTAAATCAATAGTATTATCATAGGCACACCCCGCCTTAGCTGTCAGCATATCTCCGGCCATAAAAATAGCTTCAGGCTGTAGATGCCTTATTCTTTCCAGCAGCTTTTCATTTCCTCTGCCATAGCTTTTATTGTGTAAATCGGCCAGAAGCACAAAACGATAAGGTTTATTGATTTTCTTACTCTTAAGGTGGTAGCTCACCAGTCGGAAACGATTTCCGTCAATTACCATAACCAGAAGAAAAAAGCAGGCCAGACCGCAGACTATCGCTATCAAAATGAATAACCAATCGTTCAATCCACTTCTCCTTTCGCCATTATGAGATAAGCATACCTTGTTATTTTATCACATTTCTTCTTTTCCTAAAAGCCATTTTCCAAAGGCTTTCCGAAAGGTATGGGATATGGTGGCACGGGCTACCCGGCTTTTGGTCACGATGGCTATCTCTCCGATTTTTTTGTCCTGCAGAAAATAAACCACTTCTCCTACCTTTTCTCCCTTTTCAACCGGTGCTGCAATACTTTCGGGAAGCCGTTCCTCCTTCCGAATACTTCCAAGATCACTCCCCTCCATGTCCAGATAGACAAAAGGCTTTTCACAGGAAACGCCCACCTCATCCTCTACTCCCCCCTCTATGGGAACAGGAACAAAATCGGCTTCCTGTCGGTCCTCATAAAAAGCCACCTTGGAAAAACCGTAGTTTAACAGGGTCTTGCAGTCCTCAAAGCGCACCTTATGATCCGGTGCTCCCATCACCACTGCAATCAATTCCACATTATCCTTTTTGGCCGTAGCAGACAGACAGTATTTTGCTTTATCCGTAGAGCCGGTTTTCAGGCCGGTTGCATAGGGATACTGCTTCAGTAGCTTATTGGTTGAGGACAGTGTAAAGGTGCTTTCTCCTTTTGCCGTAACATGGGTAATATCCTCCATCCATATGGTTGTATAATCGAATATTTTAGGGAAACGGGTTATCAGTTCTCTGGAAATAACGGCCACATCATGGGCCGTGGTATAATGTTCGTCCGAGTTACTCAAGCCGCAGCAATCCACAAAATGCGTATGCTCCAGATTCAGCTCTCCTGCTTTTTCATTCATTTGGGAAACAAAGGCCTCCTCACTGCCGGCAATATATTCTGCCATGGCTACGGAAGCATCATTGCCGCTGGCTACAGCTATACATTTAATCAGGGTATCTACCGTCTGCTCCTCCCCCTCTTCTAAAAATACCTGTGAGCCTCCCATGGACTTGGCATAAGCACTGGTAATCACCTTATCCTCAAGGGAAATCTGATTTTTCTCCAGGGCTTCAAAAATCAACAGTAAGGTCATTATTTTGGTAATACTGGCAGGACTGCGAATCTCATCCTGGTTTTTCTCGTAGATTACTGTTCCTGTACGGCTTTCCATCAGAATGGCAGAGGGTGCCTGTAAGCTGACTTCCTCTGCCCGCACCGCTGCGGGTAAAATCAGGCTTAAGACCAGAGCCAGGCAGATGGCTAACGCAATTCTTTTTTTCATTAACTGTCCTTTCAACGCTCTTTTTCTTATTCTTATGACCTGACCACCAAATTATTCATGGAAACAGGGCAGAAAAAAATCCCCGATGGCACATCAGGGATTCTTACTGTTTCTCTTAATTATATTTACGCTTCCTTGCCGCTTCAGATTTCTTCTTACGTCTTACGCTTGGCTTCTCGTAATGCTCTCTCTTACGAATCTCCTGCTGAATACCGGCTTTTGCACAGCTTCTCTTAAAGCGACGTAATGCGCTATCTAAAGTCTCGTTCTCTTTAACGATTACGTTTGACATCTTGCACCCTAACCTCCCTTCAGTCCCTTCCTAGTAACATGACTGATTTGGGTTTATTTTCTGTGTATATCCGTTGAAAGCACTTTACGGATACGTACAAATTCATTATATCAAAAAATTTTACTTCGTCAACCTTTTTTTGAAAAAACTTACAAAAATCCTGTTGGCTTTATCCCTGAAGCTGTCCTTCCAAAACCTTCACAGACTTTTTCAGCGCCTCTTCAATTCCTGCAGGATTCTTTCCTCCTGCCTGAGCCATATTTGGACGGCCGCCACCGCCGCCGCCTACCAGAGCTGCGATTTCCTTAATCAGATTCCCTGCATGGGCTCCCGCCTTCATCGCTCCTTCAGTTGCGGTTACCATCAGATTTACTTTGCCGTCAGCATCGGAGGCCAGCACAACAACACCTTCACCCAGTTTCTCTTTCAACTGGTCTCCCAGCTCTCTCAGGCCGTTCATATCCACTCCCTTTAATCCGGCAGTCAAAAGCTTTACTCCCTTGATTTCCTGCACCTGATCCATAATATCGCCTAAAGCTTCTTTCGCCAGCCTGGATTTCATGGAATCGTTCTCGCTCTGGAGGGCTTTCATTTCTGCCAGCAGATGCTCAATTTTATCACAAACCTTATCCGGTGCAGACTTAAGCAGCTTGGCCGCCTGTTCAAGCCATGCCTCCTGTCTCTGATAATAGGCAGTTACCCCTTTACCGGTAAGGGCCTCAATCCGACGAACACCTGCTGCAACACCGCTTTCGGAAACGATTTTAAAGCTGGAGATTACCCCTGTATTCTTTACATGGGTACCACCGCAGAGTTCTATAGAGAAATCTCCCATACTGAGCACCCTTACGGTTTCCCCGTATTTTTCTCCAAAAAGAGCCATGGCTCCCGCCTTCTTGGCATCCTCTATACTCATTTCTCTGGTCATAACTACCAGATTTTCTTCGATTTTTTCATTTACCAGCTGTTCAACCTTTTTCAGCTCCTCATGGGTCATAGCCGTAAAATGACTGAAATCGAATCGCAGATGATGTCCGTCTACCAGTGAGCCGGCCTGTTCAACATGGGTTCCCAGTACCTCTCTTAAGGCCTTGTGAAGCAGATGGGTTGCACTGTGATTCTTACAGGTATTACTGCGATTGAGAGCATCTACCTGCAGAAAGACCTTGTCTCCTTCCTTAATCATTCCCCTGGTGATCTGTCCGATGTGGCCAATCTTATCTCCTGCCAGCTTCACCGTATCCTTAACCGTAAACTCTCCATCCGGCCCGGTAATGATTCCTATATCCGCACTCTGGCCTCCCATAGTCGCATAGAAGGGAGTCTCTTTTACAATAATCGTTCCAATCTGTCCGTTAAAGAGGGCCTCTGCCAGTTCACTTTCCGTAGTCAAAACCGTTACCTCAGACTCATGATTTAAACGGTCATAGCCGACAAATACGGAT
Source organism: Lachnospiraceae bacterium (assembly GCA_051891855.1). GTDB lineage: Bacteria > Bacillota > Clostridia > Lachnospirales > Lachnospiraceae > SFDP01. The sequence goes on along the minus strand of JBJFFP010000033.1, from coordinate 27,938 downwards.
GAAATCGAAGGATCAATCTCATCATATACTGTGGCATCCGCTCCCATATAATTGGTTTCCTTACGTCCCTCTCTGGCTGCTTTTCTTTGATTTTCCATGGCTGCCTTAAAGCCTTTTTCATCCAGAGTCATTCCCTCTTCTTCCAGAATCTCCAGAGTCAAATCCAAAGGAAAACCGTAGGTATCATAGAGCTTAAAGGCCTCTTCTCCGGAAAGCTTCGTTCTGTCCTCTGCCTTCATGGCTTCCTTCATTTCCTTTAAAATTGCAAGCCCCTGATCGATGGTCTTATGAAATTTTCCCTCTTCCTGGGTCAGTACATTTAAAATAAATGCCTTCTTCTCTTCCAGTTCGGGATAGCCGTCTTTGGATTCGGCGATCACTGTCTGACTCAAATTAGCCAAGAACTTTTCTCTGATTCCCAGTAGCCTCCCATGTCTGGCAGCACGACGAATCAATCTTCTTAATACATAGCCACGGCCTTCATTAGAGGGCATAACACCGTCAGAAATCAGGAAGGTGGCCGAACGAATATGATCCGTGATCAGACGGATGGATACGTCCTGCTCTTCCTTTTCCTTATAGGCTACTCCTGCTATTTCACAAATACGATCCCGTATAGCCTTCATGGTATCAATGTCGAATACAGAATCCACATCCTGAACCACCACGGCAAGACGCTCCAGCCCCATACCGGTATCAATATTCTTATTGGCAAGCTCCGTATAGTTTCCCTTACCATCACCGTCATATTGTGTAAATACATTGTTCCACACTTCAATAAAACGGTCACATTCACAGCCCACTTTACAGTCAGGACTGCCGCAGCCATACTTTAATCCCCGGTCGTAATAGATTTCCGAGCAGGGTCCACAGGGACCTGCCCCATGCTCCCAAAAGTTGTCACATTTTCCATTTTCATCCCGATAAAACCGGGTAATCTTCTCCGATGGGACCCCAATATCCTTATTCCAGATTTCAAAGGCTTCATCATCTTCAAAATAAATGGAAGGATAAAGTCTTTCCGGATCCATGCCCACAACCTCAGTTAAAAACTCCCAGCTCCAGGCAATGGCTTCTTTCTTAAAATAGTCACCAAAGGAAAAATTGCCCAGCATTTCAAAAAATGTAAGATGTCTGGCCGTTTTACCTACATTTTCAATATCACCGGTTCTGACACATTTCTGACAGGTGGTCATTCTTTTCCTGGGTGGAATCTCCTGCCCCGTAAAGTAAGGCTTTAAGGGGGCCATCCCGGCATTAATCAATAATAAGGAATTGTCATTGTGGGGAACCAGAGAATAGCTTCCCTTTGCCAGGTGTCCCTTTGACTCAAAAAATTCCAGATACATTCTTCGTAATTCATTTACTCCATATGGTTTCACGTTCTTTTCCTCCAGTTTATTGGCAAAAAAAGGAGAAACAGCTTCTCCTTTTCCCTCCGTTAAAATTCTCCGCTTTCTGCCTAAAATGTCATCACATTCTGTAGGGCTTCCATCACCCTGTCCGCACGAAAGGGCTTAATGATAAAGTCACTGGCTCCGGCCTGAATAGCCTCGATAACCAAAGCCTGCTGTCCCATGGCCGAACACATGACAATCTTGGCCTTCGGATCATAGGCTCGAATCTGTCTGACTGCCTCAATTCCGTTCATATCCGGCATGGTAATATCCATGGTAACAATATCCGGCTTAAGCTGTTTATACTTGTTAATGGCATCGGTACCGTTTACCGCTTCTCCTACTACCTCATAATCGTGCTTAATCAAAATATCCTTTAACATCATCCGCATGAAAGCTGCATCATCACATATCAAAACCGACAGTCCCATATTCTCCTCGCATTCTACTGCATACGCGGTATATAAACCATATTGCAGAAAATTAAATCTTATTTATCATACCAAATGTAATCTCAAAATTCAAATCCTTATTTTGAAAATAATGACTGTCTGGCTCCCCGCATGGTTCCGGTGTTTTTCAATACATCATCTACTGCATCCATCCTTAGTCCTGCATCTATAAAATCACAGAATTTACAGAAGGGAAAATTCTGTCTCCCGTCCTTGATTGCCGTCCTCACCCGCTTATATTCGTCACTGTTCCAGGCAGCTTTGATGCTTGTGGTATTCAAATCTGCCAAAGTGGTCACTTCCAGATTGTCGCAGCAGCAAATCCCCATCCGTCCGTCGGGAAAAATAAAAATATCCGTAAAAGGCATAAGGCAGGTTTCCGTAATGATCTTTGTCTCATTCTTTTTATTGGGAGCACTGCCTGCCCGATTGGTTAATACCGCATCCATATAGCGAATTTGAATCAGAATATCTACCTTTTCAAAATCTGTGGGATTCTCCTTTACATATTCGTAAATCTCACGAACATTATCATGCAGCTTCATATCACGGCAGTAATTGTTAATGATCAGCTGATCCACATAGGGAGTGATAGCCTTTAATTTTTCGATATCCAGAAGCAATCCATTGGTGGACATGAAGATAAAACAGTCCGGAAGCTGCTGTCGGCAATATTGATGAAATTCTACAATCCGGGTATCCAGCCATGGCTCATTATTTCCATACAGAGTCAGATGTCCCTTATAGCCCCATTCCTTTAAATCGTCAATAATTTTATAGAACAGTTCATCCTCCATCCGTTTATAAGGACGCTTCTCCGCATATTTATTAGCAGTACAGAAGGAGCAGGTACTGTTGCATCGGTTAATGGTTTCCAGATTTACCACCAGGGGATAGGGAGCTTCCTCCCCCTGAGCATAAAAATAATCAATATACTCCTTTTGAGACCTTCTTCTACTCATAAACTGGAGCGTCAGATAGCTGTTACTGGACAGATTGGGAACCCTTTTTTGAAGCTCCCATCCCAGTCTTCCCATAAAGTTGTGTATTCTAATTGACATATTTTATCCTTTCCTATGGTCAAAAGGTAAATTTATCTGCAAAATAAGCATCCAAATCTGCAATTTTAATCCTTTCCTGTTCCATGGAATCACGGAATCGAACGGTTACACTCTGATCCTCTTCAGATTCAAAGTCATAGGTAATGCAGAAAGGCGTTCCTATCTCATCCTGGCGGCGATATCTCTTTCCGATATTACCCCGGTCATCATATTCACAGTTATATTTCTTACTCAATTCATTAAATATTTTATCTGCACCTTCATTCAGCTTCTTTGACAGGGGAAGCACGCCGATTTTTACCGGTGCCAGTGCGGGATGGAAATGAAGCACAGTACGCACATCGCCTTCACCGATTTCCTCTTCATCATAAGCAGCACAAAGGAAGGCCAATACTACACGGTCTGCCCCTAAGGAGGGTTCAATCACATAGGGAACGTATTTTACCCCCTTTTGATCATCAAAGTAGGACATATCCTGTCCCGACACATTCTGGTGCTGGGTCAAATCATAGTCTGTTCTGTCTGCGATTCCCCAGAGTTCTCCCCAACCGAAGGGGAATAAAAACTCAATGTCCGTAGTGGCCTTGGAATAAAAGGACAGCTCCTCCTGATCATGGTCTCTGACCCGCATTTCCTCATCTTTAATTCCCAGGGTCTTCAGCCAGTTGATACAGAAGGATTTCCAATAAGCAAACCATTCCAAATCCGTGTCCGGCTCACAGAAAAACTCCAGCTCCATCTGCTCAAACTCCCGGGTTCTGAAGGTAAAGTTACCGGGAGTAATCTCATTGCGGAAGGATTTACCAATCTGTCCGATTCCAAAGGGAATCTTCTTTCTGGAGGTTCTTTGTACATTCTTAAAATTAACGAAAATACCCTGTGCTGTCTCCGGCCTTAAATACACCGTATTCTTTGCATCCTCCGTTACTCCCTGGAATGTTTTAAACATGAGATTAAACTGACGGATATCTGTAAAATTATGCTTTCCGCAGGTGGGGCAGGGCACATGATTGTCTTCAATAAAGTCTTTCATTTCCTCCTGACTCCATCCGTCAATACTGCTTTTTAACTCTATACCATGCTCTGCGGCATAGTCCTCAATTAACTTATCTGCCCGGAAACGCTCATGGCACTCCTTACAATCCATTAGGGGATCGGAAAAGCCGCCCAGATGGCCACTGGCTACCCAGGTCTGGGGATTCATCAGTATGGCACAGTCCACACCTACGTTATAGGGATTCTCCATAATGAACTTCTGCCACCATGCTTTTTTCACATTATTCTTTAATTCCACACCCAGATTACCATAGTCCCAGGTATTGGCAAGACCGCCGTAAATCTCGGAGCCGGGGTAAACAAATCCCCTTGATTTTGCTAATGCTACAATTTTCTCCATTGTCTTTTCCATTCTCTGTCTCCTCCTGGATTTTGCTTGACTTATCTAAGAACAGACCGGAAGGTATCCCTGCTGTTCTGAACATTCACGCTATATTATAACGAAGACCTTTGTATTTTTCAACTTAAAAAAGAAAAAGAGATACGGTCACAGCATGGACAGCATCTCAAGACTTTTCATTTCCCGATCTATGTATCGCTTCCGGTAGACCGCTGCAATCTGCTGCAGCTCCTTAAGCACCTCCTCACTTACCTTAAAGGTGTACAGCTTCTCAATTCCGGTTTTTTCGATAAAGTGAACGGTATAGTCGGTTGACCCCTTCCACACTCCTTCCTCCGGCATACCGGGAAACTCCCCGTTGATCATCATGGCCTTCAACTCGAAAACCACCTGTACCAAAGGGCGGGGAATGCTTTCTGCCGTCAGAGCCTTCAGGGACTGGTATAAAAGCTTCAGTAGTTCCTTTTCATCGTTATTTTCCCGGCTGTAGTAGTCACAAAGCTCCAGAAAGTACATTCCGTAATAGGCTCCCTCATAATCCATCCTCAATTCATCAAAATACTGTGAAATTGCCGCCTCAGTCAAGGTGTAGGCACTTCTGCCCGGATACAGGGTAAACTGTCCGAAAGCAAAGAGATTACAGGCTGCCAGAAGTCTGGAATGCTGCCGTCTGGCCCCTTTGGCAAAGGCCGTTATCTTTCCTCTTTCTTTCGTTAATATTGCCAGACGCCTATCGTACTCTCCCGCGGGTGAGCTACTTAAAACAATCCCGGTCACCGTTACCAAATCCTGCATGAATTTTCTCTTCCTCTATCACTTTCTTACTGTCTTCCTCTTCCTTTATCGCCTTAAACTGTAGATAATCCTCCACTTTTCCTGTGGTTATAAACTGTTTCCAGCCGGCTTCTTTGGTCATGAGCGTATCCCCCAATCTTGTCCTGTCTGTGTTTTACCTGTTTATCCCTATAGGAACAAACCGCATTTCCATGTGATTAGAGTTCGCTTTTCCTATCCGTTTTATTCGTTATCTTTGGGATTATAACCAAAATTTTTTAGGAGAAAATCACTGTCACGCCAATCCTTCTTTACCTTTACCCAAAGCTGCAGATTCACCTGACATTCCAACATATCTTCAATCTCCAAACGGGCAAGGGAACCAATTTTTTTCAGCATCTTACCCTGTTTTCCGATAATCATTCCCTTATGACTGTCTTTTTCGCAGACAATAGTGGCATCAATATGACAGATTTTTCCCTTCCATTTCATGCTGTCTATTGCCACCGCCACACCATGGGGGATTTCCTCATCCAGACAGCGAAGCACCTTTTCCCGAACCAGCTCTGCCGCAATCTGCCGCTGCGGCTGATCCGTAACCGTATCCTCGTCATAAAAGGGTGCCCCGTAAGGAAGATAGTCCATTATACAGCAAATCAGCACCTGGGTATTGTCCTTTTTCAATGCAGACACGGGAACAATCTCTGCAAAATCCATCTCTTTACGATAAACATCAATAATTTGGAGCAGCTCCTCCTTTTTTACCATATCGATTTTATTAATCACCAGAATTACCGGCGTCTTTACCGTTTTCAACTGTTCAAGAATATGGCGGTCTCCTGCACCGATATAGGTATTGGGTTCTACCAGCCAGAGAATCACATCCACCTCGGATATGGTCCGTTTCGCTGCATGAACCATATAATTACCCAGCTTGTTCTTTGCCCGATGGATACCGGGAGTATCCAAAAAAACAATTTGTCCCTTTTCATCCGTATATACCGTCTGAATCCGGTTTCTGGTGGTTTGAGGCTTATGTGAGGTTATGGCAATCTTCTGGCCGATCAGGCTGTTCATCAGAGTAGACTTTCCTACATTGGGCCGTCCGATTAAGGTAACAAATCCGGACTTGAATCCGCTGCTATTGCTTTCCGTCATTTTTCTGTACTCCTTCAAACGCTTCTGCTTTCCGTTTCTTTCTCTTTTTTTTCACCATGCGTACAACAAGGATAAGAAGAAGAATAAGGATTATCCATACCATAAGAATAGGAAGAGAAATAATAAGCTCAATGAAAAAGTTGGAAATTCCATTGATTACCTGATATACATTTTCCAAAAAGCCTGTCTGTATTCTTTCCAGACTGCCCTTCTTAGGCTGGGGTGTATAACGCTCTACTTCCTCTATGTAAAGGTTAACCGTGCTGTAATCTACCAGATTATCATAGGTTCTCAGCTGCGATTCCATACTTTCAATCTGATAACGAACCTCTGAAAGCCGGCTTTCCAGGGCAATAATATCCTCGATGGTCTCCGCCTGCTCCAAAAGCTCCATTAACCGCTCCTGCTGGGTAATAAGCATCTTCTTGTGGCTTTCCAAATCCACATAAGTGAGGGTAACATCCTCTACGGATTCGTTTTCTCTGGTTACGTTGGCTGCTTCCCTGACCTGACCGGTAAATTCCTCCAGCTTATCCGCCGGAATCCTGGCCCTCAGGCTGGCACTTCTGTTTCCTGAATAATACTGACTGCCATAGTAGGCCTCTTTATACTCAATATAGCCCCCCAGCTCTGCTATCCGGCTTTCCAGATTACTTGTCAGCTGATCATAGTTTTCCGTCTCTACATTCATATCCACGGTACGGATCAGCTTCCTTTCCGTATTTGCAGCCTGTCCGGTGTTATAGTCGTCACTGATTTCCTCCAAATCAGCTGCCTCCATCTCCACGTCCTCTGACAGCATGCTGTAGGTATTTACTCCTGCTTCTGCATTGGACACCTCTGTCTTTGTATTATCAACAGAGGCAGAGGTGTCGCCGGATGCCCCGCCACAGGCAGTCAAAAATGCTGCCGTAAGACACATGAGTAAGATTCCCAAACTGATTCTTCTTCCCTGGTTTTTCATCTCTTCATCCTCCCTCAGACGGATAACCGTATTCCTTCCAAATTCATCTGGATTCAGACACTTTTACAGCAGATTTTCCACAGACTTAAACAGCCCTTCATTTTCCCGGATCTTACTCTGTGTTCCCACTACACAAAGGCAGTCCTCACTTAAAAAGGCCTCCACATAATCCGCCAGCTTCTGAATTTTTTCACCGGTTACCCCAAGCAGCTGATCTCTTTCTCTCTGAAAGTCCTCTTCTGTCTGACCGGTCATGTAGGCACTTAGGGAACGCAGCCCCTTTGCCTGCGGAGTCAAAGGCATATCCAGCTCACTGATTGCTCCTATGATATACTGGGTCATGGTTCTTTCCTCTCCGGCAAAGCGTCTCAGGTAGTCTGCTGCTTCCTGATATACCTTCAATGTTTTTTCCAGATTCGGATCACGGTAGGAAACGAAATAGCTGTCTCCGCTTTTGGAAAAGCCGGACATACAGCCGTAAGCGCCTCCCTTTACCCGAACCTGATTCCACAAATAATCATAGCCCAAAATGACCTTTAAGACTCTCAGTTCTCCGGTATAGGGCAGTCCCTGCCTTCTATAGTTTCCTGCTTTAGCCACATACTGAACCTGGCCGGCGGTCACAAGACCCTCCTGCTTCTTTACCGGTATCAGACGAAGCTCCTCTTTCTTTTTTTGTCCCTCGGGCAGTAAGCGGATAAAATCTGCAGCAGCAGCGGCAAATTCAGTATAGCCTTCTTCACTTCCGGTATAGTCATACATCAGATTATCCTTAGTAAATAAAAGGCTGCACAGCTCTTTAAGCGTATTTTTCAGTTCATCCTTCTTCGCCTCAAAATTTTTCTCCAGATCACATACCAGACGGTAGAGCGGAAGTCCGCTTATTTCCTCCTGAATGACACCGGATGTGCTGAAATAGGAGGTAGCTCTGGAAACTGCTACACGATGGCCTGCCTGCACCATATCGGCCTGCATTCTGGACTTCTGCTCTGCCAGAATTTCATAGAGACGTTTTTCATCGGTAAATACCGATTCCATAACCATTTCCTTCACTAAAGCAAAGGCCTTTACCAGATTATTTTCCAGTGCCTTCACCTTCCATTCAAAGGTAAGGCGGTATTCCTCCGGATTTACGGAGTTTAAATATACATTAATCAAAGGACTGATTCCACCGGTCTCAATATGAATCTGATTATATAATTCCCCATAGGTATGGGAAGCGGTATCGATATAGCCCAGAATCTGCTTTAAAATCCCCAGATAAGCCAACCTTTCTGCAGATATTCCTTCTACCTCAAAGAGCAGCCTAAAATATCCGATTCCGTTAGTATACACCGGATGATACAGACTGGTACAGCTGCCGATTTTTCTTACCTCATTGCAGAGAGGCTCAGCTTCTTTCTTAATATCCTTTCTCTCCAAAAGCGGAATGCAGGCAAGCTCTTCCTCCGTATTCTCCTTCTCCTGAAAGGCTCTAAGCTCCTTTGTTTTTTGAATAATCTCTTGTATTTCCTTTTTCGAGAAAGAAGCTTTTTTCTGCTTCAGGGCTTCCTTCAGGTCTTCTTCCTTCCGTCCGGCCAGATTTACCATCGGTTCCACCATCAATATGGTTTTATGGGTATTTTCCAATAGAAATTCCCGTATCAATTCTTCAAAATAATCTGTATCCAGCTTTTCTTTCAGTTCCTTAAAGGTTTCATTTGCTGCCACATGAATGAAGGGCTTACTGTCATCATAAAGCCAGCTGTCCAGAATCTGGAGTCCATACATCAGACCCGGAGGATAGGAGCCGAAATCTCCCTCTCTATACTTAAATTCATAATAATTTAATGCCGCCTTCAGAGATTCCTTATTGATCCCTTCCCTACAAAGCTTTTTTAAGGTATTTTCAATCAGGGAAACAAATTCCTCCTGCTGCCCGCCTTCTGCATTTTTGGCAATAATGCTGAAATAAGGCTGCTTTACCCCGCTGTCATAAAAGCTGTACACATCCTTTCCTATGCCTGCATCCAACAGGGCTTTTTTCAATGGGGCTGCCGGGGATGAGCAAATGGCATAGTCTAAAATCTTAAACGCTAGGTAATGCATGGGGTCCAAATTGGTTTTCATGGCAGTATTGTAGCTTAAATAGGTATTTTCAACTAAATCCTCCTTATCTGCTACAGAAAACTGTTTCTTCAAATAAAGGGGCCGGGCAAAGGGCTTTTGGAGATCGATATCCGAGTCCACCTGAAGAGCTTCAAAATGGGACAGATATTCTCTATCCAGAAATTCCAGCTTCTCCTCCATATCCATATTACCGTATAAATAGATATAGCTGTTGGAGGGATGATAATAGGTTTGATGTACCTCCTTAAAATGCTCATAGGTCAGCTGGGGGATAACCTCCGGATCGCCACCGGACTCCTCCCGATAGGTATTATCCGGAAAAAGGGAATTTAAAATTTCTCTTTCCAAAACGTCATCCGGGGAGGAAAAAGCCCCCTTCATTTCATTATAAACCACACCATTGATGGTAAGAGGACTGTTTTCTTCCTCCATCTCATAATGCCATCCCTCCTGCTTGAAGGTCAGATCATGCTGATAAATATTGGGATAAAATACCGCATCCAGATAAACATGCATCAGATTTTGAAAATCCTTGTCATTACAGCTGGCCACAGGATATACGGTTTTATCCGGATAGGTCATGGCATTTAAAAAGGTATTCAGGGAGCCCTTTGCCAATTCAATAAACGGATCCTTCACCGGAAAATGCTTCGAGCCGCACAGTACGGAATGCTCTAAAATATGAGAAACTCCCGTACTTTCCTCGGGAGTGGTACGAAAGCCGATATAAAACACTTTATTTTCATCCTGATTCTCCATAAGGATAACTCTGGCATTGGTCTTTTTATGCCGGCATAAACAGGCCCTGCTGCGAAGCTCCTTTATTTCTCTTTCTTCAATAATCTCATAAGCCTCAATTTTTCTCATTAATCTCTCCTTTATTCTCCACAACAATAGTATAAATACATCTACCTTTATTAGCTGACCTTCATCAGTCCCAGCTTGGTAATATGTACTTCTTCTACGATTATCTGATGCATTTTTTCTTTCAATTCACTGCTGTCAACTATTTCTTCTATACGGCAGGTTCTGCGCCTGTATCCTGCCGGCCTTTTGCCTTCCTTCTCCTGCCATACAGAAAGAAGAAATTTTGCCTTCATCTGGCTATATACCAGAAAGGAAAGGCTGTTTTTATCCAGGTAAAAAATATGGTCTTCTATTTTTGTATCCTCGGCCACTTCCTTCAGCATATAGTGGGACAGGATTGTTTTCAGTTTAAAGGGTATTTCATCCAAAGCCATTAGTTCTCCATAGGTATATCTGGCCCCGATGTACAGATTGGTCATATCCTGGCACACATATTTAAAATCCTGATTTTCCACTGTCCTTCGTCTTCTTTCCTATCCTTCAATATGTTCAATCCTATTTCCGCTTAACCGCAGTGCCTCATGAATTTCCTCCACGGTAAGAGCCGTTTCTTCTGCCAGCTCTGAAACAGTGACCTTTCTTCTTAAGCTTTCAGCCAGTTCGCCGGCCAGCTCTGATACCCGGTTAATCTTATCTGCAATCCCTTGATCCGCCTGCTTTATTCGGCTGTTTATCTCCACAGCCTCCTCCATAGCGTCCATAATCATCTTTCCAAGCATTCCTTCTGCTTCTCCGGGTTCCTCCAAACATCCCAGCATCTCTATCCCCTGTGCCAGAGCCAGATTCCCCTCCCCGATCAGGTCTTCCAGAAAAATGCCCTGTCCACTGTAAAGTCTGGCAATATCTGCTACCTGGGGAAGGAAGGCCTGCAAAATTTTGCCTTTAGCCTCCTCTTCTCCAGCCATTGCTGCCATAATAAAAGCTCTCTTTTCTCCTTCATTCAGCACCGGAAGCTGCCCCAGTGATTTAAGATACTCCTCCAGATAATGGCTGTCCTCCCGGTCCATCTCTATCTCCTGTGCTTCTTCATCGATTCCGATATGCTTACTTTGCAGATACCCATAAACCGGCTCTAATTGTTCCCGGCAGATTCCTATGGCTTTAAAGGCTTCCTCCACCTGTATACTTTCTATCCTGTTTCCCTGAAGCTTAGCCAGGGCACGAATCTCCTCCAGCGTTTTGGCAAATACTTTTTCCTGATCCATTTTTTCCTCTTTCTAATGAGATTTCACATGTTCATGGGTAAACAAATGATCCTGACAATATTCATAATTTCCGTCGCATTTGGAGCAGAATCGAAACTCCAGCTCAGGATTGGATTCATCCGTTCTTCCGCAAATGGCACATTTATGCTTGGTAATAGGCTGTGCCTTTTTTACCTGCTGCCGGTATACCTGCCGTCGATGAATCTCCTTAGGCGAAGCATACATCCGATTCCTAGAGGCAAGGAAAAACAGGATAAAGTTCAGCAGAGAGGCCAAAATCATAATCCGCCCTACCATATTGCTCTGCAGAGCCGAAATAACCAACATGACTCCATAAATAATCCCCAGCCACTTTACCCGGATGGGGATGGGAAAAATCAGCAAAAAGATGACCACCTGCATCTGGGGGAAGGTAGCCGCATAGGCAAGAAAAATTGACATATTCACATAATAGGTACTGACATAATAGCCTATACCTGCAGCCATCATTCCGTAGGCGAAATAGTAGATGGCAAAGGTAAGAAAGGCTCCCAAAATGGTAAACAGCATACCGGAAAAAAGATACATATTATAGCGGAAGGCTCCCCATACTCTTTCCATGTTGGTTCCTATGGAATAGTAAAAATACAGCATAATTAAAGTAAAAAAAATGTTGCTGGTAGAAGGGGGAACCAAAATCCAGGTCATCAGCCTCCAAATCTGCCCACGCAGAATGTAAACAGGCTCAAGAGTCAGATAGGCAAAAAAATCACTGTTTACTATCTGAATAATATACCCAAAGGCATAACAAATAATCAAATACAGGGAAAGATTGTGTATAGCATATTTTCCCAGCTTTCTTTCCATTCTATCCAAAAAACTCGGTTTCATCGTCTCCTCCATTCTGTCTTAACTGATTATAGACATATAAGTGTTTTTATTCTAGCAAAGGACGGCCTAAAAGTAAACGCTTCACCATTTAGAAAGAAAAAATATTATAAAATGTTTAGAATATTTAAATTTTTTTCTCTGTTTTTTGTTCTTTTTTGCGTTGCTATTCCCCCATTAAAGGAATATAATAGTACGAGTTGATAATAGTTCGTATTACTACATTGTATTGGCACCGTTACTACTTCTGTTATCAACTGGGATTTGATCCCAAAATAATCAAACGATGAAAGGTTAATACATGACGAATACATCTTATACTTTAGGAATTGATATCGGCTCCACCACCGTCAAGGTGGCTCTTCTGGATGCCGGTAAAAAACTTGTTTTTGCCGATTATAAGCGGCATTTTGCCAACATTAAGGAAACTTTGGCAGAGCTGGTGATTGCCGCCCATGAGAAACTGGGAGATTTACAGGTACATCCGGTAATTACCGGCTCCGGCGGTCTGGCCTTGGCCAATCTTTTAGGCATTCCCTTTGAGCAGGAGGTAATTGCCGTATCCACTGCTCTGCAGGAATTGGCTCCCAAAACCGACGTTGCCATCGAGCTTGGCGGCGAGGATGCGAAAATCATTTATTTTGAAGGCGGTAATGTTGAGCAGCGGATGAACGGAATCTGCGCCGGAGGTACCGGCTCTTTTATCGACCAGATGGCTTCTCTTCTTCAGACAGATGCCTCCGGTCTTAATGAATACGCCAGAAATTATCAGTCCTTATACACCATTGCCGCACGCTGCGGCGTTTTTGCAAAAACGGATATTCAACCCCTGATTAATGACGGTGCTACCAGGGAAGATTTGTCCGCTTCCATTTTTCAGGCGGTAGTCAATCAGACCATAAGCGGCCTGGCCTGTGGTAAACCCATCCGTGGGCATGTTGCCTTTTTGGGCGGGCCCCTTCACTTTTTGGATCAGCTGAAGGCTGCTTTTATTCGTACCCTTAAGCTGGATGATGAGCATATTATTGATTTGGAAAACTCCCATCTGTTTGCAGCCATGGGCTCTGCCATGAACGCTAAGGAAACCTCCTTCACTTTGGAGGAGCTGGTACATAAATTATCCCAAGATATAGCCATCCAGTTTGAAGTAAACCGTTTGGAGCCCCTGTTTAAGGACGAATCCGAATACGAAGCCTTCTTAAGACGTCATGAAGGACATTGTGTAAAAACGGCTTCTCTTAAAGACTATTCCGGTAACTGTTTTCTGGGCATTGATGCCGGCTCTACTACCACCAAAATTGCTCTGGTGGGAGAAGACGGTTCTCTGCTCTACTCCTTTTACAGCAATAATAACGGCAGTCCCTTAAAAACTGCTATTGATGCCATAGAGGATATTTATGAGAAGCTGCCGGAAAATGCCCATATTGTCCGCTCCTGCTCTACCGGTTATGGTGAAGCCCTGATGAAGGCTGCCTTTCTGCTAGATGATGGTGAGGTGGAAACGGTGGCTCATTATTATGCCGCCGCCTTTTTCAACCCCTCTGTAGACTGTATTCTGGATATCGGTGGCCAGGATATGAAATGCATTAAAATCAAGAAAAAAACGGTAGACAGTGTACAGCTGAATGAGGCCTGCTCTTCCGGCTGTGGCTCCTTTATTGAGACCTTTGCCAAATCTTTGAATTTAAGCGTACAGGATTTTGCAAAGGAAGCTCTTTTTGCTGAACATCCCATTGATTTGGGTACCCGTTGTACCGTATTCATGAATTCCAACGTAAAGCAGGCACAAAAGGAAGGTGCCTCCGTTGCTGATATTTCTGCCGGTCTGGCCTATTCTGTAATCAAAAATGCTCTTTTTAAGGTTATTAAGGTATCGGATGCTTCTGATTTAGGCAAACAGATTGTGGTTCAGGGAGGAACCTTTTATAACGATGCCGTTTTAAGAAGCTTTGAAAAAATTGCCGACTGTGAAGCCATCCGTCCCGATATTGCCGGAATTATGGGAGCCTTTGGTGCGGCTTTAATTGCCCGGGAAAAATACACCCCCGACTATAAGACCACTATGCTTTCTTTATCCCAAATTATGGATTTGGAATATGAAACCAATATGGCAAAATGTAAGGGCTGTACCAATAACTGCCGTCTTACCGTCAATCGTTTTACCGGTGGACGCCAATATATTTCCGGAAACCGCTGTGAGAAAGGTCTTGGCAAGGCGAAAAGCAGCAATCAGGTGCCCAATTTATTTGAATATAAATTAAAACGATTATTTTCCTATGAGCCCCTCTCTGCTGATGAAGCTTACCGTGGTACTGTGGGTATCCCCCGGGTTCTTAACTTCTATGAAAATTACCCCTTCTGGTTTACCTTCTTTACCCGATTGGGCTATCAGGTGGTGCTTTCCCCCAGCTCCACCTATAAAATCTACTCACTGGGTATTGAATCCATTCCCAGCGAATCGGAGTGTTACCCCGCCAAGCTTGTGCATGGTCACATCAGCTGGCTGATTAACCAGAATGTTGACTTTATCTTCTATCCTGCTATTTTTTATGAAAGAAATGAAATTAAGGAAGCCAATAACCATTATAACTGCCCTATTGTAACCTCTTATTCGGAAAACATTAAGAATAATGTAGAGGAAATCAGTGGCGGAAAAATGGTTTTCCGCAATCCTTTCATGTCCTTTGCCACAAAGGAAACCATTATTCAGGCACTGGTAAAGGAATTTAGTGAGCTTACCTTTAATGAAATTGCTGACGCAGTAAATGCAGGCTGGCAGGAGTTGGAGCAGGTTCGTCAGGATACTCAGCAGAAGGGTGAAGAGGTTCTTGCCTGGATGCAGCTAAACGGAAAGCATGGTATTGTACTGGCCGGACGCCCCTACCATCTGGATCCGGAAATCAATCATGGAATACCGGAACTGATTACCTCCTACGATATTACCGTATTTACCGAAGATTCTCTTTCCCATCTGGCTAAGCCGGAACGTCCCTTAATCGTTTCCGACCAGTGGATGTATCACTCCCGCCTTTATGCGGCAGCCAGCTTCGTGAAAACCAGAGATGATTTGGATTTAATTCAGTTAAACTCCTTTGGATGTGGCCTGGATGCGGTTACCACGGATCAGGTGAATGATATTTTATCCGGTTCAGAGAAAATTTATACCTGCCTGAAAATTGATGAAGTAAATAACCTGGGGGCTGCCAGAATCCGTATCCGCTCTCTTCTGTCTGCCATTGAAACCAAGAAAAAAGCGGGAGGAAAACGGGAAATCAGCTCTTCAGCCATCAATAAGGTGGTTTTCACGGAAGAAATGCGTAAGGAATATACTATTCTTTGTCCCCAGATGTCTCCTATTCATTTTGACATTCTGGAGCCCGCCTTTAATTCTGCCGGCTACCACTTTGAGGTGCTGAATAATGATAACCGTCATTCCCTGGATATGGGATTAAAATACGTTAATAACGATGCCTGCTATCCCTCTCTTCTGGTAGTGGGCCAGTTAATGGATGCTCTTCACAGTGGAAAGTATGACTTAAATAAAACTGCCCTTATCATCAGCCAGACCGGAGGGGGATGTCGGGCCACCAATTATATCGGCTTTATCCGACGTGCCCTAGAAAAAGCAGGGATGGAGCATATTCCCGTTATTTCCCTGAATCTGGGTGGCATTGAGACTAATCCCGGCTTCAAGCTAACCAAGAGCTTGATTATCAAGGCAGTTTACGGAGCCATCTTTGGTGACTTATTTATGCGCTGTCTCTATCGTATGCGCCCCTATGAGCTTACTCCCGGTTCTGCCGATGCTCTCCACGAAAAATGGAAAACGGTTTGCCAGGACTTTGTGGCCGGAAAAAGCCTAAGTTTTTTACGCTTCGCCAAAATCTGTCGCCAAATTGTGGAAGAGTTTGATGCCCTTCCCATTGATGAATCCCTGAAAAAGCCCAGAGTAGGTATCGTAGGTGAGATTCTGGTAAAATTCTCTCCTGCTGCCAACAACAATCTGGTTGAACTGCTGGAGCGAGAGGGTGCCGAAGCAGTTATGCCGGATTTATTGGATTTTATGCTTTACTGCTTCTACAATCAGATCTATAAAGCAGAGAATCTGGGAACCAGTAAAAAATCCGCCAGAAATGCCCGATTAGGGATTCAGGCTTTAGAATTTATGCGCTCCCCTGCGGCTAAGGCTCTGAAAAAGAGTAAGCATTTTGATCCTCCCAGCTCCATCTATACGCTGGCTGAATATGCTTCACCCATTGTTTCCATTGGAAACCAGACCGGTGAAGGATGGTTCCTGACGGGAGAAATGATTGAATTAATCCACTGCGGTGCTCCTAATATTGTCTGTGCCCAGCCCTTTGGCTGTCTGCCCAATCATGTGGTAGGAAAGGGAGTGATTAAGGAACTGAGACATCGGTATCCGGATTCCAATATTGTAGCCATTGACTACGATCCCGGAGCCAGTGAGGTCAATCAGCTGAACCGTATCAAGCTGATGCTGTCTACGGCAAAGAAGCGGCTTTCCCAGACTTTAGAAGAACATTCCGTTCCGGAAGCTTCCATGCAGCCTGCAGCAGAATAAAAAATGAATAAGGGGCTGTGACCGGATAACGGTCATGGCCCCTTTGCCGTCAACATCACTTGGATTCTTTATCAGTAGATTAAATACACGTCATAACTGGCATATCCTCTCATATGACGGCTATCTACGATTGTTGCCCCATGTGCTGCTCCTATGGACAGAATACCTGTCTGGGAATTATAGCTGTTGCCTGTATTTACTCCCACCCCTGAGGCTTCTACCACCGTGGCTCCTGTGGCCATCCAGGCAAAATTATCCAGTGTAAAGGTTTCCCATCCTTCATAGCCGGTGATATCAAAGGTTTTTGTATTGCCTAGGCTGCCGGTTCCTATTTTTATCCGTGTAATTACTTTGGATTCTGTACTTCCCCTTTCATAGTATGCTGTATTATCACCGCCATTTCCCAAATGCAGTACCCCTTCTACATAGGCTGCCGACCCTGCCGTTATATTGGATGCTTCTGCTGCCCTATAGGCAATAAGTGTCTTTCCGCTTATTTCTTCCTCTGGGGTACCTTCTGCAACGCTTCCCTGGGCACTGCAGCGATAATATTTTCCGTTGATTTTTTTATATCTGACAATATTCTCATCCCCTTCCGTATTCTCCTCATAGAAATAAGTATCCGGCGGAATGAGGGTAAGCTGATTAATAGCTGCAACGATGGCATCAAATGACGGTATTTCCTCTCCTTCTTCCCTGCCAAAGTCAATATGCGGATATTTTTCCAGCGCATTCACAATGTTTCTGACTCCCTGTTCAATATACTCTGCCAAGGCAGTAATACGGCTGTCAAGTCCCATCAATCTGTTGTCCAGAGTTATCAAGTCCGCAGAGTCAAAAATTACATCATCCGCTTCATTCTCAGGGGTATTATTATTGTAAATGAATTTACCTTTGCTGCCAAAGGCCGTTGCTGCATTGGAATAACTATTTCTCATTACTGAAAGAATCAGAATCATTATTATGGATACATATATCAATGTTTTCTTTTTCATGTATTTCCTCCCCAGTTTACGGATTGCTCCATCTCCCTTATCTTGATCTCCAAATTCCTAATTTTCTCAGCAAGCATTTGCAGGTCATGGGCATCAAAAATTACATCATCCAGTGTATTTTCCGGTGTACGATTATGGTATTCCATCCTGCCGCAGGAGCTGAGCTTTATCCGGTCATCCGCTTTCGTCTCCAGTTCAGAAGATACAATCAGCCCAAAGGCAAGTATACCGGCAATAATTATCTTTCCTGCTTTCATCCTTCCTCTCATTCCTTTCCCAACAGACTTAAAGTCTGAGAATCTTTATTGTATTGGTAATAAAGAACATTCTTCTGCAAATCTGATGCCTGGTGTTCAAGCTGCTCCATTCGTGTCTCTAGTGCTTTTTCCAATTCACTGATTCTGTTTTGCAGTGCTGTAATATCTGCCTGTGTCTGTGTCAGCTTTACCCACAAATCCTGCTGCAAATTGGTTATCTGATCCAGTTTAAGCCTATACTCCTCCAGCTTGGACAGATTATCCTCATTGGAAGGAACCATGTTTAATTCAATAATTTTTTTGATCACTTCATTGGCAATCCTGTTGATTTCCTCTCTCGTAATGTCTCTGTCCCTATATTCCAGGGTTCTTATTTCCAATTCCCTGATCACCGTTTCCAGTAACTCCTCCAAATCCTTCTCGGTAAGGTTATTTGCATCCATTCCCTCCAGCTTCTGCTCTACAGCAGCATAAATCTCTTTTGTAAGTACCTTAATTTCCTCATCATCCATAGAGGCTGAATAGTTTTTAATTGCTTCCTCAATTCCTTTTTCAGCTTTATAGGTCTGATTGGCATCATAAAACATAAGGCAGGCAATGATAAAAATTAATGTAACCACTGTAAGTAACAAACCGATTATTTTTCTTCCTCGCATAAAATCTCCTTTTCCTTTGTTTGTACTGATAATAAATAACTTCTTTTACCTCCTTTCCGTCTTAAATAAAAATAAATTGAAATAAATTGATGCCTGTAAGGCAAGGATGGGGACTTGTATCCCCTCTGAATGAGTTAAACTCATCTTGATAAAATAGAAGTTTCGGAGTTGTATTGGTAATATAACATATGTATATTCTAAAATCAAGTATTTTTGTAAAATAAAAAGCCTGTATACCACAGGCTTTTTAGATTATTGCTCCTCACAACCGCAGGTACGGGGTTCATTGTCCATACAGGAAAACTGATTTCTTGGCATGGGAGGGGGTGGAGGACAGGAAGGCCCCATAGCCGGTCTGTCACAGCCGCAGGAGGTGCTTCTCTCCGAATTATTCGAGCCTCCTCTGTTGTTATTATCACGTCCCCAGGGATTCTGTCTGCAGCCTTCATCCCGACGTTCTTCACGACAGCCACACTCCTCACGGCGTGAGTGCTCTTCACCACAGAAATTGTTGCCGCAGCAGCCGCGGTTTCCAAAGAAATTACTGCCGCAGCAGCTAAAAAGAATGATGAGTAAAAATAAAGAGTTCATAGGTTTTTCTCCCTTTTCTTTACTCCATTATATTCTTCTGATTTTCCAAAGTGCTTATCCCAGCTGCTTCAATCCATATTCTTTCCTGAATGCTTCAACCATCAACGGCCATTCCCGGGGATCATCCCATTTTTTCTGCACAGGAATAATTTCCTTACGGATAAAACGAACCATTTCTTTTTCTCCATATTCTGCCAGAAGCTGTAAAAGCAAATCCAGGGCAGCCCGTGTCTTGGGATGAAGGGGAGCATCCTGTCTCCCCCACAGATAATAGGCCAGGGGATTCGCCTGTGTATACTCCTCTTTGGCATATACCCTGCTTGCGGCTATCCTGTCCATAATCATTTCTAAAATATAGCGGATAGGCATGGGTGCTGGAGCCATGCCTCCTTTTATATTCTCTGTGCTGTAATCAATCCAGTATTCATAATGGTGCTTATTTCTTCCCTTATGATGGAGCCAAGCCTCAGAGTATCCCCTCCATTCCCTTTCCGCATTGTTAGGGCTCCTGGTTCCCTGATAGAACCTTGCTCCCACAAGAAATTCCACCAGACTGTATTTAGAGAGATCATGACAGATTCCCTGGCGATACAGGCCTATGGAAAAGCATCCTTTCATCACCAGCCATTTGTGATAGGTTATGGTTTTAAAATGCTGATACGCTTTCATCAAAATCCTTCTTACTTCCTTTTGCAGTCATTAATTTAACCGATCTAGGTCTTATGTCAACTGATTTTATCTTCGGCAGCTCTCCCGGCTTTTCTTCATTGGATGTGTCCAGAAGCAGCGTCCATTTTTTATTTCCCGGAAGATTGGGCAGAGCCAGCTTCGTTTCCTGCCAATGCATATTCACACATAAATAAAGATAAGTCTGTTGGCTATAAAAAAGAATCCCTCCTGCCTCTTCATTGCTCTCATCCCAGTTCAGCTTCCATGCTTCTTTTCCGTGATAAGACAAATAGGGAAATTCTGCCCCTATCCTTCCGGTTCCCTCTTTAGGCTGATTGCTTAAAAGCGGAAAAGCTTTTCTCAGCTGAATCATCTCTTTTACAAAGTGGAAAAACTCCTTGTTCCTTTCCAGCTCTTTCCAATTCAGCCAGGAAATTACATTGTCCTGACAATAAGGATTATTGTTTCCGTTTTGCGAATTACCAAATTCATCTCCGGATAAAAGTACGGGAGTCCCTCCGGAAAATAATAGCAGGGTGATTGCATTTCTCATCTGCCTGTTTCTGAGAAAAAGTATGCTTTTTCGTCTGCTGGGTCCCTCTACACCACAGTTCCAGCTTACATTATAATTATTTCCGTCTCTTCCCTCTTCCTGATTCTCTTCATTGTGCTTCCGATCATAGGAAACCATATCCTTAAGGGTGAAGCTGTTATAATTGGTAAAATAAACCATATTTCCTGCCCATTTGGAGTACAGGCACATGGCTTCAAAGGCTCTCCCCAGAGATCCTACATCGCCTTTGAGAAAATGACGAAGTGCGTACATATATTCATCATTATAGGTTGCCACGGTTTTGAATACCGGAGCACATCTGTCTGCATAGCACTTTGATGGTTCAAAGCTCTCATAAAGAAGCTTGGTATTGTACAGTACCGGATCAGCAGCAAAAAACTCTACCGGTATTCCCACTCCCATAAGCCTAAAACCGTCAACATGATATTCTACTGTCCAAAACCGAAGTACCTGGGCAATATATACCGGACTGACCTCAGGCGGAAAGTAAAACTGCATAATCACCTCAATTCCTTCCCGATGAAGCTCCTTTACCATCTTTTTAAAAGAAATATCCGGTCTCTTTTCCCCTGCATAGGAAGACTTGGGAGCAAAATATGCCCCTTTTTTAAATCCCCAATAATTCAATCTTCCCGGTTCATCCTCTTTCGTTGTTTTTAAACCACTCTCCTGCTCTGTAAACTCGTAAGCAGGCATCAGCTCCAACGTATTAATTCCCAGCTCTTTCAAATAAGGGATTTTTTCCATAATTCCTTTAAAGGTTCCTTTTTTCTTCACTCCGGAAGAGGAGTGTCTGGTAAAGCCTCTTACATGAAGCTGGTAAAAAATACACTCCTCAAAGGGCCTGTATAAAGGTCTGTCTTTTTCCCAGTTAAACTCTTCAAGGAGAATCCCTGCTGAGAGCTTTACCGGTCTCTTTCCCCAGATTTCATTTCCCATAACAATTTTTGCATAAGGATCCAACTCCTCTTTCTCATTGGAAATAAAATTATAGGAATAGTCTTTGGGACAAATCCCCTCTATCTTCAAGGAATAGACATTACCGATTCTATGCTCTTCCTGAAAAAGAAAGACTTCCTTTTTCCCGGTTTTTATTTCATAAAGAACTAAACCGGCATTTATACTGCCGGTATTTTTACAAACAAACTGTATCGCATTATTGCCTGCCGGGGATGCCCCCATGGGAAAAGCGTTGCCCACACTGAACTGTCTCATTCTGTTCTCCCTTCACTCACTGTTCTTTTACTATAGCACAATATTTTCTCCTTGTCATCTTTCCTGAAGCTTAGTACAATAAGGAAAATAAAGAAAAAGGAGATACCGTATGGAAAAACAGGAAAATATGGATGAAGAAATGTCCGTAGAAATCACTCTTGAAGACGGAACAATTGTTAATTGTGCCATTATCACCATTATCCATGTAGATGATTCTGATTATATCGCCCTCCTTCCTCTGGATGAAAAGGGTGAAAACGAAGATGGAGAGACCTGGTTCTACCGCTACCGTGAGAATCCGGAGGATCCCAATGAAGAACCTATATTGGAGTTTATTGACAGTGACGAGGAGTGGGAACGGGTAGAAGAAGCCTTTGATGAATATCTGGACAGCTGTGAATTTGATGAGCTTTTGGAGGGGGAGTAGTCCTCCTCCTTTGTCTATAAAGACTTTTTCAGCATAATGCCCTTCCCCTTTCTTTTCAGAGGAAGAAAGCGGCTGGGCTGAGATTTCCTGCCACTTCTGTCCTCTATATAAAGAAGCTCCAGACTGTCCTTTGCCCGTGTCATTGCTACATAAAACATTCTTCTTTCCTCTTCCAGCTCTTCCTGCGTAACTGCTTTTTTATGAGGAAGCTTTCCCTCATTACAATCCGGCAGGAATACATGGGAATATTCCAATCCCTTACAGGCATGCATGGTAAGCAAATGTATTCCTTCCTTTTCCTTCCTGTCCGCCTGTTTTATTGCCTCTTCGTATTGGGAAATCTCCTGCTTCCATTGCAAAAGAGAAGCCATTCCCCGAATACTGTTATGGATAAAATCCAGAATTTCCTTTGCCTCATCCAAAAGAATACCCTGTCCTTTACAATATTCCTCTAGGTATTTCTCATAACCGACAGCCTTACGAATATAGCTTACTGCTCCATATAAATCTAGGCGGCTGATCCAGCTTTCCTGCTTTTCCAGCCCGGAAAGAATGTTTTGCATATAAGGCTTTTCCCTATAATAAGCTTTAAGCTCCTTCCATTCCACTGTTTCGTTTCTGCAGGCTTTACGGGATAAATAGCGTAGCGGCTTATTCATAATGATGAAAAAATCACTGCGGCGTTTTCCCTCCAAGAAAAACTGCAGATAGCTTAAAATATCCCTGGCTATAAAATGATCGAAGATACTCTTTCCGGCCTCCTTCATCACAAAGGGGATTTGATGGCGGGTAAGATATTGGGCAAGGCCTCCCATATTCTGATTGGTTCGATAGATGCAGGAAATCTCAGAAGGCCTTACTCCTTCTTCAAAAAGCTCCCTAAACCGTTTGATCATATACTCATATTCCGCCAGATAATTGGGGAACCCTTTCAGAATCACGGAATTTCCCGGCGGTTTAGAGGATTTAATTTCTTTATAAAACCGTTGTTTGTTTTCTTCAATCACTTCCAGAGATTTTTGTATAATGTTTTCACTGCATCGATAATTTGTTTCCAGAAGAACTCTTTGGGTATTGGGATAAATCTTTTCAAAATTCAGCATAATCCGGGGACTGGAGCCTCGAAAGCTGTAAATGGCCTGATCATCATCCCCTACCACAAAAAGATTCTTTGTTTGCTGAACCAGCAGCTGAATAATGTGAAACTGAATGGGATTAATATCCTGAAATTCATCAATAAGGATAAACTTGAATTTATCCTGCCATAAGGCCAAAGCCTCCGGCTGCTCCCGAAACAGTTTCAGGCATAATAAACCCATGTCATCAAAATCCAATTTCCCCCGGCTGTGCATTTCCTGCTGATAAGCCTGAAAAAGCTCCAGAAATTTAGAGCTTTCCTTCTCTCTGAGGATTCCCGGCTCCCGATTTTTGTAATAGGAAAATTTGCTGATAAATTCATCTTCTTTTTCCCGGGTATCTGTTTCCTCATAATAGGGATCTAAAAGAAGAGTTTTTATGATTTCCCGCTGCTCTGCAGGAGTAATAATTGATTTGGATGTGTAGGAAAAAGTGTTTTTTAATATGTGAAAAAAGCAGGCATGAAAAGTGGAGAAATTTACCTTTCCGCTGCCACTCATCTGAGCATCAAAGCGTTTTTTCAGCTCCTGAGCAGAGGCTTTGGAAAAAGAAATGACCAATATGGATTGAGGATCAATATGGAAATGGGTAATCAGATGGAGTACACGCTGAACCATTACATAGGTTTTACCGGAGCCGGGTCCTGCCAGTACCAGCATGGGACCCGCCCCGTGTGTAATTGCCTTCAACTGGGATTTACTGGGTGACTGCATACTCCAGTTTTTCAATTCCCTTCCTAATTCTTTTGATGGACTCATCCTTTCCCAATATTTCCATAATCTCCGTAGCCCCTGCAGGTGTAGTCTGCTTTCCGCTTACGGCTGTCCGGATAGGCCACATTACATATCCGTTTTTACATCCCTTCTTTTCCACATACTCTGTCAGCATCTGATACAGGGCATCGTTACTGTAATCCTCCTGCACCTCTAAGAGAGGAAGGACATCCTTTAATACCTCTAAGGAGGTTGACTCGTTGGTCTTCATCTTCTTATGGGTATACATGGCTGTATCGTACTCCGGAAGTGTCTGGAAGAAATCTACCATTTCCAAAATATCCGGGAAAAGCTCTATCCTTGTCTTTACCATACCTGCGATCTTCTTAAAGTCCAATTCAGACGTTATAGCCTGCTTCAAATAGGGTAAGGCCTTCTCATAGAAGTCCTCCTCCTCCATAGCCTTAATGTATTCTCCATTCATCCACTTCAGCTTGGTATAATCAAATACTGCGGGAGATTTGGACATATGGCGGTAATCAAAGGCCTTAACCAGCTCCTCCAAAGTAAAAATCTCCTGATTATCTGAAGGACTCCAGCCTAAAAGAGCCACAAAATTAACTACTGCCTCCGTGATAAAGCCCTGCTCAATCAAATCCTCATAGGAGGAATGACCGCATCGCTTGGACAGCTTATGGTGTTCTTCGTCCGTAATTAAAGGACAATGAACATAGGTAGGCACCTCCCAGCCAAATGCTTCATATAATCGATTATATTTCGGTGAAGAGGATAAATATTCATTTCCTCTGACTACATGGGTAATTCCCATTAGATGATCGTCTACTACATTGGCAAAATTATAAGTAGGATATCCATCCGACTTAATCAGAATCATATCATCCAGTTCCCCATTATCCACGGTAATATCGCCATATATCTCATCCCTGAAGGTGGTGGTTCCCGTGGCGGGATTATTTTGGCGGATGACATAGGGAAGTCCTACCGCCAGCTTTTCTTCTATTTCTTCCTTGGAAAGGGATAGGCAATGCTTATCGTAAACATTAATTTCTTTCCCCGCCACCGTTCTGGTGAGAGTTTCCAGACGCTCTTTATCACAAAAGCAATAATAAGCCTCCCCTTTTTCAATCAGCTTTTTGGCATATTCAAGATAAATTCCCTTAGCCTGACGTTCACTTTGCACATAGGGACCAAAGCCTCCATCCTTATCCGGCCCCTCATCATGGATCAGCCCCGTTTTTTGCAGGGTTCTGTAGATGATCTCAACAGCCCCCTCCACATATCTTTCCTGGTCGGTATCCTCAATTCTAAGCAGGAAATCTCCCCCTTCATGCTTGGCAATTAAATAAGCATACAGGGCCGTTCTTAAATTTCCCACATGCATTCTCCCGGTAGGACTGGGAGCAAATCTGGTTCTTACTTTACTCATGTCAATTTCCTTCCTCATGCTGTCATCTTCTTTAGTCAATCTGTTTATTCCTGATTGGGAATAGGCTGTTTTGCCGCCTTCTTAAAATCAGCAACCTCTTTATTTGCCTGCATAATGGCAATATTGGTTCCGGCTCCTGCCACACAGCCTCCGGGACAGGCCATTCCCTCAATTAAACAGCCGTTCTTCTTTCCTGCTTTGGCCATCATCAGAATCTTCTTACACTCCGACAAACTTTCTGCATGTTCAATATGAACCTCCACATCCGGATAGTATTCCCGTATGCAGCGTTCAATGGCATCAGCTACACCGCCGGATACACCGTAGCCTCTTCCTGCTCCGGTTGCATCCTCCATCTCATCCAAGGGCTGTATTTGATTCAGGATGATTTCTTTTGCTTCAAACATACCGCTCAGCTCTTCAAAGGTAATGACAAAATCCACATCTGACCGGACGGTCCTTCTGGAAGCCTCCAGCTTCTTTGAAGCACAGGGGCCGATAAATACCACGGAGGCATCGGGATGGTCTTCCTTTATTTTTCTGGCAGTTGCCACCATAGGCGTAAGGGCATTGGAAATCTTATCTATGGTCTCCGGAAAGAATTTCTTGGCCATTACGGACCAGGAAGGACAGCAGGAGGTCAGCAAAAAGGGAAGCTTTCCTGTGGCCACCTCATGAACATAGTGCTCTGCCTCTGCCATACAGCCCATATCTGCACCGATTGCCGTTTCGTACACATCGGAAAAGCCCAACTCCTTTAATGCGGTCTTTAACATGGCGGGCGTAACATCCGGACCAAATTGTCCAACGAAAGCCGGTGCTACCTGAGCAATGATTTTTCGTCCCGACTGCAAAGCCCGAATCAGCTGGAATATCTGAGATTTATCCGCAATGGCACCAAAAGGACAGCTGACCATACACTGACCGCAGGAAACACAAAGCTCTTCATCGATTACTGCCCGATCCATTCTATCACTTTTAATCGCATTCACCCCGCATACAGCTGCACAGGGACGAACCTGATGGCTAATGGCATCATAGGGGCAGATAGCCTTGCATTTTCCACATTTAATGCACTTTTCCTGATCAATAAAGGATTTCCCGTTAATCATGGAAATAGCATCCTTAGGGCAAACTTCATAGCAGGGATGGGCAACACAGCCCATACATTTATTAGTCACCTCATAACGGTTGACCGGACAAGCATTACAGCCGGAGGGAATCACCTGCATAAGTGGGGGCTCATAATATTTCTCTGAAATATTGCTCTCCTCCAATCCCTGTGTCAAATGTACCGGTACATTTTCCGGACGGAGGGAAAGCCCCATAGCCAGTCTGATTCGTTCCCGGATAATAGCCCTCTCCCGATAAATACTTTCCCGATGGGTAGGTTCATCATAATTAACAATCTTGTAGGGTAAAGCTTCAATATCATCCTTCAGATTCTTTGAATGATAAGCCAGGTTGGCAATCTCCTTAAAAATACGTCTTCTGGTCACCCTGACCTGAGTATCTATTCCTCTCATGCCTGTCCTCCATTACTGTAGATTTGCGGATAAATCATCCAAATTACTCAACTGCATACAATCATTTTTACATAAACTGTTTTGGAAATCAAGACCAATCTCATTGTTTTGTTATTTTTTTAACACTGAAATAATTTTCTCTGTCACAGAAACCGGGCTGCTACATAACCTAACAGTAAAGAATATGGAGGAAAAGACATTTTTTAGTCATGATATGTCGACAAGTTTAAGTAGCATGGAAATGGAAATGAATATGAGTGGGAATTCAAGGATGAAAATTTTTCCCGAGGAGTTCAGACCGGAACAGTTTCCTTTGGGGATAGCTTATGTACCCATGCAGGGAAATATAATCATGTATGATAATTTGATGAAGGCCTTTCAGGCAGGTACAATTTTTCCCTGTCTGGATAAACCTTTTACGGGAAGGAGATGTGTAAGATGAATTGTGGGCAGAGCAGATTGCTTGAAGAAATCAACATTCTGGATTTCGCAGTAGTGGAACTGGTGCTTTATCTGGATACTCATCCCAGTGACCGGGAAGCTATGCACTATTTTGATTATTACAATCGTATGAAGCAGGAAAAAATGAGAGAATATGGGGAAGCTTACGGTCCCTTGACTCTGGATCAGGCACGGGGAGGCACCAACGAATTTTTATGGACCACACAGCCGTGGCCCTGGGAAGGAGATGATGAATAAATGTGGGATTATGAAAAACGATTGCAGTATCCGGTAAATATCAAAACTCCCAATGCAAAGCTGGCACAGTATATTATTTCTCAATATGGCGGTCCCGATGGTGAACTGGGTGCTTCCATGCGGTATCTCTCCCAGCGCTTTGCAACACCCTACCGGGAGGTGTCCGGCCTTTTAACCGATATCGGCACGGAAGAATTGGG
>JBJFFP010000032.1:0-11642 GCA_051891855.1 Lachnospiraceae bacterium | reverse complement strand
AGG
This sequence comes from Lachnospiraceae bacterium, assembly GCA_051891855.1. Lineage (GTDB taxonomy): Bacteria > Bacillota > Clostridia > Lachnospirales > Lachnospiraceae > SFDP01. The sequence goes on along the minus strand of JBJFFP010000032.1, from coordinate 11,639 downwards.
CCACATTGATTGCCGCCAGGGCCTGATCCCCCATTTCGTTCCCTAAGAAAAATCCATCTACAATTCCATAAAGGCCGGACAGGGCAAAGGCCAGCATGGAGGGAATAACATAGCGAAAAAACTCTTTATACAGCTTCATTTTTTCTTCCAATACCGCCTCTATTCAATGGTAACTACCTGATAATCCTTAGCCTCAACGGTCTCCTTTAGTACCATATCGTCTATCTCCCCCTGCAGGCTTACTACCGCCCTTCCCGCTTCGTGGCTTACCCTGGCCTCGCTGACCTGGGGCAGAGCCTCCAGTGCTTTTTTCACTGCTGCCTCACAGTGGCCGCACATCATTCCTTCAATCTTTATGGTTTTTGTCATCCTTTTTTCCTCCCTTTCCTCTGTTGAAACAGGCTTCTTTTTTCTTATCCTTCTGCTATGATCTTTTTTGGTATCTCTCACGGAAACCAGATTCAGCCTCAATGCATTGGTCACCACCGAAAAGCTGGACATACTCATGGCAAAGGCTCCAAACATAGGATTCATTTCCCAGCCCGTCAGAGGTATCCAAAGCCCTGCTGCCAGAGGTATCCCTATCACATTGTAGGCAAAGGCCCAGAACAGATTCTGTTTAATGTTATTTCCGGTAGCCCGGCTCAAACGGATTGCCGCCGGCACATCCAAAAGGCTGCTCTTCATTAATACCACGTCTGCTGCATCCAGTGCAATATCCGTTCCTGCTCCGATGGCAATTCCGGTATCCGCTTTTGTCAGAGCCAGAGCATCGTTGATGCCGTCACCTACCATGGCAGTCCTTCCTTCCTTCTGCAGACGTTCAATGACCTCTGCCTTACCTGCCGGCAGAACTTGGGCCACTACCTCATCCACACCGGCCATTTCCCCGATGGCTCTGGCCGTATACTCGTTATCTCCGGTAAGCATAACCACCCTGATTCCCATAGCTCTAAGCTGTCTGACTGCCTCTTTGCTGTCCTCCTTCAGGGAATCCGCTACTGCGATTATTCCCAACAATTGATCTTCTTTTGCAAAATACAAAGGGGTCTTTCCCTGTACCGCCAAAGCCTCGGCTTGCTGAAGCTGTTCTTTCGTTAAGCGGATTCTGGTTTCCATAAATTTACGATTTCCGCCAAAAACAGCTTTTCCCTGTATTATTCCCTGCAGTCCGTTTCCTGGCAGAGCCTGAAAGCTCTCTGCCCAAGGCACCGCCTCTCCATCTCCATTTTTTCCCAAATCGGCTTTTTCTTTTTCCACATACTCTACAATCGCCTTTGCCAAAGGATGCTCGCTTTTTACTTCCAGCAAAAAGGCAGTCAATAATAATTCCTCCCGGCTCACTTTTTCTGTCGGTAAAATATCCGTTACACGGGGTCTTCCCTCAGTCAGCGTCCCCGTTTTATCCAAAACCACAATGTCTGTTTTTCCCACCTCTTCCAGGGACGCCGCTGTCTTAAATAAAATTCCGTTTTTTGCCCCCACACCATTTCCTACCATGATGGCTACCGGCGTGGCCAGACCCAGGGCACAGGGACAGCTGATAACCAGTACGGAAATTCCTCTGGCCAGGGCAAAGCCAAAGCTTTCTCCTGTCAAAAGCCAGATCAGTGCAGTAACCAGTGCCACAGCCATTACCGTAGGAACAAAGATTCCGGATACCTTATCCGCCAGCTTGGCAATAGGTGCCTTGGTTGCTGCCACGTCCTCCATCAGCTGGATAATCCTGGCCAGAGTAGTATCCTCACCTACCTGTGTGGCTTCGCACCGAAGAAAACCGGACTGGTTCAGGGTGCCGGAATAAACCCTGTCTCCCTCCTCCTTATCCGCCGGAATACTTTCTCCTGTAAGTGAGGCCTCATCCACTGCACTTTGCCCTTCCACCACTCTGCCGTCTACCGGAATACTCTCTCCCGGACGAACCACAAAGATATCTCCCTTTTGTACCTGCCAGGCAAAAACCTCCTGCTCCTTGCCGTCCACAAGAAGCACTGCCGTTTTAGGCGCCAGATCCATCAGCCCCTTAAGAGCATCCGTGGTTTTTCCCTTTGCCCGGGCCTCCAGCATTTTTCCCACGGTGATCAAGGTAAGAATCATGGCTGCCGATTCAAAATACAGCTCATGCAGATAATGGGCAGCATGCTCTGTATGGCCCTTCATCAAGGCCTCACTCATGGCAAATAAAATATAGATACTGTATCCGTAGGCTGCTCCTGCCCCCAAAGCCACCAGAGTATCCATGTTAGGGGCTTTATGGATCAGACCGTTAAACCCGCTGATAAAAAACTTTTGATTGATTACCAGAATAAGGGTGGTCAGACACAGCTGTAAAAGACTCACCGCCATTGGATTTGAAGCAAGTTTTTCCGGTAAAGGCCAGCCCCACATTACAGCTCCCATGGAAATATACATCAAAACCAAGAGAAATCCAAGTGAACTCCAGAGCCTTTGCTTCAGCCGGGGAGTCTCTTTATCCTCCAGGGAATCTTTTCCTGAAGAGCTTTGCTGCTTATTTTGTATAGGCAGACGGATTCCGTATCCGGCATCCTCCACAGCCTTCTTAATCTGTGCCTCATCAGCCTGTCCTTCCACACTCATGGAATTAGTCAGAAGGCTAACCGAGCAGGAGGTGACCCCCTCAACTGCTCCCACTGCCTTTTCTACACGGGCGCTGCAGGCTGCACAGCTCATTCCTGTTACTTCGTATTTTTTCATTTTTTCTCACACCCTACTATTTCATTAATTTCCCCAGTAAACCTACCAGCTCGTCTATGGTCTCGTCTTTACCTGCCCGAATATCCTCCTTTACACAATCCCGAATATGATTGCTTAAAAGCTCCTTGCTGAAACCATCCAGAGCGGCTTTAGCCGCAGATACCTGAATCAGAATGTCAGGACAATAGGCACTCTCCTCCAGCATCCGTTTAATTCCCCGAATCTGCCCCTCTGCCCGGTTCAGGCGGTGAACTAAATCCTTGTATTCCTTCTCCTCCCTGAACTTATGTCTGCAGCATTCTGTTTCTTTGATCTTATCCATCATTTTCTCCTTATCTTTTAAATATCATTCCCTGTTTTTCAGGAACAGCGAAAACAGTATATACCCTTACCGGGTATATTTCAAGTGACTTTATCACCAAATTTTGTCGAACGCATAAGCTAAAGCATAAAACAAAATAAAAAAGGAGAACTCTTATGCCTCCCTACCAAATTACTCCCAGAGTATTTTTTGTGGATGCTCTGGCCAATGACCGGCCCCGTGCCATGGCCTGGGTTGTAGACAACCGAAACAATCCCAAAACCAGCGGTCTGGTAAAATTTTACCAGCCCTCCAATGGAGGTGTTCTGGTGGAAGCGGAAGTGTTCGGTCTTCCCGAGACTCGCCCCGGTATAACCTCCAGCTTTTTTGCCATGCATATTCACAATGCTGAAAACTGCAGCAACGTAATGTCCTCTGGAAATAATAATATGATGCCCTCCACAGGAAGCAGCAATATGATGCCCTCTTCCGCAAACAGTAACCGAATGGCAGAAGGCAATACCAACATGATGCCCTCCACGGGAAATAACATGATGAACGGCAGCAGCATGAATAATATGATGGGCCACTTTAATCCCGGCGGCATGTCCCATCCCTTCCATGCAGGTGACCTTCCGCCTCTCTTATCCAATCAGGGCTATGCCTGGACTGCCTTTTTTGACCGCCGCTTTACCATCGAAGAAATTATCGGCAAAAGCGTTGTCATCCATGCCCATGCCGATGACTTTACCACCCAGCCCTCCGGCAACTCGGGAACTCCCATTGCCTGCGGAGAAATCAGAAGAACCTATTAAGGCTCTTCTGATATACCATAAAAAATCCCACCGCTGTGCCCATAAGCTGTGGCCGGTCGGTGGGAAATCCCATTGCTCTATTTTAATATCCTGCGAACCTCGTCCCAGTTATTTTGGAAAATCACACCCTTCATCCCTATGGACAGGGCTCCTTCCACATTCTCCCTTCGGTCATCAATAAACAGACATTCCTCAGGAACCAGGCCATAGCTTTTACATAAATACTGATAAATGGCCCTGTCCGGTTTAATCATTTTTACGTCCGAGGAAACCATTATTCCCTGAAAAAAATCTTCCTCAAAAAAACGGGGAAAAAAGTGATGAAAACGATTGCAGGCATTGGACAGCACATATATTTTATAGCCCTTTTCCTTCATTTCCTGACAAAACTCTTTTGCTCCGGGTACAGGGGCAAGACACATATCCCATCCATCTACACAGCGCTTAAAGGCTTCTCTCAGCTCTTCCGGAATCCGGGGAGAAATTCTCTCATACCTTTGTTCATTGGTAATCTCCCCCTTATCCCCCATAAGCCATTCAGGTGCGTTGAACAGTTTTTCATTAATCAGTTCTCTGTCCTCTTCCTTTTCAAAAAATTCCTCTAAGGCAATCCGGGGCCTGAACTGCACCAGCACATTCCCCATATCAAAAACGATATTTTTAATCATAACCTGTTAATTCCTCCATCTTCTTCGATATTCAGCTGCACTGATTCCCTCCGCCTTCAAAAACTGCTTGTTAAAATAGCTGGCATCATAGAAGCCGGACTCCCTTGCCACCTCCTCCAGACTATAGCCGGAAAACCGAAGCAGCTTCTTGGCATGGGTAATCCTTCTTTCTATAACATATCGGTTGGGACTGCTGCCATAATAATGCTTAAACTGCCGGGAAAGATGATATTTACTGATAAAAAAACGAGCCGACAGCTCCTCTAGGGAAAACTTCTCCAGATAGTGTTCATCCAGCCACGCTTTAATTTCCTTTTGCTTCATCAGCCCCGGCTCCTCCTCTTCCTTTTTCTCCACTACCTCCGTTAACAGCAGGGAAAGCATCTCTACGATTAAGCGGGAAGACTCTATCTCCACCCCCTGTCCCAGAGCCTCATTTACCGAAAAAATATGCTCCATGCACCTTTTCAATTCACCAAAGCAGGCAGGACGGAAAGCCGGGCGGCTATGGCGGGTAAAATACTCATAATAGTCCCCTGAGGAAGAACCGTAAAAGTGAACCCAGCTAAGCTCCCAGGGATCCTCTGCACTGGTCTGATGATAATAGGAATGCATACAATCAATAAAAAAGCAGGAGCCTGCCTGAAGAGGGTATTCTTCTCCATCTGCCATCAGGGTACCGCTTCCGGAGAGAACCAGTACCAATAGGTAGGAGGGTAGATTTTTTCTCCCGGCACGATGACTCTTTTTCAATTTTAAATATCCTGTTTCCTGAATGTAATAGAGAGCCTTTCGGGCAAAATCACTGGGTGTCTGAATAATTCTTCGTGAGTTTTCATAATAGGCATCAGGTAAACGATCAAAGGAAGACTGCATAGAACCTCAAAGCCAGGAAATCCTGTTATTATATACATGAAATAGTCTGTAGCAATATAATACTTGTTTTAAGCAATTTATTCACTTGCTATCAAGATAATATCCTATTATACTGGCAAAAGCAACTTAAAATTATCTATAGAATGGAAATAGAGAGGAAACAAAAATGTACTATATCTTATTATCCGGCGGCAGCGGCAAACGGCTCTGGCCCCTGTCCAATGATGCCAGGCCAAAACAATATCTGAAGCTGGTTAATTATGAAAGCAATTCCATGGAACGCTGCTCCATGGTACAGCGGGTCTGGCAGCAGATGAAGGAAGCAGGGCTGTCCGGCAATACGATTATCACTGCCGCAGAAAGCCAGGAAGAATTAATCCGAAGTCAGCTTCGTGATGCTCCCATAGCCACTGAGCCTGAGATGCGGGATACCTTTCCTGCCATTTTACTTTCCTGCGCATACCTTCACGATTTTCTTCAGGCTCGCAGGGAGGATTACGTAACAATTCTTCCGGTAGATTCTTATACACAGGAAAGCTTTTTCACTCTTCTTCCTCAGCTGGAAGCCGCCGTGGATACTTCAGCGGCAGAGGTGGGACTGATTGGCGCCCGTCCAAACTACGCTTCCACCAAATACGGCTATATGCTTCCTAAAGAGAAGAAAGAAAATTATTATCTCCTTTCCCGCTTTATAGAAAAGCCGGATGAACAGACGGCTGAGCAGCTGATCGACCAGGGTGCACTGTGGAACTGCGGAGTATTCTGTGTCCGTATCGGCTCTATTCTGGATATGGCCGGAGCTTTCTCTCTTACCGAAAGCTATGACGATATACAAAAGGGCTATCGGCTTCTTCCCAAAATCAGCTTTGATTATCAGGTCCTGGAAAAAGCAGACAAGCTGATTGCCCTGGAATACAACGGCTTCTGGAAGGATTTGGGTACCTGGAGCTCCATGGCAGAGCAAATGAGCACCAATACTGAGGGCAGGGTTTTACTGAATGAAGATTGCCGCAATACCCAGGTAATCAATGAGCTGGATTATCCCGTCGTGGTTACCGGTACAAAAAATCTGATCGTAGTGGCTTCCCAGGATGGGATTTTAGTGGCAGATAAAAATCATACAGAAAAAATAAAGGATCTGGTACAGAACCTGAAATCCAATCCCCGTTTTGAAGAACGGCGTTGGGGAACCCTCCAGACCCTGGATGAAAGTGGTGAAGGCCCAAATATGGTTCTTACCAGGAAAATCAAAATTCATCAGGGAATGAATTCCAGCTATCATCATCATGAGAAGCGAAATGAGCTGTGGACCATTTTAAAGGGTCAGGCCGACCTGATTCTGGAGGGAAATAAAATTCGACTCACTCCCGGAAAGGTAATCTGTATCCGTAAGGGACAGCGCCATGCCGTAAAAGCCCTTGAGGATTTTGAATATATTGAAACCCATATCGGGGAAAGCCGGGGGAATGAGGATATCCATCGCCTCACCTTTAATTGGGATGAAATAGGGCTGAGCCAAATTTTATAAACGAATACGATTATGAACACAGAAAGGATAATTTTCATTGAAAACAGCATTGATTACCGGCATTACCGGACAGGATGGCTCCTACCTGGCAGAATTTTTACTGGAAAAAAATTATCGGGTCTATGGCCTTTTAAGGCGTGGCTCCACCAATACCTGTGAGCGGATACAGCATCTTCTGAAGCCGGATTCATCAGGAAATACTAAGCTCAGACTGGTCTACGGAGATATGACCGACTCCATGAATCTGGTTCGCCTCTTAACCGAAATTCGACCGGATGAAATCTACAACCTGGCTGCACAGTCTCATGTAGCCGTTTCCTTTGAGGAGCCGGAATACACCGGTAATGCCGATGGTCTGGGTGTCCTGAGGATTCTGGAGGCGGCAAGAATCGCCGGTCTCACTGAGACGGTAAGGATCTATCAGGCCTCTACCTCCGAGCTTTACGGAAAGGTTGAAGAAACTCCCCAGAAGGAAACCACTCCCTTCCATCCCCGATCCCCCTATGCCGTAGCCAAGCTCTATGGCTACTGGATGGTTAGACATTATCGGGAAGCCTATGGGATGTTTGCGGTAAACGGCATTCTCTTTAATCATGAATCTGAGCGCAGAGGGGAAACCTTTGTCACCCGCAAAATCACACTGGCTGTAGCCAATATTCTGGAGGGACTGCAGGATAAGCTGTATCTGGGAAATCTGGATGCCAAACGGGATTGGGGCTATGCCGGTGATTATGTGGAATGCATGTGGCTTATGCTGCAGCATCCCCAGCCGGAGGATTTTGTTATTGCTACCGGAGAAACCAGAACCGTAAGAGAGTTTACCCAGGCTGCCTTTGCAGAAGCGGGAATTAACCTGATCTGGGAGGGTACGGGTCTGGAAGAAAAGGGAATTGATCAGTCTACCGGAATAGTTTTGGTAGAGGTATCCAAAGAATTTTTCCGTCCTTCAGAAGTGGATTTATTGCTGGGTGATCCCTCCAAAGCCAAAGCTCTTCTGGGATGGAATCCCCGTAAAACCTCATTTCAGGAATTGGTAAGACTGATGGTACAGTCAGACATCAGGCGGGTAGCCGGAAAGAAGGGAGTGGATTCATGAGCACACTGGACAGAAGTAAAAAAATCTATGTGGCAGGCCACAGAGGGCTGGTTGGCTCAGCCTTTATACGAGGCCTCAAACAGCAGGGCTTTACCCGGATTCTGACCAGAACCCACAGCCAGCTGGATCTGACCAGACAGAAGGACGTAGAAGCCTTTTTCCAAACGGAAAAGCCGGACTATGTCATTTTAGCAGCTGCAAAGGTAGGCGGAATTTATGCCAATAATACCTATCCTGCCGATTTTATTATGCAGAACCTGCAGATTCAATGTAACGTAATCGACAGTGCATACCGCAGCCAGGTGCAAAAGCTTCTCTTTTTAGGCAGCTCCTGTATTTATCCCCGCTCCTGCCCTCAGCCCATTAAAGAGGAATATCTGCTCAGTGACTATCTGGAGGAAACCAACGAAGCCTATGCTCTTGCCAAGATTGCCGGCTTAAAAATGTGCAGCTTCTATAACCGTCAATACCGCACCGACTATATCAGTGTGATGCCCTGTAATCTTTACGGGCCACAGGACAACTTCTCCCTGGAAAACTCCCACGTATTGCCGGCTTTGATCCGCCGTTTCCATGAGGCCAAAATACAAAAGCTTCCCCAGGTGGTTGTCTGGGGAACCGGGACACCCTTACGGGAATTTTTGCATGTTGACGATCTGGTAAAGGCTTCTTTATTTCTCATGGATCATTATACCGGAAATGATTTCTTTAACGTGGGCTATGGGGAAGAAATCAGCATTGGAGATCTGGCCCGTCTGGTAAAAAAAGTTACCGGATATCAGGGAGAATTAATTTTTGATTCATCCAAGCCTGACGGTACTCCTAGAAAGCTTACGGATATCTCACGGATAAAATCCCTGGGATGGAGTCCTGAAATTTCTCTTGAAGAAGGAATCCGTGATACCTACAGCTGGTTTTGCCGCCAGGAAGAGTACCGAAAATAGAAAGAATGCTTATGCCAAATAAAATTATTTTTTTATCTCCCATTCTCAAAGAATATATTTGGGGCAATGAGCGCTGGCTCTTTTCCTCTGAGCATAAAGAACTGGACAGAGTTCCTTTTCTCATTAAGGAAATAGAGTCCAGAGAAGCCTTATCTATTCAGGTGCATCCCCCTGATGATTATGCCCTTAAGGAGGAAGGCAGCAGCGGTAAGACGGAAATGTGGTATATTCTGGACTGCCAACCGGATTCCTGGCTGTACTACGGTCTAAAGCACAGAGTAAGTCCTGAAGAAATTTATAAAAGAAGCGAAAACGGAACCCTGCCGGAAATCTGTCGAAAAGTACCGGTCAATAAGGGAGAGGTTTTCTTTATCCCTGCCGGTACCATTCATGCCATCGGTCCCGGAATCCGGCTTCTGGAGGTTCAGCAAAACTCCGCCCTTACTTATCGAATCTATGATTATAACCGTAAAACCACAGACGATCAGCCCCGACAGCTGCATACAGGGAAGGCTGTAGAGGTCAGTCACCCTCTTCCGGTCTTTTTCGGTCATGAGCCTATAACTGCCCAGATTGAAGAAGAGGGCTGTATCAGAACCCTCTTATCCCAATGTTCTTATTTTAGGGTCATACTCTATGAAGTTGAGCAAAAGCTGACCTTTTCCCATGAACCTCCGTTGGCTCTGGTTATTCTGAAGGGAGAAGGAAAATTATATGGTGATGGGCTTGTGCTGATCCTTCAGGCAGGGCAGACTCTTGCTCTTCCTTCTGACTTCGAGCAATGCTGTATTACGGGAAAAATGACTTTAGTGGCCGTATATCCATAACTTTACTTGCCCATCATTTTTTTCCGTGCTATACTGGTTCATATACTTATCCAAAGATGTCTTATCCTGATTAGGCATCTTTTTTCATGCGAAAGGAACGAATGAAATCCATGTCAGAAATACAGACAGAAAACAGGGCTCTTCATGAGCCTAAGGAAAACATTATGGGCACCATGCCCATTCATAAATTATTACCCTCTCTGGCCCTTCCTATGATGGCTTCCATGCTGGTACAGGCTCTTTATAATATCATAGACAGCATTTTCGTCGCCAGAGTCAGTGAAGATGCTTTGACGGCTGTTTCCCTGGCCTTCCCCATTCAAACACTGATGATCGCCATGGGTGCCGGTACAGGGGTGGGCGTAAATGCCCTTCTTTCCCGCTCTCTGGGGGAGAAAAATCATAAGCAGGCAAATTATATTGCCACCCATGCTATACTTCTGGGAATAGGGAATTATTTGATTTTCCTTATAATAGGTTTGGTTGCAATCAGGCCTTTTTTCCTGAGTCAGACTACAGATGAAACTATTTTAAGCTTTGGGTTGAACTATTTGCGTGTAGTCTGCTGCTTTTCCATGGGTATGTTTGCACAGTTCACCTTTGAACGGCTTTTACAGTCCACCGGTAAAACCTTTCTGGCTATGATTACCCAGCTGATTGGTGCCCTGACCAATATTATTCTTGACCCTATTTTGATTTTCGGTCTCTTTGGTTTTCCCCGGCTGGAGGTGGCCGGTGCTGCCTGGGCTACCGTTATTGGTCAGATTGCTGCCGGTATTGCTGCCATCCTGTTTAATCTTAAGGCTAACCATGAAATTCATCTTTCCTTCGAGGGCTTTAGACCATCCCTTTCCATCATCAGACAAATCTATGCCATTGGTATTCCCTCCATCATTATGCAGTCCATTGGCTCCATCATGGTCTATGGTATGAATCTGATTCTAATGGCCTTTACTTCTACGGCTGTTGCTGTGTTCGGCGTATATTTTAAGCTTCAAAGCTTTATCTTTCTGCCGATTTTCGGTCTGAATAATGGTATGGTGCCTATTATCGCCTATAATCTGGGAGCAAGAAAAAAAGAACGTATTTTAGAGACCCGTTCTTTAAGTATTCGCTATGCTGTTGTCATTATGGCTGTGGGAATCCTGATTTTTCAATTGATTCCGAATAAACTCTTTATTCTTTTTGATGCTTCAGAAAGTATGCTTGAGATGGGAATCCCGGCTTTAAGAATTATCAGCCTTCATTTTCTGCTTGCTGCCTACTCTATTGTTTCCGCCTCCGTATTTCAGGCACTGGGTAATGGTATATACAGTATGATTACTGCCATCTGTCGCCAGCTGGTTGTCCTTTTGCCTGCCGCTTACCTTCTTTCCCTGGCGGGAAATGTAAATTATGTGTGGCTGGCTTTCCCCATTGCAGAGCTGGTTGCCGTAGCTTTAAATATCTTCTTTATGAAAAGAATTAAAAGGCAGATTCTGGACCCTTTGGATGAAGCCTCCCTTGACACTGCTGCCAAAATATCCTAAACTGGTTGTAATATGGTAAAAATCTGATACAGAAAGAAGGGTTATATCAATGAGTGGAATGTTTTTACTTTTAGGCGGAGGACTTCTGATTATTCTTTTTGCCGTAATCGTTGCTGTTGTTTCTTCTGTCACCTCTGCTATTGCAGCCGTTGAGTCAGATGATGAAGATTAATGTTTAAGGAGCTGTTCTCAGCTCCTTTTTTTAAAAAATCCTGTACAGAAGGGAGCTCATATACGTTACCCCGACAGTTAACTCCGCCAGGCACCCTTACGGCACATAGGAGGTTCTTCTTATGGCTGCTGCATTCCTGCCCTGACCAGATTCGTAGATTCCTATTGC
>JBJFFP010000031.1:0-12154 GCA_051891855.1 Lachnospiraceae bacterium | reverse complement strand
TTGGTTTTAGAGGTTCAAGGAAATCTACTCCATATGCAGCACAGATGGCTGCTGAGACTGCTACCAAGGCAGCCTTGGTTCATGGACTTAAGACGGTAGATGTATTTGTTAAAGGACCTGGCTCAGGACGTGAAGCAGCAATTCGTGCACTTTCTGCATGCGGGCTTGAAGTAACCAGTATCAGAGACGTAACTCCCGTGCCTCATAACGGATGTCGTCCCCCGAAGCGTCGTCGTGTATAATTTATCATAGCGTTTATGACGGATTTTTTATTGGTATATGTTGGAAGAAAGTACGGCTTAAGTACGTACTGTAAACAATCATTGGAGGATAAGAAAAAATGGCAGTAAACAGAACCCCTGTATTAAAAAGATGCAGATCCCTTAATTTGGATCCTATTTATTTGGGATATGACAAGAAATCAAACAGAAGCAATACAAGAGCAAACAAGAAGATGAGCGAGTACGGCCTTCAGCTAAGAGAGAAGCAGAAAGCAAAATTTATCTATGGTGTTCTTGAAAAACCCTTTAGAAACTATTACGAAAAGGCAGATAAAATGATGACCGGTCTTACCGGTGAAAATCTGATGACGATTTTGGAATCCAGACTGGACAGTGTTATCTTCAGAATGGGCTTTGCCAGAACCAGAAGAGAGGCAAGACAGATTGTTGGCCATAAGCATGTACTAGTAAACGGAAAGTGTGTAAACATTCCTTCTTATCTGGTTAAGGCCGGTGATGTAATCGAAATCAGAGAAAAATCTAAATCTTTACAAAGATATAAGGATATCCTTGAAGTAACTGCAGGCCGCCTTGTACCCGCATGGCTTGATGTAGAACAGGAGAATTTTAAAGGTACTGTTAAGAATCTCCCTACCAGAGAGGAAATTGACGTTCCTATTGATGAAATGCTTATTGTCGAGTTGTATTCCAAATAAGCCAGCGTAGTTTGATTTTATCGTAAAGGAGGGTATTGCAGTGTTTGATTTTGAAAGACCAAATATTGAGGTTGAGGAAATCTCTGAAGATAAAAAGTATGGCCGATTTGTAGTGGAACCATTAGAAAGAGGCTACGGTATTACCTTGGGTAATTCTTTGAGAAGAATTATGCTCTCTTCTTTACCAGGCGCAGCAGTAAGTCAGGTGAAAATTGAAGGCGTGTTGCACGAGTTCAGTTCGATTCCCGGCGTAAAGGAAGATGTTACCGAAATTATCATGAATATTAAGAGTCTTGCCATTAAGAATAACAGCGAGACGATTGAGCCCAAAACCGCTTACATTGAGTTTGAGGGTGAGGGTGTGGTAAGAGCATCGGATATTCAGGTAGATCCGGACATCGAAATTATGAATCCCGATTTGGTGATTGCCACCTTAAGCGGAGGCAAGGAAAGTAAGCTTTATATGGAGCTTACCATTACCAGGGGAAGAGGATATGTAAGTGCCGATAAGAATAAAGATGATGAGCTGCCCATCGGTGTGATTGCAGTGGATTCCATCTATACACCCGTTGAACGGGTTAATCTCACAGTAGCTAATACCCGTGTGGGACAGATTACCGATTATGATAAGCTGACTTTAGACGTATTTACCAATGGAACACTGGCTCCCGATGAAGCAGTAAGCTTGGCGGCAAAAGTGCTCAGTGAGCATTTAAGTCTTTTCATTGATCTTTCTGAAAATGCCAGAACTGCTGAGGTTATGGTAGAGAAGGAAGATGATGAAAAAGAAAAGGTTCTGGAAATGAGCATTGACGAGCTGGAGCTGTCCGTTCGTTCCTATAATTGCTTAAAGAGAGCCGGTATCAACACAGTAGAAGAGCTGACCAATAAGACCCCTGAAGATATGATGAAGGTTCGTAATCTGGGACGTAAGTCTCTGGAAGAGGTCTTGGCAAAATTAAAGGAATTGGGTCTTCAGCTGACTCCCAGTGAGGATTAAGTAAATGCTGGGCAGATGGTAAAACCAATGAGTGCATCTGTCTTAAGAAACCGTTAACAGGCGTAAGCCGCCCCATTCGGTAAGTAAGACCAAAGAGCGTGGCCGGATGAAGAAAATGGAGAAGAAAACATGGCAAAGTATAGAAAATTGGGAAGAACCTCTTCTCAGAGAAAAGCATTATTAAGAAATCAGATTACCAATCTGTTATATCATGGTAAAATCATTACTACCGAAGCTAAGGCTAAGGAAGTACAGAAGCAGGTAGAAGGACTGATTGCACTTGCAGTAAAAGAGAAAGATAATTTTGAAACCGTTAAGGTTACTGCTAAGGTTCCCAGGAAGGATAAGGACGGTAAAAGAGTAAAAGAAGTTGTTGATGGCAAGAAGGTTACCGTTTACGATGAAGTGGAAAAGGAAATCAAAAAGGATTTACCCTCCAGACTTCATGCAAGAAGACAGATTCTTCGTGTTCTTTACCCTGTGGTTGAGAATCCGGGAAAGAAGCGTGACAGAAAAGAAGTAGACCTGGTAGCAAAGATGTTTGATGAAATCGCACCTAAATATGAAAGCCGTAAGGGTGGTTATACCAGAATCATCAAGATCGGCCAGCGTAAGGGTGATGCTGCTATGGAAGTAGTACTTGAGTTAGTATAAAGACTTATTAGGGCCCCGGGAATTTCCGGGGCTTATTTTAAAAGTAAAGGAATAGAGAATGGGAATCATTAAAGCCGTGGATTTGGCATTTGAATATATTCGGAGAGACGAAGAGGGGAACGTTGAGGATATTCTCAGAGCAGTGGATGGAGTGAATCTGGACATTCAGCAGGGAGATTTTGTGGCCATCCTGGGTCATAATGGTTCCGGAAAGTCCACCCTAGCAAAGCATTTGAATGCCCTACTCTACCCATCAGAGGGAGCAGTATGGGTAGATGGAAAGAATACGAAGGAATCGGAATACCTGTGGGATATCCGTCAGACAGCAGGCATGGTTTTTCAGAATCCCGATAATCAGATTATCGGCCAGGTAGTGGAAGAGGATGTGGGATTTGGCCCTGAAAATTTATGTGTACCCACGGAGGAAATCTGGGAACGTGTCGAAGAAAGTCTGAAGGCAGTAGGGATGCATAAATATCGAAAGCATTCACCCAATAAGCTTTCCGGTGGACAAAAGCAGCGTGTCTCCATTGCGGGAGTCATTGCCATGCATCCCAGATGTATCATTTTGGACGAGCCTACTGCTATGTTGGATCCCAGTGGACGGAAGGAAGTAATCAGAGCAGTCAGGGCTCTGAATCAGGTGGAAAAAATTACGGTTATTCTGATTACCCATTATATGGAAGAAGTAACTTATGCAGATAAGGTTTATGTCATGGATAATGGAAAGTTGGTTATGCAGGGAGAACCCAGAGTTATTTTTTCACAGGTGGAAGAATTGAGAAGACTGCGTCTGGATGTTCCGCAGATAACTGAGCTGGCTTATGAGCTTCAAAAAGAAGGACTTCCCCTTCCCCCCGGCATTCTTACCATGGATGAGCTGGTGAAGGAATTAAAGCGAGTGAAAGCAGCAAGGGGATAGGAGCAGAATATGTCATTAATTTTGAATCATGTAAATTACATCTATGGAGAAGATACGAACCTAGCAGTGGCTGCACTTAAAGATATTAATCTGGTGATTCCGGAGGGGGAGTTCATTGGTCTTATCGGCCATACCGGTTCCGGCAAGTCTACCTTGGTACAGCACTTGAACGGTCTTCTTGTACCTACAAGCGGTAATGTTTATTTTAATGGTGAGGATATTGCAGATAAGGATTATGACCGAAAAATGCTGAGAAGCAAAGTAGGACTGGTATTTCAGTATCCGGAGCATCAGCTGTTTGAGGTGACTGTTTTTGAAGATGTCTGCTTTGGTCCCAGGAATCTAGGGCTTTCTTCTAAGGAGACAGAGCTGAGAGCCTATGAGGCTCTGAAGCAGGTCGGTATATCAGAGGAGCAGTTTTACCATTCTCCCTTTGAATTGTCCGGAGGTCAAAAAAGAAGAGTAGCTATTGCCGGTGTTTTGGCAATGAAGCCAGAAATCCTGATTTTAGACGAGCCTACGGCAGGTCTGGACCCTAAAGGAAGAAATGAAATACTGAACCAGATTAGGAAACTGAAGGATGAAACCGGAATGACGATTATTCTGGTTTCGCACAGCATGGAAGATGTGGCAGAATATGTGGAGAGAATCATTGTAATGAACAGGGGAAGCATAATTTATGACGGAGCCACAAGAGAAGTTTTCCGGCATTTCGAAGAATTGGAACAGATCGGACTGGCAGCTCCGCAGATGACCTATATGATGAATCGATTAAAAAAAGAGGGTTTTGTGGTGAATACGGATGCGGCAACGGTAATGGAAGCCAAAGAAGAAATTCTGAGGGCCTTGGGCGTCAGTTGCAGTAAACAGGAAGGATAGGATAATTATGTTAAGAGATATAACCTTAGGGCAGTATTATCAGACCCAGTCCCTTATCCATCGATTGGATCCCAGGGTTAAGCTGGTAGCTACGATTTGCTATATTCTTTCTCTGTTTTTGATTAACAGTGTGTGGGGATATCTTGTGGCAGGGCTTTTTTTAGCAGTAATGATTCGACTTTCCCATGTTCCCTTCAAATTTATGATTAAGGGAATGAAGGCTATTTTATTTTTACTGCTGCTGACAGTTGCATTTAATCTTTTTCTTACTCCGGGAGAACCGGTAATTACCCTATGGAAGCTAACAATGACTAAAGAGGGAATTAAAATGGCAGCCATGATGGCTGTTCGTCTTTCCTTATTAATTATTGGCTCATCTCTAATGACCTTAACCACCACCCCCAACAATCTTACAGATGGGATGGAAAGATTGTTAAGGCCCTTGAGAAGGCTGCATGTACCGGTGCATGAAATTGCCATGATGATGTCTATTGCACTTCGTTTCATTCCCATTTTGCTGGAGGAAACGGATAAAATCATGAAGGCTCAGATTGCCAGAGGAGCTGACTTTGAAAGTGGGAATCTTTTGAAAAAGGCCAAAGCTCTTGTGCCGCTTTTGGTACCCCTATTTATCTCTGCCTTCCGCAGAGCAAACGATTTGGCAATGGCCATGGAAGCCAGATGCTATCGGGGAGGAGATAATCGAACGAAAATGAAGCCGCTTGTGTATAAACGGGCGGATCGGCTGGCCTATATTGTAATCCTTCTTTATCTTGTGGGATGCGGTATTGTGGGATAAGCCGAGAGGGAAGAAGTGATGAAAAGAATACAATTAACCGTCGCTTATGACGGTGCGGCATATCATGGATGGCAGTTTCAGCCGGGACAGCCTACTATAGAAGGCGAATTAAACAGACAGCTGTCGGCATTGCTGGGGAAGGAAATCATGGTCATTGGGGCCAGCAGAACGGATACGGGAGTTCACAGCCTGTGTAATATTGCTGTTTTTGATACCGACAGCACCATTCCTCCAGACCGGTTTTCCTATGCCTTAAATCAGAGACTTCCTGAGGATATCAGAGTCAGAAGCTCTAAAGAGGTAGAGCCGGATTTCCATCCCAGAAAGGTAGCCTGCCGAAAAACCTATGAATATCGAATTGTCAATGAGCCCTTTGAAAATCCCTTGGAGCGACGGTATTCTTATTTTGTCTATACGCCTTTAAATATGGAAAATATGCGCCGGGCAGCAGCATATCTGGTAGGGGAACACGATTTTTCAGCCTTTTGTGCAGCAGGAAGTACGGCTAAATCCACCATCAGAACCATTTACCATTTGGAGCTGGTGAAGGAAGAATCCCTTATCCGTATCCGAATTACGGGAAACGGTTTCCTTTACAATATGGTAAGAATAATTGCGGGAACTCTGATTGAAGTAGGTAAAGGCAGGAAGAGACCGGAAGAGGTAGAGAGAATACTGAAAGAAGGCAAACGTATTCTGGCAGGGCCTACAGCCCCGGCAACAGGGTTGATTCTAGTAAATTATGAGTTTACATAAGTCATTTTGACGTATGTAAACTTTTTTAATTTTTAAATATATGTGCAATAGTTTTCAAAAAAAAGGAAGTATGGTATTTTTTTTGTACAATATATCTTGACACAATTTATCAAGAATGATAAGGTATAAACAAATATATGAAGGGAAGGTTACTATGATTATCACCCGAGAGACAGACTATGCACTTCGCATATTGCGGACATTGAGGGATGGGAAAAGGCATACGATGAAAGCCTTGTGTGAAGAAGAGGCCATTCCGCAGCAGTTTGCTTACAAAATCATTGCAAAGCTTGCCAAAGAAGGTATCGTACATAATACCAGGGGAAGCCGTGGCGGCTGTCTTTTGAGTTGCGATTTGAGAGAGCTCAACCTGTATCAGCTATTGGGAATTATGGGTGAGAATTATCAGATCAATGCCTGCATGCATCCGGATTACGAGTGTACATGGGAGAGGAAATGCGGAAGTGCCTGTGGGATTCGGAGAAAATTGGGAAGGATTCAAAGGCATTTGCAGGATGAATTAGCTAATCACAGCATATATTTTTTAATCAGTGGAGATGAGACCACACAAAACGGCTGAGAGAAAATTCAGCTATTGAGAACATAAAAAAGGAGGAAAACTATGAGCTTCAAAACAACACAGGAACATGAGATTCTTCGTCAGCAGATTCGTGAATTTGCCGAGGCAGAAGTAAAACCCTACGCATTCCAGTGGGATCAGGAAAACCACTTTCCCATGGAACAGGTAAAAATGATGGCGAAGAAGGGATGGATGGGAATTCCTTTCCCTAAGGAGTATGGCGGAATGGGGCTGGATGCCTTAAGCTATGCCATTGCGGTAGAAGAGTTATCCAGAGTGGACGGCGGATTTGGTGTTATTCTTTCTGCACACGTTTCCCTGGGCTCCTGGCCAATTTTTGCTTTCGGTAATGAAGAGCAGAAACAAAAATATCTGGTACCCTGTGCGAAGGGTGAGAAAATTGCCGCTTTTGGTCTGACAGAGCCTAATGCAGGTTCTGATGCGGGCGGGACGGAAACCACTGCAGTATTGGAAGGCGACCACTATATCTTAAATGGTGAGAAGATTTTCATTACCAACGGTGGAGAAGCAGATACATATGTAGTTTTCGCAGTAACTACCCCTGACATCGGAACCAGAGGAATCAGTGCTTTCATCGTAGAAAAAGGATGGAAGGGATTTGAATTCGGTGATCACTATGATAAATTAGGTATTCGCTCTTCTGCAACCCGTCAGCTGTTATTTAATGATGTTAAGGTTCCCAAGGAGAATCTGTTGGGAAAAGAAGGACAGGGCTTTAAGATTGCAATGGCAACCCTAGACGGCGGCCGTATCGGTATCGCTTCTCAGGCTTTGGGTATTGCACAGGGTGCTTTTGAGAGTGCAGTTGAATATGCAAAGGATCGTATTCAGTTTGATAAGCCGGTTGCTTTCCAGCAGGCTATTTCCTTCAAGATTGCAGATATGGCTACCAAGCTTCGTTGTGCAAGATTTTTGAACTACTCTGCAGCAGAATTGAAGGAGGCTCATGAGCCTTATGGTATGGAAGCGGCTATGGCCAAAATGTATTCCTCCGATATCGCTCTTGAGGTATGTAATGATGCGGTTCAGATTTATGGTGGTGCAGGCTATCTTAAAGGTACCGATGTAGAACGTATGTATCGTGATGCTAAGATTACCACAATTTATGAAGGAACCAACGAAATTCAGAGAGTGGTTATTGCAGCAAATATTCTGGGTAAAGAACCCAAATCAGCAGTACCTGCAGGAGTACCTAAGAAGAAGCAGCCTGTTACCGGTGCAAGAAAGAGAATGATTCTCAAGGAAGGTACTGCAGCAGAGAAGGTTGCACAGTTGGTTGAGAACCTGAAGAAAGACGGACATGATTTTAATGTGGGAATTGCAATCGATACCCCGATTACTCAGGCTGAAAGAGTTGTCAGCGTAGGTAAGGGTATTGGTGATAAGAAGAATATGAAGCTGGCTGAGCAGCTGGCAAGGGCAGCAGGTGCTGCTCTTGGTTCATCACGACCTGTGGCAGAGACCCTGCGCTATGTGCCTCTTAATCGTTATGTAGGTATGTCAGGACAGAAGTTTGTGGGTAATCTGTATATTGCCTGTGGTATTTCCGGTGCGGTTCAGCATTTGAAGGGTATCAAGGATGCTTCTACCATCGTAGCAATTAATAAGAACGGTAATGCACCGATTTTCAAGAACTGTGACTATGGTATTGTAGGTGACTTAAATGAGATTATGCCTCTTCTTGCAGAAGCGTTGGGAACCGGTGAGAAGCAGCCCGCGCCTCCGATGGTTAAGATGAAACGTCCTACACCTAAGAAGGAGAAGCCTTCCTACAGCACTTATGTATGTCTGGGATGCGGATATGAATATGACCCTGCTGTGGGTGATGAGGATGCAGAAGTATTCCCCGGAACACTCTTTGAAAAACTGCCTGAGGATTGGGTATGTCCTGAGTGTGCAGAAGAGAAAACAAGCTTTATTGAAGTTAAGCCCTAATCATATAGAATTGAGTAAAGAAAATAGGAGGATTTATTATGCATAGTGTAAGAAAAGTTACAGATGATCTGTACTGGGTAGGTGCCAATGACCATCGCCTTGCCCTATTTGAAAATATTCATCCCATACCGCAGGGAGTATCCTATAATGCTTATCTGTTAAAGGATGAACAGTCTGTATTATTTGACACCGTAGACTGGTCTGCATGCCGCCAGTTATTGGAAAATCTGGATTATTTACTGGAAGGAAAAGACCTGGATGTTCTTCTGATTAACCATATGGAGCCTGATCATGGTGCGTCCATTGAGGAGATTCTTCTTCGTTTTCCTAAGTGTAAGGTAATCAGTACCGAAAAGGCATTTATGTTTATGCGCCAGTTCGGCTTTGATATTGACGGACATGAATTAATTGAAGTAAAAGAAGGAGATACCTATTGCTTTGGTACCCATACCGTTACCTTCGTGGCGGCTCCCATGGTTCACTGGCCTGAGGCTATGGTAACGCTCGATCTTACCAATGGAGTATTATTCTCAGCCGATGCCTTTGGTTCCTTTATTGCTTTGGATGGTAAGTTGTTCAATGACGAGGTTAACTTCGACAGAGATTGGCTGGATGAGGCCCGCAGATACTATACGAATATCGTTGGAAAGTATGGTCCTCAGGTGCAGTTCTTATTAGGTAAGGCTGCCGGGGTTCTGGATAAGATTAAAATTATCTGCCCTCTGCATGGTCCTGTTTGGCGTAATGACCTAGGATACATTATCGACAAGCACCAGAAGTGGAGTACCTATACTCCTGAGGATGAAGATGGTGTAATGATTGTATATGCTTCCATGTACGGAAACACTGAGGCGGCTGCTCAGGCACTGGCTGCCAAACTGGTAGATAAAGGGGTTACCAACGTTAAGGTATATGATGTATCCAATACTCATGTATCATACCTGATTTCTGAAACCTTCCGCTGCAGTCATGTTATTATTGCCTCCGTGACTTATAACCTGGGAATTTATCCTGTAATTCATAATTATTTGGCAGATATGAAAGCGCTTAACCTGCAGAACAGAACCTTTGCCATAATGGAAAATGGTTCTTGGGCCTGCAAGGCAGGTGATTTGATTCAGAAGTATCTGGATGAAGAATTAAAGAACATGACCGTTTTGAACGAACGGGTTAGCCTTTCTTCTGCATTGCTCCCTGACAAAGAGGTAGAACTGGATATGCTGGTTGATGCCATCGTTGATAGTGTCAAGGGTGAGAAATAATTTGTCAGTCTCATGATAGTAATGTAAAATAGGAATAGCTGTCTCGCTTCTTTGATTAAGAGAGACAGCTATTTTTTTGCTAAAATTGCTCATGCAATTTATGCTATTTTTTTCTTTTGAACGACATATTAATTTCTGTAAAATAAATAGAAAGAAAACATATTTGTAAAAGGTCTTATGATATGGTAGAATGAAAAAAATGGTCTGTTTTACTAAGGAGAAAGTGGATGAAGAAATTATTTTACAAAAGACTGGGGATGTATGCAGGAATTGCCATCATCGTGATGCTTCTTATTGTAGACGTATGGATGTATATTATGGCGAGAGCGACCTTTCAGACTACTGCCCAAAACAGAATCGCACAGATGGTAGGACGCATTGAAGCAACTGAGAATGAGATTAATCTGGTTGAAGATATCATTGCGGAAGAAATCTTGAATAAAACAAGAACCTTCGCTTATATTTTAGGCAGATTGCCTAACATCAGGACAAATACAGTGGAGCTGGAAAAGCTGAGTGAAGCACTGGGAGTAGATGAGGTACATATTATTGATGGTCAGGGGATTATCGTGGGTAGTACAGTCAAGGAGTACCTGGGCTTTGACATGGCCAGTGGTGAGCAATCTGCAGAATTTATGAAGATTTTGGAGGATTCCACTTTGGAGATTGTTCAGGAGGCACAGGAAAATACTGCTGAGAACAAGCTTATTCAGTATAGCGGGGTTGCAAGAATAGACGCTCCGGGCTTTGTGCAGCTGGGTATGCAGCCAAGAAGGTTGGAAACCTTACTTGGGAAAGACTATGCCGAGATATTCCAGGAGTTGGAGACAGAAGAGACTGACTGTTATGTTGTGGATAAAGAGAGCGGGATAATTTTATATCACCCTAATCAGAATTTAATTGGTACCGACAGCGTTAGCTCGGGATATAAAAAGACTGCAGGCAGCGGAAGGAATGGTACATTGGATGTTCCCAATTATTATTTTCAACAGGAATATGGAAATCTCCTATTGGGAATAAGCAGTCCGGCATTGGAATTTTGGAGTACGGCTATATTTCCTACCATGCTGATTTCCATAAATGTGATTGTTGTTGTAGGCGTTCTTATGTTAGTGACGAGACAACTGCTGATGAAGTATATTCTGAATGGCTTTTTGAATGTTGTCTCGACAATCGAACAGATTGCTGAAGGCAATTACGATATTCGTCTCGAGGAATATTCCAGTCCTGAATTCACACAACTTAGTAATGGCATAAACAGTATGATGGATAAAATCAATTTGGGTATCAGGGCAAGTCAGGAATTACTGGTGGCAGAAAAAGAGGATGCAGAGGCTAATCGTCAGCTGATTTCGGCTGTGAGAGATATTTGCAATAGCCTGAATACTTCTGCGACGGAAACCATGAATAATGCTGAAGCTACCTATAGAGGAGCTGAAGAACAGAAAAAAACAGTAGGTGTACTTGAAGATACCATGAATAAACTGGTAGATGAGCTTAAGCAGAGTGCAAGAGTATCCCAGGAGATTTCTGAAACTACCCGTACAACAGTAGGAATGATGCAGGAAAGCCGTGCACACATGGGTGAGCTGGAACAATCCATTTTGGAAATTAGCGAAATGGCAATGAAGATTGAGAAAATTATCAGTGAGATAGACTCGATTGCCAAACAGACCAATATGCTTTCACTTAATGCGTCCATTGAGGCAGCCAGAGCAGGAGAACAGGGTAAGGGCTTCACGGTTGTGGCTGTCCAGGTAGGAGAATTGGCGGCAAGAAGTACATTAGCTGCCCAGGAGACAAGAGAGCTGATTTTGAATTCTATTTCTGCGGTGGAGAAAGGGAAGAATATCAGTGATTATACTACCTCTAATTATGAGACTATGGCTGAGGAAGTAGAAAGAGCAGGCGGACGTGTAGAAGAAATTGCCATTATGGTAAAGAAAAATGCAGAGATTGTTGCAGACGCGGTAGAAGAATTGAACAGTATTCGTCAGGTAGTGGAACAGAATGTGGAGATTGCACAAAGCAGCAATCAGATTTCTACAACAATGGCACAGGAGGTAGAGAATCTGCTTCAGGTCTGCGGAGTAGAATAATGAAAGAGATAAATCGGGAATCCTGTGGGATTCCTGATTTTTTCCTGTGGGATTCCTGATTTTTTGCTTGACACACCCGGAACTGTATAATATAATACATCAGTATGACAATGTTTGAGAATAGAAATCATAGCCCCGATTTCTATTTGAAATAGATGGATTCTTTTATTCCGTTAGCCCCGGGAGAGAGTCCCGTCAGAACAAGGATTATTTACGGAGGGAAAATCATGAAAACATTTATGGCAAGTCCAGCTACTATTGATAGAAAATGGTATGTAGTAGATGCTACAGGAATGACTCTGGGACGTTT
>JBJFFP010000030.1:0-2221 GCA_051891855.1 Lachnospiraceae bacterium | reverse complement strand
GGATGGAATGATTTAATCCTTTATAAGCAGACTGAAGTAGAGGACCAACCACAACTGGATATTGCTGATCGTATTCCACCCACAGGAACCACCCAGGATCAGCCCTTTACGGATGCAATTGTAGGAAACCAGGGAGGAAGCCAGAACTTCGGCTCTCCCAGCATAACTACCTTTGGGGATGGAAAGGTGGCAGCAGCAGCCACAGTGCAGTGGAACAGCGTCAATAACTATGGTGGTACGGATGTGGTAGTCAGTGTATCCTCCAATGATGGTTGGAAATATAACACACCCCTATACTTTAATGACAGAGTAGATGCCTACATTCCACAGGCAGCCAGCTTCAGTGACCCCATGCTTACCGGTGATTCTGACGGGAATCTGTATTTACTGGCTAATCTCTTCCCCGGAGGAGCGGGAAAGGTATCCGGAAGAACCGGAGGAGATGCTCCCTGGAGCCCACAGCAGGGCAGCGGCTATGTAGAGATTAATGGGGAACAAAGGCTGGTACTCTATTACGATGCCATTCCCAATCAGCAAAGTAATGACAATTATGCTTATTACGTAGGAGATTTTGATAAAACATTCGCTGGTGACGATAAAATCTATGCACCTGTTTATGAAAACTTGGGTGGTAACCGGTATGCCGAAGAGGCTGACTTCTATGTAGATAAGCAATATAACCTGTACCAGGCAGTAGTAGATGCTGCTCCGAAGCCTATGTACTGTAAGCAGCGGACAGGCAGCGGTGTAACCCAGAAATGGGTGCAGCAGAATGTCTTTTTCTTTGAAAGCTTTCTGCATGTGCGGTGTGCAAGCTATCTGGTGCTGACTACCTCTGATGATGGGGGAGAAAGCTGGTCTGACTTTACCATTCTTAATCCCATGGTAAGAGAGAGCAATACGGAAGCCTTCTATGGCACGGCCGCAGGGGGACAGGGTATTGTCATGGGAGACCTTGTGGTATTCCCTTGCTATAGCTGGGGAAATACCTCCGGAGGAAACCAGTATGCTTCCGTTATCTACAGCAACGATGGGGGGAAAACCTGGCATCGTGGACCCCAGGCAACGGCTGCGGCAGGCTCCAATGAAAGCACTGTGGTGAAGCTTGACGACAACCGCTTAAGAATGTTTGTGGGTGATAATAATGCTTGGTTAGAGTATGTAGACTATACCTGGAATGGGCAGGAGTGGAGTGTAGGTGAGATGGTAAGCCTTAATGAGGTGATCATTTCCAGAAATCTCCAGCATTCAGCCATTACTTACGAATATCAGGGGAAGACCATGATTATGGTTTCCGCTCCCCGGAGTACCAATACTGGGACTGCTCGACTGATTGACGGAAAAATCTATACCTTTGAAGTGGGTGATGATGCAGCAAGAACCATGACCCTAGTGGATGAATATGATGTGAATCCGGATCAGAGCAATGACTATTTTTACCGTTCTGCCCTGGTTGGACTTCCTAATGTAGGTAAGGGTAGCTATGGCAGTGTAGGTATGCTCTATGAAAGCCAGGGCAATCCTAAGAAGATTACCTATGATCAAATCCTGATGGAGGATATCCTGGGCAATTCCGATTTCCAGACGAAGGCAACCGGAACCATAGCAGGTAAGGTTTATGACGGAAAGAAGGTAGTGCTTGATGAGCTTGTGAAAGGCCTTAGTACAGAGAAAGCACCACAAGACAGAACAGGCGATATTACCTGGGAAGTATATACCGATGAAGCCTGCAGGAATAAGCTGACGGATATGCCCAAGGATGCGGGCACCTACTGGGTAAGAGCAAGAGTGGCAGCAGACGGTAAGTATAAGGTAAATAAAAGTAATGCCATTCCCTTTACCATTGAACAGAAGCCTCTGACCATAAGCTATGTGGTGGTAAAGGACGAAGCAGGCAACAGTCTTAGCGGAAACAGCCTCAGTGGAAACAGCCTTAGCGGTAACACTCTGATTGCCCACGGCACACTGGATGTATACTTTGATGGACTGGTAAGAGATGAAGGAACCGGTCTGCCGGAAGCCCTGCTCATAGACCGGGATTATACCGCAGCACTGGCCTACAACCATGAAGACCTGAACGTGGCGAATGAGCTGCAGGTAACGGTAGCGCTAAAGAACAGTGCTTTAGGGAAAAATTATGTTCTTACCTCTCCTACCTATACCTTCGAGGCAGAGGGCTACGAGAATATATGGCTGAGCAGTGTGTGGAGTAAGGAGTATA
>JBJFFP010000029.1:0-12888 GCA_051891855.1 Lachnospiraceae bacterium | reverse complement strand
GAATGCTTATTATGAAACGAAATCAAAAAAAGAAGAAAAAAAATATACTGTACATCGGTATATTCATTGGCATAATTTTTCTTCTGGCTCTTCTTGTGGCTTTCATCGCCTTTTTTTCCAAAGAGGAAAAAGTGACAGTAAGGGAAAAGAAGGATGAAAAAAAGCAAAAAACCGGAAAAGAGGAAGAACCCTGCCTTGAGAAAAAAGAGGATATACTGCCCGCAGTCTCTTCTCAAAAGAATGAATCCAAAATCTTGGCAGGCCGGTTTATTTTTCCGGTTATCCTGCTACTCTTATTAAGCTCATTTTTATTCTTTGGAGTGGCACGGGTAAACGGAGATTCCATGCAGCCGACTTTAAATGACGGAAATTATGTAGTCTATAGTCGATGGACAAAAAATATTGAAATCGGAGATATTATTCTTTTTGAACGGGATGGTATCAGATATGTTAAACGGATTCATGGTCTTTCAGGGGATACGATAGAAATTGATGATAACGAATCGATAATCGTAAACGGAAAGCCTCAGGTAATTGATGGACTTATCGTAATGGGAGCCAGTGAGGCACGGGATATGACTGAACAGGTTTTAGTTGGAGATCTGGAATACTTTGTACTGGGAGATCACAGAAGTGTTTCTCTGGACAGCAGAAATTCAGACATTGGGCTGGTAAAGCAAAGTGAAATTTTTGGAGTTTACCTGTTCAGTCTTCATCAATAATTAAGTATCACTATGAAAGGAAATGGTAAGGGTAAAGTTAGATGGCTTTCCTTCCACCTTCCAGAATACCGTTCCTCCCAGTTCATCTACCAGGGCAATAAGACGATGATAGCAGGACTTAACCTCTTTTCCCTTGGCTGTAATGAAGTAAGGATACTCTTCCTTTTCTTCAATTATTCCTTTGAAGGGTCCTACTGCATTAATAATAAATCTCTTACGTAATGTATTCCCCTTCAGTCGGATGTCTGCATTAGGTATTGGCTCCGCTAACAGCATATAAAGATCTCTTATTTCCATAAGAAGACGCACAATATCCTTTTCTTTGGATATCAAGCTGTCAGAAACATACAGCACTGCATCCAGCTTTAGTTCTCCGGAAGCACACTGTTCGGCCCAATCCATGATAAATGCGCCAACAAAAGAAGAATTGGAGTATACCTTATTGACCGGCAGATAGTTCAAAATCTGCGGAAGGTTTTGGGTAAGAAAATCTTCTACCTTGTCGAAGTCACGTACCGATGCCAGATATTGAAGGCTGAGAGTGGCCTCACGAAATTGATGCTTAAAGGAATCAATCTGATGAAAAAGCTCTTGCCTGGACTTATATTGAGCCAGCTGTGATTTCAGCTGAGTATTGATTAAATCATTGTGAACATCTGTATCCAATAGATAGCTTACTCTTGCACCATAGTACAGAATCATATGATAGAGAGCAAACATCAGTACAGATAACAGCAGCTGAGCAAAGGAAAACCAGATTAGATCCAGATTATAATAATAATTATAGCTGTAAAACAGCATGAACATAAATAATGTTATATGCTGAACCAAAACCATAACCGCCTCCCACTGAGAGGATATTAATGCACGCAGCTTTGGGATAATCTTCTTACGGAACATGATTCCAAAGAATATTGCTTTGAGCAGCATAGTAGCAGTCAGTACCCACAAAGAAAGGGTAGGAACAGTAATGATCTGATACAAATTTTTGCGTAAAGCCAGAGCAAAAGTTCCTACTACAACACCTTTTAGACATACATAATAAAAGACTGAGCCAATAGCTCCCAGTGCTGCCTCCAGCCAAGTAACATGGACAACAATTTTAATAATAAGAAGCTCCAGAAAAAACAATAAAAGATAGGAAATAATTTCATTTTCCAACCTGACTGAGTACCAGATACTAATACCGACAATGAGACTTCCCGAAATGCAGCTCATGATTCTCGGAAGCCGTGGCCTCCAAAAACCGGTGGCAAAAAAGAGAAGAAAAAAACCACTGATTACACAGCTTATCAATGCAATTATTTGTACATAATAAGGGGCAGTATGCATTCGTCACCTCTTTTCCTAAATAATCTCAGACAGGCTTGCAGAAAAAGCCAGCTTGACCTCTTTGGAATAATTTTTTCCAAGAGGAATTACTTCACCTGTAGTCAATACAATTTCGTTCTTTTTAATGTCTTCGATATATTGCAGATTTACCAGATAGGACTTATGGCATTGAACAAAGCCTTTATCCTTTAACTGAGCTACAAGCTCCTCCATATTGGAGTGGAAATTGAATATGCCTTCCTGGCAGTATATAACAGCTTCACCTTCATTACATTTAAGATAAGAAATACTGACTATAGGAATGGAACAGCATATTTCCTCATCGCCTTCTTTGGTTTTATATAAAAATGCCTCTTCGTTTTTCCTTAAGGATATTTGAACAGCCTTGAGGAATACCTCCTCCAGCAGCTGTGCTTCTCCGGCAGAGCCTTTAATTACATAGCGAAGTGGTTGAGAATCAAAGGATTCAAATACAAATTCTTCACTGGAAGTAAGGAAGATAATTTCAGAATGGCAGCCCATAGCCCGAAGCCTTTTAGCCGTGGCGGTTCCGCTTATTCCGCCCATGAGCACATCCAAAAAAATAACGTCGGCTTTATTGGGATTATCCTCCAACTGAGCCAAAAGCTCTTCTCCACTGCGAAAATGAACAAAGTCTGCCTGAATATTATTTCTTTGGGCAAAGGCAGAAAGCATATTCTGGTTTCGCTCCAGAAGCAGTTTATTGTCATCAACTAAATAAATCTGTACCATAATTCCTCCTTGTTTTACCCATGCCCTATATCAACTATAACTCAATACACACTATATCATATCAGCTTATAGAAAGGAAGCAATGGACATGAATAAATTAAAAATTTCTTTTTTTATTATGATTTATCTACTATTAGCCAGTTTTGCTGTTATGGGCTTTAAGCCTTTTGCAAAGGATGCTCTTACCTATACAGAGCTTGCACAAAATCCCGAGAAAACCATTGAAAAATATGCAAATATATGGGAAGACAGAACCATAATTGAAAAACCCTACTATGAAAAAAATTTTGAATCCGGTGACTGCGTAGGCACTATTACTATTCCCAGAATGAACTATTACGAGATGCCAATTTACTATGGGGCAGATCATATTAATAATAATTGGCAGATTACTACAATGGGTCATTTAGGCAACTGGGACATGTTCGGGGAAAATGGGCGTGCTGCAGTAGGTGCCCATAATTACCAGCTTTTTTCCAACCTTCCTGACATGCAAAAAGGTGACTTATTTTTAATTGAAATAGATGAAGATATCTTTATCTATGAGGTAATCGGCAGCAGGGTATATGATCACCTGACAGATGACTGGTACCAGGTAGCCTATCTGGATGCTCTACCCTATTCCGTTAATCTGATGACCTGTTGGCCTATTGAACAGGGTATGGAAGCTACAGAGGATACCTATATTGTATATAGTAAAATGGTTCACGGAATAAAATATATAAATCAGTGATATCATGGATTTTTGCTAAACGGATAGAGCCCCGACCCTACGGCCAGAGCTCTTTCTTCATTTTTAACATGGTTAAACTTCAGTCCACAGTATATTTCTAATTGAACTGTTTCATTCTATTTTTGTGTCTCATCTGTCGAAAAACCAGATACACAACGGATGCAAAAAAAGCAACTAATGCAACAATATCCCAACTGCACACTATTGAACACCTCCTACTACTATTTTTTCAAATTCCTTTTTATTCTTTTTTTCCATAATCCAAGTGATTCCTAAAACAACCAGTGTGGCAAGTAAAATCAACCAATGCAGAATACAATTATGTGTTTCTGCTCTACCATATTCCGGCTGGTCAACTTCTCCACTCTTTTCATCTGATACATCTCCTTGCAAGCCACCTTCATCCCACAGATCCCCACTCTCTTGAGTTACTCTAATTCCAATACTTTCTTCTTGCTCTGCATTATCTGTACGTTCAACTGTCCGTCGTACAGCTGCTGTACCGGGTGCACGGTTTTCAAGAACCGTTTCTTCTATTAAATCGACTGTAGGTACTACCGGGTCTACATTCCTCTGAGGAATATTTCCTCCGTTATCATCACCTCCGGTGCCGCCGGTGCCGCCATTACCTCCGTTATCCGGTACTGTAGGATTCGATGTATTATTCTGTCTGGCAGTAATCGTTACCTGAGTACTGTCAGTCAATCCGGTGTGGCTCTTCGCATTTACGGTAATGGTTACTGCTTCTCCATTTCGCTTAAGGCTTTTTACCTTAAGAAGGTCTTCATCAGAAATTTCAACCGTTACTGAATTTCCCAGCTCATCTGCCGCCTTAGCCTGAACAAGGGTATATACTTTATCTTTAGTTAATTTTGCTGCTTCACTTAATCTAACAAAGGCATCCTTTGCTGTTACTGTAGGCTGTCCAATATCGTTAATCATTACCTTCTCTGTAAAACTGTTTCCATCCTCATCCGTTGCTGTAATGATATACTCTCCATTCTTCACTGCCTTATAGGTACCTGCCCATGTAGCTTCAATCCCATTATTTAAAAGAACTGTTTTTGAACCATCAGGCAATTGGATTTCCACTGTTTTTACTTTTGCATTTGTGGTAGAGGCCGCACTGATTTCAATATTGCGGGCATATTCATCAGCCACCGGCTTTGCATTAGCTGCAATATTGACCTTATTTTCTCTGGTTGCGGTAATCCGAACTTTCTTAGACGCTTCCAGACCTTTTACTCCCACTGCTTTTACCGTAATTTCTACGGAAGCATTAACTCTATCCAGTCCCTGTACCTTGAGCAGATCTTCATGGGAGATGCTGACTTCTACTTCATTTCCCAATTCATCTTCCGCAGAAGCATGAATAAGCATAATTATCTCTTTTTCTCCCATTGCTGCTGCCTTGTCAAGGTCTACAAAAGCATTAGATGCTATTATCATAGGCTTACCGATATCATCTACAATTACTGTGTGGCTGCTGGTATTGCCAAATTCATCGGTTACCTCAAAGGTATACTCTCCATTTTCTTCTACCTTAATTTTATCCTGCCATACATTTCCAATTACATCTACTACAGTCCCATCGGGAAGCTTAACGCTTATGATTTCACCTGTAGTAGTCGATTCTGCCGTAATATCAATTTCACGGGCATACTCATTGGGTACAGGATCAACCTTGTCTGTAAATTCAATTACTGCCGTCTTTGCCGTGATGGTCACTTGAATACTATCTGTTAAACCGGTATGGCTTTCCGCATTTATAGTAATACTTACCGCTTCTCCATCCTGATCCAGATTTCTCACTTTTGCCAAATCTTCATCGGAAATTTCAATATTTACCGGATTACCCAGCTCGTCCTCTGCTGCTGCCTGAACAAGGGCAAATACCTTATCTTTAGTCAGTGCTGCTGCCTCGTCAAGTTTGACAAAAGCATCCCTAGCTGTTACTGTTGGCTGTCCAATGTCATCTACAGTTACTATATGGGTAGTCGTATCTCCAAACTCATCCGTTGCTTCAAAGGTATAGGATCCGTTCTGCTCTACTTTAAAGCTTCCGTCCCATTTATTTGCTCCTACCTGCACTACCTTTCCATCCGGAAGCTTAATACTCACTATAGTTCCTACAATAGCATTGGCTGTAACCTTAATATTACGTGCATATTCACCTTCTACGGGTTCTATTCCTCTGTCTTGGAAGGAAATAAAGCTATCCTTTGCTGTAACAATTACCGCTTTAGAATCGGTTAAGCCTGTAGAGCTGGTTGCCACTACTGAAATAGTAACTACATCACCATCCTGACGAAGTCCTCTTACCTTTGCAATATCCTCCGTTGATATGGTGACAGGAACACTTCTGTTTAATTCATCTGCTGCAGAACCATTTACTGCGCTTCGTATCTGTTCCATACTCAGCCCTGAAGCATCTTTTAGCTTAACGTATCCGTTTTTGGCAGATACTATCGGCTGACCGATATCATCGATAACCACATCATAAGAAATAACTGCACCGGAATCGTCCACCGCCTCAAAGGTATAAGTCTTATTTTCCGTAGCCTTAAAAACTCCATTCCAGTCGGATTGATTAACGTCTATTACCTGCCCGTCAGGCAGCTTAATACTTCTGATGTTTCCTCTTACCGCTTCTGCTGTAAGATCGATATTACGAGCATACTCGTTAGGTACATTGGCTATGGTGTGACTAAAGTTTACACCATCTGCCAGATAATATACCTGTGTAGCTGCCGGTGCTCCCCAGGGAGCTGTGTTTGTTATAAGCATGGGCGGCACATCACGATAAGTATTAACATAGATAGCCTCTAACTTATCGCATGCGCTGAATGCCTGTCTCCATACTATACCACCCATCGTACCAATATTTCCGGAAAGATTTACTCTTTTCAGTTCCGGAAGCTTATCAAATGCCCGATGTCCCACGAAGACCACACTATCCGGTATAGTAATCTCCGTTAGCTTAGGGCAGTTATATATTGCACCATCATCTATTGTCTTTACACCATCTGGTATGGTCAAAGAGGTTAAGCTGGCACAGCTAAAAACCAAATCGGCGCTTATTATCTCAAGACTATCAGGCAGCTTAAGTGAACTCAGCTTATGGCAAGTGGTAAATACTCCCGTCCCCATTTCACTTACCCCATTCGGTATAGAGATACTGGGCAATGACCAGCAGTCCTTAAATGCCTGAGCACCAATTACTTCCAGGCTCTCCGGCAAAGATACACTGGTTAGATTAGTACAGCCCGCAAAAGCCTTTTCTCCAATTTCTGTTACTCCTTCCGGTACGATTACCCTGGTTATGTTTTGGTTTACAATTACATTGGAAGCATCAATATTGCCGTTGATACACTCTTTTCCCAGTTTTTTTACCGGGTACAAAACACCGTTCACTTCTATTTCAGAGGGGATATTTACCACTGAATCACTTCCAATATATCGTATGATTGTACCGGTAGCAGGGTCAAACTCGAAATCACTTGCTGCATTAACCGGTGGTGTATCAATTGAATTTACGGAAAAGCTAAAGGTCTCAGCACCACTCTCAATCAATACCTCATTGTTATCAGCTTCTTCCTCAAGCTCTGCTGCATATACTCCGAAAATCAGGGAAACGCCCTTTTCCATGGAAGACAAATGAGCCACAGCAGGTACCTCTGCCTCTTTTGTTGCAGGGGCTTCTTCTACTATCGGCATCTCATCTTCTACCGAAGCTTCTTCTACTTCTTCTGCTTCCTCTGCTTCAACTACCTCTTCTGATATTTCAGGCACAAGTAATTCTTCAGTTTCTACAGCTCCCGTATCCAATACTTCTTCTGGCTCAATATTTTCTGTAATCGGAGTCTCCCAAGTTACAGCTTCCTCTACATTGACTGTTTCCTCCTCGGTCACAGCCTCCTCTGTTATTTCCTCTTCAGTGGTGGCTTCCTGAGTGCTTACTTCTTCTACCGGCATAGCTGTATCAAGCTGCTCATCATAATGAACAATAAAAGTCCATTTCCCATTCTCAGTAGCTATAAAACTTGCCTCTGTTCCCTCTACATAGGCCCCGTCAGGTAATTCGATACCTTTGATAATAACAGTATCCTCTAGCGGACTGGCAGTAATTGTAATTCTTTCCCTTCCTTCCTCTTTAACGGAAGTAAAAGCTGCCGCCACCTTTCTTCCTTTTTCTCCTGTAGCAAACACAGAAGTAGAAAGCAACGAGTATAACACCATTACAACAGCCAACGATAGGGAAATTATTCTGACTGATGTAAAGTGTTTCTTTTTTGTAAATGCTTTCACCATGATACATCCTCCTTTAATGTATTTTGTGTTTTCATCTGAAGGTTAATTTTTCTTCCTTTCAGACATTTATAATACAGAAGATACAGGCCGTTCAAAATTGGTTCATTTATTTTGGTACTTTTTTTAATTTCTTTTTTCCTGTATGTTAGATATCGAGTAAAATATTTTTAAAATTTTGAAAAAAAATGAACCTTATCTTTATTTTACTTATCTTTAACTAATATAGAAGGAGAAAGTGTAAATATGAAACATGATTATGCAAAGCTCTCTGCTTTAGTGCGGCGAATCAAACAGGGAGATGATTATGCCTTTACTCGATTGTATGAGCTTACCTATCAAAAACTGTATTTTCTCTGTATCTCCCTGTTAAGAGACCAAGAGGATGCACAAGATGCCTTACAAGAAACGTACATCAAAATATTAACTAACATTCACTCCCTGGAGGAAGATAAGCTATTTATAGCATGGATGAATAAGATTGCCTACAATATCTGCCTCCGTATGCTGCAGAAAAATAAAACAAAAACCGTAGATAATGAGTTTATTCTTTCTATTTCTGAGCAAAAGATAGAAGCCTGTCCTGAGGAGCATATGATGCGAGCCTCAAGAGCTGAATTTCTTGCATCCATGATTGATACTCTGGATTCCGAACACCGCTCTGTATTAATCCTGAAATACTTTGAGGATTTAAAGGTCAGCCAGATTGCCATCGTCATGAATATTCCTGAAGGAACCGTTAAAAGCCGCCTTAATACTGCGCGTCGACTGCTGAAAAGCGCAATCCAGAAAGAAAGGAGGAGCGATATTTTGTTCCATTTATTTGTTGCCTTTGCTATTCGGCAGGCATTGGTTTATTCTGCCAAAGTTTCTGTACTCCAGGTACATGCAGCCGATACC
This sequence comes from Lachnospiraceae bacterium, assembly GCA_051891855.1. Taxonomy (GTDB): domain Bacteria; phylum Bacillota; class Clostridia; order Lachnospirales; family Lachnospiraceae; genus SFDP01. The sequence goes on along the minus strand of JBJFFP010000029.1, from coordinate 4,140 downwards.
GTTTTTGAAAACGTGATTACTGCAGCCGATCTTCCCAACCTGGATTTTAACCCACAGGCCGCAGCCTTACCGACAAAACCTACCTTACCCTTTTCGGTTAAAAGTGCCTTTCTGGGAGTATGTACCTCTGCTGTAATTGCAGGTATCCTTTATTTTCTCCCGCCTGCTTTTGTCTCAATAACGAGTAACAGCCCGGAATCTGCTTTTACCAATGAGGCTATTACTGTTACAGCAAAAGTAAATACTCATTTGAATAAGCTGCAAAAATTTTATGCCATTTCCGATGATAGTGGTCAGATTTTATCCGGTACCCTTGAAGAAGATAATATTATTCACTTCATCATACATGAAAATGGCAGCTACACTCTTTATGCTGTTGCTTCCAACCAAAAAGAGACCAGTGCTCAGCTTTCTATATCCTGTATTGATCGAAAAAGTGCTATTATTAAAAACTATACCTACACTCAGGATAGCTTAATTCTTTATGCCCAAGATGATCTTTCCGGTATAGATTATGCTTCTATCTACGGAATAACTGCGAAAGGTACGACTATTCTTCCTCTTGAAATAGATGAAAGGGCTGGAAAGCTTATCTTTTCCTTTCCACAGGATGATTTCAAGCTATATCTTAGGGATTTAGCCGGCAACGAATCTGTACATCGAATTGAACGATTTGTAGAATAAGCCATAAAATTTTTTTCGTGGGATTCTTTCTAATTATCACTTTAATTAAGGGGCTGTCGAATTTTCGACAGCCCCTTTTTTTCATTATTTTCCATCTCTAAGGTTTAATAATCTCTGATAACGATACTCTGCATCTTTTCTGGTCTTTGCCAGTAATCCCTTAGCAGCCTCTTCTCCCTTAATCTTAGGAAGCTGGGAGAAACGTGTTTCTGTTTCCAAGAATTCCTCAAACTTGTCGAAGTCGGGCTCCTTGGAATCGATGGTCAAAGGCTGTTCCTTTCTGGGATCGAAACGATACAGTACCAGATAGCCACACTCTACGGCCTTTAACTGGCTCTTCTGGTGATTTGCCAGCCCTCCCTTGATACCATGCTCAATACAAGGAGAGTATGCCATAATCAGTGAAGGTCCATCGTAGCTCTCAGCTTCTCTTAAAGCCTTGATGGTCTGTACCTTGTTGGCTCCCATGGAAATCTGAGCAACATATACATGGCCGTAAGCCATGGCAATCATACCCAGGTCTTTCTTCGCCTCGTTCTTACCGCCTGCTGCAAATTTAGCAATACTTGCTGCCGGGGATGCTTTAGAGGACTGACCACCGGTATTGGAATAAACCTCCGTATCCAGTACCAGAATATTAACATTCAGGTTGTTAGCCAGTACATGATCCAATCCGCCGTAGCCGATATCATAAGCCCAGCCGTCACCACCGATAATCCATACAGATTTGCTTACCAGGTCACGCTCAAGCTCAAGCAGCTCCTTAACTTCTTCACAGCCGGTTGCCTTAACTCCGTCAATAATGGGTTTAACCAGCTCACGCTGTTTATCTCTGTCATTCCCCGCAGCAATATAGCTTTCAAAAGCAGCTTTAAGAGGAGCTTCTACTTTATCCAGATTGTTTTCCATCAGCTCAAGGATACGAGCCTCTTTTACGTTCTGGGCAAGAGCCATACCATAACCGAACTCCGCGTTATCCTCGAACAGGGAGTTTGCCCAGGCTACACCACAGCCATTCTTATCATTAACGAAGGGTGAAGAAGGTGTACTGGAGGAGTAAATCATGGAACAGCCGGTTGCATTGGCTACCATCATATCTTTACCGAACAGCTGGGATACCAGTTTATAGTAAGGAGTCTCACCACAACCGGGGCAGGCACCGGATACTTCAAAGTAAGGCATTGCAAACTGCGTTCCCTTAATGGTATCCATGCTGAAGTACTCTGTCTTGTAAGGTACTTCTTTATACAGGTAATCTGCCAGAGGAACCTCTTCCAGCTGAGGCTTAACATCTACCATCTCCAGGGCCTTATTTCCTGCTTTACCGGGACATTCTACGGCACAAAGGTTACAGCCTACGCAGTTATCAGGAGATACCTGCACACGATACTGCAGCTCTTCTACTCCCTTACCCATAGCCTTAATGGTCTCAAATTCCATGGGTGCATTCTTTACTTCCTCATCGGTTAACAGGAAGGTACGGATGGTTCCGTGAGGACATACCATAGAACAGATTCCGCACTGAATACAGTTTTCCGGCTTCCAGCAGGGTACCTGTGCCGCAATGGTTCTCTTTTCCTGATAGGAAACGTTATTTCTGATAGAGCCATCCAAAAGATTGTGCTTGGTAAATGCACTTACCGGCAAATCATAGCCTTCCAGATGATTGATGCGTGCTACATGCTCATCAAAGTATTCGTCTCCGGTCTTTCTTCTTTCCAGCTTATCTGTAAATGCTGCCCATTCAGGCTTAACCGTAATTTCTTCCAGTCCTTCCTTGCCCAGGTCGATAGCCTTCCAGTTTAACTGAACGATTTCATCACCTTTTTTCGCATAGGATTTCTTTGCCGCTGCCTTCATATAGTCTACTGCTGTATCGTAAGGCATAATCTGCGTGTTCAGTGCAAAAAACGCAGACTGCAGAATGGTGTTGGTTCTTCTTCCCATACCGATTTTCTGTGCAATATCGGTTGCATCGATAATATAGAATTTTGCTTCCTTCTTTGCCAGGTCTGCCAGCATCTTCTTAGGCAGCTTTTCTTCAATCTCATCCTTCTTAAAGGTAGTATTTAAAAGGAAGGTACCGCCCTTCTTTAAGCTGGATACCATGTCGTATTTATAAACGTAGGAATCCATTGAGCAGGAAACAAAATCTGCATTGTTGATGTAATAGGTTGAACGGATGGGTGATTTTCCGAACCGTAAATGGGAACGGGTTACACCGCCGGCCTTCTTGGAATCGTATGCAAAATATGCCTGTACATACTGATCTGTATTATCACCAATGATCTTAATGGAGTTTTTATTTGCACTGACTGTACCGTCACTTCCCAATCCATAGAACAGACAGGAGGTATAGTCGCTGTCTACAGTAAAGTCTGCATCCGGTGTAAGGGAAAGATGGGTCAAATCATCTTCGATACCAATGGTAAATTCCTGCTTGGGTGCATCCTTTTTCAGTTCATCATAGACTGCTTTAATCTGAGCCGGAGTAGTATCCTTAGAGCCCAAACCATAACGTCCGCTGATAATGGTCAGATCCTTCTTATCCTTAAGGGCATGAAGCACATCCAGATATAAAGGCTCTGCTCCGCCTAATTCCTTTGTACGGTTAAGCACAGCAATCTTCTTAACGCTATCCGGTAAAACTGCCGTTAAATATTTTACAGAGAAAGGACGATACAGATGTACCTTAATCAAGCCAACCTTCTCTCCGCGGGCATTGAGCGTATCCACTGTCTCTTTAACCGTTTCTGTTACAGAAGCCATGGCAACGATGATTCTGTCTGCATCGGGTGCACCATAATAGGTGAAGGGTGCATATTCTCTGCCGGTAATCTCGGAAATCTTCTTCATGTAAGCAGCTACGATGTCGGGAACTGCTGCATAATGGAGATTCTGTGCCTCTCTTCCCTGGAAGAAAATATCATCATTCTCAGCACCGCCGCGGGTAACCGGATTAGTATGGGGATTAAGTGCATTAGCCTTAAATTTCTCCAATGCTTCTTTATTGATTAGCTTTCCTAAGGTTTCATAATCCATAACCTCAACCTTCTGAATTTCGTGGGAGGTTCTGAAACCATCAAAGAAATGAATAAACGGTACGCTTCCTTCAATAGCGGCCAGATGAGCAACCCCGGCAAGATCCATAACCTCCTGAACGGAATGGCTGGCAAGCATGGGAACACCTGTCTGACGGCAGGCAAAAATATCTTCATGATCGCCAAAGATATTTAATGCACGGCTGGCAATGGCACGGGCTGCTACATGAATAACCCCGGGCAGACATTCACCAACCATTTTGTAAATATTGGGAATCATCAATAAAAGACCCTGGGATGCGGTAAAGGTTGTGGATAGAGCACCACCCTGCAGGGCTCCATGAACGGTACCTGCTGCACCACCTTCGGACTGCATCTCTACTACCTTGACGCTGGTTCCGAAAATGTTCTTTCT
>JBJFFP010000028.1:0-13732 GCA_051891855.1 Lachnospiraceae bacterium | reverse complement strand
AAGGTGTTACTGATCCGGAAGAATACCTTGATAAAATCAAAGCTTCCGGGTATGCAACGTCTTTGAAATATGTTCCTAATCTTATGGCAGTAATTGAAAAGTACAATCTGACACAGTATGACAAAGAAACGGAGGAAAGTGCAGTGGCGAAGAAAGTATTTTTGTCTGCAGGCCATGGTGGAAGCAATCCCGGAGCAGTAGCAAACGGATTGAAAGAAAGTGATATTAACCTGAATACCCTATTAGCCTGCAAAGAGGTATTAGAAAAGCATGGTGTGACTGTAGTTGCTTCAAGGCTCAAAGATGAAGAGGATGATGTATATGAGGAAGTGAAAGAAGCAAATGCTTCCGGTGCTGAAATTGCTGTGTCCTTCCATGCGAATGCAGGTGGCGGTGATGGCTTTGAGGTATTTTACCATAATGCAAATGCTAAGGGGAAATGGCTGTCACAGCTATGCGAAAAGTACGTTTTAGAGTTAGGGCAGAACAGCCGGGGGATTAAGTCGGGAAATGACCTGTATTTTATTAAAAATACAAAAATGACTTCTGTACTGGTTGAATCATTCTTCCTTGACAATGCAAAGGATAAGGAAATCGGTGATACTGTTGCAAAACAAAAGGCATTCGGTGTAGCTTATGCAAAGGCTATCTTGGAATATCTGGGTATTTCCTATTTGGGAAGCGAAACAGCATCCAAAGAGGAAACCGCAGAAAGTAGTGCAAAGCTTTATCGTGTACAGGTGGGAGCCTATAAAATCAAGAGCAATGCGGAAGCCATGCTGCAACGGTTGGAAGTAGCCGGATTCAAAGGCTTTATAACAGAAGTGTAAAGATATTGAGCATCCGAAAGGGTGTTTTTTTACTGCCCGAAACCTTAAGGCATTAAAACTGATGGGAATATGCCCTGATAATGGCACTAAAACTTATCTTGTCGGTGGGGAAACCACATATAAAAACATAGGCAAAGAAAGGGAATAGATATGGAGTTTTTAAAAGAGTTATTAGGTGATGAACTTTATTCACAGCTTAAAGCGAAAATCAACGAACACAACAGCAATGAATCCAATAAGGATAACCAGATCAAGATAGGTAACTTAGGAAAAGGCGAATATGTGGGAAAGGGAAAATATGATTCTGAAATTGAGAAATTGCAGAATCTTTTGACCAGTAAGGACACCGAACTGACAACGGCTAATGGCCTGATTGCTGAATTAAAGAAGGGAACCAAAGGCAATGAGGAATTGCAGGGTAAAATCACAACCTACGAAACGCAGGTTGCGGATTTGCAGAACGAATTGCAGGAAACAAAAATCAAATCTGCAATCAAAGTTGCCCTTCTTTCTGAAAAGGCGGTTGATGTTGATTACCTGTCATTCAAATTGAATGAAAAGCTGAAAGAAAACGGAGAATCCCTTGAACTGGATGAAAATGAAAATATCAAAGGTTGGAAGGATAAACTGGAAGGATTGAAAACACAGTTTCCGACCATGTTTGAATCAGCAGGAAAAGACGGTTTTGAACCTTACAAAAAAGATGGGCTTCCGAATGGAGGCCTCAATGAATCAGAGCCGGAAAACCTTGCTGATGCGTTAAGAATGCAATATGAAAATAACGAATAAAAGAAAGGTTAAAAGGTGATCTATTATGGCTATGACATTAACAGACATGAAAGCAGGAATGAGTGATAAGGTAGGACAGCAAGTTGTTGACCTGTTCCTTAGAAACTCTGAAATTTTGCAGTTATTGCCCTTTGATAACTGTGTTTCCCCACAGGGGGGCAGCACTATGACTTATACCTATATGCAGAAGAAGCTTCCTTCCATGGCAGCTTTCCGTACATTAAACACGGAATACACTGCAAGCGAAGCAACGCTTGAAAAGAAATCTGCTGATCTTAAAATTTTCGGTGGGAAATTCACTATGGATCGTGTGCTTAAGCAGGCAGAAGGGAAATACAACAATATGGCATTTCAGATGCAGGAAAAGATTCTTGCAGCTATTTCCCTGTTCCATTACACCCTAATCAATGGTAATGCAACTACCAACGATAAAGAGTTTGACGGTCTGGACAAGATGCTTGCCGGTACTACCAGTGAGCTTAACGGAACGTCTGTGATTGACATTTCCACTATCGATCTGCTGAAAGCAAATGCAGATCAGCTGTATGAGCAGTTGCAGCTGCTTATTAAGAATACAAAGGCAGATGCCCTTCTGATGAATACTTCCATGATTGGAAAAATTCAGACCATGGCAAGAATACTTGGTTACAAGACAGAAACCGAAGAAGCATTCGGGAAAAAGGTAGTTGCCATGGATGGTGTGCGTTTCATGGACTTAGGAAACCACTACACGGTTGAAGGCTCTAATGTAAATGCAAATTCTGTTGTTAAAGCAGGAATTACAAGGGATGTTTCCGGTGAGAAAACCGGTCTGACCGATATTTACTCGGTTAAGTTTGATGTGAATGATGGATTCCATGCTGCATCCCTTACCGGCAACAGTGCAATCAGCCAGTACATTCCCGATTTCAATAAGCCCGGTGCTGTAAAAGACGGAGAAGTAGAAATGGTTGCGGCAACCGTACTTAAAAATACGGCCCATGCCGGGGTACTGCGCAATATTAAAATTGCATAATAACCAGTAATCAATGGGGGGTGGCGTGAAGCTATCCCCTTTTTCAGGAAAGGACAGGTGTTTAACTATGGCAGTAAAAGTAGCAGAAAACAAAGAAAAGAAATATCGTGTAAAGGTAACGACAAACCCAGGATTTTGTGGCATTGATGCTGGTGGTGTACAGTTTGCCAATGGAGTGGCAGAAATCGGAGAAGGAAGCCTGGTGAATTGGTTTAGAGAGCATGAAGGCTATGAAGTAACCGAAGTGCCAGAGGTGGAAGCAGCTAAGGCAGCTAAGGCGGCAGAATAAGGTAGGTATTCCCCATGATTATTTCCGTAAAAGAAGTGAAGCAGTTTATTCAAACAACAGAGCCGGATAAGGTACTTAGAGCGAAGCTAAAGGCTCTGGAGCTGTTAATCAGAAAGCATACCAATAATAATTTTCAGAACCGAGGCATTCGCTTTACCTGTCCAGTGATGGCAGAAAAACTGCTCCTGACAACAGATATGCTTAAAGTGGGCGATACGTTACAACTATCGGAATCCATCTACAGTAACGGGGTGTATGTCATTAAGGCAATTAAGGATGGTTTTATCGAACTGGAAAAGCCTTTACTGGATGAATCCCATGTGCTTGTCACTAAGGTGGAATACCCTGTTGATGTGGTAATGGGAGTAGTGAATATGTTGAAATGGGATTTGGAAAACCGGGATAAGGTAGGTATACAGTCCGAAACAATTTCCCGGCATTCTGTGACCTATTTCAACATGGACGGGGATAATTCCACCATGGGATATCCCAAATCTCTTCTGGGATTCCTTAAGCCCTATATGAAGGCGAGGTTCTGACATGATCGGTGGAAACAAAACGGCAGAATTGCAGGTTATGACGGTGACAGAGGGAAAAATCGGGTCAGTCAAGGAATGGAGAACTGTTCAGGAGTTAAAGGGATTTCTTGACCTACAGGCAGGGGATTCTAAGCATACAAGCTTCAACGCTAAAATACAGGAATCCACACACCTATTCCTTGCTGACTATGTTCCATTGGATGCTTCCATCAATGCTGAGAATTGCCGGATGATAGTGGACGGACAGAGGTATGATGTGATGCTGATTGATAATCCCATGGGAATGAATAAGCATCTTGAAATCTATCTTAAGTACACAGGGGGTCAGTGATATGACACAGGTACGATTTGAGGATAACCGGATGGAGGTAATGGCCGCCCTGGATGATGCTGCCATTGCGTATCTGTATGAAGCAGGTGGAGAGATGGAAGCCCAGGTGAAAAGGAACACCAGGGTAGATACCGGCCAGTTAAAAAATTCCTGGACATATAAGGTGAATGAATCCAAGGGGGAGTGCGTAGTGGGAAGCCCCTTGGAGAATGCCATATGGGAAGAGTTTGGCACCGGGGAATATGCCCTTGAGGGTAATGGGAGAAAAGGCGGCTGGTACTACCGGGATGAAAAGACCGGGAAACTACGCTTTACCTATGGTAAAACACCCAATAGGGCACTGCATAATGCCTTTGCCAGCCTGAAATCCACATTAATCCAAAGAGCAGAACAAGTCCTGAAAGCGAGGATAAAATGAGCATTGCAGTATTAGGAATTATCAAGGAATCTTTTCAGGAAATGGGCTTGAACTACGATTTCAAACGTTACAAGGGAAAGCCAAAATATCCCTACTTCGTAGGAGAATATCAGGAAATAGAGCCAATGAATGAAGATGGAATGCAGGAAACGGCATTTATCCTTACAGGATTTTCAAGGTGGATAGATGGCAATGATGCAGACTTACAGCTTGAAGAAGCAAAAGAGAAAATAGCAGCCTATTTCCCGGCTGTAGGTGGAAGGTTGGTCACTGCTGAAAACGGTTCAGCGGTGGCTATTTTTTATGCAGGCAGCTTTGAAAACCTTCCAACAGGTGATGCAGAGCTTGAGAAGATACAAATTAACTTAACAGTTAAAGAATGGAGGAAAAAAGCATGAGAAAATCAGGAATTAACAGTAATACACCGAATGATTTTATATTGGGTGCAGGTGTAGTGTTCAAAAACTTCAAATACCTGTACAGCGAAGCACAGGAAACCACACCCGGAGCATTAGAGGTTGTTGCGGATAATACACCGGAGACAGAAAAAACAATTCAGCTTAAAAAACTGAATCCTGGTGTTTCCTTTATCGGTACTGCAGAAGGATTCTCACCAGAAGTCGGGGATTTTGTGGTGGGTGCATGGACTGACGGGGAAGAAAATGTACTTGGGGCTACTAATGGAGGTAACAAGTTGTCAATCGTGCCGGAGATTACTCCTATTGAAGTGGATGGGGCTGTGGTAGAAATCAAAGGTCTTAACCAGAAAACGGGCGAAACAGGTAAACTGGAAGTGAACCTTGCACAGCACACGGTAGAATCAATCAAACGTGCGATTGTCGGAAAAGAAGTGGATTCCTTAATTAAAGGATATACACAGATTCAGACTAAATCCTTGATTGAATTATCGGATTATCTGGATAACATTGCCTATGTGGGAACAATGACAGACGGTACGGAGATCATTGTGATCATGGAAAATGCAATCTGTTCTTCCGGGCTTGAATTGGAAGGAAAGAACAAGGAAACGTCCGTTGTGGCTACTACATTTAAGGCAACAGCAGACTTTGAAAGTGGGGTGTATGATACCCTTCCGATTTATATTTTCTATCCAAACAAAGTAGCTTAAGAAAGGATGAAGCAGCATGAATAAAGCGATTGAAGAGGTAGCTGTAGAAGAAGTAAGAGAGGTTACAGAAGCACCAAATGCAGTACAGGGACAAGTGGAAGAAGTGATTGAAAGGCCGTACACGTTGCGGAAATTCAAGGATGGAGACTTATACCCTTTGTTGTTAATTTTAAAGAAGATTGGCATCAAGGATTGTAAGGAAGCCTTTGTACAGGTGGCAACTGGTGAAAAGACATTGAAACAGATTGGAATGCTTGCCGCCTTTGATCTGGCAGACGTTCTGATTGGAAATCTGACCAAAGCAGAAGCAGAAATCTATTCCCTATATGCGGATATATCCGGTATATCTGTGGAAGAAATTAAGGAAATGGAATTTGGTACGCTTCCACTTATGATCATGGATTCCTTTAAAGAGGTTAAGAATACGTCTTTTTTCAAGGTGCTTTCCAGATTGCTTTGATAGGCGAAATGAAATTCATGGACTTGCTGTTTAGTAGGTATGCAAGTCCATTGGATTTCATGAAGCTATATATCGAACAGGGGCGATTTGGAGAGTTTGTTGAGGAAATTATTGAAATGGACAATGAGCGAAGAAGGGAAGCCGAAGAAAAAGAAAATGATGATAAGCTATGGCAGGCCTATATTCGCAGTGGTTCAGATAAATCTTTCATTGAGTGGAAACATGAATTGACACACATAAAAGAAGAGCGTGCTTCCTTATCCATGACTGATACGCAGGTGGAAAATGCGAAAGTACAGGCCAGGGGGATACTGAAAGGTTTTTCACCTTCAAAATAAAAAAGCATACATTAGCACAATCCGTATATTTTTTAATACACGAAGGAAAGGGGGAAACCCTTACACATGGAGTTATTCAGATTATTAGGAAAGATAGTAATAGATGGGCTAGATGATGCGGATTCTAAACTATCTAAAATATCCGAAAGGGCAAAAAAAGTAGGTGAGAAACTAGAAGGTGCAGGGGATAAAATCTCTAGTGTTGGAAAAAAGATACTTCCTGTTACGGCTGCAATAGGTGGAATCAGTGTATCCTCTGCTAAGATGGCCATTGAATTTGAGGATTCAATGGCAGAAATAAATACCTTGCTAGATGATGATAGTCATTTAGAAGGATATGAAAACGCAGTGAAGAGACTTAGCAATGACACAGGTATTGATCTTAGCTTAATGACAAGCGGTATGTATCAGGCTATTTCTTCCCTTGGGGACAATGGTTCTGAAACGGAAAAAATATTTGAAACAATGTCGAAAGCATCTAAGGCCGGAGGGGCAGAGGTCTCTGATTCTGTTGCACTTATCTCTGCAGCAATGAAGGGATATAACGATGTAAGTGATGAAACAGCAAATAAAATATCTGATTTAGCTTTTCAAACGGCCAAGCTAGGTGTAACAACGTTCCCGGAAATGGCTAAATCCATGCAGCCATTATTTCCCGTTGCCAATTCATTAAAACTTTCTTATGAAGATTTATTTGGTTCAATGGCCACTCTTACAGGGGTAACGGGAAACACTGCAGAAGTATCTACACAGCTTGAAGCTGTGTTTAGCAATTTAATGTCCCCTACAACTGCCATGCAAAAAATGATAGAAAAGTATGGATATTCAAGCGGACAGGCAATGCTTGAAAGTGAAGGTTTTGCCGGAATGTTGAGGATTGTACAGGAAGAAGCAGGCGGTCAGTCTGATAAAATGTCAGAACTGTTCTCGTCTGTTGAAGCAGTAACGGCCATGACAGCATTAACTGGTTCACAGTTTGATACCTTCAATTATAAACTTTCAGAAATGGGAAATGCGGCAGGTTCTACAGAGTCAGCATATGGGAAACTTGAAACGAAAGGTGATAGATTAAGGAAAACATGGAATAAGTTAAAAAATACAGGTGTTGAACTTGGTGGAACAATAATGGAAATGCTATCTCCATTTGTTGATATCCTTTCTGATAAAGTGAGTAAGTTGAGCGAATGGTGGAGCGGACTTGATGATTCCCAACAGAAAGCAATAATAAAGATGGCCGGAATTGTAGCTGCTATAGGTCCGGTTATTACTGTTATAGGAAAAGTAACTGGATGTGTGGGAAGTATGGTCAATTTATTTGGAAAGCTTTCAGTCTCTTTTTCAAGTGGTGTTAAAGGAATAAAGAACATAAAAGAAGCATTTGTATTAGCTAAAGCGGGAATGACAGGATTTGCTTCCCAGACAAGCATTGTTGGTACAGCACTAGCCGGAATTACAGCTCCAATGTTAGCCGTTGTGGCTGTAGTAGGTGTTCTTGTTGCAGCATTTGTTCACTTGTGGAACACGAATGAAGATTTCAGGAAAAAAATTACAGAAATATGGGAAGGGATACAAGGGAAATTTACGGAAGCTTTTGACAAAATCACAGAAGCTATAAATTCACTGGGATTTGATTTTGAAAATCTGGGGGAAGCAATAAGTGCAGCTTGGGATTGGCTATGTAACGCTTTGGCACCTATCATAGTTGGAATATTTGAATATATCGGTGGAATAATCGGCGGAATCGTTGATTTGGTGACAGGGGTGGTTCAAATAATCTGTGGAATAATTCAAGGCTTTAAGGATGGAGACTGGAGCTTATTCGTTGAAGGTTTGGAAACCTTATTTACTGGATTTCTTGAACTTATAACAGCCCCATTTATAGCCATATGGGAGACATTCAAAGGCTATCTTGAATCCTTTGGCACCACATGGGATGAAGTGTGGAATGGTATATGTGAATTTTTTATTGGAATCTGGGAGAGTATTTCAGGCTTCATATCCGAAACTTGGGAAGCTATTTCTTCCTTTGTCTCTGAAAAAGTCGAGGCTGTGGTAACCACAGTTAATACTAAATTTGAGGAAATCAGGACAAAAATCAGCAATAAAATGAATGCGGTTTGGTCGAAAGTAACAGGAATATGGAATAGCATTAAGACCACATTCACCACAAAGATTTCATCTATTGTTTCCACAGTAAAAGATAAATTTGAGGAAATAAAGACTTCCATCACAGAAAAAATTGAATCTGCTAAAAACAAAGTAAAGGAAGTTATTGATGCCATCAAGGGATTTTTTAATTTTGATTTTGAATGGCCAGATTTAAAAATGCCACATTTTAGCGTAGAGCCATCAGGTTGGAAGATTGGTGACTTGATAAAAGGTGAAATTCCTTCACTTGGAATTGAATGGTACGCAAAGGGAGGTGTGTTAAAAGAGCCTACGGCATTCGGAATCAATGGGAACAGGCTTATGGCAGGTGGTGAAGCAGGGCCGGAAGCCGTGGCACCTATTGATGTGCTGCAAAACTATGTAGCAGAAGCTGTGGCAAGTAGGAATACAGAATTAATTGAAATGATGAATAGGCTCATTATGTTATTAGAAAATTATATGCCTGAATTGCTGATTTCTGCAAAGAAACAAATTGTACTGAATAATGGAGTTTTGGTTGGTGAATTAGCACCTGAAATTGACAGGGAAATTGGTGGCATATCAAGTTGGAAAGAAAGAGGTAACAGATGATGAAAGGTGTTTTTTTTGACAACATACATTCTTATGAAGATTTAGGCTTGATTTTATCAAGCGTTATCATTGAACCGCCTGAGGTTAAAACGAAAAAGATAGATGTTCCGGGTTCTGACGGAGTGATTGATCTGACACAGTTTGACGGTGACATTCACTATAATAACAGAAAAATATCGCTGATTTTTACGGCAAAGGGAATAGCCTATAACTGGGCTTCTGTCTTTTCACAAGTAAGTAATAAGCTGCACGGTAGGGAAATGGATATTGTTTTATCTGACGATCCTAATTTTGTATGGCATGGAAGAGTAAGCTTGAAGTCGCATACAAAGGCAAAGACAAACGGAACTATCGAAATAGAAGTAGATGCTGAGCCGTATAAGCACACGAAAACTTCAAGTGTTGAAGACGTTGAGTGGGATACATTTGATTTCAACAATGGAATCATGCAGAACTTAAAGGACATTGCCATTGACGGAAATAGAGCTGTTGAGGTTATTGGATATTCAGTAAAGACAGTGCCGGTTATTGAAGTGACTGGTGCTGTTTCTGTTACCTACAACGGCATTACTACGGTACTGGAAGAAGGAAGAAACAAAATTCTTTATATCAGCATAAAAGAAGGTGTAAACACTCTTTTATTCTCCGGCAATGGGTCGGTATCAATCGAGTTTAGAGGGGGTAGCTTGTAATGTATAGAATCATTTGTGAAACAAACGGAAAAGTGTACCCGATATTCGATCTGAGGGATTCCGCATATATTGTTCAGAATCCGAAGCTGACACTTGAACTGAATAAAACTGGTTCACTTGTATTCTACATGAATATGAATCATCCCAATTATGGCTGCATTAAAAAGATTACATCTATTATCAGCGTGTATCTTATCAGAAAAGATGGAAGTGAAAAGTGGATATATAGTGGAAGATCATTGACAGATGAAGAGGATTTTTACCGGACAGGAAAGATTGAATGTGAAGGTATCCTTGCGTTTCTGCTTGACAGCATAGTGAGAGATTATAGCTTTGAGGGAACACCGAAAGATTATTTCACTTATCTTATCAAGCAGCATAACTCGCACGTTGGAGAGGGAAAGCAGTTTCAAATAGGAACTATTGATCTGGAAGGTGTGGACAGCAATGATAATATAGTAAGGGCAAGCACCCAAAAGCCTAATACACTCACGGAAATCAATTCAAAGGTCATTAACCTGTTGGACTGCTATGTATCCGCAAGGAATGTTAGCGGTACATATTACATTGATTGTTTAAAGGAAATGGGAGATACCAACGCACAGGAAATCAGATACGGTGTGAATCTGCTCGGATTAAAAAAGAACGTTTCTGCTATAGCATTGTACACGGTGATGATTGGCATGGGTGCGGCTAACAGCAACGGAAAATTAACCGTTGAGGTTGAAGATCAAGAAGCGATTGCAGAGTTTGGAAGAATCGAAGGCAAAGTTGAATTTAGTGATGTAACGCTTGAAGAGAACCTTTTGACCAAAACAACGGAATACTTAAAGCAATACACCGGTTATAAAAGGACAATCGAAGTTTCAGCGATAGATATGAATATTGTTGATGAATCAGTACAGGAAATAAGCCTAGGATATATCAATGTGTATTCAGAACCACACGGATTATCAGAGCGAATGTTGATTTCTAAAATGGAACTTAACTTGATGAACCCGGAAGAAAACAAATATACTCTTGGAATTTCACAGAACGCATATAAGGGGATATCAGAGGTTAAGAAAGAGATAGCTTCTATTAGTGCAGGTTCATCCAATCAAAGCGGAAGTGAGCAATCAACAGAACCACTTACAACAGATGAAATAAAAACCATCATAACAGGTGCCATGGCATGATAGGGGGTATTTTATGAGTGACACAAGATTAAAAGATTTCACAAATGTTTTGAAAGAGTTTTACAGTAAGATAAAACCTGTGAATAACCTAACTTCCACAGAAGAAGGAAGACCGCTTGATGCTGTGCAGGGAAAAATCTTGAATGACAAGATTGAAGCAATTTCAGGTTCAACCGAATCAAATTCAGGTAAAACAGGAATATTGAAACTTGGTGCATCTGGTACTACCGCCAAAATAACTTGCGGATTTAAGCCCAAAAAAATATATTTTCATGTTTGTTCAACAGGTGGGCAGCCACAAGTAGCTTGGTACTATGATGCTGAAATTTCAACAACAGCTTGTTATCTTAATACTGGTACTAGCAACGTAAGTAGAAATTTGGGAAGCAGTAATTGCATATTGAAATCAATAGATAATGATGGGTTTACACTTAATATATATACAACAAGTATGGCTAATTTGCCAACATTTTATTGTGCAGAATAGTCAATTACTTACGTTGAGAAAGGAGATAAAGCATGAATGACTTAATTCAAAAAATCCGTTCCGCAAATTTGGGAAAGGAAACTAGGGAACCTATCTCTACACTGCTTAAAAGCATTTATGACAAGATGATTGTACCTGTAGAGAATACGGAAGTGGTACAGGCAAGGGGAAGCTATTCAAATCTGGATGAAAGGCTTAATGCCAATAAAGTAAAGATAGAATCAGCCAACTCAGGATTAAAACTGATACAGCAATTTTTCACGGCATAGGAAGGAGTAAGAACATGATAAGTACATACATTGAAAAAATCAGAACCGCAATTCTTGGAAAGGATGTAAAAAGTGCAATAGCTGACGGATTGGAATGTGCGTATAATGATGCACTTAACAAAGGTGATATTGCATCCGAGGTAGCACTTGCAAGGGGCTCCTATGATTCTCTTGGTGCAAGGCTTGATGCGGAAGATACGCTTGCACAGTCTATCAGTGAAGCAATAGAAGGGTTCGGTATTGTGGCATCCACAGATGAAAATGCAGAAATCACAGAAGGACAGATTCTTGTGGTATATGCAGAATAGGCGGTGTAATCATGAAAATTAAAAGAATGAGAACTTGTGTTGGCGGAAACAAAAAAATGGTAAAAAAGGTATTCAATAAGCAGAATAGTTTACTTGTTCCGGTGTATGATTTCACAAAAACAGCGGTAGTTGATGATGTTTTGTCTGATGGGGTAAATTATGAAAATCTTTATGCCGAATATACTATTTTCAGGTATTCACATCACGCAATCTATGAAACTGATTCTGTGGATAATGATTTATATGAATATAAAGGATTTGAAATGGAATATGAGCTTACAGGCAGTGAACGGGATTGTGAATTAAGTATTGGTGGAAAGATATTAACACCGGATGGCACAACACAGACAGGGAAGATTGTTGGTAATCTGGAAAAAAGCAGTATCAAGCTTTTGACGGATGAAGGTCCGATTAATGATGGATACTTTTCAGCAACTTTCTTGAAAATTACTTATAGAATTGACACTTCTCACACAACTGCTCCGACACTTAAAATAAAAAAATTGATATTCATAAAATAATTTAGGGCCGGAGGAGAAATCCTCTGGCTTTTCACTTAGAAGGGAGGTGAAGATAATGTCGGAAGAATTGGTGAGAAAGGATTATTTTGAGCAGGTGGTCAACCGGATTATGGATGAAAATAAACGTCTCCATAAGCGGGTGGAGGAATTGGAGGATGAAATCAAGAAGCAGACGGAAATCTCCCTGACACTGGAAAGGCTTGCCATCAATCTGGACCATATCCTGAATCAGCTGGAAGCTCAAAGCCAGCGGCTGAAAAAGCTGGAAGAGGTTCCCTTAGAAACCAATAAGAAGGTGAGGGATGCCTTAATCAATACCATTATCGGCGGTGTGATTGGTGCCTTTGTGGCAAAGCTGTTGACTATGTTGTAGGAGAAAGCCAGTGAAGAAAAGAAAAAAGAAAGCCAGAAGGGGAAACTTTAGCACCTTCACCAAAAAATGGGTAGGGCGGCTTATGTATGTGGCCATGCTGGACATTCAGCTGTCTTACCTGCTTGCCTTTCTGGGAAAGGAGCAGGAAAAAATCAGGATACATGAAAGAGAAATGGATAGCTGCATAAAAGTAGCTGAAAGTAAGGAAGACAGCATATGCGGCCAGCATCGGCATTAAGGGTATTATCCAGTACAACAGCTTTGTACACGTAGACAGCCGAGCAGTGAAGTATTGGGCGAAAAAGACAAATGAGAAAGAGATCAAAGTAAATAGATTTTGAGGAACATAATAAAAAAGAGCCGCAGACCATTATGCCTGTGGCTCTTTTTTTATTTGTAGCTTTCCAGTAAATTTATTATGAATTGAGTTAAACTAAGTCCTTTGGAATTTGCCATAGCCCTATATTTTTCTCTCTGCTCATGGGTTACAAGAATCTGAATTTTTACCTTATTCTCCTGATATTTAAGAATGGCTTTTTTTTGCGAATCGGTATATTTATTGCCCACTGTATCACCTCCACTTACGCAAAATATAAATTATAACAAAAATATCAAAAATAATTTGAAATGATAAAAAGGCTATTTTCATAATTCACCTCCTTGACAAGAAAATCATT
Organism: Lachnospiraceae bacterium; assembly: GCA_051891855.1. Taxonomy (GTDB): domain Bacteria; phylum Bacillota; class Clostridia; order Lachnospirales; family Lachnospiraceae; genus SFDP01. The sequence goes on along the minus strand of JBJFFP010000028.1, from coordinate 350 downwards.
AAATAATATTCTATGAGTAATAGGTGGGGAGTTTACGCTCCCCGTATTCCTAGTTTAATAGTTCTTTTAGCAATTCTATTATTGAGTAGATTAGATTTAGAATTGCTGTGGCAAGTACAATTTTTTCGAGAGGTTTGTGCTTGCCTTTTTTCTTTTTTTTACTCATGTGTAATACCTCCTTACAAGTATATAATAGCATACTTTTATATATAACGCTATATACAAAATAACCAAACATAACGTTATATATGTAGCTATTTTGTTATAAAATATAATCGACTTCCAACATATAGAGCCCAATTCTTCCGTGCCGATATCGGTTAAAAGGCCGGACACCTCCCGGTAGGGTG
>JBJFFP010000027.1:0-55901 GCA_051891855.1 Lachnospiraceae bacterium | reverse complement strand
TCTTCTTATGGCTGCTGCATTCCTGCCCTGACCAGATTCGTAGATTCCTATTGCGTAAGACCCGAACTTCATCGCCACTTATCGAGGGCGGCTATATAAGCTCCATCCCATACAGGATTTGTTTCGTCTTGACAAATACCCTGTAAGTATACTGAAAAAATTTTTTCTTGTCAACAGCTTTACTCCTCCCCCTGCTCCTCCTTCCGGCGTTTTTCCAGCTTCTCCATTCGATTTCTTATTCTGAGAGCTTTAAAAAAATCCTGTAAAATCCGGCTGCATTCCTCTTCCAGTACTCCTCTTACCACCTGAGCCTGATGATTAAACTCAGGCATTTCCAGAATATTCAAAATACTCCCTCCACAGCCTGCTTTAGGATTCATGGCTCCTATCACTACCTTACTGATCCGCGACTGAATAATCGCTCCTGCACACATTTGGCAAGGCTCCAGGGTAACGTACAGGGTACAATCCTCCAGCCTCCAGTCCCCCATTTTCTTGCTGGCTTTATTGATTGCTGTAATTTCTGCATGAGCCAGTGTATTTTTGTCTGTATTGCGTCTGTTATAGCCTCTTGCAATAATTTTATCCTCATATACGATTACACAGCCTATGGGAACTTCTCCTAAGGCATATGCTTTTTTCGCCTGCTTTAAAGCTTCCTTCATGTATTTTTCCTGCTGCTGCATTTGACACCTCATGTACATTATACACTTATCTTAAATTTTTCACTCTTTCCTATTATACTGAAATGCCGGTATCTGTCAAAGGCAAAGAACCGCCGCAGAGAATGAACTCATAGCTTTACTTCAATCATATAATAGCCATAGCTTCCGTTTCTAACCGGATTTTCCGTCCCTTCAAAGCCTGCAAAACCAAACAGACCTGCTGCCTGCTTCTCTTTTTCGTAAAATACACCGGGAACTCCGATATAGTAAGGCTTATTCTCTCCATTCTCCAGCTTTCCCAGAATCATATGACCATAATGATAATAGCCGTGGAGCAAAAAGCTATTGTTTACCAGCTTTTGATAATTCTCCTGTAAAATAATAAAGTCCTTGGGATGAATAGTAAGAAATACTCTTCCACTGCCAAAGGGATGTACCTGCGGATATGATCGGCACAGCTGTTCCCATTTATCCTCCTGCAGGGGAGGATGAACCACCGGCTCCTCTCTTTGTTTTTCTTTGACAATATCTGATGGAGCTGTTTTTCTTTTCTCTTCCCCGGCTGCTTTTGCCATGGGTCTGGCTGCTTCTGCTATGGACTCTTCTTCTTCTGCTCTGCCTGCTGCAGACTTGACAATCGGCCCCCTCTTTTCCTCTTTTGGCTCTATTAATGGTATCTCAATACTCTTTTTACGTGGAGGCAGCGGCAGCTCAATGGGAATACGAAGAATCCTCTCCGGTGCCAGCTCAATTCTGAGAGCCGTGATTTGATAGAGATTCAGGCTTCCCTCGGCAAGCTGAATATACAGACCTCCTCCTGTTTCTACTGTTTCAAAAGCTTCCTTTAAGCTTCCCTGTCCCTTGATTAAATGAATGGAGGATAATTCCTTTTTGCTTTCTTCTTCCCGGATACTGTAGAACCCGCTTTCCATACCTGCATCCTTTATTTCCAGCTCCAGCTGATGCTTAAGCCCTGTCATCCTCCAACGGAGATAACCGGCATTATGTAATCTCAGTCCTTTTTCATAGTAATCCACATAAGAGATATAACGAAAAAATGATTCCATGGATAGTCCTCCTATAGAATCATTTTATTCCTTATGCCCCATTTTTATGCCTGTATTTTATCTGTGTGAGAAGCTTTTTAATATGGCTTGCTTTCAACATAATGAAGATAGCTTACTACCATAAGTGCAATCTTAAAGGTAAGAGCATCATCAAAGTTACGAATATCCAATCCCGTTTCCTTCTGCAGCTTCTCAATTCGATACACAAGAGTATTGCGATGAATATACAGCTGTCTTGCTGTTTCCGATACATTAAGACTGTTTTCAAAAAATTTCTGTATGGTAGTGAGGGTTTCCTCATCCAGCCTGTCCGGAACATTATTTCCAAAAATTTCTTCCATAAACATTTTACACAAATTAGTGGGCAGCTGATAAATTAATCGGCCTATTCCCAAATGTCTATAGGAAATAACTCTCTTCCCGGCATCAAAGATGCGCCCTACATCCATAGCCATTTTCGCTTCCTTATAGGATTTGGAAAGCTCCTTCAGCTCACTGACCTCTGTTCCGTATGCTACCCTGGCTTTCAGCATGGCCTCTGTGTTCAGCATATCCAGAATCATCTGGGCAATTTGTTCAATTTCCTTTTCTCCCTCTTCCTTTTGCAGGGATTTGATTAAAATTACTCCCTGTTCATCCACTGCAATAACATAGTCACCGTTTTGCTGGGAAAAAATACTTCTCATCAGCTCCATTACGCCGCTTTCCTTGTCCATCCTTGTTTCAACCAGATAGACAATACGCCTTCCTTCCACATGAATATGAAGGCGCTTCGCCAAATTCAGGATATCCACCATCAGTAAATTATCCAGAATCAAATTTTGAAAGTAATTAATCCGATCATATTTTTCTTTATATGCCTGCAATAAAGCCCGGATTTGACTGACTGCAATTCTGGCTATCATATAAGTATTATCCCCATCACCGCAGGCAGAAAGAATATAGCTATCCCTTCCATCCTCTTCAATCTTTAGCAAATGGCAATTTTTAATCACCTGGGACTCAGCCAGAGAATCCCCAAAGGAAGCTAAGACATCCATCCCGATAAGGGCATTCTCCGAGGTTGCAGCTAATTTGATTCCTTCAATATCATATAAAGCCAGATCAACCTTTGTAATTTCCTTTAATTCATCCAGGCAATTTTGTAAAATTTGATTTGACAGCATCAGGCGGCTCCATTTCTTTTCTTACTTTAAGCAATAAAGGTGCCAGAAGCATCCACTTCTGACACCCTCTCTTTTCTCTTAGTTTGTGATAACCTGTTCCGTTTCTTTATCAAAAATATGAATCTTTTCGATGTCAAAAGCGAACTTAATCTGATCACCGGGTCTGGAGTTGGTACGGGGATCAACTCTTGCCGTAATGGGATACTCTGCTAAATCGAAGTATAAGAATACTTCCGCTCCCAACAGCTCATATACCTTAACGGTGGATTCAAATACGCATTTTGCATTGGCAATGTATATTTCGGAATCATATACATCCTCAGGACGAACCCCGAAGGTAACTACTTTTCCGTCATATCCACCTTCAATAACCTTCTTGGATTTGGCCGGAGGAAGAGGAATAGACTTGCCTGCAATTTCCAAGTTCGCCACATCACCCTCTACTTTAACCGTTGCATCCATAAAGTTCATCTGAGGGGATCCCATAAATCCTGCAACAAACAGGTTCTGGGGCTTCTCATATAAATTCTGAGGTGTATCTACCTGCTGAACAACACCATCCTTCATAACTACGATTCTGGTACCCAGAGTCATAGCCTCCGTCTGGTCATGGGTAACGTAAATAATCGTAGTACCCAGTCTCTGATGCAATTTTGCAATCTCAATACGCATCTGTACACGAAGCTTCGCATCCAGGTTGGACAAGGGCTCATCCATCAAAAAGACCTTAGGATTACGAACGATGGCACGCCCCATCGCCACACGCTGTCTCTGACCACCGGATAAAGCCTTGGGCTTACGATCCAGCAGGGCAGTCAAATCCAGGATTCTTGCCGCTTCCTTAACCATCTTATCGATTTCATCCTTAGGTACCTTCCTCAATTTCAGACCAAAAGCCATATTATCATAGACGGTCATGTGAGGGTATAATGCATAGTTCTGGAAAACCATGGCAATATCTCTGTCCTTGGGCTCCACATCATTCATTACCTTATCACCGATCTTCAGTTCACCGGACGTAATATCCTCCAAACCGGCAATCATACGAAGAGTTGTGGATTTTCCGCATCCGGAAGGACCTACGAAGATAATAAACTCTTTATCTTCAATTTCCAGGTTGAAGTTCTTAACCGCTTCAAATCCGTTAGGATAAACCTTATAAATGTTACTTAACGATAAACTCGCCATTTTACTTTCCTCCTGTAGCTTGGCTTCTGCCTTTTTCAACTGCTTTCAGTATACTGAATGTCCCTTTTTTCCACCATGCCACTATTCCACAAAGATTTCCGGCTTTTCTATACATTTTGCTGTATTTCTTCACCTGCCTCTTCCTCCCGGGGCTCATACCGCTTAAAAATACCCTTCCAGAAAAAGCTGTTAATGTAAGCAGGTCCCGCTATCCCCACCAGTAAATATACTCCTACCAGGGTCCCGTGAAGAGAAGCAAGCAGAAGGGGAAGCAGATAGATAATCATCATCAAAATCGTTTTAAAAATATGAATAATGCTCATTAGAAAAGCGTTTTTTATGGAATTTACCACACTGTTGCTGAAGCGGCTGATAAGAGGAAATACATACATAGCCGTCAGACATACAAAGCCGTAAAGTACATAAATCATCAGCTCCAGAACTCTGGGAACCTCTACAAGCTGAGAGTTGAAAATTCTAAAGTCAAGATAAAAGAAAAAGGAAATCAGAAGAAAAATCAGCCAGATCAGGGTTGACTGGACAAAATTTTGTTTAAATGCTCTGAAAAAATCCCTTACTGCATAACCGCCTTCATCCCGGGCCATCCTCATGGTTACATAATGCAGAGCCGTGAGAGAGGCACCTATGGTTACAACAGGAAGGCAGCAGATTATACAAATCACGTTTAAAATAACAATATCGGTTAAATCATTTAAAAACAGCACAAAGGGACTGTCCAAACCAAAAATACTTTTCATCCAGCTTACTCTTCTCCTAAAAAATCATTTTCATAGGGGTATACAATATCCCTTCTTTTTCCTGTTGTCCGGCCAAATCCCAGAAGCCCAGCTTATGGTAAAAGCCCAGGGCATAGGGAGCTGCATTTACGGTTAAATACCGTATATCTGTCTCTGTACTCAGCCAGCTCTCCAAAGCACCAATCAATGAGCTTCCTACTCCCTGCCTGTGATAATCTCCATCCACAAACAGAAGGGAAATATGGCATCTGCTTCTTAAGGTAATTAATCCGATGATCTTTTCTTGGTCCAAAGCAAGTATCATCACATACTCCCCTTTAAGAAACATCTTTTTCAGCCATTGATCGGAAATAAAATCACGAAAGCTGTCTATTCCTTCCGGTTGATAATCCCCTGCCTCAAACTTAAGAAAGGTTTTCCAGGCCAGCTCCATAGCTGCCTCCCAGTCTGCCTCACAGGCCATACGAATAGAATATTGTTTGTCCGTCTTTTCTGTCATTTACCTAAACCCGCCTAACAGATCCCGGCTCCTGCAGGCATATCCTTTTCCGGTGTTAAAAGTGCAAGCCTTCCCTCTGCATCCTCTGCACACAAAAGCATGCCCTCTGAGACGACTCCCGCAAGGGTGGCGGGCTTAAGATTAACCAAAACCATTACCTTTTTACCTACCATTTCCTCTGCCGTATAATGCTGCTTGATTCCGGAGACAATCTGTTTGACCTGGTTTCCGATTTGTACCTGGCTTACCAGAAGCTTTTTGGATTTTTTTACTTCCTCACAGGCAATAATCTTTCCTACCTGAAACTGCAGCTTTGCAAAATCCTCATAGGAAATCTCCGGCTTTGCTTCCAGCTCAATTACCGGCTCTGCAGGAGTTTCCTTCTCCTTATTCCTTTCGGCAAACATGGCTTCTGCCTTTTTCAAAACCTCTTCTTCCTCCAGGCGGGCAAAAAGAATTTCCGGCTTGTCGGTTACCCTATTTCCATTAGGATAAAGGCCAAAACGATTCAGCTCATCAAAGCCTCTTAGGGGAACATTCAGCTGGGAAACGATTCTTTTGGCCGTAGAAGGCATGAAGGGCTCCAGTAAGGAGGCTCCGATTACAATACTTTCCACCAGATGATACAGCACTTCACTTAAACGAGGTTTTTTCGCCTCATCCTTCGCCAGTACCCAGGGCTCTGTTTCATCAATATATTTGTTGCAGCGCTTAAATAAGGAGAAAATTTCCGTCATGGCATCTGCTACCCGAAGCTGATTCATCTTTTCCGTAGCCTTACCCAATGCGGAAAGAACAACTGCCTCCAGCTCCTTATCTACCTCTTCCTTCACTCCGGTGCTTTCTACCACACCACCAAAGTATTTATTACTCATGGAAATAGTTCTGTTCACCAGATTACCCAGGGTATTAGCCAAATCAGAGTTCATCCTCTCCACCATCAGCTCCCAGGAAATCACACCATCATTATCGAAGGGCATCTCATGAAGAACAAAATATCTGACTGCATCCACTCCAAAAAATGCCACCAGATCGTCTGCATAAAGTACATTTCCTTTGGACTTACTCATCTTGCCGTCTCCCTGTAAAAGCCAGGGATGACCGAATACCTGCTTGGGCAGCGGCTCACCCAGAGCCATAAGAAAGATTGGCCAGTAAATGGTATGAAAACGGATAATATCCTTCCCAATTAAATGCAGGTCCGCAGGCCACAGCTTCTTATACTGCTCACTGCTGTTTTCCACATCATAACCGATACCGGTAATATAATTGGATAAGGCATCCAGCCATACATATACCACATGCTTATCATCAAAATCTACGGGAATGCCCCATTTAAAGGAGCTTCTGGATACACATAAATCCTGCAGTCCGGGAAGAAGAAAGTTATTCATCATTTCATTCTTACGGGAAACCGGCTGAATAAATTCGGGATGGGTATTGATATGCTCAATCAGTCGGTCTGCATACTTACTCATTTTAAAGAAATAAGCCTCTTCCTCGGCAGGCTTCACCTCTCTTCCACAGTCCGGACATTTTCCTTCAACCAGCTGTGACTGGGTCCAGAAGGATTCACAGGGTGTGCAGTACATTCCCGCATAGGAGCCTTTATAAATGTCTCCCTGGTCATAAAAGCGTTTAAAAATCTTCTGAACCTGCCTTTTATGATCCTCATCCGTGGTACGGATAAACTTGTCATAGGACACATCCATTAAATCCCACAGTCCCTTAATGGTTGAAGCCACATCATCCACCAGTTCCCTGGGAGTAATTCCTGCATCCGCAGCCTTCAGCTCAATCTTCTGTCCGTGCTCATCCGTTCCGGTCTGAAAGAAAACGTCATAACCCTCTTTTCGCTTATATCTTGCAATACTGTCAGCTAAAATTGCCTCATAGGTATTTCCGATATGAGGTTTGCCGGAACCATAGGCAATAGCTGTGGTCATATAATACTTTCCCTTATTCATCAAATACTCCCCTCTAACCTAATTTTTCCATAAACAGTGCTGCCTTTTTGGCCGTCTCAGCTCCAAAAACTGCGGAACCGGCTACAATAACGTTTGCCCCGGCCTCCAATACTGTTTCTACATTATCCGGATTGATTCCTCCATCCACTTCCAGATCGATATTCAATCCTCTTTCCTTAAGCATTTCTCTGACCCGGCGGATTTTATCCGTTGAGCCCTCTATATATTTCTGTCCTCCAAAGCCCGGCTCCACACTCATCAAAAGAATCATTTCCACCTGTTCCAGATAGGGAATCAGGTTTTCTGCCGGTGTGGCCGGTTTAATGGTGATTCCTGCCTTTACGCCTGACTGATGAATTCTATCCAGAGTAGCCTTTACGTCACTGCAGGCTTCCAAATGGATGGTAATAATATCCGCTCCGGCCTTTACAAATTCATCAATATAACGGATAGGCTCCTCAATCATCAGATGCACATCAAAAACAATCCTGCTTGCTTTGCGGATAGAGCTGATTACCGGCATTCCAAAGGAGATGGAGGGAACAAACCTTCCATCCATAACATCGATATGAAGATATTTGGCACCGGCTTTTTCCACGGCACGAATTTCCTCTCCCAGGCGGGTAAAATCCGCCGAAAGAATGGATGGAGATAAAATATTCATTATTTTCCTCTTTTTCTGCTGCATTGCAGTCTTTATTATTTTCCCAAAAACAGCTTTATCTGACGGTAAACTCCTTCGGCATCCAGCTGATATTTTTTCAACAGACTTTCTGCCGAACCGGATTCCCCGTAAACATCCTGCATACCAATCCTGTATACCGGCGTAGGTGCCTTGCTGCTTAAGGCTTCACATACTGCGCTTCCCAGGCCTCCGATAACTGAATGCTCCTCCACCGTTACCACTTTTCCGGTTTTCCTGGCCGAGGCTGCAATCAGTTCTTCATCCAACGGCTTGATGGTATGGATATTAATTACCTCTGCCTGGATTCCATCCTCTTTCAGGAGCTTTGCGGCTTCCAGGGAAGAATTGACCATCAGGCCGGTAGCTGCAATGGTTACATCTTTACCTTCCTGCAAAATCTGACCCTTCCCCAGTTCAAAGCAATAGTCCTCTCTATCATTAATAATCGGTACATTCGATCGTCCAAAACGGATATATACGGGTCCCTCATGCTGAATTGCCGCTTTTACCGCCTCCTGTGCCTCCACATAATCTGCCGGATTGATTACCACCATGCCGGGAATACTTCTCATAAGGGCAATATCCTCATTACACTGGTGGGATGCACCATCCTCTCCTACCGTGATTCCTGCATGGGATGCACCAATTTTTACGTTCAAATGGGGATAGCCTATGGAATTACGAATCTGCTCGTAGGCTCTTCCTGTAGCGAACATGGCAAAGGAGCTGGCAAAAACCACTTTTCCGCTGGCGGCCAAGCCTGCTGCAATACCCATCATATTTGCTTCCGCTATCCCGCAGTCAAAAAAGCGTTGGGGATAAGCCTTCTTGAACATTCCGGTTTTGGTAGATGCCGCCAAATCCGCATCCAGAACCACCAGATTGGGGTATTTGGCCCCCATATCCACCAGAGCCTGCCCATAGCCTTCTCTGGTTGCCTTCTTTTTTATTTCTGACATAACGCTTCACCTGCCCTTTCCAATTCTTCCAGTGCCGCTTTACATTGCTCATCATCAGGAGCTACACCATGCCAGCCTGCCTGATTTTCCATGAAAGAAACGCCCTTGCCTTTGATGCTCCTTGCAATAATGGCCACAGGCATGTTTTTTATTTCCCTGGCCTGATTAAAGGCGGTACGAATGGAATCAAAATCATGGGCATCCATGGTAAGCACATGAAAATTAAAGGCTGCAAATTTATCCTCCAAAGGATAAGGAGAGCAAACCTCATCGATAGCGCCGTCAATCTGCAGATTATTGTTATCCACAATAACCACCAGGTTATCCAGCTTCTTAAAACCGGCAAACATTGCCGCCTCCCAGACCTGACCTTCCTGAACCTCTCCATCTCCCAAAAGGGTATATACCCGATATGCTTTCTGATCCATCTTTCCTGCCAAAGCCATGCCTACAGCAGCAGAAATACCCTGTCCCAAAGAGCCGGTAGACATATCCACACCGGGGGTGTGTTTCATATCCGGATGTCCCTGCAGATATGAGTCAAGCTTTCTTAAGGTCAGCAGATCCTCTACGGGAAAGAATCCCTTTAAGGCCAGTGCGGCATATAAGCCGGGAGCTGTATGCCCCTTGGAAAGCACAAATCTGTCCCTGTCAGGAGCCTTCGGATTCTTTGGATCCACATTCATTTCTTCAAAATATAAATAAGCAAAAATATCTGCAGCTGACAGTGATCCTCCCGGATGGCCGGCCTTCGCACTATGAACAGACTTTATGATATTTTTACGAATCTCATTCGCCATAATCTGCAGTTCTACATTCGTCATGACTGATCCTCCATTGTAAATTTACTACGACTTTTATAGAATACTATACTCTTTCTCAAGAAACAAGCCTGTGTAACACAGATTTTCAATTGCTTTTTTCCTGATTTACCTGCTGTCTTCATCCTTTTCTTTATTATTTTCATATCTTCCTGTCTTTATCAGGTACAGGCTATGCCCCAGGATAAGTATACCCGTAACTAAAAATAAAACAATTCCCACCAGGGATACTATTTTAGAATTACCCGTTGTCAGCGGATAACCTCTTACCAGCTGGTAAACCAGATACAAAAGATATGCTCCGGCCAATATTCTCATCATCAGGCTGCCCTGTGTCAGCTTTTTTTTCTTTTCTCCGTTTTGCTTTTCCTTCATTCTTCCTCTTTTCCTTTTCCGATATACTTTTCGTAAGATGTGCGTATATACTTGCCATTTTCCAAAGAATATTCCAATTTTCCGGCATCCTCACCATTGATTATTGCATAGGCAAGCTCCATAGTGGCTTCTCCCTGTCCCTTAGCATCGTTAATAACCGTTCCTAAAAATTCTTCATTATCCACTGCCTCCAGAGCTTCCGGTGTTCCGTCAATTCCCAGTATCTGAGGAAACCATTTCCCATGGCCTTTTGAATAGCCCAGCTCCTTCAGCGCATCCAGGGCTCCCAACGCCATATCATCATTGTTGGCAAAGACCACTTCTATGGTTTCCCCATATTCCTGAATCCACTGCATCATCTTGGTTTTTCCCTGATCCCGATTCCAGTTTGCAATTTCATCTGCCAGCTTTTCCAACTTAAACCCGGCTTCTGTTACCGTATTAACTGCATACATGGTACGGACAATGGAATCCTGATGTCCGGCTTCACCCTCCAGCAGTACATATTGTAAAATCCCGTCTCCATTTTGATCTATATGCTCAAAGTCCTCCTCCAGCTTCTCTACCAGAATTTCTCCCTGTATAATACCCGATTCAAAGGCATCGGCTCCTACATAATACAGCTGATCCCATCTTTCCAAATCTTCTTCCACCAGCTCCCGGTTAAAAAAAATAATGGGAACTCCTGCTGCCTTACCTCTTTCAATAATGGTTGATGCATCCGTCCTGTCCACCAGATTAATGCAGACAATATCACAGCTTCTATCCAGAAAATAATTCATCTGTTCGTTCTGGCTGATTTGATTTCCCCCTGCATTTTGGATATCCAGTGTAATGCTTATCCCATATCTGTCCTCTATTTCTTCGGCCTTTTTACTCATGGCATCTACCATAATGGAAATATAGGTATCATACTGGTTATATACACTTATTCCAATTTTTATACTATCCTTTTTTTCTGCCTGATCCGCTTTTGACCTACAGCCGACCAGCATAAGAGCAGCCAGGAAAATAGCTGAAATCCTTTTTTTCTTTCTGTTCATTCTCTTTGTTTTCCTTACTCTACAATGGGAAATAATAATTTTTCATATTGTGTCCCGTATAATTCCTGTCTGGTGACACTGTAAAACTCAATTTCGTTGATCGTCTGGCTGCTGCTTCCGTTTATCTCATTTAATAAAGCTTTTACACCAAGATAGCCCATATTAAATTCGTTTTGAAAAACTATTTTATTTATTTTTCCCCTGTCCAAAGCAGCTACAATGGAGGATGTGTTGCCTATTCCATAGATGGACATGCTTTGATATAAGCCTTCTTCATCTTCCGTAATATCTCTCAGGGCTGTTTTATGTAAACCTACTGCTGCGTCTGCTTTTTCTCCTTCCAGGATTTCTTTGGGAGAAATGACACGTGCTTTTCCTTCCAGAGCCTCTAAAAGCCCCTTTCTTCTTTCTTCTATGCTGTCTCTTTCCCGGTCATCATCTGCCAAAACTATGATAAGATTCTCTCCCATAGGATAGTCCCTTAAAAGCTCTTCTCCCAGAAGCTTTCCCATGGCAAAATTATCTGCACTGATAAATGGGACGGAGGAATCTCCTACACCACTTTCTACGGTTACCACCGGAATACGACAGTCATCACTCTTTAAAAAATAGTTTATCTCTTCTTTTTCACAAACGGCCAGAATAATCCCTTCGGCACCATTTTCTATTTCCTTTAAAATTGCTTTCTTCTGCTCTTCACCATCTGCATCCTCACGAAGAGTAATATAATTAATATTTACGGAAAAAATATCTTCTGCCTGCTTCATTCCTTCCAATAAGGATTCCCATCCATCATTACCGGCATGGTAGAAAATTACGGATATTTCCTTCTGTCTTACCGGCTTTTCCTTTCCTACGGAATAAAAATAGAATATCCACAGGCATATGGCAATCAGAGTCAGATAGAAGAAAGCAATTCGCCAGGTTCTGACACCGTCATTTTTCATATCCATACACCTCCTGATGCAAGGGCAGACAAATTCTGACCTGTGTTCCCACATCCGGAATACTGGTTATCTGCAGACCATATTTTTCTCCATAATACAGTTTAATCCTTTGATCTACATTTTTCAAGCCGATTCCCGACCCTCTCTTTCTGGGCATATCCCCTTCCTTGAGTAATCCTTCTACCTGTTCTTTGGGCATACCAATTCCGTTATCCGTGACATCTATATAGATGTTATCTGCCTTGGCATATCCCTGAACCGTAATTTCTCCTTCTCCGTCCATAGCCTCCATTCCATAATAAATTGCATTTTCCAAAAGGGGCTGAATAACCAGCTTTATGGTAGAAAGCTCTTTAATTTCCTCCTGCAGACTGAAGGATACGCTAAATTTATTTTTATAGCGAACCTCCTGAATGCGGATATAATTTTTAGCATGGCGAAATTCTTCTTCTATGGTAATAATGGTTCTTCCCTGACTTAAGGAAATCCGAAAAAGATTTGCCAATGAGGTCACCATGGAAATGGCTTCCTCGTACCGTTCACTTTCAATCATCCAAATAATGGAGTCCAAGGTATTATATAAAAAATGAGGATTAATTTGGGATTGCAGGGCATCCAGTTCATTTTTCCGCTTTTCTTCCTGCTGGTGAACCACATCATCCATCAGCTGTCTCAGCTGCTCCACCATGAATCGTATAGTTTCTCCCAAATGACGTATCTCCTGAGAGCCGCCGATATAAATCTTCTCCGGACACTGCAGCTGAAGCTGTCTTACCGAATCCTCCAGCTTCCGAAGAGGCTGGGTGATTTTCTCCGACAGATATTGATTCAGAAAGATTAGAATAAGAATACCTATGGCCAAAACCGTAATCCATATGGCAGTAATCTGACTCCAGTTTTTATGAATACTTTCTTTGGGGATTACCGATACAATTTTCCATCCTGTATAGCCTACGGTTTTTACCGTAACGATTCTCTCTTCTTCTCCAAATACCTCTTCATGCGTACCATCCTCATAAGCGGCAGCTGCCTTATTGTTTTCCTGATAAAGGGAAGAATAGATCAGATTCTGCTGGGGGTGATAGATAATGTCTCCTTCCTGATTAATCAGATACATATAAAACATTCCCTCAGAGTTGACCTTGGTAAACAGCTGCTCTATTCCGTTAAAATTCATATCAACCAAAAGGATACCGCTGGTGGTTCTTCCCTCATAGGTCAATTCTATTCCCCGGCTTAAGGACAGTACCCAGTAATATCTGTCGTTACTGTCTACAAAAATATTCTGTACATGGGACGACGAAAAATGATGATTCTCCGGCTTGTTCTGTGCTTTAACAAACCAGCTCTGGGCAGAAATATCCACATCCTCTTTAACCGTATTCACCGGTGTGGCCGCAATCAATTCACCATCCGAGCCAAAGCAGGCAATACTGACCAGATTATCCCGGTTTGCCTCATAAAGGAGGGTCAGTTCCCGGTCAATACTCTCTACGGAAAAATCCGTATCCTTGATGGCACTGTAATACAGGGAGTCGGATATTCTCATCATATTGCGAAGAAAGCTGGTTAAATTCAGTTCCACCTGACTGATCAGCTTACCGTTATCCTGAATGGTCTGCTTTTCTGAGCTTTGTGTATAAGTGGAATAAAGGATGATCCCGATAGCCAGCATTCCCACAACGGAAATCATGGTAAAGGTAACGGCAATCACCGCCTGCAGGTTTTTTGTCCAGTATTTAAGGCTCTGTATTTTCATTCTGATTGTCCTTTGTTCAGTCGGTATTTTGAGGGAGAAACACCATATTTCTTTTTAAATACATAGCTGAAATAATTAGCCTCTGTATAGCCTACCTTCTGGGCAATCATATAGCTTTTTTCCTCTGTGCTGTCTAACAGCTCTACCGCATGCTCCAAACGTACCTTTGTCAGATAAGAAATGAAGCTCATCCCCATTTCCCGTTTAAAGGTAACGGAAAAATAGGTGGCACTGACATTTAAAAAGTTACAAAGATCTTCTACCGAAAGCTTACTGTCGGTATAATGCTCTTCAATATAATGCTTTGCTTTTTGGGTCATCATATTGGTGGAGGCATGTCTTTCCTTGCGGATTAAATCAAAGATTTTTTCCCCTTTGTTCTTCAGCCATTCAGACACCTCTTCCAGGGAGCGAAACTGTCCCACTTCCCCATAGGGATCAAAGCTTTTACCGAATACTTCATCGATTTTTACCTGATAGTTTCGTAGAAGCCTCAGCATTTCAATTAAGATTTCCATCAAAGCCAGCTGATATTCCTGTACCGTTGCCTTGCTTTCTCTTAACTGCCGTATCAGCTCTTCAATGGCTTCATTCAGTTCTTCTCTTGTTCCCAGCTTCATTCCATACAGAATCCTGCCAAAATTCTGTGCTCCCGAAAATAATCTCGGCTGTACCCTGGGCTCCACATCATTGATGTAAATTGCCTGACTGCTGTTTTCCAGAAGCACTCTGTAATCAAAAGCAATTTTAGCCTCTGAATATGAGGTGGAAATCTGGCTGAGAGAAGGATATTTATGACCTATTCCTCCATCTACATCCACCTCCAGCACTCTTGCTCCAATTTTACAGATTTGATTAATATGATAAACATATTCCTGAATGTTGCTTTCTTCTTCCAGCTTTCCGATGATAACAATTTTATCCAGATACATCTGAATATGTGCATCTATTTTATTTTTCAAATATTCTTCTGCCAGATTTTTTAAGGAAAGCATAAAAATCTGACTGGCCTGCAGCTCATTCCCCTTTTGCTGAAAATCCGCTCCAATCAAAGCTACTGCATAATAGGAGGCCTGAAACTGCATACCATAGGTTTCCATCATATTTTTGGCCTGCTCCTGGGAAACCTTCCCCTCCAGAATACCGGTAATCAGCTGCTCTCTCATCATGGGCAGGCTTTTTTCATAATAAGAATAGAGATTTTCCAGATTTCTTTTTTCGTCAAACTCTTTGTCCAGATTCTCCTTAAGCCTCCTGAAGACCTTCTCCAAATCCCTGGCCCCCACAGGCTTTAACAGATATTCCTCTGCCTCCAGATGGATCGCTTTTCTTGCAAATTCAAATTCATCAAAGCCGGAATAAAGTACTACCTTCGTGTTTTTGTAATTTTTCTTTACCTTTTCACAAAGAGTCAATCCGTCCATAAAAGGCATCTGTATATCCGTCAATACCACATCCACATGCCTGGATTCTGCCAACTCCAGAGCCTCTTCTCCATTACTTACCGAGCCCACCAGCTCAAATCCCAGACTTTCCCAATCCACCTTCTTTTCTATGGATACCCTTACATCCTCTTCATCATCCACAAGAATCATCTTATACAGACTCACGTACTTCTCCTTTGAACCTATGACAAATTTTGAGTATATGTAAGTTTATTATACACTTCTTTTCACACAATTCCAATGGAAAAAGCTCCCCTTACGGGGAGCTTTGATTTTCTACTTCTTAGCTACATATTTACGAATATCAAGGGCAATTGCCGTTACAATAACGATACCCTGTGCAATATACTGTGCATTGGTATCTACTCCCAGGAACTGGAGACAGGATTTCAGCAGCTCAAATACGGCAACACCGATAACTACACTGGAAATCTTACCGATACCACCGTTTACGGACACACCACCTATGGTACAGGCCGCAATGGCATCCAGCTCGTAGCTCTGTCCCAGGTTAACGGAGGCTCCACCGGCCTTAGCACCTAAAAGATAACCGGCAATGGCATACATGGCTGCTGCAAGGGTATAAATAATTACTTTGGTTCTCTTTACGTTTACACCGGATACTTCCGCTGCACTCTCATTACCGCCGATAGCATACATATATTTGCCATGGCAGGTATGGTTATAGAGGAAATACATAAATAATCCGATTACAAAGGCAATGATGATCAGATAATTAGACAATCGGTATCCGATAAACGCCTGAGGAAGCACCGTTCCCGTTGCAATGGAAGTATAGCTGTCTCTATAGCCGCCAAGGGGTGTAGCATTGGTATAAACCAGACAAATTCCGTATACAATCAGCTGCATACCCAGTGTTCCGATAAAGGGAGGAACATTCAAATAGGAAATTACCAGCCCGTTAATCAGTCCAAAAATAGCACAGACAGCAATACAGATCAATAATACCAGAATAATATTCATTTCTCCCAGATTAGGATAAAACTTACCGGAATAATCTGCTCTTTGCAGCAGAGTTCCTGCTATACAGGCACTTAAGCCTACCATACGGCCCGCAGAAAGGTCTGTACCCTTGGTAATCAGACAGCCGCTGACACCAAGTGCAATGATCACGCGGGGAGCCATATTGATCAGAATGTTAATCAGGTTATTAGGTGTTCTGAAGGTGGGTTCGGTTATGCTGACATAAATCGCCATAATAACCATCAAAATAATAATACCATTATTAATTAAAACATCTTTGATATTTACTTTCTTTGTCATCCTACTTATCCTCCTGCCTTAAAACTGGGTTGCATAGTGCATAATGTTTTCCTGTGTCATTTCATTTTTCTCACTGATTTCACCGGTGATTTTTCCATTACACATAACCAGAATCCTATCCGACATACCAATCAGCTCTGCCATTTCAGAGGAAATCATGATGATTCCCTTACCCTCATTGGCCAATTCCAGCATAATCTGATAAATTTCATATTTAGCACCTACGTCAATACCTCTGGTAGGTTCATCCATAATCAATACATCAGGATTATTTGCCAGCCAGCGGGAGATAATTACCTTCTGCTGATTACCGCCGGAAAGGGATTGAATCTTTGTTTTACTGCTGGGAGTTTTAATACTCAGTTTCTTGACATTATCCTGAACCAAATCTTCAATTTTTCTGTGATTCAGCTTAACACCACCTTGCACATACTGATTCAGTGAGGCAATGGATACATTATCCGCAATGGATAAACATCCCAGGATTCCGGTTCCCCGCCGGTCTTCGGTAATCAGGCCGATTCCCTGGCGGATTGCATCTGCAGGTCTCTTTATCTTTAATTTCTTACCATCCTTAATTACTTCACCGGAAGTAATATGACGGATGCCGAAAATTGCTTCCATTAGTTCTGTTCTCTGTGCTCCTACCAGACCGCCAAAACCGAGAATTTCTCCCCTTCTCAGCTTAAAGCTGGCATCCTGAAAGGATCTGGGATAAATGCTGCTGAAATGATTTACCTCCAGCAATACCTCTCCCGGAGTATTATTTTTAGGTGGGAACATTGCCGTCAGCTCACGTCCTACCATCTTAGCAATGATATCATCCATAGACATTTCTGCTGCAGGCCAGGTTCCTACATAGGTTCCATCCCTCATAATGGTAATGTCATCTGCAATACGTTTAATCTCGCTCATTTTATGAGAAATATAAACCAGGGATACACCCTTACTTCTTAAATCCTCAATAATTCTGAATAAGGCTTCTACCTCATTATCCGTCAGAGAGGAAGTGGGCTCATCCAGAATAACTACTTTGGCATTCATGGATACTGCCTTAGCTATTTCGACGGACTGCATCTGGGAAATAGACAGCTCACCCAGCTTCGTTCTGGGATCAAAATCCAATTTGACTTCCTTTAACCATTTTTGTGCTTCATCATTCATCCGTTTTGAGTCAACCATAATACCTTTGGTCGGATAACGTCCACAAAACATATTTTCTGCAATACTTCTTGCAGGAATCGGCTGGAGCTCCTGATGCACCATTGCCAGCCCCTTTTTCAGAGCATCATCAGGATTGGCTACTTCCAGCTTCTTACCATCCAGATAAACCTCCCCTTCATCCATTTTATATATTCCGAAGAGACATTTCATCAGAGTGGATTTACCTGCACCGTTTTCTCCCATAAGAGCATGTACTGTGCCGGGACGAAGATTCAAATTAACATGATCCAACGCCTTTACACCCGGAAAGCTCTTACAGATCCCCTTCATTTCAAGTCTGTATTCTGCCATCCCATTCTTCTCCTTTCAAAAAAATCGGGTGCGCCCTAATGACGCACCCGATAGAGCATTACTATGTCAGTACTTACTGTAAAGTATCAAGAATCTCAGCTGCATTGTCAACTGTTACTTTTACATAGTCAACAACGTAAGTAGTAGGAACTTCCTCTCCGTTGATGAATGCAACGGCTGCATCTGCTGCCTGGTGAGACTGTCCGATATGATCGTTGAATACGGTTGCAGTCATTCCACCGGACTGTACTAATTCAAGAGCCTCGGTAAGAGCATCTACACCAAGTAAGAATACGTCTTCACCTACAGTACGTCCAGCTGCATCCAATGCCTGCTTAGCACCTAATGCCATAGCGTCATTGTTACAGAATACAACTTCGATCTGCTCGCCATACTGAGATAAAGCATCCTGAACCTTCTGCTGTGCAGTAGCCTGATCCCAGTCAGCTCTCTGAACAGCACCCAGTAATTCTACTTCCCAACCTGCGTCGGTAAGAGCCTTGATGGAGTATTCTGTTCTGTACTGAGCATCGATGTTCTCAGGGTCACCCTGAATCATAATGTAAGAAATCTTGCCGTCGCC
Source organism: Lachnospiraceae bacterium (assembly GCA_051891855.1). GTDB lineage: Bacteria > Bacillota > Clostridia > Lachnospirales > Lachnospiraceae > SFDP01. The sequence continues at coordinate 37,175 of JBJFFP010000027.1, read as the reverse complement.
GTTAAGGTCAACTACATCCTGTCCTAAGTCAATAAGAACTTCACCCTGGAAGGTACCGGACTGTCTTGCATCAGCACCAACGTATGTAGCCTTGATTCCTTCAGTTGCCCATCTCTCTTCTTCAGCAACCTCAGGCTCACGGTTGATGTATACTACAGGAATACCGGAAGCGTTGATGGTATCGGTTACAGTTGCTGCTGCGGAAGAGTTAACCAGATTGATAATCATAACGTCAACACCCTGGGTGATAAAGTTGTTGATCTGGTTGGTCTGCTCTGCCTGGTCATTTTTGGAGTCCATAACTGTGATGTTAGACTCGCTGAAGCCAAGGCTTACCAGATAGCTAACCAGCTCCTCACGGAACAGAGTCATGAAGTTGTCATCAAATTTGTAAATACAAATACCAACCTTCTTGTCTGCATAGTCTCCTGATACTACTTCTGCTACTTCAGTAGCCACTTCTTCTGCATTATCTGCAGAAGCTTCTGCTGCGGGGGTTGTTTCTGCAGGGGTGGTAGTGGTCTCTTTGGAGCCGCATCCAACCGCTAAAGAAGCAACCATTGCTACACATAAAAGTGCGCTTAAGAGTTTCTTTTTCATATGTTATCCTCCTTTTTTTCATGGGAATCTCTCCCAGTAGTGTCTACATTCTAGCAGAACAATTATAAAAAATAAATATAAATTTCTTCACAAAAACTATAAAATTATTCATTTTGTTTTATTTTTCCTTTTGTTCGCCTCTGTTCTTCTCTGTTTTAACTAATTTTTTAATTCATTTTCAGCTTCTACGGGATGTTTCCACAATGGCTCTTTTATCATTCCTCTTCCATCATCTCCAAATAGCCTCTGTCCCAAAGAAGAATTTTCAGCTTTGATGCCGCTTCTACTGCAGGTGCCGTAAAATACTGATTAGTTAAAACCGCCCCCACCATCCGGTCATAATAATCTCTGCCGGCGTAGGCTTCCTGCACGGCCTTTACTCCTACAGGCGATGTATAGCACTTACACTGTATGGCATAAGTAACACCATCCTTTTGTGCCAGAATATCCGCACCGAAATCACCGCTTCCCTTAGTTACTTCAATCTCATCAAAGCCTTTTCGCTTCAGCAAATCCGCACAGTAAAGCTCAAACTCGTGGCCTTCCAAATGGTCAAATTCTTTTTCCCTGAGAGCTTTTCTCCTTCGATAAAGCCACATTCCCAGAGCCCAGCAAAAAAGAAAAATTACTCCTGCCACAGCCAGCATTGTCGGAATAGACTGCTGCACTTTATCCATATCTATCTATCTCCGTTTTCCAGCAGAATGCTTCTTAATAGTGACGTATTACCTCTGACCAGGAAGAAATTCCGATAATTCCCTTTGCAAACTCCGTTACCTCCTGAGACCGTCCGGTGTCAATATATTTAAATACCTGATAAATCTGCTTATGTGTACCGTTAAGATGATTAATTCCCAGGGCCAGTCCCTGAGCCAGTTCCGCCTCTGCATCCGTCTGACGATTCAATAATAAAGCATCAATATGGCTGTTTGCTTCAGCAATATAGTATGCGTAGGCAAAGGCTGCCGCCTGCACTCCTTCTCCTGAAGTGGAGGTAAACCCAACCTCGCTCAGGGTTACACTACGGGATTCTCCCTTAGGATTCAAAAATTCCTCCCTTTGCAGATAATCCGTTACCACATTGATATTCTGTATGCTTACCATAGGCGAATCCGCCGTATAGGTAATAAGATTCATTCTCCGATAATTGGAGGGCATATTCCAAAAAGCTGCATGGGTAAGAGGCACCGGATAAGGGTGCTGGGACAGATCCCAGTCAATATTCCCATATTCTTTAATATAGGCATTAAAGTAATCCAATACATCCCTGCCGTCATAGGCCCCGCTTTTTAAGTTCCGATTCCAGGTCTGATCAATGGGCATATAGATCCTGGCATTGGCATTTACACTCTTAATGGCATTATAAAATACTCTGAACCCGTCTGCATAAACCTGGGAATAGGTCTGCACATCCACTGCGGGATAGTAATTCCATTCCGCCCTGGCATTGATCTCATTGGCAATTACCCAGTTGACTACCTGACCATGACCGGTTCCCGAATAGCGCTCTGCTAAAAAGGTTGCCGCTGCCCCCAGATAATCTACTCCCGCCTGATCTGCCGCATTAAACATATAGTATTGGCATTTTCCTGCACTTCTGGCGTTGGGATGAATCAAATCCAAATGACTGCCGTTCCAATCGTTTAAAATAATGGCAGTAATCTGGATTCCCATACTGGTCAGCTTGGAAAAGACAATATCGTACTCCGCTACCACCTGACCATCAAAGGCATAGGTTTTTCCTGCATAATTGTAATAAATTGTAGGATAATTGGCACTGCTGGTCTGTCCCACCAATCTGCCCAGCATAATGTTGTAGGCTGCCTGCTTTACTCCCAAATCCTGAAGCTCACCACTATCCAGCTTATGGGGATCCACCAGTAATCCTTTGATGGATGCCGCCTTTGGATAAGCATACCGGTATTGTGCCCGCCTCTCGGGATTGGTGATATAGCTTTGATTGGACAAAAGTACGTACTTCCCATTCTGCTTGATTCCCATGGCAAATTTATCGAAAAGCCGACTCCCTGCCTGTTTATAATTTAAATTGACGGTGAAGGAAAAGCGGTCATCCGATTTTCTGATGGAGGTAATGGGTTCCTGCCCTTCATTCATTGTATCCTGATAAACAGCAAGACTAAACAGATAAAGTCTTCTGTCATCACTCTCCGGGATACCTTTCATGGTTCCGCTGACTACTACCTTCCCTGCATCTTCCTCAGAAATTTCACATCGTTCAATGGTGGCAAAGCCTTCCTTCTTCTCTTCGGTTATTACCGTCTCCTCCGGCCACATCTGCTGCCACGCCTCCTGCAGACTGCGGGCATCCTGATTTCGTATAGCCGCCTCCTGTCTGATCAGCTCCAACGCCCGGAGGGCTACCCCCTCTGCTGCCTGAAGATTATTTTCCAGTAAAGTCCTTCTGGCTCTATCCACATCATTTTCCATACCGATTTTTTTTACCAGAACTCCCGCAAAAACTGCTGCTGCCAAAAGGAAAAGAACTACGGGCAATATAGGGACAAACCATTTCTTCCCACTCTTCTTTGCCCTCTTTACCCTCTTCTTTCTTCCTTTAGAAGAATAGCTCTTCTTTTCTTCCATCTTTCTTCAACTTTCTTTGTTTTTTCTTAAGCATCCTGCTTTTCCTATGCACTTGCATTTTCAAACTGAGATTGGTACAGGGAGGCATAAAATCCCTGCTTTTCCAGCAGCTGCTCATGATTTCCCTGTTCTACAATATCTCCGTCCTTCATCACCAGAATCATATCCGCATCCCGAATGGTAGAAAGTCTGTGGGCAATCACAAAGCTGGTCTTTCCCTTCATCAGATTAGCCATCGCCTGCTGGATTCTCCTTTCTGTACGGGTATCTACACTGCTGGTGGCTTCATCCAGGATCAAAATAGGATTATTGGCAAGTATTGCTCTGGCTATGGTCAATAGCTGCTTCTGTCCCTGAGAAACATTGCTGGCATCTTCATTCAGCTCCATCTGATAACCACCGGGCAGTGTTTGGATAAAATGATGGGCATGGGCTGCCTTTGCTGCCGCAATCACTTCCTCATCCGTGGCATCCAGTCTTCCGTATCGAATATTTTCCATAATACTTCCCTTAAACAGCCAGGTATCCTGCAACACCATTCCAAAGGCTTCTCTGAACTCAGATCGATTATAGTTCTTTATATCCTGTCCATCCACCTTGATTGATCCGCTGTTTACATCATAAAAACGCATAAGCAGCTTAACCATGGTGGTCTTTCCTGCACCTGTTGGGCCTACAATAGCAACCATCTGACCGGGATCCACATGGCAGTTAAAATGATGGATAACCTGCTTATCGGTAGTATAGCCGAAGGCTACCTGTTCAAAGTCTACTTCTCCCCTTATTTCTCCCATAGAGGCCAACGACTCTGCCAGCCCCTCTTCCTCCTCCTCACTTAGAAACTCAAACACTCTTTCCGCTGCTGCTGCCATAGACTGCAGCATATTGGAAACCTGTGCAATCTGAGTGATGGGCTGAGTAAAATTCTTTACATATTGGATAAATGCCTGAATATCTCCCACCTGAATGCTTCCTTTGATAACAAGATAGCTTCCGCTGACGGCTACTGCCACATAGCCCAGATTTCCTACCAGATTCATAATGGGCTGCATCATTCCGGAAAAAAACTGAGATTTCCAGGCGGATTCATAAAGTCTGTTATTGGTTTGCTCAAATTCCGCAATGACTGCCTCTTCCCTGTTGAAGGCTTTAACGATATTCTGTCCGCTGTAGGTTTCTTCTACCTGGCCATTAATTTTCCCCAGAAAACTCTGCTGATCTACAAAGTATTTCTGGCTGTGTTTAACCATAATACCCACGCAGATTCCCGATATCGGCAGGATAAATAAAGCAATCAGCGTCATGGCAGGACTGATGATCAGCATCATAATCAAGACTCCGATTAAAGTAGTCACTGCTGTGATTAAGGTTGTAACACTCTGATTCAGACTCTGCCCCAGCGTATCTACATCATTGGTAATTCTTGACAGTACCTCACCTACCGTCCTGGACTCAAAATAGCCCAGAGGAAGGCGATGAATTTTTGCAGAAATTTCTTCTCTGAATTTATAGCAGAGCTTTTGGGATATACCGCTCATTATCCATCCCTGCACCAGTGACAGGGTACAGCTGATCAGATAAAGTCCCAGTACCGTAAGCAGAATCTGTCCGATTTTACTAAAATTGATTCCTCCGGTTCCTGACAGCTTATTCACCAGTCCGGTATAAATTTCCGTGGTGGCCTGGCTCAGCACTTTCGGTCCCAGCGTATTAAAGGCCGTTCCTCCTATGGCCAAAACTCCTACTGCTACCAGTGCAAATTTATAGTTTCCCATATAGGCCAACAGCTTTCTTGTGCTGCCTTTAAAATCTTTGGCCTTTTCTCCCGGCATCATCATTCCATGCGGCCCATGTCCATGTCCGTGCCTTCCGTGAGCACCCGTTCTTCCACTCATTTAGCACTTCCTCCCTTCAGTTCACTTTCAGACAGCTGTGAGCTGGCAATTTCCCGATATTCCTTGCAGGAGTCCAACAGCTCATGGTGAGTACCCTTCCCCACAATATGTCCGTCCTCTAAAACAATGATCTGGTCCGCATTAAGAATCGTACTGATTCGTTGTGCAACAATAATTACGGTTGCTTCCTTCGTTTTTTCATTAAGTGCCTTCCTTAATGTAGTATCCGTTTTATAATCCAGTGCAGAAAAGCTGTCATCAAAAAGGTAAACCTTAGGATTTACCGCAATGGCCCTGGCAATAGACAGTCGTTGTTTTTGTCCTCCGGAGACATTGCTGCCGCCCTGGGCAATATCACTGTCATACTGCTCTTTTTTCTGCTCAATAAACTCTGTTGCCTGGGCAATTGCTGCCGCCTCCTCCATAACGGTATCCGGAATCTCTTCCCCGCCAAACTTAATATTAGAAGCTATGGTTCCCGAAAAAAGAGTAGCCTTTTGGGGAACAAAGCCCAGCAGACTGTGAAGCTTCTTCTGAGACAGCTGACGAATATCCACTCCATCAATTAAAATTCGACCCTTAGTAACATCATAAAAACGAAGAAGCAGATGAAGCAGTGTGGATTTCCCACAGCCCGTACTTCCGATAATAGCGGTAATCTTCCCCGGAGCCGCACTGAAGCTGATATCCGACAGAGCATTTTCATCTGCGTTGGGATAGCAGAAGCTTACGCCTTCAAAGGTAATTTCCCCTTTTGGATTTTCTAAAAGTCCATCCTTTACCTCATCTTCATCCTGAATACTTATTTGTGTATGTAAAACTTCTTCAATTCGGTCTGCCGCTACGCCGGCTCTTGGCAGCATAATGGAAATCATGGTCAACATAAGAAAGGACATGACAATCTGCATGGTATAAGTAATAAAGGCAGTCATATCTCCCACCTGAAGCCTTCCCATATCCACTCCCTGTGCTCCTGCCCACACAATCAATACGGTAACACAGTTCATAATCAGCATCATCATCGGCATCATAAAAGTCATTACCCGGTTAGTAAACAGCTGTGTTTTCATCAAATCCTGATTGGCTTTTCTAAACCGTTTCCTTTCATGCTCTTCTCTGCTGAAAGCACGTATAACCGGTATTCCCGTTAAAATTTCCCTGGATACCAGATTCAGACGGTCGATCAGGGTCTGCACCATCTGAAATTTAGGAAGAGCAATTTTCATTAAAACCACCACCAGAATCATAATGGCCCCTACGGCAACTGCAATAATCCAGTCCATTCCCGTTTTTGTACCGGCCACCTTTACAATTCCGCCTATGGCAAGAATAGGGGCGTAAGCCACCATACGAAGGAGCATTACACTAACCATCTGAATCTGCTGAATATCATTTGTACTTCTGGTAATCAGGGATGCTGTGGAAAACTGATCAATCTCTGTATGAGAAAAGGAAATAACCTTACGAAAGATCTTTTCTCTTAAATCCCTTCCGATGCTTGCTCCCGCCCGGGAGGCAAGAAAGCTGACTGAAACCGCACAAACCAGCATCAATACCGTCATCCCCAGCATCTTTGCTCCCGTTGTCAGAAGGTAATTCAGCTGGATGCTCCACTCTGCTGTCTGTGCAGCCACTCCGCCTCCTTCGATCCCCCCCTGCATAATGCCGATATCAATAATATCTGCTGTATAGGAGGGCAGTGAAAGATCACACCAGGCCTGTACAATCAGCAAAAGGACAATGGCCAAGGCATTCCACTTTACTTCTTTTAGATACTTCATTATTTTTAACATAACTATTCTTCCTTTTTAATCATAATTATCCCCAATAGACCGTTACTGTTTATCTTAACTTTATTAAGAAAACAGGTCAATAAATTTTCTATTAAAATTTGATTGTACAAAATTTACAACAATCCACTATTTTATTGTACTTATTATCGCCACATGTTATGCTGAATTTACCATATACACGGTCTGTATAGGGGGAACAGCCGTGTACGTTTTTTTAGCTTAAGAACAATGAAGTTAGAGGAGGAATTTCTATGTACAAAATGAAACCGGAATATGCCATCGGTATTTCTGAGTTGGATGAACAGCATCAGAAGCTGTTTTCTCTGATCGATGATGCACAGACTCTGCTGAAGGATGAGAATATTCTCTATAAATATGACCATCTCATTAATATCCTCCAGGGGATGAGAACTTACGCAGATAAGCATTTTCAAACTGAGGTTGCTTTAATGGAAAATTTAAATTATCCCGAATTGGAATCTCACAAGGAAGCCCATGACGGTTTTTGTAAAAAGGTAGACTCCTTTCATTTAGATATAGAAACCATCTCTCTGGGAACCCAAAATAAGATCATTGAAGAGCTTTTGGATTATCTGAATCAATGGCTGCAGGTTCATATTTTGGCCTGCGATCGAAAAATTGCTGATTTTATGGCTGATGCCACCGCTTAATTTAAGCTTTTCTCATCAAGCTTTGACCCGGTAAAGGTAGGCATTCTTCTTTTTACCTATTCGTTCTACCAGACCAAGATGATAAAGAATATTCAGGACCTGGCTTGCCCGGTCCTGTTTTATTTTTGCTGCCTTTGCAAAGGCCTTTGAGTCAAAGGAATCCAACAAATCCGGAGGAATCAGCTGCATATAATCCTCCGGACAGGTCAGATCCATCTCTTCCACCAGGCTTAGAGGAATCCCATCGTAGCGATGACTGCCTCTTTTTTTATCCCGGCTCCAACCGTTGAGCAGGCGATACTCCTCCATATCTAAAAAAACCAGTTTGACGGATAAGTGAGGATTATCCAGAAATTCCCGAATTTTCATCAGCTCCTTAAAGGCATCGTATGCTGATCCTGTTTTCGGAGATTTTCTTTTTTCACTGCCTTCCCCCGTCTCAGGATCAATCCAGATCAGCCATTTTTTCCGTGCAAGAGGATAGATGATGGTAACCGGATACAGCGGCAGAAAGAATTCCAGCTTCTTTTTCAGTGCAAAAAAATTCCTGGTCTGAATTTCAATAATCTCTTCCCCGGTAAAAATATCTGCCACAAAATTTCCTATGGAAACCTCCGTATCACAGTCCTTCTTGCGGTAGTATTCCTTTAATATGGCATGAATTGTTTTTTCCGATAAGGTTCCTATTCCTTCTCTCTTTGGTTCATTTCCCAACAGGCTTTCTTTTATTTTTTCAAATCTGGACTGATCAATTCCCATGCTTAATTCTTTATTCCGGGATTATATCAGGAGTCCTTTCGTTCATCCGTTAAATTGTGGTAAATAACGAAAGTGCCTTCCCCAATTCCTCCATTTTCTCCTTCAATTCTTTACTTGCCTCATCCAGGGCCGTAACAATTTTCTCCTGACCCTGTGCAATATTGTAAACATTAGCGGATGAAGCTGCTGTTTCTTCCGATGCTGCAGTAATGCTGGAAATAGCCTCCAGAGTTTCTCCCCTCTGACTATTCATATTTTCTACGTTTTGGGTTATCCGTTTAATCTCCCTGATAATTTCATCTGTGGATTCATAAATCTCCTGAAATCCGGCTTTCATCTCTTCAACCGTAGCTGCCTGGTCCTTCACAATAGCTTCAGCCTTTAAGGCTGTTTTTACTGTATCCGCGGTTTGTAGATCAATAGTCTCAACGACCTTCTTAATTTCATTGGCTGCCTCTCTGGAGCCATCTGCCAGCTTGCGTATTTCCTCTGCAACTACGGCAAAGCCCCTCCCTGCCTCTCCGGCCCTAGCCGCTTCAATTGAAGCATTCAGGGATAATAGGTTTGTCTGGCTGGCAATATCCGAAATAATTTCTACGAATCCACTGATTTCCCGGGATTTCTGTACCAATAGCTGTATATCTTCTTTTACCTTTCCGGTGATATCGATGGTATCTCTGGTTTGATCCGTAAGTCCATCCATCGTTGCTATACTTTTGTTAACCACATCTTTCGTATGGGAAGAGCTTTCAACGGTACTTCTCATCTCTTCATTAATTTCCTCAATGGTTTTTGATAAACTGTCCATTTGTACCAGACAGTGATGTGAATCCTCTGCCTGTGTTGAAACCCCCTGATCAATATCTCCCAGGGTTTCAATTATTCCTTTTGAAGATACACCCATCTGCTGAGAAACCTTTGCCACCTCATCAGCTGCTTTATCAACCAGATTGATTATTCCATTTAGATGTTGAAGTAATTCGCGGGTATTAATAATTACTTCAGCAATATGCACGTTCAGCTTCGTAAACTCACTTCGGCCCTTGGTCTTCATTTCCACCGTCAGATTTCCTCCGGCAACAAGCTTTAACCTCTTCGCTATACTCCTCATATTGCTATTGATATTGAAGAATATTCCTCCCGCCACTAAAGTAGCCAGTACACAGGCAACGATAACCAAAACCAGCGTTACTCTCCAGATTTCACCGGCTGTTTCCGTAACCTTTTTTTCCGGAACAAGATAAACCAGTGTTGCTCCTGTTTCTCCACTTCTACAGTAAAGGAACAGATACTCTTCTCCATTATACTGGACATACTGGATTTCTCTGTCTTCTTCGGCAGCCATACAGTTTTGATAAAACTCCTGATCCGTAAAAACAATGTCTGCCGTATTGGTCTCTTCCTTATACAACAGCTGTCGATGATCGGCGGTAATAAAACCGATTATCGCCCCTTCAGAAATATCAATTCCATTAAGGCTTTCCAGAATGGCTTCCGAGCTGATATCCACAACCAAAACAGCCTTCTTGTTCGTAAACATTGACATATAGGAGAGGATGTAGCTGGAATCATCTTTTTCCAGCAAATCATCCATCTTGTGATGACTTCCCAGCCAGCCGGTTTTTTCTCCCTTAATAACGGCATTTCCTTCATCCGTATTTTCCCACTCTTTAAAAAATCCTTCCTGACGGTAATTTGAACCGGGATTAATCACATCAATATTAGAGCTGGGGACAATATAAATATTATCGATAAAGTTATTCAGCATAATTTTAATATCCAGCTCCGACAGCGTCTTATTGTAGATATTGTTGATCTTCGTTAAGTTGTTATCATATGTTCCGCCAATCATATTCTGCAGATCAGTATCCAATTTAACCTGTAAAGCATCAGCACGAATTAATGATAGTCCAAAATCGATGTATTCAACCTGCTTTTCAATCGTATTCATTGCAGAAGTCTCATAATTTTCAATCATACCTTCTTCCGCTTTTTTATAAGAGACTACTCCTACCAGCACTACACATAAAATCGGCAGAAGAAATCCGGTAAATAACTGAAATTTTATACTTATATCCAATGTATAGCTTCTTTTCTTTTTTTCTTTCTTTACCTTTTCTTTTTCTACTCTGCTCATCTTCTTTTCCTCTGTAGTAAAACTCTAATACAATTTTTCCACTACTGCCCTGGATGTCTTCTTATTATTTTCCGTAGAGACCTCAGGGTTTCTCCGATAATATTCCTGAAATAAAACATCGATAATATACAACTGACTCAGCTTTGCTCCCATGCTTCCTCCATCCAGAGGCCCTTCATTAGAACCACAGACCAAAAGAGTATCTGTATGACCGGTCAAAGGAGATTTCAAAAATCTGGTGATTCCCACTATTTTTGCTCCTGATTTCTTTGCGATTTTGGCCACATGGACATTATCCTTGGTAGAACCGGAATAAGAAATAATAAAGATTAGATCCTCTTTGCCCACCATGGATGCCATCATAGCCTGCATATGCGGATCATCAATACAAATCACTTTACCGGTAATCCTTAAGAATTTGTTTCTCGCCTCCTTCGCGGTTAGCAGGGAGTCCCCCACTCCGAAAAAATAGATATTTTTTGCATTCTCCATCATCAGGAGAGTTTTTTCCACCTCCTCTTCCTGCATCAGCATTCGGGTCTCCTTCAACGCTGCAATATGACTTTGTAAAATCTGATCCAGGGTAAAGCCCAAAGAATCTACCTTTAAAGAAGAACTTCCCTGACCCACTGACCTGCTTTCCTCCGGCGATAGACTTAAGGAAAGCTTCATCTTAAATTCCTGGTACCCTTTTAGTCCCATAGTGCGACAAAAACGGTGTACACTGGCATCTGCCACCGTACAGGCATCTGCCAGATCAGTGATGGACATAAACAGAACTTGATTCGTATTTTTAATAATAAACTCAGCAATCTTCTTTTCCGTCTTGGTAAACTGATTATAGGATACCTGAATATCCAATAGTAAATTTGATGCACCAGCCATAAGCTCCCCCTGAATATCACATCTTTTAAGGAAAAAGGCATGGATTTTCCATGCCTTTTAAGTTGTTTATCTAATTAACAGTATTTTTTCTTTGCCGCTTCAATCATCTTGGCTGCTTCCTTACAAATTACCATATCTGCTTCAATCAATTCTGCCAGAGGAGCACGGACACTGCCAATATCAGGTCCGCCCTGGATGCGGATAACCTCCTTGATTACCGCATACATATTGCCGTGAGGCTCACACAGCTTGTAAATAATTCTGCAGATTTCATTCTGGATTACTCTTGCCTCCTCCATTTCCCCTGCAAGGAAAAGCTCCCTCACCTTTAGATATAATTCAGGCATGGCAGCATAGGTTCCACCAATCCCTCCAATTGCTCCCATGGCCAGACCGGAGAGAAACTGCTCGTCAGGCCCGTTAAATACAATTACATCCTGATCTCTGAACATCTGAATATCCTGCACCGGCATTGAAGAGTTCTTCACTCCGATTACTCTGGGATTCTTTTTCATTTCCTTCAGCAGATTAACCGTTAGAGATACACCTGCCAGCTGTGGAATATTGTAAATGATAAAATCCGTATTGGGTGCTGCCGCAGAAATATCATTCCAATATTTGGCAATGGCATGCTCCGGCAGACGGAAATAAATGGGAGGAATAGATGCTATGGCATCTACACCCAGACTTTCTGCATGTTTAGCCAGCTCCTGGCTGTCTCTGGTATTATTGCAGGCAACATGGGCAATAATGACGATTTTTCCCCTGGCTGCTTCCATACAGGCTTCCAGGGTTTTTTTTCTGTCCTCTTTGCTCTGGTAAATACACTCTCCGGAAGAGCCGCCTACATAAAGCCCCTGTACCCCTTTATCTATTAAATACCGGGTAAACTCCTTAACACGCTCAGCACAAACCTCTCCCTTTTCATCATAACAGGCATATAGTGCCGGAAATATACCTTCATACTTTTTCGTATTCATTTTTTCAGCCTTCTTTCTCTATTTATTATTTATCCCTTTACTGCACCCATTGTAATCCCTTTAGTAAAATATTTCTGGAAAATAAGGAATACAATAATAATCGGTATGGATGCCAGGGTTGCACCGGCCATCAATAAACCGTAGTCAATGGATGCTTCTCCCAGCATTTTAGCTATACCCAGAGAGATGGTCAGGTTAGAGTTACTGGTCAGCATTACCAATTGCATGAAATAATCGTTCCAGGAATTAATAAAGGTAAAAATTGCCAATGCGCCCACGCCGGGTTTAATCATGGGAAATACAATAGTAAGGAAGGTTTTAAGCTCACCTGCACCATCAATTCGTGCTGATTCCAAAATCTCTCCCGGAACGCCTTCTGCAAACTGCTTAATCAAAAATACACCAAAGGGCCAGCCCACAATGGGGAAAATAGCTGCCCAGATTGTATTATACAGGCTTAATGCAGACATTTCTCTTAATAAGGGAATCAGAATAACCTGTTTAGGCAGTGCCATCGCACATACAATCAGAGTAAACAGCAGATTCCGTCCGACAAATCTCTTCTTAGCCAGTGCATACCCTGCCATTGCAGCTGTACCACAGGTAAGAAGCATGGCTGTAACCGCCATGAATACCGTATTTACCAACCAACGGAAGGCTGCAGGAACCTTAGGACCTGCAAAGAAAACAATCGGCTTACCGTTTTCAGAAAAAAAGCTTCCAAAAGGAATATGTAATTCCCAAAGAGGGGCAAACTGTCTGTCAAACAGATTTTCAAAATTGGTCAATACCCATTGGGAAGGCCACCATGTAGGAGTAGGCGAAATAATTTCCGCTTTCGTCTTAAAGGCACCTGTAATGATCCAATATAAAGGAAAGGTGAATAAAAGTGCAAGCAGGATAATAATCGCAATAGAAATAATCTTGTAAATCTGTGTACGCGTAATTTTCATCTTCTTCTCCCCCTTTCCTAATCTGATTTTGCTACTTTAAACTGGATTGCGGACATAAGAGCAATGACAATGGCAAGAATGACACCCATGGCATTACCATAGCCGTAATCATACAGCTTAAATGCAGTATAATAAATATAGTACATAACCGTATCGGTGCTATGCTGAGGTCCACCGGAGGTCAACAGCTGGATAAGGGCAAAGCACTGGAAGGAGTTGATAGTGGTAATTACCAGTATGTAAAGGGTTGTGGGCATAATCTGAGGCCATTTAATTTTCCAGAAAAGCTGAAAACGGGTTGCTCCATCCACTTGTGCAGCTTCTACTAAAGAATGATCTACATTTCCCAATGCAGAAACATATAATACAATAGGCTGACCAACAGAGGTGGTAAATAAAATCAGAATAATACAGCCCAGTGCAAACCGGGGATCTCCCAACCAGTTGATGTTTTCATCAATAAGTCCTATTCCCGTTCCAATGTAGTTAAAAATTCCATAATAATTATTATACATCCACTTCCATACAACAGTAACAGCTACAGAACCGGTAACCACAGGAAGATAAAAAATGCAGCGGAATGCGGAGCAGGCCGCACCATGAATATCATAGATTACCGATGCTACCCAAAGGGAAAAAGCACATACTGTAGGCACGGATACAATAACAATGATGAATGTATTCTTTAGTGAACGCAAAAATATCTTATCCTGAAACAATCTTATATAATTGTCAAAGCCGATGAAGGTATCTACCGCATCCTTCCCCATTGTTGAATGGAAGAAGCTGGTGTAAATACATAAAACCATCGGGTAAATAACGAATACCACAAAGAAAATCAGGGAAGGTAACAGGAACAGATAAGCTGCAGTGGTTTCCCTGCGTACCAGTGCACGGCTCCTTTTCGTATATGCTTGATTTACCTTTGCCAAGGATAATTCTCCTCTCTTTACATGAGACCAGCGGCCATAAATCCGCCCCTCATTTCATTTTAAAACGCACTCTCTCTGTTTATTCACAGAGAGAGTGCGCAACATTTACCAATGCTTATTACACACTATCTGCCAGTATTTACTGTGCAGCAGCTGCAGCTGCGTTTGCAGTTGTAACAAATTCCTCAACTGCTGCGCTTACATCAGTACCTGCTCCAACCTGTTGAAGCATGTTCCACCATGCGGTACGAGCCTCTGCCCAACCGGAAGTAACCTGATAGTAGTCACCCATGTACTGCATGAACATACCATATTCGGTCATGATATCGTCACCATCATAGATGCCTTCTATATCACGTACAGGCCAATAGGTAGAAGTCTTAACTGCCTCTGTGTATACAGCATCATCAGAGGTAATGTACTCGATGAAGCATTTGGAAGCTGCAATACGATCAGCATCGCCATTGTCAAAGAGACCGAAGCCCCAGATACCACCCTGTAATGCGGGAGTTCCCTCAGAAGGGAATGCCATAGGGAAGATATCGAAATCTACCGCATCAGCGTTAGCCTTTTCCTGAGCTACGTTCCAGCAGAATGCCATTGCCAGAGTTCCATTACAGAACAGTGCGATTTCATCACCACCAACGATGGAAGAGTCAAAGTTGATTCCTTCCATGCTCTTTAATAACTCAAGAGCCTTAACGTTTTCTTCGCTGTTAGCGGTATACTCGGTATGCTCAGCATTGGTGAAGGTTCCACCATAGAGGTTGTTTACCAATGCACGGGTACCCTGATCACCACCCTGACCGGCACAGAATACAGCACCTACGTTCTTGTGGCCGTAAGCTACCAGAGCCTCAACGGCCTTCTGGAATCCTTCAGTAGTCCAGGTATGGGTTTCTTCATCAATGTACTGAAGAGCATCTGCAGCTTCAAACAAATCATAATTGATTGCCATAGTGTGGGCAGTCATACATACCGGATATTCATAGTATGCACCGGAAGCATCCTTACATGCTGCTTCAATGGAAGCATAAATCTGTGAGGAAACATCATTAGCCCAGATATCGGACAAATCAACCATCAGACCCTTAGCACCCCAGTTGGCAACCAGACGTTCAGGACCTTCAAAGATAAGGTCAGGAGCCTGACCGCCTTCGATAGCGGTATTAACCTGGTCATCACCGTTGGTGTAGTCCAGAAGCTCAACCGTTACATTGATATTAGGATAAACTTCATTGAATCCGGCGATCAGAGCTTCAACTGATGCTGCATCGCCCCAGTTACCTACAGGATATGTCCATAAGGTAATGTCTGCTGCAAGGTCAGAACCTACAGTAGCTTCTTCGGTACCTGCCTCAACTGCTGCTTCACTTTCAACTGCTGCGGAAGTATCTGCTGCAGGTTCGCTGGTATTGCCGCCACATGCCACTAAGGACAGAGACATTGCACCAACTAAAAGTAATGCAATTAACTTTTTCATCTTTATTTTCCTCCTTTTAAAGATATGTAAATAGCTTTCTGCTATTTGTTCAAATTCTACAATGATACACGGGGTTTGTCAATAGATTATTAAAAATATTTTCATTTTTACTTTGTAAATGGTTTTTTTTTTCATTAATTTTTTATAGTTATATCCTTTATATTTTCTTCTCTTTCTAACTCCCGGAATATGATAAAATTATTTTATTTATTCTTTATTTTATGAAATTTATTTTCATTTTTCATTGCCTGTATTTTGATTGTCTGTTATAATTCGGCTATGGGAATAAACTATTGTGAATAAGGTTGAAAGGATGAAGAAGGATGAAGAAGAGTTTAGCAGAGATTTTGGAAGCAACGAGAGGTTCCATCATTGTTTCCTGTCAGGCCCTGCCCGGTGAGCCTCTTTACTGCGATACGATGTCTTTAATGCCCTTTATGGCCAAAGCTGCCAAAGAGGCGGGAAGTAAATGCATTCGTACCAGCAGTATTCGGGATGTGATCGCCATTAAGAAGGAGACCGGTCTTCCGGTTATCGGTCTGGTGAAGCGCACGATTGAAGGTTATGCTTCTTATATTACTCCCACCATGAAGGAGGTAGATGAACTGGTAGCTGCAGAGTCGGATATTGTTGCTTTGGACTGTACCAACAGAATCAGAGGTGATGGAACGACTATTAATGAATTTATTGCCCAGATTAAGGCTAAATATCCGGACATCGTTCTTATGGCCGATATCTCCACCTTTGAAGAAGGTCTGAATGCACAGGAATGCGGCGTGGATATTGTGGGAACTACCTTAAGCGGGTATACCGACTATTCCCCCAAGGTTGACGGTCCTGACTATGCACTGGTAGAGCGCCTGGTACAGGAGCTTAAAATTCCGGTCATTGCGGAAGGTAAGGTACATTATCCGGATCAGGCAAAGAAAATGCTTAATCTGGGTGCCCATGCCGTGGTTGTTGGAGGAGCCATCACCCGTCCGCTGGAAATTGCACAAAGGTTCTATAAGGCTATTGAAGAATAAGGAGATTAACTATGATATACGATAAATTAAGTAATATTGCTCTTTATAAAGGTCTGAATAACAATCTGGACACGGCCATCGACTATATTTTAAGTCATGACCTTCTCTCACTTCCCCTGGGAAAAACCGTAGTAGACGGCGATAAGGTTTTTGTAAACTGTATGGAATGTGAAACCGGTTTACTCTCCAATAAACAGTATGAATTGCATAAAGAATATATGGATATTCAAATCGACCTGATCGGTACGGAGCGTGTAATAACCGGTGACCAGACAAATATGGATATGGGTGAGTATAATGCCGGGGGAGACTGCTCCTTTGGCCAGTCTGCTCCTCTTGCCGACTGCACCATCGGCCCCGGTAACTTTATTATTTGCATGGTAGGCGAACCTCATATGCCGGGAGTTGCTCTTCAGAATCCGGAATCAATTAAAAAATGTGTATTTAAAGTACATCGATAAGGAAATGATAATTCATTTGCTGCCTGCTGCAGCGGAATAGGAATAGAATAATGAAAATCCTTGTTTTTGATATTGGCGGTACCTCCATTAAGCATGGAATTTGTACCGATAATCAGCTTACTAAGGTGGAAGAAACCCCGACGGATGCCAAAAAAGGGGGGCGTCATGTAATGGAAACGGTTATTTCCCTAATCAGGAATATTTCTGTCCCCTACGATGCCATTGGAATCAGCACTGCCGGCCAGGTAAATGCTGCAACCGGCTCCATTATTTATGCCAATCAGAATATTCCCGGCTATACCGGTACACAGATCCGAAAGGAGCTGGAGGAATTATTCCATGTTCCTGTCATGGTGGAAAATGACGTAAATGCTGCTGCTATGGGGGAAGCCATCTACGGAGCCGGAAAAAATTTTGACAGCTTTCTTATGCTGACCTATGGAACAGGTGTGGGTGGTGCTTTTATCACCGATAAAAAGGTCTTCCATGGCTCCAGTTATTCTGCCAGTGAATTTGGTGCCATGATTACTCACAGTGATGCCAGACTTTCCGGAACCGATTATTTTGACGGCTGTTATGAAAAATATGCTTCTACTACCGGCTTGGTTAAGCTGGCTGCAGAGTATAATTCTTCTTTAGACAACGGGCGAAAAATCTTCGCTTCCCTGGATGATCCCAAAGTGATGGAGATTCTTGACAGCTGGATAGACGAAATTATGCTGGGTCTGGCTACCCTGACCCATATTTATAATCCCTCCTGTATTATTTTAGGCGGAGGAATCATGGAACAGCCATTGATACAGGAAAAAATTGCAGCCAAAAAAGAGCGTTTTATTATGCCCAGTTTTGCTCATGTTCAGCTGATTCCTGCGGCTTTGGGAAATTCTGCGGGACTGTTGGGAGCAAATTATCTGGCTGTGGAATACGCAGGGAAATAAAAGAAGATAAAAACCCCCGGTAATACCGGGGGTTACTTGTTGAATCAATATTTAGTTGGAAGCCTGCTCAAGAGCTCTCGCTACAGCCTCCTTAATTCCGGTGGATGTGATAGTTGCACCGGAAACAACATCCACGTCATAGGACTGTGCCTCTACAATTTTATCCGGAAGTTCGGCAATAGCAACACCACCCTTATCCGGTGTTTCCTGATGATCGCCAATGGTTACGCTGGCAATACTTCCATCCCGAATCACAACGGTTACCTCAAAGTTACTCTCTTTCCCTGTTGCCGTTTCCGTATAGGTACCATCAACCCATGCTGTTGCCTCACCGGTTTCTGTATTTTCAACACTTTCGATGCTCTCGGTACTTTCAACACTCTCCATGCTCTCAGTACTTTCAACGCTCTCGATGCTCTCAGTACTTTCAATGCTTTCGATGCTCTCAGTACTTTCAACACTCTCCATATTTGCTGTGTTGTCCGCACTGGTGGAACTGCAGCCGGCCAGAGCAAGCATACAGCTGGTCATACATACGGTTACAAAAATTCTCTTTTTCATTTTAATCCTCCACTTTTCCATGTTTATCTTTCGTACCTGAGAAAGAAGCACAACTTCCCTATCCTTCTGTGATGATGATGTATATCGGCTGTTGTGTGTCTTTCCACAATGCACATGTCTGGCATTATACATTGCAACCTATCGGTTGTCAAGAATATTACTTAAATCGGCAAACTGCTCCAGAGAAAGCATCTCTCCACGGATAGTAGGCGAAAGCTTCATCCCTTCTAAAGCAGCCTCCACCTCTTCTTTTTTCAGCTTCAGATTGGCTGCATTTCCAAGACTGTTCACCAGAGTTTTTCTTCGCTGATTAAAGGAAGCCCGAATCAAATCAAACATAAATCGTTCATCCCTTACCTTTACCGGTGGACGAGCATAACAGGTAAGACGAATAACTGCACTTCCCACCTTCGGTCTTGGCATAAAGCAATTAGGAGGAACCTGAGCTACAATCTTAGGTTTAGCATAATACTGAACCGCCAGTGAAAGGGCTCCATAATCTTTGCTACCCGGCCCTTCCTGCATCCGGTCTGCCACCTCCTTTTGCACCATGATCGTAATACTTTGCAAGGGAACATGGCTTTCCAATAATCCCATAACGATGGGTGTGGTAATGTAGTATGGAAGATTTGCCACCACTTTAATCGGGCGCCCCTGATTTCTTTCTTCTGCCAGCTGCCTGATATCCACTTTCAGAACATCTTCATTTATAATCCTTACGTTAGAATAGGAAGAAAGTGTATCCTGTAAAATAGGGATCAAATTCCTGTCAATTTCGATGGCAATCACTTCCCTTGCCTTTTCTGCCAGATACTGGGTCATGGTTCCGATTCCGGGGCCGATTTCAATCACACAGTCATCCTCTGTAATCTCTGCCTCCCCAATAATTTTTTCCAGTACATGGGAATCAATCAGGAAGTTCTGACCAAACTTCTTTTGAAAACGAAACTGGTATTTTTGCAAAATTTCTATGGTATTACCCGGATTTCCTAAAGTTGCCATTAGACTTCCCTTCCTTTGGCCGGTAGATGATAAAGCTGTCTGCTGTTTTTCCCCGTAACTTCAATCACTTCTTCCACATCCATCTGCTTAATCCCCGCAATGGTCCGGGCAATAATCGGCAGATTAAGAGGTGAATTTCTTTTTCCCCGATAAGGGCCCGGTGCCAAATAGGGGCTGTCCGTTTCCAATATAATATTTTCAATGGGAATATATTCTACTGCTTCCTTTAATTTTTTAGCATTTTGGAAGGTAGATACTCCTCCTATTCCAAAATAATAATTCCAGTTCAGATAGTCTCTGGCTGTTTCCTTCGTATAAGAATAGCAGTGAATTACACCTTTCAGCCTGTCAGCCTCTTCCTCCTTCATAATTCTATAGGTATCTGCAGCTGCATCCCTGGAATGAATAACGATGGGAAGCTTTACCTCATGTGCCAGCTGAAGCTGTCTTCTGAACCACTTTTCCTGAACCTTTTTTTCCGGTTCATTCCAGTAATAATCCAATCCGATTTCTCCTACAGCTTTTACCTTATTGTAAGAAAGCTGCTCTTTTATCCATTGAAAATTATCTTCATCCAACTCCCCGGTCTCGCAGGGATGTATCCCTACCGATGTATAGATGAAGTCATACTGTCTTGCCAGCTCTATGCTGGTCTTGATGGAAGAAAGTCCTGCCGCAATATTAACTACATACTCAATACCGGCTCCTTCCATTTCTCTGATTAACTCTTCTCTATCCTTATCAAATGCTTCATCATCCAGATGGGCATGGCTGTCAATCAACATGGCTGCTCCTTTCCTGCTCCAAATTCTTTCCAGAGTATAGCATACTTTTACAGGAATAACTATAATTCTTCCCTGATTACTTCATTTTTTACTGGTCAGAATGAAAAAATAGGTCTACAATAGAACAAGGGAAAGCAATCGCTCTCCCTTGTCTGATCAATAATCGGGGTGACGTGATTCGAACACGCGGCCTCTACGTCCCGAACGTAGCGCTCTACCAAACTGAGCCACACCCCGACAAACAACAGATGTATCATACACTATTTTTTTAAGAAAATCAAGTGAATTGGAGAAAGTCTATGGAAAATCCTTTACAACCCAATAATTTTTCCCCTGTAATCGATCCTTCTGCCTTTATTGCCAGGGGGGCTGTGGTTATGGGTAATGTTACCCTGGATAAGCATGTAAGTATATGGTATAACGCTACCGTAAGAAGCAGTCAGGATCCCATCTATATCGGCGAAGGAAGCAACATACAGGATAATGCCGTTTTACATGTTGATAAGCATTACAAGGTGGTTCTCGGTAAGCAGGTAACTGTGGGGCACAGTGCCATCGTTCATGGCTGTGAGGTGGATGACAATACCCTTATTGGCATGGGAGCCATTATCCTAAACGGTGCCAAGATCGGAAAAAACTGTATTATCGCTGCCGGTGCCCTGATTACTCAGGGTGCGGTCATTCCTGATAATTCCCTGGTGATCGGCTGCCCCGGCAAAATAGTCCGGCAGGTCACCCGTGAGGATATTGAGTCAAATATCCAAAATGCTCTCCACTATATTGATGAAGCCAAATTATACAAAACAATGGAGGAAAACTCATGACTGGAGAAAAACGGCGAAAAAATATCATGGATATCTTAGTTCATGCACAACGGCCCATTTCCGGCACATCCCTGGCAGATATGTTTGAGGTCAGCCGCCAGGTAATCGTACAGGATATCGCTCTTCTCAGGGCAGAAAATAAAAATATCATTTCCACCAACCGGGGCTATATGCTTTATCAAAAATGCGATACCAATACTTTTCGACGAATTTTTAAGGTACAGCATGAAGGCAATCAGATTCTGGATGAATTTTATACCATAGTGGATTTAGGCGGAACCATTCTTAACGTTTCCATCGACCATGAGCTTTATGGCCTTCTTGAAGCCTCTCTTTTTATCAGCAATCGAACAGAAGCACAGGATTTTGCCCAAAGGATAGATTCCTGTAAGGATCGTCCTCTGAATACTCTTACCGGAAACGATCACTATCATACCGTTGAAGCCCGAACGGAAAAAATCCTGGATTCTATCCAGTCTTCACTTAGAGAAAAAGGCTTTTTAGTTGGCTAGCTTTTAGACTAATCTGAAAATAAAACAAAAAAAACACCGTCCCCACAGCCTATTACTGCAAAAACAGTGCTTCATGCGCCTCCAGGGGCTCGAACCCTGGACACCCTGATTAAGAGTCAGGTGCTCTACCAACTGAGCTAGAGGCGCGCCTTTGATAACACAAGTGTTATTATATAATATAAATTTTATGTTTGCAAGCGTTTTTTTATTTTTTTTAAATTTTTTTATTTAATATCCATTATCTTTCCAACAGCTTTTTCAGTGCAGTAAGCTTTTCCTGGCTGAAGGGAGGGAAACGGAAACGATCCGCCATCAGCCTTCTGGTCTCTAAGATTCCTTTTTCATGGGAAAAAGTGCAGAAGCTGTAATAGCCATGGTATTTACCCAGCCCGCTGGCTCCTACTCCACCAAAGGGAAGCTGATTTGTGGCCACGTGCATAATGCAGTCATTAATGCAGCCCCCACCATAGGAAAATTCCCGGACAATTTTTTCAGCAAAATCCATATTTTGGGTGAAAATATAACATGCCAGAGGCTTGGGTCTCCTTTTCAGTTCATCCAAAGCCGCATCAATCTGACTATAGCCAATTACCGGCAGAACCGGCCCGAATATCTCTTCCTTCATACTCTCACTGTGGAAGGTGGCTCTGGGCAGAATTGCCGGTGCAATCTTCAGACTCTCATCCGACTTTGCACCGCCAATGACTTCCGGCTCCTTCTCTATCAGTCTGCCAAGGCGCATATAATGGTGCAGATTGATAATCTTTGGATAATCCTCATTGGCCAGCGGATTTCCGTAAAGCTCATCAATCTGATCCTCCATCTCCTCCACCAGGGCATCCCTAATCTCTTCCTCCACCAGCACAAAATCCGGTGCCACACAGGTCTGTCCCGCATTCAGCATCTTTGCCCAGATGATTTTTTTTGCCGCTTCTTTTATGTTGGCGCTTTTTTCAACGATACAGGGACTTTTTCCTCCAAGCTCCAGCGTAACGGGCGTAAGACTTTCGCTGGCCTGACGCATGATAATACGTCCTACCCTCACTCCCCCCGTAAAAAAGATATAATCATATTTCTCCTGTAAAATCGTATCATAGGAGGTTCCTTCTTCAATCACATAAACATAATGAGCTTCAAAATTTGTTCTGATCATTCTTGCAATTACATCGCTGGTATGACTACTGCTCTTAGAGGTTTTTAACACAATACAGTTGCCTGCTGCCATTGCTCCCACCACCGGCGCAAGAGACAGCTGGAAGGGATAATTCCAGGGAGACAGGATCAACACTGTACCATAGGGTTCAAAAAAAGTAAGAGACCTTCCTCCCCAGACACTGATTGCCGATTTCTTTTTCTTCGGCCTTGTCCACTTATCCAGATTTTTTAAAGCCGTCTTAATTTCACTGATTACAGGATTTATTTCCATCAGATAGCTCTCATACTCTGATTTATTCAAATCCTCTTTAAGTGCTCGGTAAATCTCTTCCTGATACTCCTCTATCGCTTCTGCCAGCTTTCTCAGCTGAGCTTTGCGAAATTCCACAGACTTAGTCTCGTTGGTATGAAAATAGTCTCTCTGGGCCTGAACAACCTTACTTAACTGCATAGTCACCCTCCTGCCTACTGATGGATTTTTTACCATTATATAACAAATTGTCCTATTTTGACAGCAGGAAAAAAAACAGCTACAATGATACAAAAAAGCTAAGGAGATATTATGGAAATCTACATGATTCGTCACGGGGAAACCCTTTGGAATAAAGAAAGAAGATTACAGGGAAGAGCGGATATCCCTTTAAACGATTATGGAGTCCATCTGGCTCAGATTACTGCCGATGCCCTGCAGAGTATTCCCTTTTCCCGAATTTACTCCAGCCCTTTATGCCGGGCCAGGGAGACTGCAGCCATACTTGCCCACAATCGTCCGGTTGAGATTTTCACGGATGACCGCCTTCTGGAAATGGCTTTCGGAACAGGAGAAGGGGTCAGCCTTGCCGAAATCCATGCACATCCCGGACAGGGAATGTATGATTTTATCCACAATCCCCAAAATTATATTCCCCCGGAGGGAGGAGAAAGCTTTGACCAGCTCTATGACCGCTGTGCTTCCTTTATTCGCGAGGTGGTTATCCCTGCAGAGGATTCCTGTGATTACATGATGATCGTTGCCCACGGCGCCCTTATCCGTGGTCTTATCCACTGTATCAACAATCGGCCTACCCGCAACTTCTGGATTACCACTCATAAAAACTGTTGTGTAACTGTGGCTTCCTGTATAAACGGACAGCTGACCCTAAAGGAAGAAGCCAAAATTTATTATACGTAAAAAAGTAGAAGCCACCTGGCAACTTGGTTATCAGGCAGCTTCTATTTTTTAAAATTGAATCAAAAGATATACCAATACCGCAATTAATCCGGCCAGACTCATAAACAGACCGAAGGAAAGACTGCGTCCGATAATACTGTTGTTTTCCGACAGGGTTTCATAGAGCAGGGAAAGCTTATGCTCTTGGCTTTCCTCTACCTGGTGATCCATCCACACCGTCTTATTCATTCCATGGATTAATATATCCAGAAAATGTCCTATATAGTGGGTCAACAGATTTCCCTCCTCCAGTTCACGGGGAAGAGGACTGTCCCGGAAAATCGTTTTTCGTAAAAGAACCACAATCCCATCTACAAGTCTATCCAAAAATCGGCTGACTATGGTAAAAATAAGGGGAATAAAGCCAAGAATTACAGGGCGATATACTCTCATCTCCAAATCCCATTTTAGGGGCCAGATATCCACATACCGATCTTCCCTCATCATTCCCCTTCGGATTACAAGCAGATAAACAATGCCACCCATTCCTAAGGAAATTAACGCTGATATCAGATTCGTTAAAGAAAAATAGGATGGCCTAATCCCTGCAATCAGAATCAGAACTGCCGGTAAAGTGACACAGACTGCAGAGGATTTTTTCCAATAGCTTTTCTTGGTTTCATATTGCTTCTGCAGCCTTTCCTCCTGATTTTTTTCTGCAAAAACGGCAATAAACAGCTTTAGCATATAGGCAAAGGTCAGACCTCCGCTGAGCAGGAATATCCATTCCACGGCTTTAACCGTTGCTGGGCCATACCCTATGGAAGCAATGATTCCCTCTGACAGAAGCTGACGATACTCCACAATTCCTTCATGAAGAAGAGTCTTACTGATAAAACCGCTCCAGAGGGGCACTCCCGAAATTCCCAAAGCACCCATAAAAAAGCACCCTTTAAGCAAAGGCTTGTTTCGTCCAAATCCCCTGATGGCATTTAAATCCAGTCTGTGGGTATTCATATAAACGCAGCCAGCCGCCAAAAACAGCACCAGCTTAAACAGGGAGTGATTCAGCATATGAAAAAGGGTACCCTTCAGGGCAATTTCCCCCTCTTCTCCCAACAGCGTCCAAATCCCGATGCCTACCAGAATAAATCCAATCTGTGACATGGAGGAACAGGCCAGTGTCCTCTTTAAATCAATACTGCATAAGGCCAATATGGCTCCCCATACCATCGTCAGGATTCCCAAAAGTAAAATCAGGTTTCCCCAAATTACATTACCTGAAAAAATCTCCCCGGTGAGAATCAAAATTCCCAGAATACCCGTTTTCGTCAACACACCGGAAAGCAATGCGGAAGCCGGTGCAGGCGCCACCGGATGGGCCTTAGGCAGCCAGATATGCAGGGGAAAGGCACCGGCCTTTGCCCCAAAACCAAAAAGCATACAGCAGCCTGCAGCCAAAAGCCCGGGACTTTGACGTACAGCACTGCAGGCTTCAGCCAGCTCACCAATGACCAGAGTTCCGGTCAGCTGATAGAGCATAAACAGCCCCATTAAGAGAACCATACCTCCAATGACCGCTATGGCCAGATAGGTTGCCGCTGCCTGAAGTGCCCTTTCATTTTCTTCCTGTGCCACCCATACATAGGAGGTAAAGGACATCAGTTCAAAAAAGAGAAATGTAGTGAACAGATCTGCCGATAAAAATACTCCTACAACAGCCACATAGGTTGCCAGGGTAAAGAAATAATATCTTCCCCGGTGCTTTGCATGACCTATATATTCCTTAGAAAAAACCAGGCAGGCAAGCCACATCAGTGTAATCAGTACCAGATAAACCAGCCTAAACCTATCCAACATAAAGGAGATTCCCAGGCCGCACACATCCGGAATACTGTATTGCCATATTGTATCCATGATTTCCATTCTTTTATCTCTCCTTCCTTATTGGATTCCCTGTATTGCTTCTGCAATAAAATCCGTAAAAAGCCATGAACTGATTCCCAGGCCCAAAATTGCTGCTGCTAATATCATCAGAGGTACCAGCATCTGCCAGCCCGGATCCCGAATTTCTTTTCCGGGACTCTGAAAGCCTTCTTTAGCGGGGAAAAATCCTCTGATTGACATCGTCAGCATATAAATGGTGGTAAGAAAGGCGGACAGCAGTAAAACAGCCACACCCATCAGTGCGGGCAGAGTTTTTACTTCCAGCGCTGCCGTGGCCAGCTTCCACTTGCTGACAAAGCCCATGGTTCCTGGAACACCCATAAGTCCTAGGGCAGCTATAGTAAGGATCGTAAAAACAACCGGCATCCTTTTTGCCAGACCATCCAATTCATAGACAAAATTCTTTTTACTCTGGTGCATGATCGCACCTGCACAAAAAAAGGCGGTAATCTTCATTATCCCGTGAAAAATCATATGGGTAAGTGCTGCTGCCAGTCCTGCAGGGGTCATCAGCAGTGCCCCGAACAGAATATAGGACAGATTACTGATGGTAGAATAAGCAAGTCTTCTTTTTATATGGGTCTCCTTCACTGCCCTGCAGCTGCCATAAAAAATCGTAAATATGGCTATACCCATGACCATCGTCTGAGCCCAGGTCCCCCTCAAAAACTCGGTGCCAAAGCTATAATAGGTAATTCGCACAATGGCAAAGACACCGGCCTTTACCACTGCTACTGCATGCAAAAGAGCCGTTACCGGCGTAGGTGCCACCCCTGCCTGGGGAAGCCAGGTATTAAAGGGCCAAATAGCCGCTTTGACACCAAAACCGCAAAAAGCAATGACATAAATCAATAAAAGAACATCTGCCTTATCCCCTATCCCGGCCAGGTTCAAAACACCGCCCGGCTGAAAATCCGCCGTTGTCCCATAGGAAATAATAAAAATCAGGGCAATAAAGGCAAAGGCTGCTCCTCCCAAAGAATAGTACAGGTAATTTCTTGCCGCCAGAACCGCCTCTCTGGTCATGGAATGAAGAACAAGGGGCACCGTTACCAGTGTTAATATCTCGTAGAAGAAATACATGGTCAGTAAATCCTCAGAAAAAGCTATTCCCAAAGTTACTCCATAGGTTATGGTATAGAAGAGGAAGAAAACCCCCTGCCGTTTTTCTTCCTTCATATAAGCAAAGGCATATAAGGTTGCCAAGGGCCAGAGCAGGGCCACCAGTCCTGCAAATACCGCTGAAAGTCCGTCCATCTTAAGAGACAGGGAAAGGTTTTGAACAAAATTGATGATTTCAAAACGTCCCCCGGGAGGATTCAGCACTAATCCCAAGGTCAGCAGACTGTTAAATAAAACGATTCCTTCTATATAAATTTGCTTGATTCTTCCATTTTTCGTGGGAAGAAAGGGAATACCGATTCCTCCCAGGACAGGGATTAAAATTACTGCAAGCATCAACCATTCTTTCATTTTCCCTCTCCTTTCCTAAAATATCACAGACGTAATCTCTTCTATTCCGTTTAACATTGATCCGGGGAAAATTCCCATCATCAAAGAAAAAAGCACTAAGAGCAATATGGGAAAAAGCATCTGCCATGAAGGCTCCTTTTTTCCCCTGACCTTTGTCTCTTCTCCCGGTAAAAAGCCCCTCATGGAAATGGGCAGTAAATAGCCGGCAGTAAAGACGGCACTGACCAACAGGATAACGGGTCCCAGCCAGGAAAAAACAGACAGTCCGCTATCCAGGGCTCCTTCAGCCAGATACCACTTACTCAGGAAGCCGGCTGCAGGAGGAATACCGATTAACCCAAGGGCGGCTATGGTGAAGCCCCATAAGGTCAGGGGCATTTCTCTTCCGATCCCCTTAAGCTCCTCGGCCCCGGTTTTCCCGGTTTGGGTAATTACCGCTCCCGCAAAAAGGAAGAGACTTCCTTTCATAAAAACATGGCCTACAGTATGAAGCAAAGCTCCCGTAAAGGCCTGACCGTTCATCACCGCCAGGCCAAAAAGAATATAGGAAACCTGACTGACCGTAGAATAGGCCAGTCTTTTCTTCAGCTGTTTTTCCCGATAGGCCAGTACAGAACCCATAAAAATGGTAATCAGGGCAAGAATCAGCCAAACCCGCTGTACCCAGGTTCCCTGAAGATTCCCCGGTCCTACCAGATAATAAACTGTACGAATTATGCCTAAAACACCTGCTTTTACGATTCCTGCAGACAATACCGCAGATGCCGGTGCCGGTGCAATGGAGTGGGCTGTGGGAAGCCATCCATGAAAGGGAAACATCCCTGCTTTTACCGAAAAGCCAAGAATCATGCAAAAGGCTGCCCATAATAAAAGAACCTCATTTTCCGAACCGGAAAGCATTCCCACTATTCCTCCTCCGACAAAGGTCAGACTGCCGGTACAGGAAAAAAGAGCAAAAAGTCCGAATAAAACCATGCAGGCTCCAAAGACGGAATAAAACAGATATTTCAGTCCGGCCATGACGGCTTCCTTTGTCTGCTCATGGAGCACCAGCGGCAGGGATAAAAGCGTCATCAGTTCATAAAACAGGTAAAAGGTAAACATATTACCTGCAAAGTTCAATCCCTGCATACACCCATACACCAGAAAAAAGAACAGATAGAATCTCCCTTTATTTTCTTTCTTTTTCAGATAGGCCGGACAAAAACAGAAAACCGCTGCCCACAGCAGAGTTTCTGCTGCAAAAAACCAAAGCCCTGCTGTGTCCACATGAAAATAGACCGGCAATTCCTTTGTAAGATAAAATAACGTATATTCCATAGTGCCGCTCCTTCCTACATAAAGCCTTCCAGACCGGCTTCAATCCACTTTACTACAGGCAGAGAAGTCATCCCCAGGGCAATATTTAACAAAATGAACAGACAGATCGTAAACGCATATTCCTTTTCCTTTGCCGGGGTAATAAAGCTGTACTGTATTTTCTCTCCATCAATTACCGCCTGATGATTTTCATCCAGGGGTAAAGGCGTATAGATTCTGATTACCGTTTTCATATAATAAATAGCGTTTAAGATGGTGCTGATTGCCAATACGATTAAGGCTGGCAGCATCTTTTTTTCCACACCCAGTGCAGCCTGCCCGAATAAAAGCTTACTGACAAAGCCGGGAAAAATCGGTATACCTACCATAGATAAGGCTCCCACGGTAAAACCCAGTCCTGCAATTTTATGGCGAAAACCGGCTCCCGTTAAATAAGTAAAGGGACGTTTTCCATCGGATACATCCGTTAACCCAATGGCCGCAATAAACAGCAGGGCCTTCGTTGCCCCGTGAGCAAAAATATGGAAAACACAGGCTACCATTCCTGCCTTTGAGCCCAGTCCGATTCCCATATACAGATAACCGATCTGGGCGACGGACGAAAGAGCAATCATCCTTCGGATATCGTTTTCCTTAATGGCACTGAGGGAGCCGAAAATAATGGCGGCAAGACCAAAAATAAACAGAATATTAATGATTCGGCTGTTACGGATTTCCTCAAAGCCAATCACTCGAAAGTAAATCTTAACTAAGAGGAAAATATAGCCTTTGGAAACCAAACTGGACAAAATCGCCGCACTGGATACCGTGGAATAGCCGTAAGCATCCGGCAGCCAGTTGTGGAAGGGGAACAGAGCCGACTTAATGGCCAGACCCACACTCATCAGGGCTATGGCCACTAACAGAGGAACCTCATAGATCTGCTGTGCCGCGATTACGACTACTGCTTCCTTGATATTGCTCATCAGAAGATGGCCCGTTAAATCATAAAGAATACAGATTCCCATCAATAAAAGACCGGAGCCTAAAAGGCTCATAATCATATACCGGACTGCTGCCTCAATGGTTCTTCCGTTCTGTCGGATCATAATCAGGCCGCAGGCTGCAATGGTATTGATTTCCACAAATACATAGGCAGTAAATAAGTCATTGGTATAAATCAGGGCCAAAAGTGAACACAGAAGAAGGTTGACCAAAATATAATAAAAATTATGCTTGGTTTCCTCTACCTCCCTCTTAAGCTTTTTTCTTCCGCCCATCATGGACAGCAGCATCACCATAGAGAAAAATAATGCCATTCCCGCTTCCAGAATACCTGCCCTTATTTCATTTCCCCAGGGAGCGGGATAATGTCCCATCATATAGGTATAGCTTTCCCCGGTCTGAAGAAGGCATAAAAATAAGACTGCCGACAGGATTCCCACCGTCAGGATAACGCAGGTATTCAGCCATTTCGCAGCCTTAGCCGAAAGAACGGAGGACAGGGTTGCGCTGATCATGGACAGAATAATACAAAAGAAAGGAATATTCTGCCAAAACATCAATTCTCCTTCCATTTCTACAGTCCCTCCTTCTTCAGTCTGGTGGAGATTTCGTCCAGGTCCAAGGTATGATACCGCCGGTATAAACGAATGGTTAAGGACAGCATCAGGGCCGTTACCGAAACACTGACCACAATACCGGTCAGCACCAATCCCGAGGGTACCGGATTAATATAGGCTGTAACCTCCTGTACTCCATCTACGACAATGGGGGCAACCCTTCCCTTTATATACCCTTTTTCTGCAAGAAAAAGATAAATTGCCGTGTCCATAATGTTCAGACCGATAATTTTTTTAATCAGATTTTTTTGTAAAAGCAGATTGGTGAAGCCGATAACGAACAGAGTAACGGACACCGCTTCCCCGTAGTTAATCCAAAAATAATTTCCCACTGCTAAAAGCCTCCTTTTCTAAACATCACATAGAAGGTATACATGGTGCAGGCTACAACCAGCCCCACACAGATATTCAAGGGTAAAATCAGTCCACTGCTTAAAATGGCTCCCGGCTCTCCCAGAGGAATCCCACTCTCTAAGTGGTTTGCTCCCGTAAAAAAGGAGTAGCTTTTTGCCACAGCGTAAAAGCCAAGGGCAAAAAAGCATATTCTTTTATAGGTTTTTTCCGTAAAAAACCGTTCTGTTTTTTCAAAGCCAAAGGCATTCAGATATAAAATCAGTCCTGCACCCATAATTGCTCCTCCGGAAAATCCCCCTCCCGGAGACAGATGCCCATTTAAAATCACATAAATACCAAACAGCAGGATTACCGGTACCAGAATAGTAGCCACCTTTTGGAGAATAAGATCGTTCTTCGGCTCATATATCCGGTCATTTTCTGTCTCCTCTCCTATGGTCATGTCCGTTTCTTCATCCTTTTTATGCTTATCCACACGAAGGAGAATCAATACCGTGATAGTAGCAATAAACAGCACATGGGATTCCCCCAGCGTATCAAAGGCACGATAGTCCAGAATCATTCCCGTTACAATATTTACCGCACCGGTTTCCTGCAGCCCCTGTTCAATATAGCGGGCAGACACCTCATTATTATCCGGTCTGTCGGCCTCTCCCGTGGGAGGAAGAAAGGATACGGTTATCCACAGTACACTGATTAAAATCAGACAGAAAATCACACAGAAAATCTGATAAAGACGGGAAACGATTTTCAGCTCCGGATTTTCCCCGGGAGCATACAGCTTTTCCCGAAGCCTTTCTCTCTCCTTCTCTTTATCCGTAAGCACAGGCTTCTTTCTCTCTATCTTCTCCGGTTTTATTTCCATTCGGTCCAGATAAGGGTCCTTTTGTCCATCCAGCCATCGGGAAAAGCTGAAGCCTTCCCTGTGTTCATATTCCGGTCTAATCCTACTCACTTTCCTCATCCCCCTTCATGGCATGAATTTTTTTCAGCGTAATAAAAAACAGTATACTGGTCACCCCTGCTCCTACCGCAGCCTCTGTAATGGCCAAATCCGGTGATTCCAGCAATATCCAGATGATGGACATAATCAGACTGTAGGACATAAAAATCAGAATGGAATTTAACAGCTTTTTGGAAAAGCTTACTGCTATTGCACATACCAGCAGAAAGCCCATAAGAATATAGGTAAAAATCTGCATCTATTCTTCCTCCTTCAATTCCTCTTCCTCGATATCACAAAAAAGCTCCAGCTTTTCGTTGGTGGTTACCTCAAACCGGGAAATCAGATGGGAAGCTACCGGGGAGGCCAGCCACAAAAACAGGATCACCAGAAGAATCTTCACCGAGGTCAGATTAAAGCCGGTGAAAACCATTAATCCCAGCATACATAAGCCGATTCCCAGTGTGTCTCCGATAGCCGCTGCATGCATACGGTTTAATACAAAGCTAAAACGGAAGGATCCGAATACTTCAATAGCAAATAAAAATAAACCCAAAACAAGAAATACGGTACCTACGATAAACTGTAGCCATTCCAGAATTTCCATCTATCCTTCCTCCCTTTCTTTTTCTTCCCGGATTTTTCTCTCCCGATAAATTCCCATGTAAACCTTGGTCAAAAGAACCACCGCCAGAAAGCTGATCATGGCATAAATAATACAAATATCCACCAAATAGCCCTCCTTCAGCAAGAGGGAAAGGACAACGATAATGACCATTACCATGGTTCCCATCATATTCACTGCCACAATCCGATCCGCAATTTTCGGCCCTCTAATGGAGCGAATCAGGCACAAAACCAACATAATGGATAAGAAAATCAGGGTAAAATAATACAGGCTACGATAGGCTGCATCCAGCGTACTTATTTCAGCTTGCATGATTATACTTCTCCTCCAGTTCTTCCATTCTTCGCAAAAGCTTTACAAAAATACTGTTTGTAAGTCCCCGGCTGAAATCTCGGTCCAGACAGTGGATTACCAGCTCATCTTCACTTAAGGAAACGGTAATGGTTCCCGGTGTCAGCGTAATGGAATTGGCCAGAATCACCTTTGCCAGCTCCGTTTTTAAATCGGTGTGAAAATGAACGATTACCGGCTCTACCATATATCTGGAAGAAATAATTAATCGTATGGTTGCCAGATTTGCTTTGGCAATTTCCATAATCAACACTGCCAAATATTCAAAAAACAGGGGCATAAGCCTGAACAGCAAGGCCTCCTTTTTCAAGCTGTAATCCAGAAATTTACACATGAAAGCAAACATGACTATCGCAAAAATCAGGCCAAACAGGATGATTTCCCCGGTAATCCTCCCGTTAAAGATCATCCAAAGCAGAAAAAATACCAATGCCATTTTTCTCTTCACTTCCTCTCTCTTTACTTTTCCCGATAGATAATGTATTTAAAAATAGGATTCCCCTTTGAAGAAAATTTTTCCTCATATTCGGTCATTACATTCCCCTGATTCATCTTTTCATCCCGATGAAGGTCATAGGTTACTGCCTCCAGACTCCAGCCGGCAGGCTCCAGCTCTTCTAGGGCAAAATCAAAGAGACTTCGGTTATCCGTTTTAAATTCCAACCGTCCGGAAGGCTTTAGAATCTGATCAAACCGCTGTAAAAAGCGACGGCTGGGCAGTCTTCTTTTGGCATGCCTGTCCTTAGGCCACGGATCGGAAAAATTTAAATAAATTCGATCCACCTCCCCGGCTGCAAAGACATCCGTAATTTCCTGGGCATCCATTAAAATAAATCTCAGGTTATCTAAAGGCTCCTTCTCCATCTTTTGTACAGCACGGAGCAGAACGCTGGAATATTTTTCAATACCCAGATAATTAATTCCGGGATTCAGCCGGGCCATATCCATGAGAAATTTTCCCTTCCCCATACCGATTTCTATATGAAGCTCATGACCATTCTTCCAGTATTCCTTCCAGCTTCCCTGTTTTTCTCCGGGATTGTCAATAACGTATTCACTGTTTGCAATAACCTCTTCAGATCCCGTAATATTCCTTAAACGCATAATTTCTCCTTCTTTTCTTTTTTCAATTTCTTATTTTACACCCATTTCCTATAGTCGAAAACTATTTTTTTGTGTAGAATGGAGGTAGAATTTTTGAGGAAAGGCTATTTTATGTTAACTTATTATTCTTCTTTTACCCCCCATAAGCTTATTTCTTTTCTTTGCCTAGTGCTTGTTTTTTCTCTCTTACCCTGCAGGTTAAGCCTTGCAGCGGATTACCGGGCCCAGGCTGAAGAAAGGAAAAATATACCGGTAGAATCCAACTCCTATGAGAACTGGCCTTTAGGCCCGGCTATCGGAGCCCAGTCTGCCATTTTGATGGATGCCGAGACCGGGGTGGTTTTGTATGAAAAAAATATTCATGAGAAGCTTTATCCCGCCAGTATCACTAAGCTGTTGACAACCTATATCGCCATTAACCGGTGTGAGCCTGATGAAAGGATTACTTTTTCCCAGAAAGCCATTGACAGTATTAACTGGTGGGAGGATGCCAATATGGGGGTAAATGCAGGAGCATCCCTCCCGCTTTCCGATGTCCTGTACGGTATCCTTGTGGGTTCTGCCAATGAGGCTGCCTATGCTGTGGCAGAGCATATCAGCGGAAGCATTGAGGAATTTGCCCTTTTAATGAATGAAACTGCCAAAGAGCTTGGCTGTACCGGCTCTAATTTTGTTACCCCTAACGGGATTCACGATGAAAATCACTATACTACGGCTCATGATATGGCCCTTATAGCCCAGGCCTTTTTTTCCAATGAAACTCTGGCCAAGATGTCCGGCACTTCCCGGTTTACGGTTCCCGTCAACGAAACGCAGACCCGTGAAGGCATTATCTTAACCGCTAAGAGCCAGCTGCTTCCCGGAAAAGCTTATGCCTATGATTATCTGGTGGGAACCAAGACCGGATATACAGAGGCGGCAAGGCAGACTCTGGTTTCCTGTGCCTACAAAGAAGGAATGAAATTGATCTGCGTGATTTTAAAGGAAGAAAATCCTTATCAGTTTACAGATACCATCTCCTTATTTGATTATGGCTTTGACAATTTTAATGCCCTGCCCATCAGCGAACTGGACTCCGGCTATTCCATTGATAATGCGTTTTTTACTACAGATATTGATTTATTGGGCAGTAGTAAGCCTATTTTGGAATTGAATAAGGATGACTATATTCTTCTTCCCAATACCATTGACTTTTCCGAAGTAACCTCCTCTGTCTCCTATGATGAGCTTTCACCAAATGAGATTGCTTCTATTCACTACTTTTATAAAGATATTTTTCTGGGCTCTGCAGCCATTCAGCTTGCTGACCGGGATTCCGGTGTTTTTGGCTCTTCCCAGGATCCGGAAGCTGCTTTAACAAAAGCCTCTGCTTCTGAAGATAGAATTATTTTTATCAATGTAATCTACGTTATCCTTATCTTTTTTACTGTAATCTTGATTGCCATATTTTTCTTTCCCTTTGGCTTTCGCAGAAAAAGAAAAAGAGGACTTCGTTATCAAAAAACCAGGCGGAAGAAATTTTTCTTCCACCGTCATCAGTGAGACAATCCCCATGAAAAAAACTACCGGATCATTACAGCTCCCTTTACTGTTGATTCGGTAGTTTTTTCTTTTTCTTTTTCAGTTCCTTGTCCTTTTCATACAATTCTTTCAGCTTGAAAAATTTTTCCCGGGTAGTAAATTTAGAGGTTTTTACGGCGTAATATTTTCCCTCTTCCGATTTCTTTACCCTTACCTTGTATTTGATATAGCCATGCACCTCACAAAAAGCTGCACTGTAGTAGTTCTTTCCGTTAGGCGTATGCCACCTGATCTTTTTCTTCAGATTCCGATGGCAAAGATAGCATTTCGTAGAGGATACCTCCCGATCTGCCATAACCTGCTTTTTTTCCTCAAACCCTCTGCTGATGTGCTTTGCATAGCCGGGGAAAACAATTTTAATCTCCTCTTTTCTGCTTTCCGGCAAATGAAAGGTGTCAAAGGATACCATCCGGTAAAGCTCCGGATTATCCATCTTTTTTAAAACTCTGGCTGTATAATAGGCATCACTGAAAGCCCGATGAAAAGGAACATCCTTTTCGATCTGAAAATAATCGATGGCAAATTCCAGGGTTTTCCTAGTTTTATCCTTCATGATTTCCAGACTGAACAGCTTCTGTACATCATAATAGCTTAAAGGGCCTTTTCCCAGAGGCTCCATCCCATAATACTTCATATTTCGCTGAAGCTCCAAGAGATCCAGGGGGCCCCATGTGGCAAATAGATAATCCTTACCGCACCAGGCAAGGAAGTCCTCCATAACCTCTGTAAAGCTTCTTCCTTTTTTCAGCTCACTCATCTGCAAATGAATAATGTCTGCCGTAATATGGTGCATAGTATGATAGATTTGAGGACGAATCAGCTCTGAAAAACGATCGATAATTTCCCTGTCCTCATTCAGCTTAACTGCGCCGATTTCAATAATTTCAAAAATCGGCACTCCGGGCTTCCTGTAATCCTTATGATCTCCATGACTCTGGTTCCATTCCAGATCCAGAACAATAATATTCATATTTCCTCTAATTCTGCTGCTAAGCAGCTCTTTACTTCCTGTTATTTCACCACATCCGGAATAATCCTGGCCAATTCCTTCGCCAGATTATTATGGGCCTCCAGGCTCAAGTGCATATAATCATAGGGATACATATCCACTCCCGGAACCTGACCTGCATCCAGATAATGTATGCCAAGCCTTTTGGCTGCCTCCTCATATAAAGGAGCCAACCGCCTTGTTTTTTCTACACAATTTGGCCCCATTTCCCCAAAAACCTCCGTGGTTTCATATCCCGGTTCAATGGGTGGTGGAGTAATCAGCAAAATATTGGGGCCGTTTCTGAAAGCCACCGGGGTATCCTTCGCCTTTTGGACCAGACGCTCAATTCCTTTTGCTACATTCTCCGGTGTGGCTGCAAACCTTGATTTCACATCATTCGTTCCCAGCATAATGATCAGCAGATCAACGGGCTTATGGGTCATCAGACAGGGATAAAGATAATGAAATCCACAAAGTCCTTCAAACAAAGGGTCTTCGAAGCAGGCTGTTCTTCCTTCCAGGCCTTCTTCCGCTATGAGATAATCCTTTCCCAAATACTTCTGCAAAAGACAGGTCCATCTTTCCTCTTCTGAAAACCGCATACCGGTTTTGGAATTATATCCATGTGTATTGGAGTCTCCAAAGCAAAGGATTTTTTTATAATATTTTTCTGACATACTTCTTCCCTTTCTTTTGAAAATACCCGGATTTTCTTACTTAAGCATTCATCTTACTGTCTTTGACCAGTATAGCATTACACGAAATGGATGTAAACCT
>JBJFFP010000026.1:0-13913 GCA_051891855.1 Lachnospiraceae bacterium | reverse complement strand
CATCGTCTTCGATTTTCGCACTCACAACAACTGCTAATTCATATTTGTTCATGCTTGTTACCTCCTTTTGGTCTCTGGCCCCGAAATAATCCGGAGCAAGGAATTTAATATATCACGGATTGATATATTACCATAAAAATTCCTATTTCGCAAGTGTTTTTCCCAAATTATGCTTTTTTAATCTACCTTTTTGTATAATCGATAGCTTTCGGTCTCACAAACCCTTTCACAGCCATTCAGATAATCCCAATCAATTCCTTCATGATTATACAGAATGGGCCATACATATTCCGTAAATCCCTCATCTGTAATCTCCTTAGGCATCAGAATATACTCTGCCTCTTTAAGTGAGACTTCTAAAGGCTCATAATCCCAGTAAAACTTAAATACATATCTTTGATAGTCATCCGTGTAAAATATACTTTTTGGATCCTCATCTATTCCTGCCTGATTCCAAATCTCCTTGATCTGTATCTCCCTGTCGGCATAAGATGCATTATAATAGGAAGAGGGCAAAAGAAGCACCGCAATCAACAGGCAAAACCACAGTATCCACCTTTGCTGCTTTCCCCTGATCATTTCATCCACATAGGCGATCAACAGTAAAGCCAAAGGCACTCCCAAAAAAGTAAATACCCGATAATAGGGCTGAACCGACTGAACCATCAGGATTACCGGCAGTCCCCAAAGTACACTGATGAAGAAAAGATAGAGAAAAAATCTTTCTTTCTTTTTTTCTTTAGCTGCTTTATGGGACATCCAAATACAGAGAAATAAGGATGCTGCCAGAAGCAAAGCAAGAAGCAGCCCCCAGGAAGAGAAAAACAGATTCATCAATCCCGTAAGCCAGCTAAAAAATCCGGTAACTACTGTTTTTCGGTCCATGCTTTGCACATAGGGTGAAGCAAGCATATAATCCATTCCCCTTTTCCACGCCCTAAAAGGTGCCTGCAAAATAATATTTACCTGATAAATTCCGAAATATTCGCTGCCCTCGGTCTTACTTAAAAGGTTGGAGCCGATAGCCAGCCAGATAATGCTGTATAGGATAAGCGTATTGACAGCCGCAGCTATGCTTGCCGCGATCAAGTGGAGTAACACTCTGAAGCTTTTATTCAACATCAGGTACAAACCGCCTGCAAGGCATACCGGGAGCACCCAATATACATTACTGGAGATGGTATAGAGGCCTGCTGTTAAAGACAGAGAAAACAGCAGATAACAGCCAAAGCCTTTCTTCTCTTCCACACAAATTTGGTACAGCATGATCAAAGCAAGCAGAAAAAAACCTATAGACAGAGTATATCCTCTTCCCTGGATGGAGAGAGAATTCACCAGGTAAAAGGAGCTGTAGAGTACAACACAGCTTTGTGCCATCCCCTTAGAAAAAAAGCGGCCTGCCAGCACATACATAAGGATCAGATTACCTACGGAGAAAAGCCAGGATATGCCCCTTAGGGCAATATACGGATTTTGGAATACCATCAGGCATCCTGAAAGTACCGAATAAAAAACATGATTATTGGGCACCGGCCAGTGAATAGCTGAGTATACCGGCCCCCTGCTGATAAAGGAATAATAGGTATACAGCTCATCATACCAGGGATCCAATGCAAACATCCGCCAGCCATAGTAAAGGGCCATAGTCAAAACAAAAAGGGAAAAAGCCCTGTTTTCCCTTAAGGCTTTTCCCATTTCCACCTTTGCCATATTGATTTTTTCCTTTATCCCAGCCTTCTGCATATGACCTTTTGTCTCTCTTTCTCCTATTTTTCTATGTGGTAGAGATTAAACCAGTATCTTTCCAATAGGAAGCTTCCTTCCTCTGTAACGCTAAATCCCATACTCCGCCACTTTTCTACGATTTCCTCCCGAGAATTGAAGCTGCCCAAAAACCAGACCTGTTCATTCTTTTTTTCCGAAAATAAATTTTCTATCTGTGCCTCATCCTCCAGCATTTTAAAATTGCTGTAAAGCTGATGCATCAATGCTTCCGGCTCCTGATAAAGCAGGTAGCTTTCATTCTCCTGATAATATCCGACAACAGCCTGAACATGATTGAAATTAAAGATCAGAATATCCTCCTGTCCAATCTGCTCCAGTCCCAGAAGGGTATCCTCCATATGCTCCTGCTTATTCCCTTCCTCCCAAAATGCACCCTTGACATTAATATATCCCATAAACACCGTCAGGATGCAGACAAAAAGCCAAAGACTCCTCCTGTCACATCCATGGGTAAGAAGGGCAAAAACAAACCAAAAGCTTCCCAGAAAGGGAATCATATAGCGATAAACAAATATGGGTGAAATCAGGATGGAGATCCCTACTCCCAGCAAAATCACTCCGCCTAACATCCCCCAGCTCAAAACTAAAGCTATTCCCTCATTTTCAAGAACTGCTCCTTCCCTTATCTTCTTTGTTAAAAACAAGCCGGCTAAAAGCAGGGTAGTCAGAATAAAGACTGCAGCCAGTACATAATTCAGCCGGGGATAACCGCCGGAGGGAAGATAAATATACTTAATGCAGCCGGCCAGTGACTTCCAGGTCAACGGCTCAATCCAATAGCTGCCTTTCACCTGGGTAAATTGTCGAATCAGGATTCCTATCCAGGGCAAATAGGCCAACACGGATAATCCTACACAAAGCCCCCATTTTTTCAATGCATTTTTATCTCTTCGCACAAACCAGCCTACAGCTAAATAGAGAAGAATAATTCCCAGACAGGAAAAATACTGGGTATAGGCGATACAAATCCCACAAAAAAATAATCCCAAAAATGCCCGGAGATTGTTTGTGACACATATGTCATAAGCAAAAAAGAAGGCAAGAGTTACCAGAAAAAGAGCCAGGGAATACATCCGGATTTCCATTCCATAGGCAGTAAGCTGAGGCATGGTGCAGACACAAAAGGAAAAAAGGCCTGCCACAAACAGACCAAACCGTTTACGAACCTTTACTGCAGCCAGCAGCCATATTCCTGCCATGGGCAATACCGATGCCAGCTTTGCCAAAATCACGACACTTTCCCTGGTCCATCCTCCCAAAAGCAGACTTCCTGTCTGAACAAAGCCTTTTAAATACCAATAATAAAAAGGAGGGTGTACATCCTTTGCCGTAAACCGGAGGATATCACCGTATGAGCCGGAAATCATCTTTACCGAAAAAACTTCATCATACCAGATATCCGCCGAGAAACAAAGGGATACCATTTTTCCCAAAAGAAGAAGACTGATTCCTAAAAGAAAAAAACCGACAATCTCTTTAGGCTTTTGCTTTTCCATCCCGTTTATTATGCTTCTAATTCTCATTTACTTTCAGTACCTTACGAATATTTTTCTCTGCCTGGGGCCTTGCAATCATAATCTGGTGTCCGCAGCCCTCACATTTTAACCGGAAGTCTGCCCCAATTCTTAATACACGCCAGTCCTTACTGCCGCAGGGATGCTGCTTTTTCATGGTCACAATGTCACCAATCTGAATATCCATGCTTAATCTCCTCTTTCACAGCTGACTGAAAATCTCTCCGATACTGCCCGATACCACCAGATCTGCTGTACTGTCCTTAGGTGTGGGTGTTTTATTAATCAAAATCAGATTATTGCCCCGATAATAATCAATAAGCCCCGCTGCGGGATACACCGCCAGAGAGGTACCACCTATGATTAAGACATCTGCATTGCTGATGCATCGGATAGATTCCTGTAAAATATCATTGTTCAGCCCCTCTTCATACAATACTACATCCGGTTTTATGTATCCGCCGCAGTCACAGGCAGGAACCCCCTCAGACTTTAAGATATATTCTGCATCATAAAATTTATGGCAGCTTTCACAGTAATTTCGTAAAACAGAGCCATGGAGCTCCAGTACCTTTTTACTTCCTGCCGCCTGATGGAGGCCATCAATATTCTGGGTAATGACCACCTTCAGCTTCCCCTCCTTTTCCCACTGTGCCAGCTTCAGGTGTGCTGCGTTGGGCTTTGCGGTGAGACAAAGCATTTTATCCCGATAAAAGCGATAAAATTCCTCCGGTTTTTTCCGATAAAAGGTATGGCTTAAAATCGTCTCAGGAGGATAGTCATATTTCTGGTTATAGAGTCCATCCACGCTTCTGAAATCAGGAATACCGCTTTCTGTAGATACGCCCGCACCTCCAAAAAAAACCAGATTATTTGTCTTCTGAATGATTTCCTTCAACCGTTCAATACTGTTCATCCTGTATCCTCCTTATGATTTTCCCTATTTCCCGCTGATCATCTCAGACACATCTACGATCTGACCGTAAACTCTTAGTCTTCCGTCAGCACTCATGGAAACGGCCAGGGTTCCTCTGATGTACTGAAGCTCACCGTTTTCCAGCTCTCTGACACTGACAAAGGCGCCGGACTCCCGGGTTCTTTTCATTTTTTCCAGCATCATTCCGATGGTTTTTTCCGGGATATCCCCCAGGCTGAGAATGGGCAGCTGCTGAAGCTTTTCCAAAAAATCCGGCATGCCGCAGTCTAAAAGCTCCAGACATTTTTCACTCACATATATACAGCCCCAGTTTCCCTCTCCACCGGCATTTAAATGGAAAAGCCCCATAGAAATCTTCAAGGCTTTTGGTATCCAACTGTTCATATAATTTCTCCTTTTCCCTAAAATAATCATTCATGCTAATTCTAATACATTTCCCCACAAAAAGTCTACCCCATGCCGTTTTTTTTGGTATGGGACAGACTTTTACGGTTGAAATTTATTTTATAGTCAAATCTTTTCTCCTCTTACACCCCTTTACTCTGCTCACGCAGAAAAGATAAAAAAGTCTGGATTCCGCCGCTGTAGACGGCTGATACTTTACCGATTAACCCATTAATAATAGTTGACTATGTTCATTAATTTCTATATAGTAATGAATTAATAAGCCATTACACGTCAATATAATGTGTAAATTTAAGCATAGAGGAGATAAAGAAGCAAAATGGAAGTAAAATCAGAATCCGGAACACCGTCGGAATTACCGGCAAAAAAGGTTACCTTCTCCATTGCCCTTAATGCCACGACCCCCATGGCTGTCCTGCTTTCCGCTACAGCACCGGCTATACTGGGCGTTCTGTTTGCCATAGAAAGAATAGGAAGACCTCCCCTGTTTTTGACCCTGTGTCTTTTGCTCATTCCCACGTTAATGAATGCAGCTGTAGATATTTTGAACGATTATTTTGATTACGTCAGCGGTAATGATACCCTCGAAAATATCGCCTACGAAGGAGATGCCCCTCTGGCCTATCATCAGGTGGAGAATCCCAGACCGGCCTTTTGGATTGGTATAGGTCTTTTTGCCACAGCCGGCCTCATGGGAATTTATGTGATTCTGGTCAGCGGAATCCTGCCGGCTCTCATTGGACTTGCAGGAGGAATAATCGCTGCGACCTACTCCGGAAGCAAGGTAGCCACCTCCTATCTTCCCATCGGAGAGCCTCTGGCAGGCTTTACTATGGGGGGACTTATTCCCTTGGGTGTGTATACTGCATTAGCGGGAGAAATCGACTGGCTGATTTTATACAAAACCATCCCCATGATGTTAATCGTTTCTCAGTTTATGCTGATCAATAATACCTGTGATATGGAACGGGACAGGGCCGTGGGAAGAAAAACTCTGCCCATCGTTATCGGACAGAAAAAGGCACAGAAGCTGGCCAATATTTTGAGTATTATCTGGATTCTTCAGCTTCTTCATGTGGTACTTACCTGGTACTACTATGGAGCCATTGTTATTCTGATCATGCTGTTGGCTATCCGTAAGAACCTTTTCTATACCTTTAAGCATGAACGTACCCGTGAAAACAAGATTCCGGTAACTCTGGCTCTGGTGGGTGTAGCCACCGGAATTGCTGCGGGGTATCCCCTTGCAGTAGCCCTGCATCTGATTTTACGATAACCGAAAATAGAAGCGAAAGGAACGCAAGAACCATGTTAAAGCAATTAGCCTATATGCCCCTGTGGTTTTTTAAAAGCAGAATTTTGAATAAAAAACAGCCCTTACAGACCGTTTTATTTATTACCGATTATTGCAATCTAAAGTGCAGGCACTGCACCCCTTCCGGACATGGCTGTTCCTCCATGAAATCCTATAAACAGATTAAAGAGGAATTAATTTATTCTTATAAACAGGGATCCCGCTTTATCGATTTTGAAGGGGGCGAGCCCACACTCTGGCGTGAAGGCGATAAAGATCTGAATGATTTATATCGGCTGGCTAAGGAACTGGGGTTCTTTTCCTGTACATTAACGACAAATGGACAGAGACCTTTTTCCGATACTCTGGCAGATTCTGTCTGGGTCAGCGTGGACGGCTATGGAAAATATCATGATCTGATCCGCGGTGAGGGTACTTTTGTTAAACTGGATGAGAATATCCGCTCCAGCAATCATCCTAATCTGAGTATAGCAATGGCAATAAACCGCGTAAATCGGGAATCTCTTTCCCAGATTGTTGAATATGCAAAGGAAAATCCCGCCATTAAATCCATTGCCTTCAATTTACATACCCCTTTCCCGGAAACTGAGGAATTAACCATGACCTGGGATGAACGCTGTCAAGTAATCGATGAGCTTATTCAATATAAAAAAGCCGGTTATCCCATTATGAACACCGTATCCGGGCTGACCATAATGAAACAACGAGGCTTTAAGAAAGA
Source organism: Lachnospiraceae bacterium (assembly GCA_051891855.1). Classification (GTDB taxonomy): domain Bacteria; phylum Bacillota; class Clostridia; order Lachnospirales; family Lachnospiraceae; genus SFDP01. The sequence continues at coordinate 7,236 of JBJFFP010000026.1, read as the reverse complement.
CTGCTGGATTGCCAATTATATTCTGAATGACGGAACCAAAATTCCTCAATGTCCCGGAAAATTACTGGATGTCTGTGATGATTGTGGCTTTTGCATGTCGGGAGAAATGTATTCCGTCCTACGCTTAAAACCGGATACAATTTTTGCCGGTCTGGGACTGAGGCTTGGGTAGTCTGATTAACAATCAGACTACTCATAGGCAGATATTATTCCATTTCCTTTTGTACCTCCTCTTCTTAACCTAAAAGGTGCTCAACCAGAATCTTTAAGCCAATCAGAACTAAAATTATTCCGCCTGCAAATTCCGCTTTCTTTTTATATTTGCTTCCAAAAATATTTCCGATATATACACCCCCTACAGAAATAAAAAAGGTAAGTACACCAATGATAGCAATAGCTTCCACAATAGGGTAATTTAAAAAGGCGAAGGTAATTCCTACCGCCAGAGCATCAATACTGGTAGCAATGGACAAAAGGAGAAGCTCCTTTAAATCCAGCTTACTTCCTTCTACAGAGCAGGCCTCACATTCCTCTTCCTTACTTAAGGCCTCCTTAATCATCTTTCCACCGATGAAGCCAAGTAAAATAAAGGCGATCCAGTGGTCTATGCTGGTAATATACTGCTCAAACTGTCTGCCCAGAAGCCAGCCGATCATGGGCATCAATGCCTGAAAGCCTCCAAAAAAAAGACCGATTGTCAAGGTTTGTTTCCCATCCACCTTTTTCATGCAAAGGCCCTTACAGATCGCTACTGCAAAGGCATCCATGGCCAGTCCCACGCCAATCAGTGCCAGCTCAATAAACATTCCCATACTCTTCTTCCTTTCTGAAGTTCATCCATACATACGTTTTCTGAATTAAATCAGCAAAAGTAAAATAAAAAAAGACTTCGTGCGTGCCATATACAGAAAAAAACTGCCTTAAACACGCATGAGTCTCATTCATTAAGATTTGCCAGGCTTCCCAATGAATCATCAGGTCCCCAGAATGTTGACAAATCACGCCTAGCGCAAACTACTCCCTCATTGCTGATAAACTACTGATAAAACTATATACCTATTGATAAAATTTGTCAATTTAGAATCAATAAAAAATATCCCCTTCTCGACGATAAAGAGGATATTTTTAACTATATTTTTATTTCAAAACAGGACTGGTTATTAACCGTTAAGGATTCAAAACAATGGTTTCCCTTGCATAATCATCTGCCATAAATTCTTCGGAATTATAAGCTCTGAAAACCATTTCGATTTCTTCTACTTCCGTAATGCTATTCTCTTCAAAGGAAGTATCCGACCATGACATGGAAGTAAATTTACACTTGCCGGGTAATACCGTAGATGCAAAAAATGGATCTGCCATATATCCGTTAACTGCGACCTCATCTACACTGAACATAACCTCTTTGTCGGTTTTATTTTCCAGAAAAAGATTGACAGTATATCCCCAGATATCGTCTTCTTCATAACCGGTTACAATGACTCTGACATTATCATTATCGATAATAACATTATCCGTACTTTGCACTTCTCTGATAAAGGTCTCTGCTTTGTCCTCCCCATAGGGATAAACGTGTACGCTTTCTTCTGCCACAGGCTCAGCACCCCAGTCATTGCTGTCATATACATAGAAGAAAAGTTCAATATCGGTAAATTTATCTATCCCATTTTCCCGTAGCTCAGAATCGCTGAAGCTTATGGTTTCATTGGCTTTTTTACCGGATGCTACTTCAGACGCAAATAATGGATCACTCTCTACTCCGTTAACTGATGCTCCTCTTATGGAATACATATAAGTTTTTTCTGCCGATTTATTTTCCAAATAGACATCTAGGCTGTAACCCCAGATATTCTCCGGATTAATTCCGGTAATTTTGATCACACATTCTGCATTATCGATTACTGTCAGCTCTTCAAAAGCAATTTCCACTTCCTCGTTCTTCTGTCCATTTTCTATCGTTTTGTCATCAGCGGCAGTACTACTCTGAGTACTTCCTGCATTTTCTCCCGTAGCTGTAGCTGAATCTTCCTCCGTTTTTGCTCCACAGGCAATTATCCCAACAATCAAAACGGCTAAAACAAGCCATAATGTCGGTCTTCCCATAACAGATTTCTGCTTTCCTTTTTTATCCATAGTTTATTCCCTCCTCATTTGCAATATGGAAAATTATAGCAGATCCATTGATATAGCGTTCCCACCGCTGTGGGGTAATTGAAATTTTTCTTTTTCTACTCCTGTATACCACTGGTTCTCAAAGGCTCCATTCCATTTTCCCGCAAAAGGCCATTCACCTCAATAATTCCCCCCGGCCGCTGATTGAAAGCCAGCATCAAAACTGCATCTCTGGGAAGCTTAATGAACAGCTGAGGCATTTCATAAATCTTCAAGGCTTTTTGAGTTTCTTCCAAGGTAAATTCTGCCGCATAACAAATCCGCAGGATAATATCTCTTTGCCTGGTTCTTTTTTCTTCAGACAACAGCTTATACCCATACCGTTCCGGAATATCTGCATATAGAAAAATATCTTGCTGCCTTAACCCTTTTTCTTTAATTAACTTCTTCATATAAAAGGAAAAGGGTCTGTCTCCCATAATCATACTTTCTGTATTTTCCTGCAAAAATACCTGTGCTTTTTTGATATGAGTATTCCCCAAAATTTTTTCCAACTCTTCTGTACTTTTTTTACTCATTCTGCCTCCAATCTGCTATAATGCTCACAACACCATTTTGAAAGGATAAAACGAATGATAACTATTTCTTCAAATATATCATCCTGTTATCAAACGATTGCCGCCATCCACCCGGAACATGATGTATATCTTGTTCAACATGCGCAAACAAAAAAGATTTATGTAAAAAAACTTCTTTCCATTTATAATCTTTCCGTTTATCAGCATTTACAGGAAAATCCGGTTTTCGGTATCCCTAAAATTCATGAAATAATCAAAAATGGCAATCAGCTGATTCTCATTGAAGAATATATTTCCGGTGATACTCTCCAAGAAATTCTGGAGCAAGAAGGTGTCCTTAGTGAGGAACAGATTATCCCCTGGATACTCCAGCTGTGTGATATCCTTTTAGCATTACATAGCTTTACTCCACCGATTATCCATAGAGACATTAAGCCCTCTAACCTTATTCTCTCCCCTTCAGGCAAAATCTTTTTACTGGATCTAAATGCTGCCAAGTTTGCCTCCGACTCCAAGTTAGAAGATACTATTTTGTTGGGAACCAGGGGCTATGCTGCGCCGGAACAATACGGTCTTGCTTCTTCAAATATACGAACAGATATTTATGCTGTAGGTATGCTGATGAATGTTTTAGCCAGTGGTAATCTTTCAAGTGAATGCTGTGTTAAAGGATGCCTTACTCCTATAATTAAAAAATGTATTAACTGGAATCCTGATGAACGGTACCCGTCTATCCTACAGCTGAAGAACAGTCTGACCGCATTAACCACGTCCCTTCCCGCTCAGCCCTCCCTGCGTCCACCGGGCTTTCGCACTGGTAATCCTCTTCATATGCTGATTGCTTTTATGGGATATTTAATGATTTTTTACTTTGGACTCACTTTAGAAATCAAAAACTCTGCTTCATGGAAACTGATTTTTGAGCGTATATGTTTAACAATTTCTCTGTTAGCCATAGTTTTTTTCTCCAGTAATTATCAAAATTTGCAGCAATTTTTTCCTCTGAATCATATAAAAAATCCTCTTTTCCGCATTCTATGGATAGCATTCTGGGATGTGGCAATCTTTCTTTTACTTTTATTTATTTTGGTGTTGCTTGAACTTATTCCCTCCGGTATGGCAATACTTATTTTAACCTAAAATGGATAATAGAATTGCCACCCTTTAGGTGGCAATTACTGTTTTGGTAGTTAAATGATATATTCTATGGTTTTTTCTGCTGTCAGCTTCTTTTCTTCATTGAACAGGATTACCGCTTCCCGGGTCTCCTTCGGCCCAAAGGCATAGACCTCCAGCTCCTCTCGTTCAAAAAAGGAAATAGGCACAATACGATTATACTTTGTAGGGCAATCCTTAATCATTCTGATTTCTTTCCTGTTAAAGGCTTCCTCCCGATAATAAGGGTCAAAGACGTATACATCCTCCTGGCTGATTCCGGTTAAAAGAACATAATGCCAGCCTTCAAAATCTACCCTTACTACGGCCACTCCGCCGCGGCACAGAGCATCTCTCAGTTTTCCGTTTTGACTGAAATTTACGGCCTCCCCGGATAAAAAGGAGCCTGAAACAGGCAGATGTCCGGCTGTTCCAAAGCCGTTCAGCCAATTACATAAAAACATCATCGCCATACAGGAGGTTCCGCTCTTTCCACTGGCTCCATCTTTCCCATAGCAGTCCAGGCTGTACAGCATAATGTTACGGATAAGCTCCGGGGAAAGCTCTTCCCGTTCAAATAAATAGCTCATGGCGTTCAGCATGGAGGTAGGGCCGCAGTCATATTCAGATAATTGATAATGTAATGGATTTTTCATGGTATATTCACTCTTTCGTCAGCCACCACAGGGCATATTCTGCATAGAGACCTGCACCTAGGGGGAGGGCCTCTTCATCCAAATCAAAGTTTCCGTTATGTAAGCTGTTCAGACTGTTTTTCACTTCAGGATTAGCTGTTCCCAAATAGGCATAGCAGCCGGGCACCACCCGCTGAAATTCCGCAAAATTATCTCCTCCCAAAGAAATAGGCCGGTCGGTAATTACCTTAACCCCCCTGGTGGTTATATCAGCCAAGGATTCTGCCACTGCCTTAGCCTCTGCACTTGCCTGTATGTCATTGATTAATGCCGGTGTGATTCCGGTCCAGACGACTTCTGCTTCGGCTCCGCTTAAGGCTGAAATTTGTGCCGCGGTTTCCTCCACCCATCTGCGCACCTGCATCCGCATTTCTTCGGAAATAGTTCGTGTAGTTCCTTCCAGCTCAGCTGCTCCCGGTACCGCGTTGTAGGTGGTTCCTGCCTGAAATTTTCCCACGCCGATAATCACCGGTTCTACCGGAGAGGTTCGTCTGGAAACCAGTCCCTGTAAGGCTGTCATAATCTGGCAGCCTGCATATAGGGCATCTGCTCCCAGCTGAGGGGTGGATACATGGGTGGCCTTTCCCTTTACCAGAATCCGAAAATGATCTACAGCCGCATTATTCAATCCCGGAGTTACTCCAATGGTTCCTATCCTTAAGTCAGGAGCAAGATGGAGTCCGAGGATCCGCTCAACCCCCTCCATCACTCCCTCATCGATAAAATCCGAAGCTCCTTTGCCGATTTCCTCTGCCGGCTGAAAAATAAACCGTATTTCTCCTCCAAAGCAGCTTCGATTCTCGGCCAATACCTTGGCAGCTATTAATAAACATGCCGTATGGGCATCATGTCCGCAGGCATGCATAACTCCTTCTGTCAGAGAGCAATACTGAGCCTGGCTCGTTTCCACAAGGGGAAGCCCATCGATATCCGCTCTTAATGCCACTACTCCCTTTCCCCGGCCTGTTCCCTGTAAAATACCCAACACACCGGTAGCTCCGATACGGCGGTAAGAAATGCCCACCTTTTCCAATTCCTCTTCAATTACCTGTGCGGTACGAAATTCCTGCAAGGATAGCTCCGGGTGCCGGTGAAAATCCCGGCGTATTTGAATCAGTTCTTCTTTTTTATCCTGAAGCTGCTTACCTAATTTGCTCATAAATACCTCCAAAAGCTTTCTCCTTTGTATTACATCCATCATATCCGTTCATTTTCCTGCCGTCAATCCCGGTTTCGGATTGCAGGATTGTCCAATACTTCTCCTGACTCATTAAAGCGAGAGCCGTGGCAGGGACAGTCCCAGCTCCTTTCCTGATGCTGTCTGAGAAAATAAAAGCCCGGTAAATTTCGAAAAGGGTAATGGGAAGCTCTGTTTTTCCGGTAAAAAAAGCCGGTATTCCAAGTCTGACAGCCGCGTCGCTTTCTTCCTTAAGCTGTGCTACCCCTCTTGCTGTTTTTGCATATAAATATGCCGGACATCTTTTAAATTCACAGCTGATTTTGTTTTCTTTAATCAGGCACTCATACTCATCAATAGCCTGTTGATTGGCATTGGCATATAACTGGGCTGTTTTTCTTCCCGTTTTTTTTTATCAGTGTGCTGTATTTTATTCCATGCTGACTGGTAATCTTGGCAGTCGTTCTTCCGGTTTGTCCCGAGGCCACTTTATCCGCTTCCAGAATCAGTACCTGCTTTCCGGCCTCTTTCAGATACCAGGCCGTCAGTAATCCGGCCAGTCCTGCACCGATAACGATTATCTCACTATGCTTTTCTTTTTCTGTCATCTAAGGTCCTCCTTATTTTTCCTTAGTATGTTCCTCCTTATTTTTCCTTAGTATGTACAGATGAAAGAAATACTACACCCTTTCCGCAGCCAATATTCAAAATACTCACTTCACCCTCAAAGGGCAGTTTTTGAAAGATTTGTTCCTGCTTAAGTAAGTAAAAGCAGCTCTGCAATCAGGCTGCTTTTTATCTAATCAACGTTATTTAAATTTTACTGCTGTACCATAAGCAATCACCTCAGCGGCTCCCTGCATTACTGCCGCTGATGCATAGCGGATATTTACCACTGCATCTGCCCCCAGCTTCTCTGCCTCTTCCACCATACGCTTGGTAGCCAGGGCTCTTGCCTCATTCATCATTTCGGTATAAGCCTTCAATTCTCCGCCTACTAAAGTCTTAAAGCCTTGAGTAATATCTCTCCCCAGGTTTTTCGTCTGAATCGTGCTTCCCCGTACCAGACCCAGCATTTCCAGTTCTTTTCCGGTAATGTAATCAGTATTGACTAAGATCATCTTCCTCACCACTCCTTATCTCTTTGATTCTTTCCACCAGTACACTGATCATCACAGCCGAAAGAATCACTGATATAGCTCCAATCAGAATGGCAACTCCCGGTACAAGAGGTGTCAAAAGTAAAACTGCTCCAACTCCCAAATAGTACAAAACCATTATGGTAGTAATAATAACCGGTGCAATCACTTTCCTTACGTGCTTCATTCCGTTCTCACTTTCTTTTGTAATGTTAGTGTATTTTAATATACACATTGTAACCTATAAGTACTCAGGTTACAACTGTTTTAGCCATTCAATTGACTAAACCTTAGCCGGCCTTCTTCATTATTGATTTTATAAGGTAAAAGCCCCCTTAAGTCTGCTTATCTCAAGCAGTCTCAGGAGGCTTTTTCTTACG
>JBJFFP010000025.1:0-2421 GCA_051891855.1 Lachnospiraceae bacterium | reverse complement strand
TAAAGACAAATGGGATTCCAAATATCCTAAGATCTACAAATCCTGGCATGACAACCGGGCAACACTGTCCACTTATTTTAAGTATCCCGAAGCAGTAAGACGCCTGATTTATACCACCAATGCCATTGAGGGATTTAACCGCCAGCTTCGGAAGGTGACAAAATCCAAGACCGTATTTCCTTCTGATGATAGTCTGTTGAAAATGTTGTATCCGGCAACGATGGATATCACGAAAAAATGGACCGGACACCGTCAGGATTGGGGACAGATTCATTCCCAGTTAGAAATTTATTTTGAGGAACGTCTGGCAGGCAGAAGCCGTAAAATTCGGCTCTGCCCTTCAGTAACTATTCACATATCTTATATCAGATTTCTGAGTTTACACAAAACTTGAAACGGTCTCAGTTAGGGAGTTTGTATAGCAGCAATTATCTGCAGCATACTTCTAAGAATTTTATTCTTTCTCGGATAATCTGGCCTCCAAGTCTTTAATCTGTTCTTTTAAGTCGGATACCTCACCTTTTAAGCAGTCGTTCTCACCCTTTAAGCTGATATTCTCACCTTTAAGCAAGCGAATATCCCGCTCCAGAGTTCTCTCTCTTCGCTCTGCCAGTTCTCTGGCTATACAGCGTTCTCTCACCAGCCAGTCTGCATTGGCTTCAAATATGGCCTTGGCCGCTTCTCCTAAGTATTCATTTTCCTCTACCAACATTTTCATTTCCTCCCAGGTTTCCGCCTTAAATAATCCGGCCCAATGGTCTAAGTCACTTGCTCTGTCCTCTTCGTTTGCCAGTTCGATTTGATTTAAGCTTACCACAGAAAGTGTAAATTTACTACTATATCGACAAAAGTTTCTGATATTCAGCAATTCGTATTTGGCGTAAAATTCGGGATGCTCCGGGAAAAGAGTGTAATTTAGAAAGGCGATGTGATGAACCGGAAGAGCTTCCTCGTACTCCTGCCCCCGGTAGAGCTGGTCAAAGCTACGGCACAGATAGGATAGTGACCGTTCCGGCCAGTTATGCTCGTTAGTCACCTGCATCTCCAGATTAAGGAGGGTATGGTCGTTCAGCAGTACCCTGATATCCATGACAAACTCTTTTCCGACGATTTCCTCTGCCGGGTTAATGGGGTTCATAATGGTAATGGATTTGATTTCCTCGGGTTTAAGATGTAATAATGAACAGACCAGGCCGATCAATACCTTTTTATGCTTTTGCAGAACATAGCGGAACAGATAATCATTAGTCATATTGAACCGGATTCTTCCGGTACCCTCAAGAAAGGGCAGATTTGTCCTTTGTTTCATGATGTATCTCCTTTGAGTAAATAGAAATGGGATGAGATTCTTATTATGCAGACTGCATCTCATAAAAAGATTTGAATAACTATTGTTGGTATATGTTATAACAGATATGTATTGTTTTGTAAAGTAGTTTTCTTATTTTACAGAATATCACCATTGAAACAGGCAGTCTAAAAGGGGCTATCTATTTCCCGACAGCCCCTTGGTTTGATTCATCAAAGGAAGGGGAGAAATTACAGCCACTCAATTGGCAATATCCTGCAAAGCAGTATAACCCTGCTCGCCGGTCCGTATCCTGACTACATTTTCAATATTATAGACAAATAGTTTTCCATCACCTATCTTACCGGTATAAAGTGCCTTTCTTGCAGCATCTATTACAGTTTCTACAGGAATTTTGCTCACAACGATTTCTACCTTGATCTTCGGTAATAAATTCATATCCATTTTGGCACCGCGATAATAATATGCAGTACCCTTCTGAATGCCACAGCCTAGAACATTAGTAATCGTAATGCCGGTTACTCCAATAGTATTTAAAGCCTTCATCAGCTCTTCCAGCTTATTTTGCCGGGTAATAATGGAAATTTTACATATTTTACCATCTGAGTCTTCAGACGAACCAGCAGGAATATATTCGGCCCTATGGTATGTTTAATGACGGAAAACACGAGAAACATGGTTATGCTGACCCAGATAATAACAGCCAATACACCAATGACTTGTACGCCAAGAAGATGAAATCCCCCGCCCCCAAAAAGACCTGGGACTGTAGTATTAGATCCATCAGAATTCATCATAAGTTGTCCTCCTCATCATTGATATTCGGGTTTGCAAACCGTGTATTATATAAAGAAAAGGCGCTTTGGAAAATGCTTTCCAAAACGCCTTCGTCTTTATAATCCGTAGTATAAAACAATTTCTTCAAATGTCAAGCCTAAAATAAAAAAATTTTGTTTTTATTCCTTATCCTATATTCTTCCCTGACGCCAGAAACACCTGGCTTAACAAAGCCACCAGAATCTGGCTTACCATAACGGATACCCAGGTTCCCATTATTCCCATAAAGCTAGGAAGAATCCACAGTAAAATACCAAGCAGCACCGATTCCCCAT
>JBJFFP010000024.1:0-119566 GCA_051891855.1 Lachnospiraceae bacterium | reverse complement strand
TTCGGACGGTAGACAGCGATGTGCCCAAGATGTTTACTGTTCTTATGGAATTTATCCAGCTGATGACGGAAATGGTGGTGGCCTTTTTTCTGTGTCTCGTGCTTTTGGTGGTGGATCCGGTAATGACCATTGTCATTGCGGCAATTTTACTGTTTATGACTACCTTAATCGTCAAGGTGGTGAAGCCTAAACTGAATGTTTTGGGGCAGGAAAATCAGGCTATTCAGGCCAGAATGGGGAAATGGAGAAATCAGTCTATTTTTGGAATCAAGGATGTGAAGGTGCTTCATAAGGAGCAGTTTTTTGTGGATAATTTTTCCCAATACTCCTTAAAGGCAGCTGACCTAAACAGTAAATATGTGGTATTTAACAATGCCCCCAGACTGCTGATCGAGACCATTTGTATCTGCGGTCTTTTGTCCTATATGGCGGTAAGCATTATCTTAGGAAAGGAAATCAGTGAGCTGGCCACCCAGATTATGGCCTTTGCGGTGGCAGCCATCCGTCTGATGCCCAGTGTAAATCGAATCAATACCCATCTGACCAATATTGCTTTCTTTGCTCCCAGTGTGGATTATGTTTATGAAAACGTGGATTTCAGAGACTATAAGGAGGAAAGAAGGGCAGGCAGCAGTAGCAAAAAAGCGGGAGAACCCATTTCGGTTAAAGACAGTATCTGCCTGAAGCAGGTGACCTATGCCTATCCCAATACCACAAAGCTGGTCCTGGATCAGGCTGATATGGAGATTCCGGTGGGAGCTTCCGTGGGAATCGTAGGGCCCTCCGGGGCAGGAAAAACCACGGCGGTGGATATTCTGCTGGGGCTTTTGGATATTCAGGGAGGAAGTGTTACCTGCGGCGGTAAAAATGTAATGGATAATTATGCAGACTGGCTGAGCCATATCGGCTATATTCCCCAGGCTATTTACCTCACCGACGATCCTATTCGGGATAATATTGCCTTTGGTGTAAACCGGGGAGAGATTGATGATGAACGAATCTGGCAGGTACTGGAGGAGGCACAGATGAAGGAGTTTGTGGAGCAGCTCCCGGAGGGGCTGGATACTTCCGTAGGGGAACGGGGAGTGCGTATTTCCGGAGGGCAAAGGCAGAGGATCGGTATTGCCAGGGCTCTCTATCATAATCCGGAAATTCTGGTCTTTGATGAGGCCACTTCCGCATTGGATACGGAAACGGAGACTGCCATTATGGAGGCAATCGATAAGTTCCATGGAAAGAAGACACTGATCATTATTGCTCATCGATTAAGAACCATTGAAAACTGTGATATAATTTACCGGGTGGAGGGAGGAAAAGCCACTGAAACCAAGGTAGAAAAAGGAAAATGAGAAATATGGGAGAGAGTACCCTGAAAAGTTTACCAAACAGAATATGGCAGAATGAAAGGCTCAGCCCTCTGCTTAGCCGGATTTCACAGCTTACCTTTCTTTTGGGCTTACTGATTGAGCTGACCATCGTGATTCTGGATAAAAGTGCTTATACCATTCAGCATGAGGGGCAGTGGTTTCGGGTGACCTTTGTTTTATTCGGAATCAGCCTGCTCACTACCCGACACAGCCTGAAGGAATGGATATGGCTGTTTCTGATGGGTATTATGGCCGTCATTTCCTATAGAGCTACAGGAAGAAACGAGATACTGAGGTTCGTTGTCTTTATCTGGGCCTGTGTGGGAAAGGAAATGAAGAAGGTGCTTAAGGGAACCTTCTGGTATATGGCAGCAGGCTGTGCAGTTCTGGCTTTATTGGCCGTTTTTGGTATAGCAGGAGAGGTATCCATGACAGCGGTTTATCGGGTTGAGGAGGAAACCAGATACTGCTTCGGTATGGGGCATCCCAATGCGTTTCACTGTATGATGCTGGCCATTACCTGGCTGGGTCTTTACTGCTATAATGAAGCCATTAAATGGTGGGGGTATATCCTAATCGGACTGGCTCATTTTCTGCTTTATTTACTGACTGATTCCCGTTCGGGATTTTTGCTGTCTGTAGCCTCTCTGCTGCTGATTGTTATTTTAAAATACAAAAAAACCATACAGAGAAAAAAATGGCCCTACCTGGTGGGAATCATCATCCTTTTAGCATCAGTGGCTTTTTCTGTATGGATTGCCTATTATGTTGCACACTATGGCTTGAAGCTTCCCCAATGGATACGGAGGCTGGATGCCATCCTCACCGGAAGAATCTCCACCTTAATGAGCTCTAACCGCTGGGAGGGAACGGTGTCTACCTGGTCTCTCTGGTCGGCTCCGGAAAACCATTATTTCTTTGATCTGGGTATCGTCCGTATATTTTACTGGTATGGAATTATTCCGGCAGTAATCTATTTTCTGGCACAGTGCCGATTACTTTGGTGTAGCTGCAAAACAAAGGATTATATGCTGTTGGCGGTAACGGTATCCATAACCCTGTACACTGTTTTTGAAGCCCACTATGTGTCGGTCTATCTGGGACGCAACTACATCCTCTTCTTTTTGGGAATGTATCTGCAGGATATGCTGGGAAGGAAAGAAAACGGAAAATGGGAGGAAGTAAAAAATGGATAAACCTCTGATCAGCATAATTATTGCTGTTTATAATGCGGAAAACTACTTCAAGGAATGTATGAACAGTGTGCTCCATCAGACCTATACTCGGTTGGATATTATTCTGGTGGATGACGGCTCCACGGACACAAGCGGCAGACTATGCGATGAATATGCTGCCGGGGATTCCAGGATTCAGGTGATTCACAAGAAAAACGGCGGCTTGATGTCGGCCTGGATAGCAGGGGTAAAACAGGCGAAGGGGGAATATTTTTCCTTTGTAGACAGTGATGACTGGATTGAGCTAAGGATGATGGAGGAGCTGTCGAAGCACTTATCCGGGAATCCCAAAGAAATGGTTTGCAGCAATTACATTATTGAAAAAAGAAACGCATCCGTCCCCATGCTTCAGTCCATGAAGCCGGGCTGCTATAATCGGAGAGAAATTGAAGAACAGCTTTTCCCCTGTCTTTTGGGGAAAGAGGTGAGAAGGATTCACAGCTCCCGCTGTATGAAGCTGATTTCCCGGAAGCTGATTCTGGATAATTTGAATTACTGTAATCCTGCCCTTACTATGGGAGAGGATATGAATATTATCCTTCCTGCCCTGCTGGATACCCACAGACTGGTGGTTGTACCGGAAGGACTTTATTACCACTATCGTTTTGTGGACGCTTCTATGGTACATCGATATAATCCGCAGCTCTATGAAAAAATTCATCTTCTTTACCTTACCTTAAAAAAGGTGTTGGAAGCCAAAAGTACAGATGGGCAGCTGCTTGAGGAGCTGAAAAAGGAATATATTTTCTTGCTGTTTCTGGTAATAAAAAATGAACTTCGGGGACCAAAGGAAGAATACCGGGAACGGATCAGGGAGCTGATTGAAGAGGCGAAAGAGGAAGAAGGTCTAGGAAGGGTAAAGGTAAAAATCAAAGGGAAGGCCAATCTGCTTTTGTATTACATCTGGAAAAAGCCTACAGATTTCCGAATCCGTGCAGGATGGCTGGCAATGCAGATTTTTGATGAAAGAGTAAAGGAATAAAAAGAGTTGATTAGTATAATTATTCCCGTGTACAATGTTGAAAACTACATAGAGGATTGTATCAACAGTATTCTGCAGCAAGAGCATCAGGATTGGGAGCTGCTGCTCATTGATAACGGCTCTGAGGATAACAGCGGGGATATTTGCAGGAGGCTGGCTAAACAGGAAGCACGCATTCGTTTTTTTTATCAGCAGGAAAACCGCGGTGTATCTGCAGCCCGCAATCTTGGGATGGAAAAAGCAAGGGGGGAATACATCACCTTCGTGGATGCAGACGATTGGATTAAGCCTGATTTTCTCCGGGTTTTGTGGGAAATGAGCCAACAGACACAGGCCGATATGGTCATTTGCGACTATGAGAGAGTCTGCTTAAAGGACAGAGAGCTTTTGGGCAAGGCAAAGAAGTCTGCTGCAGTGAGTAGAAAGAACTATTATACAGAGGAATATACCCGGGAGAGTTATTTTAGAGATTACCTTTTGGAAGGAAATACTCACTGCTGGGGGATCCTGTATACAAGGCCGCTGCTTGAACATCTGGAATTTAAGGAAGATTTGTCCATAGGCGAGGATCTGCTGTTTTTAATTGATGGGGCTATAAAGGCTTCCAAAATTATTATTACCGACTACAGGGGATATTGCTATTTCGTTAATACTGCAGGGGCTATGGAAAAGCCCTTTACTCCCTCCTACATGGATCAGATCACCTGCTGGCAGGAGGCACAGAAGAAGCTGAGCGGTCAGTATCCCCGGCTGCAGAGAAAAGTAGAAAGCATTCGTCTGGTTTCTGTGCTTTTGGTGGTAGGAAAGCTGGCCAGGCTTCCCAAAACGGAGCAAAGACAATATCAAAAAGAGCAGAGCTACTGTCACTTACTGGTAAAGGAGTATAGCCGAAAAAAAGAGGTCTTTTCCTATTTGCCAAAGGGCTATTCGATGAAGGTAAGATTGTATCGTTATTTTCCAAGAATATATATATCGGCCTATGGCAGATGGAAAGGATAGTGGATAAATGCAGGAAAACCAAATTGTTTTATATGCCCATGCGGGCAGTAAAAATCACGGCTGTGAGGCCCTGGCCAATACCCTTTGCAGACTGATCAAAAAACCCATAAAGCTGGTAACCAATAGCGTTGAAGAGGACCAAAGCTATTCTCTGGCAGGTCTGTGTGAAATTGTAGGGGAAAGAAATATCAGCAAAAATAAGCTGGTTCATATTTTTTATTATGGTTGGAGATGGATAACGGGAGATGAGGAGTCCTTTCAGCGCTATCGTTTTCGTCATGTCTTAGGGAAGAACAGCTGTAAATGGAATATTTCCATTGGTGGGGACAATTACTGCTATGACATTATGATTAAGGACTTGATTCTGGCTAACCGCACGTTCAATCATAATGGGGGAAAGACCATCCTTTTAGGCTGCTCCATAGAGCCGGAATTATTAAAGCGGAAGGATATCCTTGAGGATATGGAGCAATACCAGGCGATTTTTGCCAGAGAATCTCTGACCTATCAGGCCTTGGAGGAAGCCGGGGTAAAAAGCCAATTATTTCTTTATCCGGATTCGGCCTTTACCCTGTCCACTAAGAGACTGCCTCTGCCGGAAGGCTTCCAAAAGGGAAATACGGTGGGAATCAATATCAGTCCCATGATTATGGAAAATGAAAAAAGCCCGGGAATCACCATGAAAAATTATCGGTCACTGATTCAGTTTATTCTGGACAATACCACCATGAGTGTGGCTCTGATTCCTCATGTGGTATGGGAAAGAAGCGATGATCGAAAAGCAATCCGCGAGCTTTATGCTGCCTTTACGGATGAGCCCAGAGTCATCCGGATTGGGGACCATAGCTGTGAGGAATTGAAAGGATATATTTCAGCCTGCCGCTTTTTTATCGGAGCAAGAACCCATGCCACCATAGCAGCCTATTCCTCCGGGGTGCCCACTTTAGTGGTAGGGTACTCGGTTAAGGCGAAGGGAATTGCAAAGGATTTGTTTGGCACCTGGGACAATTATGTTATTCCGGTTCAATCCCTAAGGGAGGAAGGCCAGCTGATCGAAGCCTTTCAATGGCTGCTTAAGGAAGAAGAAGGAATCAGGAAAGAGCTGAATCGGGTAATGCCCTCCTATGTGGAAGAGGCCTTTGCTTTGGGAGAGAAGCTTCAGGAGATCATGGCTGATTAAAGGGCAGGTAAAAAGGAGAATGGATGACAGACAAAACAGATGCTTTGCTTAAGGAGGCGGCAAGAGAGCTGTTTTCTTATCCGGAGACCACCGGAAAAGAAGAATTAAAATATGTGGTAAAAAGGCTGATACGGCCTGCCGCCACAGGGAAAAGAGACCCCTTCTTCTGGCCTCATGCCATGCTGACACAGGCACTGGAGGCGGCAGGAGACAGGAAAACCCTGAAAAAATATTATGAAAGCTGGATAAATAAGGGCATGCCTATTCCCTACATGGATACGGTAATGAACGGGTACTCTCTGCTCTATTGCTATGAGGAAGACAGGGACCGGGGGATGCTGGCAGCAGGAGAGGCTTTGCTCCAATATTTATTGAACTATCAAGGGGAAATGAAGGGAACAATTCCCTATCGTAAGCATCATCCTACCCATATCTATGTGGATGGTATCGGAATGACAGCTCCCTTTCTTGCCCGTTATGCACAAGCGGCCCAAAAAAAGGAAGCTGCTGATCTGGCAATTCAGCAGCTGAGTCTGTTTTTGGAAAAGGGAATGGATAAGCATACCGGACTTCCCTACCACGGATATGACACTAAAACCCTGGAAAAACTGGGAATTATCGGTTGGGGGAGGGGAGTAGGCTGGCTGATGCTGGGATTGGCTGACAGCCTGGAGTTTCTTCCTGCTGATGAGGATAAGGGGAAGCTGACAGAAGGATTTGGGAGACTGGTTAAAGCAGCTATGCCCTATCAACGGAAGGATGGCTATTTTTCCTGGCAGCTTGAGACAGAAGAAGGCCCAAAGGATACCTCAGCTACAGCCATGGTTGCCTATGCTGTTCAGAAGGGCAGTAATTTGGGCGTATTATCTGAAGATTATGAAGAAGCCCTTATCCGAATGGAAGCAGCAATTTTAAGCTCTGTGAGAGAGGGGAAAATATACGATTGCTCAGGAGAATGTGAGGGCTTTAGCCAATATCCCCAGATTTACGGAGCCTATCCCTGGAGTCTGGGGCCTGGACTGAGGTTTTTGCTGGAGAGAAAAAAATGCTTATTATTGAGTTAAATGGCGGATTGGGAAATCAGCTGCAGCAGTATGCCCTGTATGAAAAACTAAAGTATTTGGGAAAAGAGGTAAAGCTGGATATCAGCTGGTATGAAAGCCGGATACCGCCAGAAGATAAAGCGGTAACGAAAAGAGCTTTGGAATTGGATTATTTCCCCCGGGTCAGCTATGAAGTCTGCACGGCTGAAGAAAAGAGAAGGATTCTGGGCAGCGGCAGCCTCCTTGCCAAAGCAGGCCGCAGACTGGGTATCCTATCCAATAAGCGATATACCGAATACCGGATGTATGATGAGGAAATTTTTACTCTGGATAACAGGGTTCTTACCGGCTATTGGGCCTGTGAGGCCTATTATGGGGATATTATACCTCTTCTGCGGGAAAGATTAAGCTTTCCACCCTCCGGTAATCCCCGGAATGAATCGGTAAAACAGGAGATGGCAGAAAGTAATTCCGTCAGTATCCATTTAAGAAGGGGAGATTACCTGACTGCCGAGAATCAAAAGATGTTTGGAGGAATCTGTACGGATGCCTACTATGAAGCAGCCATGCGGGCCATACAGGAGCGGGTGGAAAATCCCCGGTTTTTCCTCTTTTCCGATGATCCTCAGTATGCAGAAGAAAGATTCCCCGGGACCATTATAGACATTAACCAGGGCAAAGACAGCTTCTATGATATTGAACTGATGAGCTGCTGTAAGCACAACATTTGTGCAAACTCCACCTTCAGCTTTTGGGGAGCAAGGCTAAATCCCAATCCGGATAAAATAACCATACGCCCCTTAAAACAGAAAAACGGCGTGGACTGGTATCAGCCGGAAAGCATGAAAAGGCTATGGAAGGGCTGGGTCTGTATAGATGAACAGGGGAAAATGTTCCCATAAAGATTGGTAGAGAAGAAGGAATAGATCGATGAGCAGGAAAGATTATGCAAAACTGAATATACTGTTAGCTTTAGGATTTGCAGCCAGCCTTATTCCTATTCTGTTCTTGGCTTTTTATAATTATCCCGCAGCAGATGATTTTTCTGCGGGAAAAACAGCCTACTGGGCATGGGAGAGTACCGGATCCCTGAGGGAAGTGATCAAAGCGGCAGGAGAAAATGTGGTCTACAACTATAAGAATTGGTCAGGGGTTTTTGCCTCCGTATTCTGGACTTCTTTACAGCCGGGGATTTTCGGAGAGCGGTTTTATGGAATGACTACCGTAATCACCCTGATTCTGCTAGTGGCAGCAGGCTTTTATACGGGAGGAATCATGGGCCGGAAATATCTGCATACAGACAGATGTACCATGAGCTGTATTATTCTAATCTATCTGTTTTCCGCTATCCACTTGATGCCTGATGGTAATGAAGGGCTGTTCTGGCATGCAGGAGTGGTGAATTATACCTGGGCTTTTGCATTTTTACTTTTGCTGGCAGGAGTATTACTGGAGCTTCGCAAAGAGAAACCGGGTCCGGGAAGATGGCTGAGGCTGCTTTTAGCCTGTCTTTTGGCGGTTCTGGTAGGGGGAGGGAATTATATTACCGCCCTGCAGGGAAGCTTATGGCTGATTCTCATAACCGGTTTTGCCTGTGCAGCAGATGGAAGAAGAAAAAGCCGGCCTTTCTTTCTGGTAACGGCAGTGCTTATTTTTTCTTTTGCCATCAGTGTTCTGGCACCGGGAAATGCAGTGCGTATGGGAAGCAGTACAGGTATGGGAGCCTTGGAGGCTATCGGGCTATCGCTTCAATACGGCTTGGCTCTTCCCCTGCAGGAGTGGCTTCGCTGGCCGGTTGTGGTTCTTCTACTGCTTTCCCTTCCCCTTATGTGGAGAGCCACAGAAAAAGTAAAATTTAATTTTCCCTATCCCATAGCAGTGGCGGTACTGGCCTATTGTTTGGTATCTGCCGGCTTTACCCCCTCCCTTTATGCCCAGGGGGCCATGGAAGCGGGAAGATTGAGAAATACCGTGTATTTTCTCTGGCTTTTGGCAGTCTACCTGGTGAGCTTTTATGTAATGGGCTGGAGTAGAAAACGATTTGAAAAGAAAAGGAAAAAAGCATCTTTCAAACAGGAAAAGCTTCTGGTTTGGGGCTTATTCCTTCTTTTTACAGCAGGCTCCGTTTTTTATCTGGGAGTGGTGGACAGAGAGCTGTATATCGGAACAGCCGCCGCCAAGTCCCTTTTGAAAGGACAGGCAGGAACCTATAGACAGGAAAACGAAGAACGGCTACAATTATTAAGGGATTCAGATGAGCAGAATGTGGTAGTAAGGCCTTTTTCCGATCCGCCTGAGCTTTTACTGTTTCAGGAGCTGTCCTCTGACCCCAATGAGTGGATTAACACGGCAGTGGCACAATACTATAAGAAAGAAAGTGTAAGAGTTGAATACTAGAGGAAAATCAGGATACAAAAGAATTGTGGATTTTTTCACGGCAGGAAGAGCAGGAAGTCTTGTTGCCCTCTTGTTTGCCTTAAGCCTTCTTCCGGTTATTTATGTGGGATTTTACAATTATGCTACGGGAGACGATTACTGGTTTGGTGTTTATACTTACCGGGCTTTTGTGGAAACGGGTTCATTCCTTGAGGCAATGAAGGGCTCACTAAGAATGGTAATGGAGATTTATCAGGAGTGGCAGGGAACCTGGTTTACCGTATTCCTGTTTACCCTTTCTCCCAATAACTTTATTGAGGGAGGATACAGGCTGACGGTATTTATTGGCTTAGGATTACTGATTGCCGCCTTCTCTTATCTGGGCTATTTTTATCTGGTGAAAAAACTGAATTTTACCCGGGGAGTGACGATGGTTATCGTATGTATGGTTTTATATCCGGTTATCCAGTATATTCCCAGGACGACTTCAGGAATTTACTGGTTCAATGGGGTTATACACTATTCAGTCCCTTTTTTTTTGGGAGCTGCAGCCGTTGTTCATACACAGAAATTTGTGGAGAAGAAAAAGAAAAGGGATTTTGTTCTTTTGTTTATCTGCTTTACTTTACTGGGAGGAGGAAGCTACCTTGCACCTCTTGCAGCAACACTGGCCGCCGTTTTGATTTTGATCAGCAAGCTGGAGATAGCTGAATTTAATGTAAAGGAAAAAAAGCTTAAGCTTAGCTATGATTGGCGAAATCTATGGGTGCTGGCAGGCATTGGAGCAGAACTGGTGGGCCTGGTTATCAGTTTTATGGCTCCGGGAAACAGTGTACGGGGAGGAGAGGAATTTGGCTTTAGTCTGAAATGGGCTATCCAATGTATCATTCAGGCTATTGACAGAGGAATCTATCTGGGAGAAGATTATTTTCTTAAAAATCCCTCTACTGCCATAATCTATCTGATGCTTGCCCTGATTCTATGGCAGCAGATGTGGAAGGTGGACAAAGAAAAATATAAATTCAGATGCCCATTATTATTCGTCATTTATCTTAACGGAATTTACTGGGCAAGCTATACACCGGAAATCTATTCCCGGTCGGATGTATCCGGTGGAGTTTCCAATACCTATTTTCATCTTTTCCTTTTAATTACACTAGTGAATATGATCTATGTTCACGGATGGCTTCAAAAAAAGCTGTGGGAACGATGGGAAAGACAGGCAGAACAGCTGGGGATGGATACCAAAGACCTTGCAAAAACGAAGATACTTTATCAGGAGCGATTTAAGTATTGTCTGCTTTTTCCCCTGTTGACACTGGGTGTAATAGCTTTTTTGGGAGCAGGACAATTATCCCATCTGACAACGACCAACGAATACTGCCGGAGGGCCATTGAAAGCGGAAAGCTGGAAAAATACACCCGGATTCGCGAAAGACAGCAGCGTATTTTAATGGATGAAAATATACAGGAGCCTTTGATACCGGAAGCAGAAGCGCCATATCCCCTGCTTCACATGGGTTTATCAGAGGATGAGACCATGAGCAGGAATGTGGATATGGCAAAGTATTATAATAAAACGAGTGTGAAAGCATATTGGGTGGATTAAATTGAGCAGAATTCAGCATGCGGCAAAAAACATAGCCTTTGGTTACATAGGAAACATCAGCTCCACCGTTCTGGGATTCGTTCTCAGAACGGTATTTATCATGAAGCTGGATGAAACGTTACTGGGAATAAACGGTCTCTATACCGGAATCCTTACTATGCTTTCTCTGGCAGAGCTGGGAATCGGAACAGCCTTGAATTTCAGTCTCTATGCTCCCGTAGCAAAAGGAGATCTGGAAAAGGTCAAATCCTATATGCTGTTTTATAAGAAAGCCTACAGGATAATTGCGGCGGTAGTAGCCACCATCGGGATTATCCTGATTCCTTTTTTAAAGTTTTTTATTAAAAATCCCGGGGATTACGGAATACAGGAGCTGACGGTTTACTATCTGATTTTTCTGTTTAATACGGTAAGCACCTACTTTGTGGCCTATAAATACAGTTTGGTGAATGCAGAACAGAAAAACTATATCCAGACCAATGTACTGACCCTCACTAAGCTGGTCACCACCCTTGTACAGCTGGTTGTTTTGCTGCTTACCGGAAACTTCCTTTTTTATCTGCTGGCAGCAGCAGCAGTGGAATTAGTACAAAAAATATGTGTCAGCACCTATTTAAATAAACAGTATCCCTATCTGAAGGATAAGAATGTGATTCCTTTGGGAAAGGAGGAAACAAAAGAGATTGCAGACAAGACCAAGGCTTTGGTCTGCCATAAGGTGGGAGATGTGGCAAGGCTGCAGACGGACAGCATCATTATTTCCTCTCTGATCCAGGTAGCATTAGTGGGAATCGTGGACAATTACAATATGGTAATCAATTCCATCTCCGGCTTTGTGAATATCATCTTTAATTCCGTTATTTCCAGCTTTGGGAACCTGATTGCCACAGAATCTAAAGCTAAGCAGTATGAAATGTTTCAGGTATATCGTTTTGTGGCCAACTGGATTTACGGATTGTCCGCCGTGGGCTTCTATGTTTTGCTGACCCCGCTGGTTTATCTGTGGCTGGGTGAGAAATGGATACTCAGCAATACGGTAATTGCCCTGATTCTCATTGATTACTATTTTAAGGGGGACAGAATCGTGCTGTCCAACTTTAAAACGGCAGCGGGAGTATTTGAGCAGGACAAATTTCTTGCCCTGATTCAGGGAGTAGTGAATCTGGTTATCTCCATTATACTGGTACAGAGCATCGGGCTGGCCGGTGTGTATATCGGAACCATTATCTCCGGGCTGATTGCCAATGTGACGAAGCCCTTCATCATTTACCGGGTATGCTTTGAAAAGGGAGCAGGAGAATATTTTGTGGATACGGCAAAAAAGCTGTTGGTTATCGGAATTACTTTGGTTATCGTCTTATTCATCAGCAGCTATTTATTAAAGCAGATTAACCTTGGGTCTTTTTTGGTTACCGGGGCAGCAATTGTAGTAATCTATAACCTTCTGTTTCTTATTTTTTTTGGAAAAACTGGGGAATTCAGGTACCTGGCAGGACTGGTAAAGAAGAGGATAAATTAGCATGTTTCCGAGAAACATGTTTCCGGCAGTCCGGTTGGCAGGGAGAGCATTATGGTGTATAATAATCAGTCAGGATGATTTAGGAGCAGGGTAGAAGCATGGAAAAACAGAGGATAACAGCAGGAGAAAAGAAAACTGAACAAGGAGTAACACGACTTTCCGAAATTCTCTATTTATGCTTTTGGAGTCTGATGCTTTTTGCAAAGGGAATCGGCTTATACGATGGGCAGACTGCCTATAAGTTGATTCTGATTGCAGCAGTTGTTGCGTGGACAGGAAAAATGTGCCTTACCGCTTATACGAAAAAGGAATTTATCATAGTGGTATTACTTTTGCTGCTGGGGGCAATGACCTACCTTATTTCAGGGGAAAAAGGGGCACTTATATATATACTTATGGTAACCGGGTTGAAAAATGTTTCTGTAAAGCGGGTATTTATCACAGGTGCCTGGGTTTGGACGATAAGCTTTGTGGGCATGGCTTTATTAAATATGGCACATATTATTGACGGGCCGTTTAAAGTACATGAAAAATTAGGAATGGATATGATTATTCGTTGGGGGTTGGGTCAGAGCCATCCGAATGTACTCCATATATCCTACCTGGTATTCGTGATGCTTTTGGTGTATTTGCAGGGGGAGAGGTTTGGCCTAAAGGCGGCCATGGGCTTTATGCTTGGAAATATACTTGTGTTTTTGTTTTCATTAAGCTCCACAGGGGTAATAACGGTTACCTTCTATCTGGCAATTTGCCTGTATATGCACTATAGAAAAAAAATGAATCGGCCGGAGCAGTTTCTGGTAAAACTGATCTTTCCGATTATTCTATTATACTCTTTTGCAGCACCACTGGTATTGAAGGGAGAATTATATGAAAGAATTAATGACCTTTCCAATACCAGATTAAACCTTGCAAAATATTTTTTGACGTTGAAAGCACCTACTGTATTTGGGAATAAAATTTCAGAGATAATCACTTCCCAGCTGACTATGGACAACTCATATGTCAATGCTTATGTTACCTACGGCATCTTATTTGCAGCGGCAGCCTTTGGCGGATATTTTGTTTTAATCAGAAATTGCTGTCGTAAAGATAAGAATAATGAGCTGACAATTATTTTGGCCTGCCTAGTGGCGGGGATTATGGAGCCTTTTTTATTTAATACCTCTTTCAAAAATATATCCCTATTATTTGCAGGGGAACTTTTATATACACAGGGAAAAGAGGAAACCTTGAAATTTTTTTCCGGTATGGACAAAGAAATTTCACTGAGAATTACCCACATAAATAAAGTGGAGGAAGCATTCTGCAGCTTCCTTAAGAAAAGTGGGTATAGGATTGCCGGAGTCTGTCTGCTCTTTGCTCTTATCGGTGGGACAGGATACTATGTCCTGAAAGAAGAACCTACAGCAGTTATTGTTCCCCGCAAGGATATTGACGTGGCTGTCCTTAAAAAGCATCCTGAACTGGAATCCGTTTATCTGGACTCCGTTCACGACGAAGTGAAGAAAGATGCGGTTGTTTATGGGTATCAGGATGAGCAGACAGAGATGATCATTTGTCTGAGTAAAAATCTTATCACCATAGAAAAGTATCGAGGAACTGTTACCGCTGCCGTAATTACCGGTTTGGCTGCCTTTATGGGAGTGATTATAGGAAATGGGATGAAAGAGAAGAGGAATAAATGGAAATGAAAAAAAGAACACTTTATGGAACCGTAATTGTAACCTATAGATGTAATGCACGCTGCAATATGTGTGATTGCTTTAAAGACCCTTCAAAGCCCAGTGAGGAAATAACACTGGAGGAGATAAAAAGACTGCCGGAAATGGCTTTTACCAATATTACCGGGGGAGAACCGTTTATACGCCAGGATATTCCGGATATTGTGCGGGAGCTGTATAAGAAGTCAGATCGGGTAGTTATCTCCACTAATGGATATTTTACGGATCGGATTATTGCTCTGTGTAAAGAGTTTCCCAAGGTAGGCATCCGTATCAGTATAGAGGGAATGCAGGAAACCAATGATAAGATTCGTGGGATTCCCGATGGCTTTAATCGAGGATATACTACGCTGAAAACGTTGGTGGAAATGGGACATCCGGATGTAGGCTTTGGAATGACGGTTCAGGATATGAACTGTGAAGACCTTGTTCCCCTCTATCAGCTGGGAGATGATTTGGGAATGGAATTTGCCACGGCAACGCTGCACAATTCCTTTTATTTCAGAAAAACAGACAATAAAATTGACAACAAGCTGAAGGTAGCCCAAAATTTTGAGAAGCTGATCAATATTTTATTGGCGAGCAGGTCTCCCAAAAAATGGTTCAGAGCTTATTTTAATCATGGATTGGTTAATTATATCTATGGAAATAAGCGGCTGCTGCCCTGTGAAATGGGAAAGGATGCTTTCTTTATTGATCCTTTTTGCGATGTTATTCCCTGTAACGGTATGGAACAGAAGGCGGTTATGGGAAATTTGAGAAAACAGTCCTGGGAGGAATTATGGAATTCTACACAGGCAAATCAGGTAAGACAATGTGTTAAGAATTGTGATCGAGAGTGCTGGATGATTGGATCGGCATCTCCGGCGATGCATAAAGCAATTTGGGTACCTGGTTGGTGGGTAGTTAAGCATAAGTTGAAATTCTGGACAAAGGAAAAATACAGTATTTTTGAGATTCCTGCGGTTAAAGCTGTAAATGATAATCCATTCAATCAATAAAATTGAAGCATATTTGATGGAATTATTCCTCCAGACAAATAAAACATCGGAGTTATACAAGCAATGAATATTTTAATAATGGGAGCTGCCGGTTTTATCGGAACAAATATAACCATTAAACTTGCACAAAACAAAAAAAATAATTTGACATTGGTGGATAAGAGAAGAGAGTATTTTTCTAACATTGAAAAGTTCGGTTTTAGGAATGTACACATAGTCGAATCTCTTCTGAATTTGGATACTGATTTTTCTTTCCTGGAAAATCAAGAGATAGTATATCACCTAGTGAGTACAAATGTTCCTGCCACATCAAATCAACATGTTAGTCAGGATATTCAAGCAAACGTATTATTCTCATCAAATCTATTTGATGCATGTGTAAAGTTTAAAGTGAAGAAAGTTGTATTTATTTCATCGGGGGGAACCGTTTATGGTAAAGAATCCAATTGTCCTTTATCAGAAATTACGGCAACAAATCCAATATGCTCGTATGGATTGCAGAAAGTTGCAATAGAGAAACTGCTTTATCTATATCATTATATGTACGGATTGGATTATAGAATTATTCGATTGGCAAATCCATATGGACCATACCAAAGGCCAAATGGGGTCCTTGGAGCCATAACAACATTTACCTATAAGGCACTGAAAGGTGAGGAAATACAGGTATATGGAGATGGAACTGTCGTAAGAGACTTTATTTATATTGATGATGCCATCAGAGCAATTCTGCAAATTGTGGAGGGGGAGAACCAGCACCATATATTTAATCTTGGTTGTGGATATGGAACTTCGATTAAAGAAGTTCTTAATATTATAAAAGATACATTAGATGTGGAGTTGAATGTCGTTTATAAGGAAAGAAGAGCTGTAGATGTTCCAACTAATTATTTGGATATTAGCAGGTATGAAAAGTATTACGGTAGTTTGAATCCTATCTCCTTAGAAGAAGGGATAAAGAAAACTGCTGCTTTTATAAAAAAGGAATTACTATAATGAAAATATTATTGATAAATAAATTTCACTACAATAGGGGCGGATCAGAAGCATACTATTTTGCACAAGCGGATGCTTTAATGGCAAAGGGGCATGAAGTTATTTATTTTGCAATGAAAGATGATAAAAATTTTCCCTGTGATCAAGACGAATTTTTTGTGCCAAATATAGATTATAATCAAGATAATGGAATAAAGTATAAAATTGATGCTGTTAAAAGTTTTTTCTTTAATAAAGCAGCAGCTGAAAAAATGGAACTTTTAATTGAAAAGGAACACCCCGATATAGCACATGTTGGATTACTTCACAGACAGATTACGTTTTCTGTTATCGAAGTATTAAAAAAGCATAATATTCCGGTTGTTATGACGATGCATGATTTAATTTTTGCCTGTCCTAATTATACCATGCTCTCAAATGGAAAAATATGTGAAAAATGCCTACAGGGGAGTGTTATTAATTGCGTCAGGCAAAAATGTGTTAAGGAATCTACAGCAAAAAGCATTTTGGCAGCATGTGAAAAAAAATATCTAATTAAAAAGAATAAGTATGACTTAATCGATTTATATATTACCGAATGTGAATTCTACAGACAAAAAATGATTGAATCAAAAGTAACAACATCAAGGATAATTACCAGAAC
Organism: Lachnospiraceae bacterium; assembly: GCA_051891855.1. Classification (GTDB taxonomy): domain Bacteria; phylum Bacillota; class Clostridia; order Lachnospirales; family Lachnospiraceae; genus SFDP01. The sequence continues at coordinate 102,892 of JBJFFP010000024.1, read as the reverse complement.
AAATCCACTTCCGATTACCCAGGAATATAAGTTTAATAAAGAGTACAAAGACTATGTCTTATATTTTGGAAGATTTTCAAAAGAAAAAGGTATTATGACACTTTTGAAAGCTCATAAACTATCTAATTGTAAAAGAAAATTAAAAATTGTGGGCACCGGTCCTATTTTGAATGAGATGCTTGCCTATATAAAAAATAATGATTTAACCAATATAGAGCTTCCGGGACCAATTTATGGTGATGAAATGGAAAAAATAATAGAAGAAGCTCGTGTTATTGTTATTCCTTCTGAATGGTATGAGAATTGTCCATATGCCTTGCTTCAATCTTTGGCGAAAGGCAAAATCATTGTTGCAAGTAATATTGGAGGATTACCTGAATTAGTAGATGATGGAATAACAGGTTATTTATTTGAAGCGGGGAATTCCACTGATTTAATTAATAAAATTGAGAATATTTATTCTATGCCAAGCGAAATGTATGAAAATATGGCAATAAAAATCTGTAAGAGGGCAGAAAACAGACATTATTGGGAATTATATGCAGATATGTTATTGGATGAATATAACAAATTATTAAGGATAGCAAAATGAAAAAGAAAATAGTCGTTTTAATGTCGGCATATAACGGAGAAGAGTATATTCACGAACAGATTGAGTCTATTCTGGCCCAGGAAGGCAGCTTTGAAATGAAGCTGTGGGTAAGGGATGACGGTTCTCAGGACAGAACCGTAGAAATTCTTCAGGAATATGAAAAAAAGCAACAGCTGATCTTGGTACGCGGCGAAAATCTGAAATCTGCAAAAAGCTTTTTGCAGTTATTAAAAGTCTGTGAAGAGGGTGATTATTATGCCTTTGCAGATCAAGATGATTACTGGTTTCCCAACAAGCTGGAAAAAGCTATAGAAATGCTGGGGACAGAAGAAAAACCGCAAATATATTTTTCCAATGCTGAGTTGGTTGACAGCAAATTACAGGGATTGAACAGAGTGGTTTACAGGAGAGAGCCGGCAGCTGATTTATATACAGTAATGTGTGCTCCGAATGTTTTGGGATGTACGATGGTTTATAACCATGAGGCGGCCAAATTAATTCGAAAGAAAGCTATGCCTAAGACCGTTTCTATGCATGATTCCTACCTTGCCGGAGTCTGTATGGCAGTAGGAGGAAAAATTATATATCACGAATGGATCAGCATGAAATACAGGCAGCATGATCGTAATGTTATCGGCATAAAGCATAATTACACAGCTATTATCCGACAAAGATTAAAAGAGATATTTACGGAAGCGGATATAGGGATAGATCAACAGGCCGGAGAAATTCTGAAGAATTATGCAGAGATAATTCCGGTAGAAAATAAAGGGTTTATAGAACGGGTGGAAAATTATAAAAAGAGTATTCTTTCAAGATTAGCATTGGCATGTTCCAGAAAGCCAAAATACATTACAAAGAATATGGCTTTTACCATAAGGATGTCCATTTTTTTCGGAAACAGGTAGTAATAAGCAAGAGCAAAGAAGCTTGTCAGTATTTTAATTTTACTATATAATCTATACAATTGGGGAGAAATTTGGAAAGAGCCTGAAGAAGAAAGGTAAAGAAATGAGATGCTAATGAATATAATCAGATTATTGATCTTCAGGAGAAAGTGGAGAAAGCAAAATGAGCATAACGGAACATGGGTCAAATCTTTGTTTAATCCGGAGCAGGTCAGTGTGGGAAAAGGAACCTATGGAGAAATCAGGCTGCTTAATGATGTAGAAGAGAGGAAGCTTAAGATTGGAAATTATTGCTCTATCGGTGGGGAGACTTTATTCCTGTTAGGACGGGAACATGACATCGGTTTATGCTCTACCTTTCCTTTTAAGGTAAGAGTAATGGGGGATTCGTATGAAGCACTGTCCAAAGGAGATATTATAGTGGATGATGATGTCTGGATAGGTTGCCGGGCAATGATTCTGTCAGGAGTGCATATTGGACAAGGTGCTGTTATTGCAGCCGGAAGTGTGGTCAATAAGGATGTTCCACCCTATGCAGTAGTGGGAGGAGTACCGGCGAAAATTATGAAGTACAGATTTTCGGATGAGCTGATAGACGAATTATTGAAAGTAGACTATTCAAAGCTGGATGATTCAATGGTCAAAGAGCATATCGGCAGACTGTACGAGAAGCTGGAGGACAGGTCGCAACTTGAATGGTTGCCTAAGAAAGAAGTATGATATTTATGAAAAAAGACAGAGGAGTTTTGCTATGGATGCTGCTGCTTTCGGCGTTTGTTTTCCATGGCGTTCTGGAAGATACGATTTCTTGGCTCAAGGTCTTTGATGAGTGCATAGCCTTATTATGTTTTCCGCTTGCACTCTATGACTATATTAAAACCAGAGGAAAGAAGCTATCAAGGTTGGCAAAAAGCAAGCGAATAGAGCTTGTTTTGTTGTTGACCTTTCTTTTATGCGGACTTGCAGGAAATGCTTTGTATAAATTTCAGCCCCTTTGGGTTGTTGTGGTTTCTGCTGTTTTGGCGTCCAAATTTTTTATGATTCTGCTGTCCGCAGGATATATTCAGAAGCTGTTGAAAATTAATTTGGAAGAGCAGGAACCGGTGGTTCAGGTGTTGAGTCTTTTGTGGTTTGGCTATTATATGCTTTCGCTGCTTTTTCCCCAGGTATTCATTCAACCGGAGGCATGGGATATTTGTGCAAAATCCACACTGCTGTTTGCCTTATTAATCTTCTGTAACCACAAACGGGTATGGCTGCGCAGGACATGTCTTTTCCTGATGCTTATTATGCTGGTTTTGAGTGGGAAAGAAAAGGCTTATGGAGCCATACTTATCTTTGGCTTCTTATACTACATTATTGTTTATAAAAAAGTAAAAACGAAGCTCAGATATATTCTCTATATGGCGATACCCCTTGTATTTCTGGCCTGGGATAAGATTTACTTTTACTATATTCAGGGGCATGGAAGGTATGCAAAGAGTCTGATGACTTCCGCCTCTCTGGAAATTGCCAGAGACTATTTTCCCATTGGAACAGGCTTTGGAACCTTTGGATCTACCTATGCTGCAAACCACTATTCTCCGGTGTATTATCTATATCAAATAGCAGATGATCCCACACTGGGGCCCCAATCGAAGCAATATCTGAAGGATTTGTTTTGGCCTATTTTATTTGGAGAAACGGGGATTTTGGGAACGCTTGTATATTGTGGATTAATCATGATTCTTTTTTTTCAGATACAAAGAGTTTACTACTACAATAAGAAGAAGTATATGCTGTTAATCTTTATGTTTGTATTTATGCTGCTTACCACCTTTACGGAGGCGGGATTTATGCAGCCAATGGTTATGGTTTTTGCCTTCATTATGGGGATGCTTCTGGAAGAATACGAAGAGAAACGCAACTACAAAATGAGGTACTTTGATTAAGTGTTCCAGCCTGTCTTGAATGGCTGTGATAAGAGAAAGAGAAATGATGAAAATTGCAATGATTGGTCAGAAGGGAATCCCTTCCCGGGCCGGTGGTGTAGAAATCCATGTAGAAGAGCTGGCAGCCGGTTTGGTAAAGGCGGGAGTACAGGTAGATGTTTATTGTAGAAAGTATTATTGTAAGAATAGAGTGAAAGAGCATCGGGGAATCCGTCTTTATTATATTCCCACAATCAATACGAAACACCTGGATGCCATTATTTATACCTTTTTAGCCACAATGATCGCCTTGGGAAGAGGCTATGATGTGTTTCACTATCATGCCTGTGGCCCTTCGAGCTTATGCTGGATCCCTAAGCTGTTTGGGAAAAAAGTTGTTTGCACAACCCATGGACTGGATTGGAAAAGGGCTAAATGGGGAGCGATTGCTCAGGATTATATTAAGTTTGGAGAAAAGGTGATTGCCCGGCATGCTGATGAGGTAGTGGTTCTCAATGAACCGATGAAAGACTATTTTCAGGAAACCTATGGGCGTAAGACCAATATTATCCCCAATGGAGTAGAGGAACCTGTTTTATTGGAAGCTGAGCTGATTAAGGAAAAATGGGGATTGGAGAAGGAGAACTATATTCTGTTTTTGGGCCGACTGGTTCCTGAAAAGGGAATACATTATTTGATTGAAGCCTATCAGCAGTCGGGAACAGATAAAAAACTGGTTATTGCAGGGGGAAGCAGTCATTCAGATGATTATGTGGAACGGCTGGCCGCTATGTCTATTGACAATGATAATATAATTATGACAGGCTTTGTCAGCGGACGGCTTCTGGAAGAGCTATACTCCAATGCCTTTCTCTATGTTTTGCCCTCTGATGTAGAGGGTCTGCCCATCAGTCTGCTGGAGGCAATGAGCTATAAACGCAGTTGCCTTGTCAGCGATATTAAAGAGAATGTGACTACCGGGGGAAATACTATCTTTACTTTTCATCAAGGAAATGTTAAGGATTTGACAAAACAGCTTAAACTCATTGATAATCTTGAACCCGAAATGGTCCGGGTAAAGGGCAGGGAGGCAGGAGAATATGTTCTGGACACTTATCGTTGGGAAGTTATCGTGGATAAAACTCTGAACGTTTATCAGTCCTTGGAAACAGACAAACGTAAGGCAGATATATTGAAGCTATCTGCTAAACACAGGCAGGAGCTTAAGGAAGGATTAGCTATAGATTTACCTATGGATATTTGTCCTATTTTGGGAGTGAATATTCTGGTGACAAATATGGAGCAAGTCGTTGCTTTTATAGAAGAGAATATTCATAAGCTTTCGGGAGAATATGTCTGTGTATCCAATGGGCATACTACCGTAATGTCGTATACGGATAAGGAATATCAAAATATTCAAAACAGTGCAGTAATGGCATTTCCGGATGGAGAGCCTCTTTCTATAGTCAGCAGGAGGCGTGGCTTTAAGACGGCTCAGAGAGTTACCGGCCCTGATTTTATGGAACAGATGTTTATCAAAGGAAATGAAGGTGACGGATTACGCCATTATTTCTATGGGGGGAGCCAGGATACCCTGGATACCCTCAAGGATGTTTTAACGAGGAAGTATCCCGGTTTACAGATTGCAGGAATGTATTCCCCGCCCTTTCGTCCACTTTCAGAAGAAGAAGATCAGGAAGTTATTCGCAGAATTAATGAAAGCAAAGCAGATATAATCTGGGTTGGTCTGGGTGCCCCCAAGCAGGAAAGGTGGATGTTTGAGCATTGGAGAAAGGTTCAGGGACTGATGTTTGGAGTGGGTGCAGGCTTCGATTACCACGCAGGAAAATTAAAGCGTGCCCCTTTGTGGATGCAGCGGATGAGTCTGGAATGGTTTGTACGTTTTTTACAGGATCCCAGAAGGCTGTGGAAGCGATATCTGGTAACCAATATAAAGTTCATCTGGTATGTATGGCGAGAAGGCAAGAGGAGTAAAGAAAATAAGGAGTAAAACAGATGATTAAGATAAAAAGGCTTGAAGAAATGATGGAACGGGACCGGAAAAAGGAAGTATTGTATATCCTGATTTTCTTTACCTGTGTAGTTTTTGGGATTTTAATATGCTGCGGTACCCTGACCAGTGGGATTCATCTTGTGGATGACCATGAGTTCTGGCGCTTTAAAAACAGAATGGAGCTGGATCATAAGAGTATAGCAGAGGTCATTAAATGGAAGAGTCTGGCTGATTCATCATGGAGGTTCAGGCCCTTATACTATCCCATCAGAGTATTACTTACGGTAGTCTTTGGGACCAATCTTTTTGCTCTGTCGGTTTTGAAGGGAATAGAGGTGGTTTTGACCTGTGTACTGGTCTATTTTGTGGCACGTAAATTAAAGTGTTCTATCTTCTATTCCATTATTGCGGTACTCGTTGTTCTGGTGGGTCCACAGTCAGCGATATGGTGGAAATTAGGCCCTCAGGAGCTGACGGGAACGTGGGTATTTGCATTGGGGCTGCTGTGCCTGTTTAAGTGGAAGGAAAGCAGGAAAATAGTTTATCATATAGCAGCACTTTTGTGCTTTATTTTTATTTCTCTATATAAGGAGAGCTTTATTGCACTGCTGCCGGCAGTTATGTTAATGTATCTGTATTTATCCATGAAAGGAAGAGAAATTACCTGGAAAAGCTTTTGGGGTGCGGTCAGGGAGAATATCTTTTCTGAGCTGATTTTAGGGATTACCATCCTCATTGAAGCCTATATTATTATATTTGTTGTCGGTACAAATGAATCTGAATACATTGGGGTAAATCCGGATTTGGGAATATGGTTTTATGTTAAAACCTTTCTGAATAATTTCAGACTTCGTTTACGGATTGGCCAGTATGCCTGCTTTGTATTGGCGTTGTTGGTTATTTTCAGGAAAAAAACCGTAGAAATAATCAGAGAAACAGGATGGCAGCTGCTGATGGCCTGTGCAATTATTGTTCCTCAATTTCTGGTATATTTACAATCCGGTCTGGAGGAACGATATATAATACCCTGGGTTTACGGAGTAGCCTATTATTTTATTGTTGTCCTAAGCCGTCATAAATCCCTAGAAGGTATAATTAAAAAATGTTATAATATAGCGATTGCAGCCCTGTTGGTTTTTAATTTTATACTCGTATTTTATGAAGGAAGCTACTTTGCTTATCGTGGCCGGGGAATAACCAGAATGTTTGAGGTAGTAACCCAGACGGCAACGGAAGAGACAAAGGTATTGACAGCCTTCGCACCTTATGATGAATCCTACCATACCAGTGTGGCAGTTCTCAGGGCAGCAGGAATCGAAAATGTATATATCTATGAAGATGAATGCGTAAACTGGTATAAGGATAATGAGGTGGTTTCCTTTGACGAAATAGATATTATTTTGATGTACAACGAAAAGGACAGGCACTATCTGTATGAGCAGGATCTGGATTTATCGGATTTTGAAGTGACTGAGTATAATACAGTGTGTGTGGCAGTAAGAAAGTAGAGTTTTGATATGAAGCAGAAATGGAAAGAGAAGGAATTTTTAATTGCTGCCGGACTGACAACCGTCTATTGTCTGGGCTTGTTTATTTATGCGTGGCTTTCCAGTAAGTTTACACCGGCAGATTTAAATGGATTCGACTATAAAGTACCAGTGATCATAGCCGGAATTATTCTGCTTTTGGGAAGTCTTTTCGTCGTTTGGCTGATAGTAAAAAAGAAAGCAGAAATTCATCAAATTTATTTGGGCATGGCAGTTGTAATTTTTTCTGTATTTCTTTGGGCTCAGCCACCGGGACACACCCATGACATTCAGTTTCATTTTGATTCTACCTACGTTTTGTCGAACAAGCTGCTGAAACAGGATACGGAAGAGCTGAAAGTCGGTCAGGAGGTGCTAAAAAGCTACTATCGTCGTAACTGTGATACCTTTATGCCCTATACAGTATTCAGGAATTATCTTCAGTCCTATAGGAATATGCAAAGCAGTATGCTTACAGAGGCGGTGACTAAAAACACCAGGCTTGTGGAAACAGATACGTATCAGGGGACGGTCAGCGTGCCTTTGTATTTTTATCTTCCACAGGCTGCAGGCTTTGCTATTGCAAGGGTGTTGAACTTAAATATGTTCTGGATGCTTTATATCGGAAGAATACTACTTTGTATGGTTTGTGTCCTTCTAACCTATTTTGCCATAAAGAATGTTCCCTTTGGTAAGGAGATATTCTTATTATGCGGGCTGATACCGACCACGCTTCTTTCTTATGCCAGTATTTCCAGAGATGCCTTGATTCTTGCAGTCAGCTTTTATTTTATCGCTAAATGTCTGCAGCTGGTTTATGGAGAGAAAACCGGGAGGTGGTGGGACTATTGCCTCTTATTCCTGTCCTTAATTCTGCTTGTTCCGTACAAGCTTGTCTATATTCCTTTTGTGTTAATGCTGGGCCTGTTGATTTCTAAAAATTGTGAAGTGGGAAAATGGAATAAAAGATATATTTGGATAGCCGGACTGGCAGGATTACTGACGGTGGGAATATTTGTCATTATTAATTTCGGATATCTTAAAGCCTATTTGACCGGTGCCAATTTTTGGTCTATGGGAGAGGGAGCTCCCTTTACCTTACCCTATATTCTGGCCAATCCGCAAAAAGCCATAAGTGTTGTAGGAAAAACCCTGCTTACGGCAACGGTAAGGTATTATGCCAATATGATCGCCATAGGAGATTATGGCGGAGGGATTCATAAGGAGATGGTTGTAGTGGATACTCTGCTTATGATTGCATTAGTATTGGCGACGAATAGACCTGAAAATCGAACACGGGGCAGGATATCCTTGCGGGAGCGTTTTCTGATTATCTTTACCTGGCTTGCCATTTCCGGGATGATTATTCTGGCATATTTATTATGCACACCATACACAAATGATGTTATAATTGGTGTACAGGGAAGGTACTTTACCCCTGCCCTTCCTCTGATGATCCTGACCTTTTGCAATATTGACTTATTAAAAAGAATAAAAAATAAATATTGGATAGGGATTACGGATTTTATGGACAGAGCCATAGTCAAGAGATGGAGCTTTCTTGGAATTTACGGAGTGGCGGTATTTGTAGTAGTAAATATGTATGTATATGTGGTGACCTACGTGGCCCCTTAAACAGGAGAAAACCAAGTGTGAAAGTACTATTGATTATTCCGGCTTATAATGAAGCGGAGAACATCGAAAGAGTAGTGGATAACATTGTAGAGAATTTCCCCCAGTATGACTATATAATCGTCAATGACGGTTCCCAGGATGATACCCGTAAAATATGCCGAAGAAGAGGTTATCATTTACTGGATCTTCCTGTAAATGTGGGGCTTGCCGGTGCAATACAAAGTGGGATGCGTTATGCTAATTTTTATGGATATGATTATGCAGTACAGATTGATGGAGATGGGCAGCATCGACCGGAGTATATTGCAAAAATGCTTGAGAGGATGCAGGAGACCGGCTGCGATATTGTAATCGGATCAAGATTTAAAACGGAAAGAAAACCCCTGACACCCAGAATGGTGGGAAGTCAGCTGCTTACCTATGCTGTTTTTCTTACTACTAAAGGAAAGTATATCGGGGATGTCACTTCAGGAATGCGTCTTTTTAATAAAACGATGATTAAACGCTTTGGCTATCAGATTAATTATGGCCCGGAACCGGACACCTTGGCTTATCTGATTAACTGCGGAAACCAGATTGAAGAAGTCCAGGTACAGATGGATGAGCGGATTGCGGGAATAAGCTATCTGAATATGGGTAATTCCATACGTTATATGACACAGATGTTATTTGCCATTCTTATTTTTCAGTGGTTTAGAGTGAGGAAATAGTTATGTCTTTTACTTTAAGGATAGTTTTATTGCTTTCAGCGTTGCTTACGGCTGTTTGGATACTCAGAAAAATATATAAGTGTAAGGTAAAGCTTGGAGATGCTATTTTTTGGTTCATTATGGCACTGCTTTTGGGAATTTTGGGAGTGTTTCCGGAAATCGCTTATTTTTGTGCACACCTGCTTGGAATACAGGCTCCTGTAAATTTTATTTTTCTGTTTATTCTGGCATTACTGATTGAGAAGCTTTTTACCTTGTCCATTAAGGTGTCACAGCTGGAGGATAAGGTTACCGTATTATCGGCAGAGCTGGCATTAAGAAGCTATGATGCTGAAGAAAGGGCAGAAGATGCAGATATAATGAATTAGAAAGAGCAGCAGCATGATCATGGAGAGAAAAAAAGTATCACTAATTCTAACCACTTATAATTGTGAGAACAATATTATGAAAACCTTAAACAGTATTAAGGAGCAAGATTATCCCTCTATTGAAGTGGTTGTTAAGGATGGAGGATCCACAGATGGAACATTGGAAATTGTGGAGAAATTTAAAAAGGAGGGCGGCATACCTGTAAACCTGTTATCCTGCCCGGATGAAGGAATATATGATGCTATGAATCAGGGATATGAGCTCTCCACCGGGGAGATTATTGTTTTTTTTAATGACAGATTTACAGATGCAACAGTAATCAGCAGAATGGTGGAGAAAATGGACTGCATTAATCCTGTAACGGGAGAACCCTATGTAGGTGTCCATGCAGACCTGGTTTATGCAGATGAAGACAAAATTATCCGCAGATGGCATATGGGAGAGGGAAATATCCACCAGGGATGGATGCCGGGACACCCAACCCTTTTTTTAAGGCGTAAAATATATGAAAAATACGGCTTATATGACACCAGCTTTAGAATTGCAGCAGACTATGAATTTATGATCAGGTTCCTTAAGGATGATGAAAATCAGTTAAATTATCTCCCGGAAGTTATTGCTTCCATGTATTATGGGGGCACCAGCACCCGGGAGATCAACAGTTACCTGTTGTCTTTGAAAGAAGGACACAGGGCTTTGAAAATGAATGGAATCAAATATTCCTTTTGGATTGATTTAAGACGGATGCTTCGTGTGCTGTGGCAATTCAGATAGTAAGAAAAATGGTTTGAACAATATGAAGAAAAAGAAATTGATTCAGATAAATACGGTTTGCAATGGCAGTACGGGAAATCTAATGAGGCAGATACAGCTGGCTGCACAAGAAAAAGGTTATGATACCCTTTCATTTTATGGGAGACGAAAGGGGTATGCAGACCTGCCCTGTAAAAGATTTGGCAGCTTCCTGGGATTTTGGCTTCATGTGATATGGACTACGCTGACAGACAGACATGGACTGGGTTCGCGTATTGCCACCGGAAAAATGGTAGAGGAGCTGAGAAAAGAAAGACCGGACATTATCCATCTGCATAATCTCCATGGATACTATCTAAATTATCCGATTTTGTTCAAGTTTTTGAGGGAAGAGTTTAAAGGAAAAATAGTGTGGACCTTCCATGACTGCTGGCCGATTACCGGACATTGTCCTTATTTTATAATCAGGCAGTGTGATAAGTGGAAAAATCAGTGTGATAAATGCCCCAATAAAGAGAATTATCCAATCAGTTATTTTCTGGATTCCTCTAAGGATAATTACCGGTTGAAGAAAAAATTATTCACCGATATGGAAAACTTGACGATTCTGTGTCCATCACAATGGATGCTGGATATAGTGAAGCAGTCCTTTCTTGCAGATACAAAAGCATTGGTGGTACCCAATGGAATTGATTTAAAGATTTTTTATCCAAGAAAGCAGTATAAGGACATTGAGAAATATCATATTCCCCGGGATAAAAAAGTGATACTGGGTGTGGCAAGCGTATGGGAGGAAAGAAAAGGACTGCGTACCTTTATCCGCTTAGCAAAAGAGTTGGAGGAAAGCTATGTTATTGTACTGGTAGGCTTAAGCAGGATACAACTGAAAAAAATGAATCCTTCCATGATCGGAATCAGAAGAACGGAAAACAAAGAGGAGCTGGCACAGCTATATTCCAGGGCAAATGTTTTTTTAAACCCTTCAGAAGAGGAATCCTTTTCCCTGGTAACGGTGGAAGCCATGGCCTGTGGGACACCTGCCGTTGTATTGGACAGCAGTGCAGTAAAAGAGCTGGTTAACGAGGAGACAGGAGTGGTACTTCATCATCCGAAGTTAAAGGATTATATTCGGGCAATTTCAATTTGTGAGAATAAAAAAGCAGTTAAGGATATTGAACGCTACTCCGTCAAAGGGATGACAGATAAAATAATGGAAATATATGAAGGAAATATCTTAGTTTAAAGAAAATGAAAGAAAAAATATGTTTTATCATTTTGCATTATATGGTTCTGGAAGATACGATAAAGTGTATCTCCTCCATTCTTTCACTAAAGAAAAGTGAGTGTGTGGAAATCATCGTTGTGGATAATTGTTCGCCTAATGGTTCCGGTGTTGAACTGAAGAACCGGTTTCGGGATTTTAAGCAGGTAACTGTCCTGTTAAATGAGAGGAACGAAGGCTTTTCCAGAGGAAATAATTTAGGGTGCACATATGCAATAGAGAAGTTTAAGCCTGATTATTTAGTGGTTGTTAATAATGATGTGGAGATTGTCCAGAAGAATTTTATTGAATTAATTCAGAAAGAATATCAAGCAAGTGGTTTTGACGTTCTTGCCGTTGACATATATAACCCTTTGCTGAAGAACCATCAAAATCCTCTGGGAAAAGAGTGTCCGGATATCCCAACGGTGGATAGGACAATAAAATGGAATAGTATTTTGCTCAAGAGGTATAAGCTATTATACCCTATCATTAGATTTTATTTTTATTATACGCAAAAGAGGAGAAAAAATACTGATTATCAGGAATATCAGCAAGGAATTGTTCCCATGGGAGCCTGTCTTATTTTCTCTAGGGAAATGTATATCAATAAAAAGAAAATTTTTGAGCCTGAGACAAGGTTTTATTATGAAGAAAATATATTAGCCTTATGGTGTAAATACAATGAGAAAACAATTATTTATACCCCTGAAATATCTGTTTTGCATTATGAGGGAAAAGCAACGAAGGCTACAGGAAGAAATGAGAGAGTGAGATTAAAAAAAAGAATGGAAAATATTTTGGAGTCGGCAAAAATATATAGAGAAGAGTTGGTAAAGGGAGAAAAGGATGCAGGTAGTGAAATATGTCTTTCAGCCCCATGGCGATGAGAGAGGACAATTAGTGGCTTTAGAAGAATATAAGGATATTCCGTTTGAAGTAAAAAGGATATATTATATGTATGATACAGTAGAGGGGGTAACACGAGGGTGTCATGCACATAAATCCTTGGAGCAGATTTTAATCTGCATACATGGAAGCTGTAAAATCCGACTGGATGATGGAGAGGAAACGAAGATTGTTCCTCTTGAAAAACCTTATGAGGGACTGTATTTAAGCAATGCCGTCTGGAGAGAAATGTTTGATTTTTCCCCTGATGCAGTTTTGATGGTGCTTGCCTCTGAATTATATGATGAGGAAGACTATATAAGGGATTATCAGGAGTTTCTTGAATATGTAAAAAAATAATATAACTTTTGGTAGAAGAGGTAAAAGGATGAGAATACCATTTGTAAGCTTTCTTCCCTTAGAAAAAGAGCTGGATTCGGGATTACGAGCCGCTTTTGAACGTGTGTATGAAAATAGCTTTTATATCCAGGGAGAAGAAGGAAAAAAGTTTGAAAAAAAATTCGCTGAATATTGCAATGTAAATTATTGTATTGGAACAGGGAATGGTTTGGATGCCCTTGTTCTTGCTCTTAAGGCACTGGAAATCACAACCGGAGATAAGGTAATTGTTCCATCGAATACGTTTATTGCAACGGCCCTGGCAGTTACCTACGTTGGAGCAAAGCCCATATTCGTAGAGCCGGATATTCAAACCTTTAATATTGATCCTGGAAAAATAGAAGAGAAGATCAGTGACTCCACAAAAGCTATTATACCGGTACATCTATATGGACAGCCATGTGAGATGGAGCCCATTATGAGGCTGGCTGAAAAATACAATTTATATGTGATTGAAGACTGTGCACAGGCTCACGGTGCCACCTATAAGGGAAAAAGAGTAGGAGCCTTTGGGGATGCGGCAGGCTTTAGCTTTTATCCCGGGAAAAATTTGGGAGCATTAGGAGACGGGGGTGCAACGATAACAAATTCAAAGGAGCTTGCAGAAAGAATACGTGCATTGGGAAATTACGGCTCAGATTATAAATATCATCACATATATCAGGGACAAAATTCCAGATTAGATGAAATGCAGGCTGCATTTTTATCCGTAAAATTATCCCATTTAGAAAGGATGAACAGAGATCGGCGAAGAATAGCAAATCAATATTTAAAAGGAATTTGCAATCCTGAGGTGATTTTGCCTCATGTGATTTTGGATGCAGAGCCTGTCTGGCATATTTTTGCTATTCGCTGTCAATATCGTGATGAGCTGGAAGCTTATCTTAAAGGCAATGGGATCGGAACCAACAAGCATTATCCCATACCCATCCATATGCAGGAATGCTATCGTGATCTGGGAATAGCTAAAGGGGAGCTTCCTATTGCAGAAGAGATCAGTGCAACGCAGCTGAGTCTGCCCTTGTATTATGGTATGACGGATGAAGAAGTTCAGTTTGTGATTGAGCAAATAAATGGGTTTGGGAAATAACATGAATTTAAGAGAATTGGAGCTAAAGGATGCACCGTACATGTTGGAATGGATGCAGGATGATTCAGTCGTCAGGGACTTAAAAACTGATTTTAGCAGGAAAACCATTGGGGATTGTAAATCATTTATTCAGTCTGCAAAATCAGATTCCAAGAATATACACATGGCCATTGTGGATGACAGTGATGAATATATGGGAACTGTTAGCTTAAAAAACAGGAAAGCGGATCATGCAGAATTTGCTATTACAATACGCCAATGTGCTATGGGAAAGGGATATTCCCGATATGCCATGGAAGCTTGTTTAAAGCTGGCATTTGAAGATATGGGCCTGAAAAAAGTGTACTGGTATGTATCTCCCAATAATAAGCGGGCAATCAGATTTTATGATAAAAATGGATATAGGAGAGATACAGATGCTTCTTTTCTAAGCGAAATGGTTCCTGAAAAAGCAGAAGAATATGTATGGTATATTGCTTGCCGCGCGTAGATGGATGAATGAGTAAAACTGTAAAAAGAGGATGATATGGATAAAAAAGGAATTAAAGTAAGCGTTCTGGTAACATTTTATAATCAGGAAAATTATGTGGATAAGGCTCTTCAGAGTATAGTTGAACAAATAACCGACTATGATATTGAAATTTTGATTGGAGATGATGGCTCCTCTGATCATACGGCAGATAAAGTGAATCAATGGATAGAGAAGTATCCGGGGAAAATAAGCTTATATATTATGGAGCGAAAGGATGAGAAATATATATCCGGGTTTAGGGCTTCAAGAAACAGATTAAATCTTTTGAACTATGTCAAGGGAAAATATTTTATTTTTCTGGATGGGGATGATTTTTTTGATGATAGAAATAAATTACAAAAGCAGATAAAAATTCTTGAAGACGAAAAGAATCAGGATTGTATTGCCTGCGGACATGATATAGAAATGCTTTTTCCCGATGGAAAAAGAATCCTGATGCAAAGTGAGGGGCTGAGTGAAGGTAAGGTAGAGGCGAAGGAGTACTGGAAAAAATATTATTTTCACACAGATACCTTACTGATTAGAAGTGAAGTCATTCCTAAAATTAATAGGAAGCTTTTGGAAAATAATTTTAACGATAACCTGATTACTTTTGCAGTGATTCAGTATGGAAAAATTTATTACCTTCCCGAAAGTATGGCAGTTTATTTGCAGACAGGGGATGGGATTTGGACCAGTGGTAAAATGGCGGTCAACCTTATCCGAAATATGTTTCTATATGATTTGGCAAATCAGATAAACTACGGAATGAAGGATGAAACCACGAAAAGATTTGCATGTACATGGCTGGAATTAATAAAAAAGCGAAAACAGATCAGTGCAGATATGCTATATCCTTTTTTGGTTGAAGCAGAGGATAAAAAAATGGAGTGCTCGTTAAGATGGATAAAATATAACGATGAAAAACCCATTGCCCGTGCAAAATGGTTGATTTATTCTCTTATCAAAGCTCGTCATACCATTTTACATGGAATGGGAAATAAAATACGTTTTGCGTTAAAATCATATTAAATTGAGTAGAGGATGGTAAGGTGAAGAAAGTTCTTATTGTTGGATCGAATTTTATCAATAAAGGTGCACAGTCAATGCTGTTTATCACCACAGATGAACTGCGTGAAAGAGACCCTGACTGTATAGTCTATTTTGCATGTAATGGAGAACGGTACAAGGAAGCAGATTATAAATTTGTAAAGCTTCTATACACAAAGCAGTCACAATCCATAGCCTTGCAGGATAGGGTAAAATGGTATCAAGTGATTAAAGCAGTCCTTAAGGATATTATTAAGCTTGTTTTAGGAAGAAAGAATAAGATAGGGGAAATTTTTGAAGCTCGTAAAATCATTCCGTCCTTAGATCTCATTATTGATGTAAGCGGATACGCATTGGCTGATATTTGCAGCCCTGTGGAGCATGAATATTATTTGGATAATATTCGGCTGGCGAAAAAATATAATATTCCCATGATCCTTATGCCACAGTCCTTCGGCCCCTTTAATTATAGCCCATCCAAGCAATATCTGAAGGATGAGATTGCTGATTTGCTAAGGTATCCAAAGGTGATTTTTGCAAGAGAAGAGGAAGGAAAAGAGCTTCTTCAAAAGGAGTTTAAGCTAACAAATCTTGCAATGTCCGCAGATTTAGTATTACAAAATAAGGGGGTAACCCGCTCTAATATCTGTAATTCCTCTTATGAGATGCAGCTTCCCCGGTTGGATAAAAGCGATAATGTTGCGATAATCCCCAATTATCATTGCTTTGCGGGAGAAAATAATCAACGCGTCTTGGAGTTATATAGGAGGATTATTCAGAAGCTGTTGGAAGCAGAGAAAAAAATATATATATTTCGCCACGCTTCGGGAGATGCAGATATCTGCAGCCAAATCAAAGGGCTATTTTCCGAAAATGACAAGGTACACTTAATTAAACGGGAATTTGACTGCTTGGAATATGACGAATTAGTGAAAGATTTCGATTTTATTATTTGTTCACGCTATCACGGCTGTGTTCATGCGTACCGAAACGGAATTCCCAATATTATATTAGGTTGGGCAGTGAAGTATCAGGAATTGGCAATGCGCGTTAATCAGGAAGCATATATTTTTAATCTTACCTCAGATGTATGTGATTCTTCTGCTATTTTGGATGCAGTAGAGCATATGCTGAATAATTATGAAGAGGAAAGCTGCCTGATAAAGGAAAAGATAGAATTAATACAGGAAAACAGCTGTTTTTCCTGTCTGGATGAAATCGAATGGTAACAGAAAGCATGGAAGTAAATTAAATGGAGAATTAAATCTATGGTTATCACAATTGCAGGAACCGGTTATGTTGGTCTTTCCAATGCCGTTTTGTTGGCACAGCACAATAAAGTCTACGCAGTGGATATTCTTCCGGAGAAGGTGGAAATGCTGAATCGAAAGCAGTCCCCCATCCAGGATAAAGAGCTGCAGGACTATTTGCAGGATAAGGAATTGGATTTGACAGCAACAACTGAGGCTGAAAGGGCATACAAAGAAGCGGATTTCGTTGTGGTTTCAACACCCACCAACTATGATCCGAAAAAAAACTATTTTGATACTTCTTCCGTAGAGACAGTAATTGAACAGGTTCTTTCGGTAAGCAATAAAGCTTATATTGTGATTAAATCCACTGTACCCGTTGGCTTTACGATAAATATGCAGGAAAAATATCATACCGGCCGAATTCTGTTTTCACCGGAGTTTTTACGGGAGGGCCGAGCTCTGTATGATAATCTTTATCCTTCCAGAATAATCGTAGGGGTCAGTAAAGAGGATAATCAGGCATATGGCAGGGCAAAACAGTTTGCAATGCTGCTTAAGGAGGGTGCATTAAAGGAAAAGACAGAGGTTCTGGTAATGAATCCTACGGAAGCAGAATCGGTGAAGCTGTTTGCAAACACCTATCTTGCTCTGCGTGTGGCCTTCTTTAATGAGCTGGATACCTATGCAGAGATGAGAGGATTGGATACGAAAGAAATTATCAGAGGGGTAAGTCTGGATCCCAGAATCGGGGATTATTATAATAATCCCTCTTTTGGCTATGGCGGTTATTGTCTGCCTAAGGACACTAAACAGCTTTTGGCCAATTATGAGCAGGTTCCTAATAATATTATCGGAGCCATTGTGGATGCCAATCGAACAAGGAAGGATTTCATTGCTGAGCAGATTTTAACGAAAATCAACTATGAAGAAAAGCAGAAGAAAAACCAAAAGTGTATAGTGGGGATTTATCGTCTTACCATGAAATCTAATTCTGATAATTTCCGCCAATCCTCTATTCAGGGAATTATGAAACGGCTGAAGGCAAAGGGAGTGGAGATTATTATTTATGAACCCACCTTGAAGGAAGAAAGCTTTTTCGGAAGCCGGGTGGAACGAAAGTTAAAGCAATTTAAGGAAGAGTGTGAATTAATTATCTGTAATCGAAGAGCAGAAGACTTAGAGGATGTTGCAGACAAGGTATATACCAGAGACCTGTTTTCGGTAGACTAGACTATATGGGAGTATAATTAATGGAAAAAACGTATAAAGGATATTTAGTTGCGCTTATATTATTAATAACGATTTCTTTTCTTCCACTGTTTATCATTTCTCATTATAATCATCCTTCGGTGGATGATTACGGATATTCTATGGATACCTATCATATATGGAATGAAAAACACGATTTAATGGAAGTCTTGAAAACCGCTGTGGATACATCCGCATATTATTATAATAATTGGCAGGGATTGTACATATCAGGTTTTTTGTTGGCCCTACAGCCTGCAATTTTTGGAGAAGGATTTTATGCCATAACCGGATATTTAATGTTGTTTCTTTTGCTGGGGAGCAATTTATACTTTTGTAATTTTGTGATTAGAAAAATAGGAGGGAATTTTTTAGAGGCCATAACACTAGCAAGTGCCCTTTCTTTTTTAAGTATTCAGTGGATGCCGTCAGCAACACAGGGATTATATTGGTTTAATGGAGCGGTAAATTATGGTTTTTTTCATGCACTCCTACTGCTTTTTATCTGTTGGATGATAGAGCTTCAAGGAAGAAAAGGGAAAGCGGCACTGGGACTGACTATCGCATGCTGTTTGGTGGCCATTATCATAACAGGAGGAAATCATGTTACTATGTTGATGGTTGCGGTAGCAGCCTGCTGCATTACCATCGCAGGAATAATAAAATTTCGGTGGGAAAAATTAAAATATAATCTTCCCGTAGTAATCAGCAGTATTGTAGGAATGATGGTTAATGCATTGGCCCCGGGGACGGCGGTACGACAAAGCCATTTTGGTCGTCTAAGTGCGTTTAAAGCCATCTGTCTCTCTGTTTTAAATGGAATTAGCAAAATTTTAGAATGGGCAGATTTAAAAATTTTTCTTATGGCAATTATCTTACTTCCGATTATGTGGGGACTTATAAAACGAATCAGAAATTGTGGATTTATGTTTAGATATCCTTTGTTGGTCTTTATAGGTGGCGTAATGTGGATATCCTGTATGTTTTGTCCGTCACTCTATGCAATAGGATCAACAGGTCCCGGCAGGCTATTAAATCTTGTATACTTTCATTTTGTGATTCTATTTTTTGTAAATTTCCTTTATTTGCTTGGCTGGCTTTCTGTTAAATTTAAAATAGACAGCTTAGGAGAGTTAAAGTTTAGCAGAAGCTGGTTAGTGACAGCATTATTATTAGGGATAGGCTTAGGAGTAAGTTTTGGTTACATGGGAGAAGAGTCCGCATGGGGATGGAAGGCTTATAGAGAGCTGACGAAGGGAATTGTGCAGCGATATTCTGCACAAGCCTTTGCACGAGATGAAGTATTCCGAGAATCTAAGGGAAAGGATGTTGTGGTAAAAAGTTTTTCGGATAAATCAGAAGTCTTATTTTTCGATGGGATAACTGAGGATGAAAATGACTGGAGAAATTTAAATTTATCTAAGTATTATCAGCTTAACAGTGTGGTAGAGATTTATTAAAGTGGAAGTTAAAATGGATTATACTAGCTACCGTAAAGGCTACAAATTTTTCAAACAGCTTACCCCAGAGCAGAGGGCAAGCATCCAACTCGTTTCCCAATCGATTCGGATGACTTATGGATTTCGGAACATAGATAATATGATGGCAATGATCATGCTCAGATGCTCCGACATAAAAGTGCAACTGCCATGGGAACAGGAATAAGGATTGGGTGTCCCAACAGAGGCAGCTACACGTTCACATATTCTGATGATGCCCCGTTATTTTGTGCAAAATAAATAAGAAAGAATAGAGAGTTTATAAGTTTATGGTTTCAAAAGAATTTGTAAATAATTTAGTATCTGATTTAAAAAAATCAGCAAAAAAAGCATATGAAAATAATGAATATAATGATGCCCTATCTCTCATCTCTATCTCTGCGGCTGTTTTGTATAAAACGAATATCTATTATAGAGATGATGATTTGGAAAATATGCTAAATGATATATCAAAGGAGCTATCATTACATCAATCAAATTACGACAGCAATGAGGCTGTTTGCTTATTTTGGGATGGTTTTGGACTAAATGACAGAGGACTTGCTCAAATATATTTAAAAGCGCTATGTAAGGTTAAAAAGGTTATTTATGTAACTTATGAAGATAGACGGAACGAAATAACTGATATAAAAAGTATATTAGAAGAAAACAGAAGTGTATTTCGGTTCATACATCGAAAGCAATCCTCTTATTTAAAACAGATAAGTCAGTTGCAAGAAATAATCCAGGAATATAAGCCAGCTAGTTTATTTTTCTATTCTGAACCTGATGATGTTGTAGCTACACCTATAATGTATTCTTATGAAGGTTTGCTAAAACGAGTTCAGATAAATCTTACGGATCACGCCTTCTGGCTTGGTGCAGGATGCGTTGATACCTGCATTGAATTTAGAGAATATGGTGCTTGCGTATCAAATCATTATCGTAATATCGGAAATGAAGCAATAAGAATTATATCATTTTACCCAATGATCCATGAGGAAAGAGAATTCCAAGGATATCCATTTGATGTTAAACCGGGTCAAAAAGTAGTTTTTTCTGGTGGCGCGCTTTATAAAACTTTCGGAGAGGATAATCGTTACTATAAGATAGTAGATAGACTTTTAGCTGAACACGAGAAAGTTATATTTTGGTATGCAGGTTCAGGTGATGACTCTGAAATGAAAAAGATACTGAGGAAGTATCCGGGAAGAGCATATTTGACTGCAGAAAGATCAGATTTGTTTCAAGTACTAAAACATTGCACATTTTACTTATCTACATACCCTATCTGTGGTGGCTTGATGTATCAATATGCTGCAAAGGCTGGAAGGGTTCCTGTTACTTTAAAATGTGATGAATGTACAGAGGGATTTTTGATTAACCAAGAGAATTTAAACGTGGAGTTCAACGATGAAAATAAAATGTTTGAGGAAATTGATAAATTGTTAAATGATTCTACATATTTGCTAAGTAGAGAGAAGAATATGACTGAGGCCGTCATAACTCCAGAATCCTTTGATGATAAGGTTGCCGATATATTTCACAATTGCGTAAGCTCTAATTTGTATCCTATGATAGATACAACACTATTTCGTCAAAGATATTTGAATACCCTAACAGAAATGGATGTTGAGAGGACTACTCTTAAGAAAAATTCTATTGGTGTCGGAATGAAGTACTATCCAGGTAGATTTTTGAGGGGAGGAATATATATTCTACAGAAAATCCTTTTGAAGTTTCCATAATTGTAGCATCGTATAATCCTGTATATAATAAATGATTTTAACCGTAGATTTATTATCAACCCAAAAAATAAATGCGGAACTGATAGTCACTGATGATGGCTCGGAGACAAATTATTTTGATAAGTTGGAAGAATACCTGATTTTATCTTCCATTCAACTACCGCCTGTGCTATAATGGCCTCATTGTTCTGACAGCAGTGAGTATTCTGATAAGAATGTGCATACTTTTCGGTAAAAAGGAGAAGGAATTAAGTTAAGAATGAAGATAGATAGAAAGAAAAATGCAGTTTCCGGGACTTTTTGGGGGACGATAAAAAAGTTAATTAACATTCTATTTCCATTTGTTACCAGGACTGTGTTTATCGGTACTCTCGGCGTAGAATATTTGGGATTATCAAGTCTTTTTTCATCCATATTACAGGTGTTTAATCTAGCTGAACTTGGAATTTCATCAGCACTTGTTTTCAGTATGTACAAGCCAATAGTGGATGATGATAATGACAAAATTTGTGCATTGATGAATTTGTATAAAACCTGTTATAGAGTTATTGGCTTGGTGATTCTTGGAATAGGACTGATTCTTACTCCGGTTATCCCATTTTTAATAAATGATGATATACCATCAGATATTAATATCTATGTAATTTATTTAATGAATCTGGGGGCGACAGTATTATCGTATTGGCTATTTGCTTATAGAAATTCTATTCTTAATGCTCATCAACGGACGGATATTATCAGTATTATTGGTTCAGTTGTACAAGTTGTAGCTTCTAGCTTGCAGCTTATTTGTTTGATAAGATTTCATAACTATTATGTGTATTTGATAATCAGTATCCTTTCTACTATAGCTGTAAATATTATTACTTCAATTACTTCAAAAAAGCTGTATCCCCAATTTAGTGCAAAGGGCATGCTTTCGAAAGCAGAAAGGACAGAAATATTTGCCAAAGTTAGAGACTTATTTACAGCAAAGATGGGTGCAGTTATAAATCACTCGACAGATTCTGTAGTAATATCCGCATTCCTTGGCCTTGGGATACTGGCAGTCTATCAAAACTATTATTATATAGTTACAACTGTTATGGGATTCTTTTTAGTATTTTATGAGGCCTGCAGTGCCGGTATTGCAAACAGTTTAATTGTAAAGGGGGAAAAAGAAAACAGGCAATTACTTTATAATATAAACCATTGTTCTTTTTTTATTTTAAATTTTTGCGTCACTTCGCTCGTTTGTTTGTACCAGCCGTTTATGGAGCTTTGGATTGGCAAGGGATACCTTTTGGATTTTGACATGGTGATTCTATTTGCGATATATTTGGTGGCTGAAATTGCACCGCGTACAATTGTTGTATTTAAGGATGCCGGCGGAATATGGAGAAACGACAGATTCAGGCCACTGGTCGTTTCTATATCAAACTTAATGATTAACATTGTATTGGTAAATATAATTGGTTTAAAAGGGGTACTTATATCAACTATAATGACCTTATTATTTATAGGATATCCTTGGCTAATACAGAATATAAATAGCACACTTTTTCCCCTTGATCTAAAAAGATATCTGGCTTTATTGGTCAGATATTCATTAACTATGGTAGCTTGTGGAATGATTTCTTATAGAGTATGCGGCCTGTTTACTTATGATAATTTGATAATAGTGCTTTTATGCAGAGGTATCATATGTTTAATACTACCCAATATATTATTTTTACTACTGTTTAAAAATATGGAAGAAACTAAATATTTTATGGATATGTTTAATAATGTGGGGAAAAAGATAAGGAAAGGATATTTAAAATGATAGTTGTTGAAAAAAAGGAAAAATGTGCCGGCTGTAGTGCATGTATAATGTGTTGCCCTACAGACGCAATTTTTTATGAAAGAGATATAGAGGGGTTTAATTACCCTAAGGTTGATTTAGATAAATGTATAGAATGTGGCTTATGTGAGATTACCTGCCCGTGGCTTGATGATGAATATGAAAACCGAAAGGAAGAGTATATTAGTAGTTTTTATGCTGCTCAACTAGTTGATAAAAGTCAGCTATCAGAGGTTTCTTCAGGTGGAGCTGCATGGGGCTTAGCATTATATGTGTTATCCATTAATGGAGTTATTTACGGTGCTTTTCAGAGAGATGTTGATACGATATTTCACAGCAGATGTGATAATTTTGAAGATTTAAAGAATATTAGAAGGTCTAAGTATCTCCAGAGTGACTTAAAAGAAACATTTAAAGAAGCTAAAAAGGATTTAGAGAATGGGAAAACCGTTCTTTTTACTGGAACCGGATGTCAGATTGCAGGACTTTTGTACTTTTTAAGGAAGAAATATGATAATTTAATCACTGCTGATGTTGTTTGTCATGGGGTGCCCTCACCTGCTGTTTGGAAAAGTTATAAATCTGAATGTGAGAAAAAACAGTCCTCGAAGATGGTTGAGCTGATATTCAGGGATAAATCTGCAGGATGGGATAATAATAAGTATTGTATATCATTTTCGGATGGAACAACAATAAGAGAGAATAGTATAGATAACCCTTTCCATAGGGGATATTTACTTGGGCTTTATAGCAGGCCTTCGTGCAGTGAGTGTCAATTCAATTTATTACCGAGAATTTCTGATTTTACATTTGCAGACTATTGGCGATATGACGGAGAACGATTTCAAGAAACATTAAAATTAGGAATTTCGCTTGTGGCAGTAAATACTATACAGGCAGAGAAGATTATAGGACAACTGGGAAATATAATTGAATTTGAACCTACAACAAGGGAAAAAGCACTGGCAAGCTGCAGGCAAATGAATAATGCTCCAATAGTAAGCCAGCATAGGGATAAATTTTGGGAAATTTACTTGAGGAAGGGCTTTAGTCCAGCGTGGAAAGAATGTATACGAGAGAAAAGAATTAATTTAATAAAAGGATATTTAAGAGCGTTGTTGCGAAAAATTGTAGGGAGTAAATAGAAGTAATGATATCAAGAGAGAATAGTATAGAAAAATATTGTAATATATATAAAATGAATCCGGTAATAGTTGGGAATAATCCTATGTCGCTTGTCAAATGTATGAAAGATAGGGAAGAAACGATAGCGCTATCTGACAATAACCTTATAGGTAGAATGTGTCGATTTCTGGGAATAAAGAAAAAATCAATAAAAGAAATTGAAACTGAGGCTGAAATTTATTTTGCCATGATAGATGCCTTAAATGTATTATCAGTAAAGCATATACCGGTTCTTTTTTATAACAGAGTTGGTACGAAAGAAATATCCAACTATTCTTCTAAAGCAAAATATCGAATAAATAATAAAATTGATTTTATTAAAATGACTGAAAATATCGAAAAATATAAAGATACACTGGCAGAAATTATCGGTGATAATTATTCGTATGAATATGTTGATAAACTCAAAGTTATTCCCCAGGTTATTCATAAGGGCAATCTTTTTTGCCATGAAGATATTAGAACAGAATTAGTTAATGTGATTAACGGAGAAAGGATAACGGTTCCCAGGAATGATAATGCAGTAAGAAATATACATGTTTATGGACGTTGTGGAGCGTTTGGCTATGCGGTATCTGATTCGGAAAACTTCCCCAGTAGACTACAGCAATTACTTTTAGAAAATAAAAAAGATGAGTTTAGGGTAATTAATCATGGTATATGGGGTGGAGAAGACAGCTATATATTAAATAATTTCTTCTATGAGCTTTCTAGTTTTAAAGAAGGGGATATCGTTCTTTTTTATATGAGGCATTTTGAAGAACCTATTTTAGAAAATTTTAGACATATAAATATGTATTATAAGGATATTACTGAAGAATGGCATGACATGATAGGAAATACAGAATGTTTTTATGATAAACCCGGCCATATGAATAACAATGGGTATAAATTTGTGGCAGAAATAATATACAAGGATTTGAAAAGTATAAATTTTGCAGAAGACATACAATTTAACGATATAAAGGACTTAGATGCCCGCTATTTAAATGAATATTTAAAAGCACATAGTAATTCTGATATCGCTCATGAAGTAGAAAGGTATATAGAAGAATTAAGAGAGAACTATCCGGAACTAAATCATAAAATGTCAAAAACTGGTGCAATTGTTATGAACTGCAATCCGTTTACGAAGGGGCATCGGTATTTGATAGAAACTGCTGCTGGTTTAGTGGACAGGCTTATCATCTTTGTTGTTGAAGAAGATAGATCGATGTTTAAGTTCGAGGATCGTTATGATATGGTAAAATTAGGAACCGGCGATTTGAAAAATGTAATTGTAGTACCGAGTGGAAAGTTTATTATTTCTACTATCACATTTCCTGAATATTTTCTAAAAGAATATGTTAAGGAAAAAAATTTCGATTTGACAAAAGATCTTAGCACATTCTGTGAATATATTGCTCCATCGCTTGGAATAGAAATTAGATTTGCGGGGGAGGAGCCGTTTGATCCCGTTACAGAAAATTATAACAACAACATGAAAAGAATTTTACCGGAAAATGGAATAAAATTTGTGGAAATACCCAGAAAGAAGGTAGATGGCACTGAGAGAATAATAAGTGCTACTTCTGTAAGAAAACTCATGGCAGATAATAAGGTTGATGAACTAAAAGAGTATATCCCTGAAACGACTTTAAATATCGTTATCAAGAAATATATGAAGGGAGACTAGTATCATACAAATGATTGAAAATGATAGTATAAAATTGCCGGATATAGGCTACGGCACGTTTCCGTATAAGGATGCTCTTGTTAATAGTATTCCTAAAGCCTATAAGGCGGGATATCGCTTGGTAGATACCTCAGATAATTATGGAAATGAAGAGTATACAGGTGCGGGCATAAAAGAATTAAGGGACTGCATTCTCATAACAAAATTCAGCCAGCCCCTTCGAGCATATGAGGTAGAAAAGTGTTTTCGTGAGAGTTCTGAAAAATTAACACGGACCCCGGATATATATTTACTACACTGGCCATACCCATTTTTGTGGAAACGTATTTGGAAGCAAATGGAGGAGTTATACTTAAAAGGTGAGTGCAAGGCTATAGGTGTCTGTAACTTTGAGGGTAAAAAAATAAAACAATTACTCAAAGTTTGCAGGGTGAAACCGTATATCAATCAAATTGAACGCCATCCAATGTTTCAACAACGAGAAATAGTAGAGTTCTGTAATGCGAATGGAATAAGGATAATGAGTTATTCTCCGGTGGCAAGACAAAATGGGAAGCTACATGACCAGGAAATATTAAAGATGTTAGCTGAGAAATACGGAAAAAGTATTAATCAAATTATTCTAAACTGGAATGTGGTAAAGGGGACATTGCCAATACCGGCATCTAAAAGTGAGAAACATATTAAGGAGAATATAGATATATTTGATTTCGATATGACAGATGAAGAAATTGCTCAAATAGATGCTTTGGAAGCAAACATGAGGATAAGGTTTGATCCTAATAAAAGATTTACTAATATGGAAAAATTGAGATTTTTTCTTGTTCCAATAAAACAACCGATTAAGAAAATAATTAGGACAATTTACGGACAGTAGACACCCATCATCCACAAGGCTATATTTGTGAGATTTGTCCTAATACATATGAAGAACAATATACAATGGAAGAAATGGGCAGAGAAGAATTTAATAAGCAAATCAGCAGATATTCAAAGTATTACATAAGAGGGAAAATTGATGAACAGTCAAAAGGATTTACTACGATTATTAACCCAAAAAATTGAGAGGCAGCAATGGGTGTGTTTGTTTACCGGAATGGTCGCAGGAATCATTACCCATTTATATATGCTGACCAATAAACTGCCTAACTGGGATGATATAACGGTGTTTCAGGGCTATGGAGTGGGACGGGAACACGGGCGTTGGTTTATTCCCAGAATCCATTCCTGGGGCTCTGACTGGAGTGTTCCGGCATTAAACGGGATGATTATGATTATCTTTCTGGCAATTGGAGCCTGCTTTATTCTGGCTGCTTTGGAGCTGAAAACGGTGACATCGGCGGTTCTGCTACCGGTAATTATGCTGACCTTTCCCGGGGTGACCAGCAGCATGACCTTTATGTATGTGACCCATGTTTATGGGATAGGGCTGTGTATTGGCTGTATAGGGGCTTGGCTGATTCAGCGTTTTCGCTATGGCTTTATTCCCGGCATTGTTCTTTTGATTCTCTGTTTGGGTACCTATCAGTCCTTTATCTGCCTGATGGCAGGAGTTCTGGTCTTAGCACTGGTATTTCAGCTTTTTCGGGGAAAGGAATTATCACAGGTTCTGAAACAGGGTATAGTCAGTCTCGCCAGTCTGCTTGTATCCATGGGGCTGTATGTGTTCATCAGCAAATATGTTATCGGCGGGATGTCGGATTATAAAGGAGTCAGCAATATGGGGCAGCTGGAGCTGGGCAAGATACCGCTTCAGATTGCCAGAGCATATAAACGTATTTTAGAGTATTTTATTACTGACCCCTGGAGCTATGTCAGTGCAAGAGGACGGGAGCTGAACCTCCTTATTGTTGGTTGCATTGTTGCGGGCTTCTTCCTTCTCTTATGGAGATTAAGGATATACAGGGAAAAAGGGAGAGCAGCTTTACTTTGTATTTTAATTATTCTGTTTCCCCTGGCCCTAAGCTCCATATATATACTTGCCCCTGAAGCAAATGCAACCACCTTGACCGTATATCAGTATTTTATGGTATACGTGGTATTAATCGGCTTTTTGGAATTGTTTATGCAGACAGGGGAGCTTTTTGCGAAAGTCTTTTGGGTTAAGCCGATTGTCGGCAGTCTGCTGATGGGAATGATCTTTTTAGTGGGCTATGATAACTATGTATTGGCAAATGACGCTTATTTTCGTATGGATATTGCCTTTACCCGAATCCATAGCTTCTATGAAAGACTATACATACGGATTTCGGATACAGAAGGCTATCAGTATGGAGACCCCATTGCCATTTTGGGAGACTGGTGGCCGGAAAGAAATATTTTATCGGCATATGGAATGGACATTGAGCGATACGAGGAGTTTGAAGGAGTGGCCATGGAGAATGGGCTGTTTACTACTCATGTTCGCCAGTATTTTATGAGAGATTATCTGGGAGTAACCCATGAAGAGGTTTCTCCCGAGAAAATAAGTGAGCTGTTTCATTCGGAAGAATTTTGGGAAATGAGTGAATATCCGGCAGAGGGCTGTGTACGAAAGATTGATGGAGTATGGGTTATCCGGGTAGCAGACTAGGGGAGTTTAAGGCGGTTGAGTAAAATGAAGATGCAATATGACAAAATCATAATCGGTGCCGGTCTGTATGGACTCTATGCGGCTTTATATTCAGCGAATAAGGGAGAGCAGGTTTTAGTGCTGGAATATGATGCAGCACCCTTTGAACGTGCTACCTATATCAATCAGGCCAGGGTACATATGGGCTACCATTATCCCCGAAGCCTTACTACGGCAGTAAAGTCGGCGGGCTATTTCAGAAGATTTACGGAGGATTATGGCTTTTGCATCCATTCTAAATTTGAGCAGATTTATGCCACCTCGAATCAGTTCTCCTGGACTGACGGGCAGCAGTTTAAGGAGTTCTGCAAGGCTGCCGGAATCCGTTGTGATGAGCTGCCGCCCTCCCGATACTTTAAGCCGGGAATGTGTGATGGGGCTTTTTTGACGGAAGAATATACCTATGATGCCAAGCTGCTGCAGAAATTTTTTGAAGAAAAGCTTGGGGAAAAATCCAATGTAAGGATTTGCTATGCGGCCAGAATTGTGGAGATTATTCGGGAAGACAGAGAATTCGTTCTTTTAATGGAAGACGGCACCGAATATAAGTCCGCGTTTGTATTGAATGCTACCTATGCCTCTGTGAATCAAATTTTGAAAAGATTAAAGGGGATGGAAAAAGGAAGCTTCCCGATTAAGTATGAGCTTTGTGAAATTATCCTTTGCGAGCCGTCAGCTGCTCTGCGGGATATGGGAATTACGGTAATGGATGGTCCCTTTTTTTCCATTATGCCCTTTGGGAAGACGGGACTGCATTCTCTGACCTCGGTAACCTTTACCCCCCATGTAACCTCTTATGACAGCCTGCCCTCTTTCGGCTGTCAGCAGCAGGCCGGGGAGAGCTGTACGCCGGAAAGTCTGGGGAACTGCAACCTGTGTCCCGCAAAACCGAAATCCGCATGGAAGTATATGTCCCATCTGGCGGACAAATATCTTCTGGAAGAATATAGCTACACCTACAGAGAATCCCTGTTTTCCATGAAACCGATTCTGAAATCTTCAGAGGTAGATGATTCCAGACCTACGGCCATAAAGATAACAGGCCAAAATCCTACCTTTATCAGTGTTTTATCAGGGAAGATTAATACGGTATATGATTTGGATGAGTATTTGTAAAAAGAATTAAATTTCAGAAGAATGTCATGCAATATTCGGAATTATTCCGCAGTGTTGTTGACATTCTTCTTTTGGGTTAATATACTTAAGGAAAAGGAATATCCAAAAAGGTGGTGATAGAGCATGAGTGAGATGATGACGGTGAAAGAGGCTTCAAAGCTCTGGGGTTTAAGTAACAGAAGGGTGACTGCACTCTGTAAAGATGATAAAATCAAAGGAGTGAGGAAAGAGGGGCGTTCCTGGCTGATTCCGCTAAATACACCTAAGCCGGTGGATCATCGTGTGAAATCGGGAATGTACAGGAAGAACAGTACCCCGGATAATCTGCCGCTGCCTATTGGGATATCCGATTATCGACTGGCTTCAACGGAGTATTACTATATTGATAAAACCATGATGATTAAGGAGTTTCTGGATGAGCGGCCAATGGTATCTCTTTTTACCAGACCGCGGCGTTTTGGAAAAACCTTGAATATGGATATGGTTCGTACTTTTTTTGAGAAAACCAATGAGGATACCTCCATATATTTCAAGGATAAGCTGATTTGGAAGCAGGGGGAAAAATACCGCCTTTATCAAGGGAAGTATCCGGTTATTTTTATCACACTAAAGGATGTAAAGTGCAATAACTGGGAAGAAACCTATAATTTACTTACTAAATTGATACGCCTTGAGTTTATCAGGCATTCTGAGCTTTCTGACAGTACAAAAGTCAGTGATCAGGCATATTATCATAAGATCATCAGTGAACAGGCTAATGAGAATGATTACAGAATTTCATTGATGATGTTGTCCCAGATGCTTGATGAGCATTACCAAATTGCTCCGATTGTCATTATTGATGAATATGATACTCCTATTCAGCAGGGGTATTTATGCGGCTTCTATGAGGAAGTTATTCAGTTTATGAGGAATTTTTTTTCCGGCGGACTTAAAGATAATCGGCATCTGTCTTACGGCTTTTTAACCGGTATTTTAAGAGTGGCAAAGGAAAGTATTTTCAGCGGACTGAATAATCTGAAGGTCAATTCGATTATGGATACCGGCTATAGTAAATATTTTGGATTTACCAGACAGGAAGTAGAGGAGATGGCTGATTATTATGGTGTACCTCAAAAAGTGGAAGAGATTTGTAAATGGTACGATGGCTATCGCTTTGGAGATACAGAGATTTTTAATCCATGGTCTGTTATCAATTATTTCGGAAATCAATTTAAGGCAAAGGCATTTTGGCAATCTACGGGAAATAATGAAATTATCGGAGAAATTTTAACCCAGGCTGACGAACAAATTTATGAACGGCTCCATGCTCTGCTGCGAGGGGAGCAGATTTTGACTTATATTGATACCGGAGTAATTTATCCGGAAATAAAAGATAACCCATCATCCATCTACAGCTTTCTTTTAGTAGCAGGCTACCTTAAGGCAGTGATGACAGATGAAGCCTTTGGGGGAGATTATATGTGTAAGGTTTCTATACCTAATCAGGAGATTGCCCATGTGTATAGAAAAGAGATTTTACAGAAGCTAAGGAGTATAATGCCTCCCTCGACAGCAATATTGATTCAGGAGGCTTTGTATACGAATAATGCATCTGAGCTGAAGGAGTATTTTCAGAAGTTACTAATTGAATCAGCAAGCAGTTTTGATACAGTAGGTGAGAGCTTCTATCACGGGCTTGTCCTTGGATTGTGTGCCATGCTGGATGATTACTATTATGTTACCTCCAATCGGGAGTCGGGAGAGGGGAGGTATGACATCCAACTTATGCCAAGAGATCCTAAACGGGCTGGCATTATCATTGAACTGAAAGCAAGGAGTAATTGTGCAAAAGAAGCACTTAGGGTACAGGCCACGGAGGCCAGATGTCAGATTGATGACAAAAAATATGATACAGATATGCTTCAAAAAGGAATCAAGACCATTTTAAAATATGGGGTTGCTTTCAGTGGAAAAACGGTTGAAATAGTAACGTAAACATAAAGGAGAAACTTAGGTGGAATCAGCAAAAAAAGAAAAGAAATTTATTTCCCTGGTGGTATATCTGCATAACGAAGAGCAGAGGATACTTCCCTTTTTGGAACAGGTACTGCCAAGATTCAGTGAAGCCTTTGAGGATTTTGAAATGGTCTGTGTAGATGACGGCTGCACCGATGGCACAATAGAGGAATTGAAGGCGTGGCTTATAAAGAATAACAGCCCGGTTATGGTCAACATCATCCATATGAGCTTCTATCATGGGCTGGAAAGCGCTATGAATGCAGGAAGAGATTTGGCTATCGGTGATTTTGTCTATGAATTTGATACGATTCAGATTGACTATCCCCCGGATATTATTTTTCAAATATATGAAAGAATGCTGGAGGGCTATGATATTGTAGCCGCAGGAACCAACGATCACATTCGCCTTACCTCCCGCATTTTTTACAGCTTATACAATCACACCAGTAAAGGAAAGGCAATTATCGGTCCGGAGACTCTGAGGATTGTATCCAGAAGGGCCATAAACCGAATCAAGACCCTGGGGCAGTACATTCCCTATCGAAAGGCGGTATATGCCAACTGCGGACTGAAGATGGATGTCCTTAACTATAGTCAGCTTTCCGAAAAGAAGGGGGGCAAAAGGAGAGGGACAGGGGAGCGGGCTTTGCTGGCATTGGATTCCTTTATTTATTTTACCAATGTAATGGAACGGCTTTCTTTTATTGTCAGCTGTGTATTTTTACTGATTACCATAGGAGTAGGGATTTATATTTTGCGGGATGTTTTACGGTCAGCCGCGGTGGTTGAGGGCTGGATTTCCACTATGGCCTTTTTGGCATTAGGCTTTTTTGGGGTGTTCTCCCTACTGACTATTGTGTTAAAATATTTGTCAGTGTTGTTAAATCTGATTTTCAAGCAGCAGCGTTATTTGATTTCCGATATTGAAAAGGTGGCAAAAGAGTGAAAAAAGAAGCAATGAGTATTACCCTGTTATTTCCGGTTTTAAATGAGAAGCTTCGTCTGGAAAGAGGGATCGAACAGACTATGGCATATCTGCAGAAAAATGTAACCATTCCCTATCAGCTATTGATTCTGGACAATGGTTCCACGGATGATACTCCCGAGATCGGAAAACGGCTGGAAGCAAAATATTCCCAGGTTCGTTATGTCCGTGTGGGAGAACGGGGAGTGGGAGTAGCCTTCCGTAAGGGGATTGAGCTAAACGAAAGTGATGTTGTGGGCTATATGGATATTGATTTATCCACAGATTTAAAATATTTGGGAAAGACCATCCACTTGTTTGAAACTTTGCCGCAGCTGGATTATGTGAACGGTACCCGTTTCAGCAAACAGTCTGATACCAGAGGACGGAAGTGGTACAGAAAAATAACTTCAGCGGGGCTGGTATTTCTGCTGAAGACTGTTTTTGGTATGAAGGCTACGGATGCCGTCTGTGGCTTTACCTTTTTGAGAAAGGAAGCGGCGGAAAGACTGGTGAAGGAGAGCAGTAAGGAAAACGGCTGGTTCTATACCATTGAGTTTCTTTTACGGGCTGAGCGGGATGAGATGAATATTTGTGATCTTCCGGTGGAATGGCAGGAAGATTATAATACTACGGTTAAGGTAGCAAAGACGGTGAAGAATTACCTTGTACAGATGGTAAGATTAAAGAAAGCGTTTCACCAGGAGGAGCAAAGGAAGACTTCTAAGAGATAGAATGGAGAGAGTATGCTAAAACGAATTGATTTATCCAGAGATTTTCAGGCACACAAAGAGGCTTATATGGAGGCTATGCGGGCAGTCTGTGAGGATACTGCCTTTTCCGGCGGAAAATATGCGGACAGGTTTGATGAGGAATTTGCCCAATACTGCAATGTACCCTATGCGGCAGGAGTAAATAACGGAACTACGGCTCTGCATTGTGCCATGCTGGCTTTAGGAATCAAAGAAGGGGACGAGGTAATCGTTCCGGCCAATACTTATATTGCTACTGCGTGGGGAGTAAGCTATACCGGTGCCACACCGGTATTTGTGGACTGTACTGCAGATACCTGGGAGATTGATCCGGATAAAATTGAGGAGAAGATTAACCAAAGGACAAAGGCGATTATCGGAGTTCATCTTTACGGTCAGCCCTTCGAGGTAAATCGGGTAAAGGCCATAGCCAAAAAGCATAACCTTTATGTGGTAGAGGACTGCGCCCAGTCTCATGGTGCCCTTTATGAGGGTAAAATGGCAGGTGGCCTGGTGGATTTGGGCTGCTTCAGCTTCTATCCCGGAAAGAATCTCTATGCTTTTGGAGAGGGGGGAAGCGTGACCTGCAAAAAAAAGGAGCATTTTGATTATATTACCATGCTAAAAAATCAGGGATGTCAGATTCGTTATTATCATGATGTAATCGGCTACAACTATCGCCTGGAGGGGATTCAGGGGGCAGTTTTGAGTGTCAGCTTAAAGCTTCTTCCCAAGTGGACCCGGCGAAGACAGGAAATTGGGGAGCGTTATATCCGAGAAATTACCAATCCTCGATTGACCATGCAGGCACACCCTGAAAATACCACACCGGTTTACCATTTGTTTGTGGTAACGGTAGATGACCCGGAGCATTTTTTAGGCTATATGGCGGACAGACAGATTGAGTGCAATCGCCATTATCCGGTACCCTGTCATCTGCAGAAGGCCTATGCCCATCTGGGCTA
Organism: Lachnospiraceae bacterium; assembly: GCA_051891855.1. Classification (GTDB taxonomy): domain Bacteria; phylum Bacillota; class Clostridia; order Lachnospirales; family Lachnospiraceae; genus SFDP01. The sequence goes on along the minus strand of JBJFFP010000024.1, from coordinate 68,458 downwards.
TAAGGAAGGAGACTGTCCCAATGCAGAGTATCTGGCTTCTCACTGCGCTACCCTGCCTCTGTTTCCGGAGATGACGGATGAGGAAGTAAAGCTGGTCATTCAGGCCTGTAACGAATATAAAGGAGTGTAGACCCTGCCGCTGTAGCAGCAGGTCTGCTGATAGGAAGATGAATTGGATCAAGAGAATTTTTAATCTGGAGCAGAGCCGTTTTATTGTGGTGGGAATCATGAACACTCTCATTGGAATGGCAGCTATGTTCATTGCCTATAACGTTTTTCATCTGGGGTATTGGCTTTCCAGTGCAATGGACTATCTGATCGGCAGTATTTTCAGCTACTTTGCCAACAAGTACTTCACCTTTCGCTCCGAAAAAAAGTCGGGAAGGGAAGTGGTACGATTTGCAGTCAACATTATTGTCTGCTATTTTCTGGCCTATAGCATTGCCCAGCCGGCGATGGGTATACTGCTGGGAAACCTGAATCTGTCGGTGTCTATATTTGAACAGATCAGCATGCTCTTTGGCATGTGTATCTTCGTGGTACTCAATTATTTTGGACAGAAATTTTTTGTATTCCGAAAACATGGAGACGAAAAGGGTGAAGATTATGAACAAGGGAAATAAATCCATTACCGGACAGTGGAGTCAGGAGGCCATTGAAAAATGGGTAATTTATGAAGAATACACAGATTAAAGTGTTAATGATAGGGCCTGCCAGAACGGTTAAGGGCGGTGTCTCAGCTGTGGTCAATGATTATTATCGGGCAGGATTGGATAAGCAGGTGGAGCTGACTTATCTCGGGACTATGGAGGACGGAAGCAAATGGCATAAGCTGTGGGTGGCCGCAAAGGCACTGTTTCAATTCATAGCTTTAGTCAGAAAGAATGATCTCATTCATGTGAATATGGCTTCGGATTCCAGTATATACCGCAAGCTTCCCTTTATCTGGATTGCCCGCTTAAATCACAGAAAAATTCTTATTCATCAACATGGAGGAAATATCCGGGACTTCTATTTTGAGCAGTGCGGGCCGGGCAGGCAGAGACTGATTAGAAAAACCTTGGAGCAGGCCCACCGGATATTGGTTATTGCTCCCTATCTGTGGGAAATATTTGCCCGGATTACAGGAGAGGAGAAGCTGGTGCTTTTTCCCAATGCCATTCTGCTCCCTGAGAAGTACACTAAAGACTATACCGGACAGAAAATTCTCTTTTTAGGGAGGATGTGCAAGGAGAAAGGAATAGAGGAGCTTCTTGTGGCCTGTGGGGGGCTGAAAAAGGAATTTCCTGATTTACGATTGTATCTTGGAGGAGTTTGGGAGGATTCCCAGTTAAAGGCTCAGGCAGATGCCATGGGAACATGGATTGTTCAGCCCGGATGGATTGGCACAGAGGAAAAGGAAAAGCTGCTGAGAGAATGCAATCTCTTTGTGCTTCCCTCATATTTTGAGGGGCATCCCATTTCTCTTTTGGAAGGGATGGCCTTCGGTTGTGCCTGTATCGGAACAGAGATTGGCGGAATTACACAGATGCTTATTCATGAAGAAAACGGATTATTGGTGCCGGTAAAAGACAGCGAGGCTTTGGAAGCAGCTCTCAGAAAATGCCTGGAGGATGTTGAACTGCAAAAAGAATTAGGACAGGCTGCTTTAAGAAAGATTGCACAGGAGTACAATCTGGAGAAAAACATAAAAAAATTAACGGCTATCTATCGAAATATGCTATAGTAGAACGAAAAACTCTTTGTCTGAGAATTGCAGAAAGAAGGAAGAGAATAGGAATGGAAAAAAGAGGGAATAAGCTTTATCTGGTAGTACCCTGCTATAATGAAGAAGAAGTGATTGAAAAAACGGTGGAGGTTCTGACCGAGAAAATGAACCGGCTTATTCAGGAAAAGATAATTTCTGCGGAAAGCAAGCTCCTGTTTGTTAATGACGGCAGCCGGGACAAGACGCTTTTTCTTCTGCATCAGGCCACAAAACAAAATTCCATGATCGGAGTCATTAACTTTTCGACAAATTTTGGTCATCAGAGTGCGATTCTGGCCGGGATGCTTTATGCCAAAGATGATGCGGATATGGTGATAACCATCGATGCAGATCTTCAGCAGGATATTGAAGCCATGGATGAATTTATTGCCTGTTATAACAGGGGATGTGATATTGTGTATGGCGTCAGAAGGGACAGAAGCACCGACGGCTTTTTAAAAAAGGCAACGGCTACGCTGTATTACAGGCTTTTGCATTGTTTGGGATGTGAGATCATTACTAACCACGCAGACTATCGTCTTTTATCCGGGAAAGCCATCCGGGCATTGGCAGAATATAAGGAGGTTAATCTGTTTATTCGTGGTTTAATTCCCACTCTGGGCTTTCAGTCGGACATCGTTTATTTTGAGGTAAAAAAGAGAGAGGCAGGCCAATCTAAATATACGATTCAGAAGATGCTGAAGCTGGCAACGGACGGAATTACCTCCTTAAGTATAAAGCCTTTGAGAATCATCACTTCGCTGGGATTGATTACCTGTCTGTTTGGGGTGTTTGTAGCGGTTTTCAGCCTTATTGGCTGGATACGGGGAGATAATATTGCCGGATATACTACCAGCATTATGATAACGCTGATTATGAATGGTGTAACCCTGCTTTCTTTGGGAATTATCGGTGAATATATCGGAAAGCTCTATATGGAGGCCAAGGGCAGGCCCAGGTACATTATCGACTCCGTAATCTGGAACAACAAGAAGGAGGAGCAATGAGGATAGAGGTGATTGAAGTATCAGGAAATTGGGAGAAGATAAAATGCTAGAGTTGATAAAAATACCCGTATTAAGTTTATACTATCTGATTTATTTGTTGTTTGAACGTTGGATTAATCCTGTTTTTATCCTTGTGTTTTTTCTGACTGCCATTTTCTGCTTTTATCATCCCGACCGCCTTAGAGAAACCGGAGAAAGAAATAAAGCGGTACTGATTATTTTTGCTTTAATCCTTTACGGTGGGATTCTGTTTTCGGTGTATACCACCCGGGGAATCGAGAAAAGCAGATTGATGCAGACTTTGCAGATCATCTATTACGTGGGGGCACTATGGTTTGCACGCTGCCTGGGAAAAAGAACGGCAAAAAGGCAAATAGCAGGTTTCTTCCCTGAAACTTCAACGGATAAGGATACTCAATTTATCCTCCGGTTAAAATACATTCTTTTCGTGGTTTTTCTCCTTAGTCTGATTCCCATTTTATTGCTCTCTCCTTATGTATTTGCCAGAGCAGATGATTATGTTTTCAGTGTTTACGTCCATGAAATCTGGGAGCAGACCGGCTCCGTGTTAGAGGCTGTAAAAATGGCCTGTATCACCGTGGGAAGGGTCTACTTTGGCTGGCAGGGAACCTATAGCTCTACCTTTCTGATGGCTTTACAGCCGGGGGTATTTAAGGAAGACTTTTATGGGGTTGTACCTGCAGTGTTTATCTTATTGCTCAGTCTGTCCGGCTGGTTTTTCCTTCGAACAGTTTTACAGGATTTATTAAAAGCGGATAAGAACAGTAGCGGAGTAATTATTCTGATGTATTTGTTCATGGCAATTCAATGTATTCCGGTTAAACAATCGGCTTTTTTCTGGTACAATGGAGCCATACACTATATTGGGTCTTACAGTATTCTTCTATGTATGCTGGCCTTAATGCTGCGGATGGTTTTAAAAAAAGGAGGCCGGATAAATCTATTGGGAGCGGCTTTGGCAGCGATTTATGTTGGAGGTGGTAATTATGTAACGGGAGTAGGCACCATTTTCCTTACCGCTTCTATTCTTTTGGTAATTACCCTTACACGAAGCTGGAGAAAGTATTACCAAATGGGAATTGTCTGTGTTCTCTTTTTCATTGGCTTTGGGATTAACAGTATAGCTCCCGGCAATTTTGATAAAATGGCCATAACAGAAGGATATGGCATAATAGAAGCAGGAATATTGGCTTTTAAAACTTCTCTTGAATATATGCTGGGTAAATGGATGCATTGGACAGTGTTTGCCTTAGTTCTGTTTAGCATACCACTGTTTTGGGAGATAATGAAAGGGGTGGGCTTCTCCTTTTCCTATCCTCTTCTAGTAATGGCCTACAGCTGGTGCTATATGGCGGCTTTATTTTTTGCTCCCTTATATACCACATCCACAGCAACGGCAGGAAGATACTTAAATATTATGTATTTACAGTGGATTCTGCTACTGCTGATCAATACAGCTTATTTGACGGGCTGGTTTAAACGAAAATACTGTCCTGACCGACAGCAGTTATTTCCCAATAAGGTCAGGTATCTGAAAATCCTTGCAGTGACAGTTATTCTCCTTGCGGGAATTACTGCTTTGGGTAAACCGAAACAGTATACCTCCGCATTTGCTCTGAAAACGCTGGCAGACGATAATCTGAAGGAGTATGGCAGGGCTTACTGGAAAAATATAGAAGTGTTACAAAGTGAAGAAAAGGATGTAGTGCTTGATCCCCTGAATCAGATACCGGAGCTGTTAAACCCAGAGGAGGCAGACGAATGGCATTCCGGAATCAGATTATATTATGGAAAAGAAACGATTAACTTTACTAAGGAAAATGATTCCGAAAAGGAGTACATGAAATGAAACCCATATTATATATCGTGGTCCCCTGCTATAATGAAGAAGAAGTATTACCTGTCACCGGCAAGCTGTTTGCAGAAAAAATCACACAGTTGATTGAAAAAGGAAAGATTTCGGAAAAAAGTAAGACTTTATTTGTTAATGACGGCAGTAAGGACAGAACATGGCAGATTATTTGCGATTTATCCTGCCGGGAGAAGTGTATAGAAGGAATTGCCTTAAGCCGCAATCGGGGACATCAGAATGCGGTACTGGCCGGCCTTATGGAAGTTAAAGATAAATGTGATATCAGCATCACCATCGATTGTGATGGTCAGGATGATATTAATGCCATGGATGCCATGATCGATGAATATTTAAACGGCTGTGACGTAGTTTACGGTGTACGCAGTAAAAGGGATACGGATACCTTTTTTAAACGGGCTACGGCTGAAGGCTATTATAAAGTGCTGAGATGGTTTGGAGCAGATGTGGTATTTAACCATGCAGATTATCGCCTTCTATCGGCAAGAGTATTAGAAGAGCTGGCAGAATTTAAAGAGGTAAATATCTATTTAAGAGGTATGATTCCGCTGGTAGGCTTTAAAAGCACCAGTGTATATTATGAACGGCATCAGCGTCAGGCAGGAACCAGTCATTATCCCCTGAGGAAAATGCTGGCACTGGCCTTTGATGGTATTACCAGTCTGAGTATCCGTCCCATACGGATGATTATGACCCTAGGGCTTCTCATTGCCTTTTTAAGCTTTATCGGGGTTATCTGGTCGGTAGTGGTTCACCTGAGGGGAGAGGCAGTCAGCGGCTGGGCCAGTATGACCAGCATCATATGCTTCCTAAGCGGTGTACAGCTGATTTGTTTCGGTGTACTGGGTGAATATATTGGAAAGATTTATCTGGAAACCAAGGCAAGACCCAGATTTATTATCAGTGAGAGGACATACAGGCAGTAATAAATGATATCAAATCATGTCAAAAGCTCTAGTGGATATATTCTACCACTGCATAATAATCAAAATCTGTAATCCGATATTGCTCTGAGACAAATTGCTCTTTTTCACTCTGCGCAATAATTAGAATAGAATCCTGATAGTTCAGGTTTAATTGAGGATTATCCCATGAAGCGGCCTCATCCTCCCACAGATCATCAGGAAGTCCGAAAACATAATGGGTAAAGGAGGAGGCAACCAGAAATTCTGCTTCGGGGTCTTTGTAGATTACCGTATCTACAAAATCCTGGGGAGCAGTTTCACTGAAATACAGAGCAGAAATAAAAGGGGAAGCCAGGCCTTCATAGGTGGAATAGATGGTCTGCCCCTCTTTTCGTATGCTTTCCGCGTATTGGATGGCGTTTCCATAGCCTTTCATACAAAGACTGGCGGTAGTTTCGTTAAACCTGGTAAAATAATCCCGAGTAAAAGAAATAGCTCCCAGAGAAAAAAGAAGCACTAAAAGAACAAAGGCATAACGAAGTTTTCGGTAAATGGCTTCTGTACCCACCGCGAAAAAGTAAACCACCGGAAGAAAGATAAAAATCATCCGGTTGATATTGGGATCAATAAACAGGGAAAAAAGGAAGGCTGCCATAAACATCCAAACCATGGGACTGTGGCGATTCCAGGCTTTTTTTCGATTGCCTGAAAACATATCCTTAAGAGCCAGATAAAGACCCAGGAAGGTTACCGGGAAAGTAAAATGATAAAAGGTAAAATAACCGGGAACATAGTTAATGGCTTCATCTGTGGTTCCTACAGTCAGCATTTTCAGTACCCGGATCAGATTACTGAAAAGTGTAACCGGTAAGGAGGAGTCAAAGGCAATAAAAACAGAGCCGGTATGATCTCCTACGAAGCGGGGGATACTGAAATATTCGGTATTAATGGCAGGAAGATCGAACAGATTAATAAGATAAAATACGGCTAAAGGAGCTATAATCACCAAAAAGGCTATTCCGCTGAGAAAAAGCTGCTTCAGGGTGAGACGTTTAACGTATAGACTGTAGCTGCAGGCAAACAGCAGGAACAGAGGAATTACCACTGTTGCACTGCCATAGCAATAGAGGCAAAAGCCACTGACTGCTGCGGCAATCAGATAGTGAAGGGTCTTTTTGGAGGTATTGGCCCTCCAAAACAGAAGCAGAACAAGAATGACCCAGAAGGGAATAGTGTTGCAGTCCAGAAGCCAACGGGAGAGAATCACGTGCCAGGGGCAGACTGCCAGTGCACCAAGGCCAATCAGGGCAGTAGTAGGGTTATGTACCTTTTTGACATAGAAATAGAACAGAAATAGGGTGCATACACCGAACAGGGCAACCACACTGCGGAAGGTCAAAATAGAATTTCCGAAAATACGGATAACAAGAGCACACAGATAAATCAGAAAGGGACTTCCACCGCCGGAGCCCCAGGTGATGGGATAAACAGGACGGAGGTAGCCATTTCGGTCCATGCCGTAAAAGGAAAGGGCAAAGGCTTCGTAGGCATTAGAAGCCTCATCCTGCTGGAAACCCTCCGGCATGGAGGAAAGACGAAAAAAACGAAGAAAAATTCCCAATCCCAGCAACAGGCAGACGATTATTTTCTCCTGTCCGGAATTGAGACTGATCCTGCCTGTGGCCAGCTTCGACTTCTGTGTGGATTCTGTTTTTTTCAGCAGAAAGAAAGAAACCACAGCTATATAGATGATTAGAGCAAGGTAATTAAAATAATCGATAATCCGCATGGATGAATCCTCTTTCGTAGAACTAAGCTGCTTACAGATTGGCAGAATGGGGACTGTCACATTGGTGAAGCTCCTTATCCTGCACATATCGGTAGAACAGGTATAGATAAACCACATAAATCATCACATTGATTATGGATAGCTGATAGAAACGCTCCCGGGTAAAATCAAACAGATAAATACTGTAGGTGCGAAAGCTTAATATATGCAGCCCCAAGGAAAGCCAGGTCGTTTTTGGAAGAAAAAAGGCCAGTAAAATGGATAAAATTTCATACTGAAAGCCGTATCGCTCGTGCATATTCGGTAAAAACAGAACACAGGTAAAGATGACCAGAAAGGCCATGTACACAAGGGTAACCGGTGTCAGCACAGTCTGCTGCCGGTACAGCCAGAATAAAAGAAGAGCCAGAACAGCTATGGTGAAGACAATAGCCAGGGGCTTCAGGGCAAGAGATAACTGGGCGGGGGTATCGCTTAAGAACAATCCCCAGAAGCTGGGATAGTTAATATAGAGAGAGGTATAGGTGTTGGTCTGGTTGGCATAGATAAAAAAAACGTCCTTAATTCCTCGCCCCTTCACAAGTCCGGCAGTGGCCATAAAAATCATGGTCATGGGAATCAGAAAAAAATAGAGGAAGGAAAATCTTTTTTTATAGACATATAGAAAAAGATAAAGAGGCAGCAAAAAAATGGCTTGCAGCTTAAAGGACAAGGCTAACCCAAAGGCAATAAAGGTAAGACCGTATTTTTCCCGACTGAAAAACAGTAAGGAAAGGACAGAAAAGCTGGTAAATACGGAATCACACTGAGCCCAGTAGGATGAATTTAAAAAAACCAGAGGGGAAAGAAGAACACAGGAATAAGCAAGAATCGCCTTAAGCTCACGGTTATCCCGGCTGCCGGAATAGACGAAGCAGCCTGCAAGAACTGCGAGAAAATAGTCGAAAATACAGGAAAACAGCTTATAGAGATAAGCAGGCTCTAAGGGCAGATAGGTAAGAAGGGCAATTACCGTCTGATAAGGGATATTATAGTCTCCCACCTGCACATCTAAGGAACCCAGTCCTCCATTCTCCTTAATATAGTCAAACCAAGGCAGAAGAAAAGCATTCAAATCTCCGGAATCAGCGTCCCTAAGAAGAAAACGGATAGCCAGAGAAATCAGAGTTATGGCAAAGAAAAAAATCAGATAAAGGTGCTTTTCTATCCAGAAAAGAATCTTGTGCTCTACAGAGAATATCATGAAACAAACTCCTTTTGGACTAAATGCAAAGTAATCGTTATTTTGTCTTATCTTAGCGAAAAATATAGAAAAAGTCAATTGAAAAGAAAATACGGATATGGTATTTGGAGGCAAAGTATGCTATTCTGTACTGGATTAAAAGTGGAATGATAGGATGAGGGAAGGATTATGGAAAATACAGTAGAAAAGAGGCAGAAAAAAGGCGGGAATTGGAAGCTATACGTATATATGGTGCTTATTGCAGCACTTTTTTTAACGATTTGCTCCCGCTCTTCCTTTTTCTACCCCTGCAATAACTGGGATGATGCTAACAGCTATTTTTCCATGGGGAAGTTTATGATGAATGGCGGAATCATCTATCGGGACCTGTATGATCAAAAGGGGCCCTTTCTCTATCTTCTGTATGGTATTGCCTATTTGATTTCCCGTGATACCTTTTTTGGCGTGTATTTGTTGGAAATTGTAGCAGCAGCCTTTTTTCTGATGGCAGGTTACCGGATTTTTTGTCTGTATGCCAAAGAGAAAACGGCCCTTATGCTTACACCGGTTCTGGCAGCAGTCTGTTTTTCGGCAAAAAGCTTTTACTGGGGAGGGGCGGCAGAGGAATTTTGTCTGCCCCTGTTTGCCTGGAGCCTATATTTTTCCCTTCGCTATTTTCAGGAGGAATATCCTAAACCTCCATCCCTAAAAATGATTCTGGTTAACGGTATTTTTTCGGGAATTATCATGCAGGTAAAATTCAATATGCTGGGATTTTATTTTGCCTGGATGGCAGCGATTGCCTTAATGAATTTTACAAAAGCCAATCGGAAGAGAGCGCTGGCTGCCTGCGGAGTATTTCTGGGGGGGATGCTCATTACGCTGATTCCGTGGCTGATTTATTTCGGGATTCATGATGCCCTGTATGACTGGTATATCTGTTATATTTATAACAATATCTTTTTATACAGTGATTTAAGTAAAGCATCGACAGGAGCGGGAGAAAAGGTTTACACACTGGCCAAAATATTGTATTATCTGATTCTGGATAATGCCTCGTATTTTATTCCCATCATTATCGGAATGCTGTTTTTTCTTATGAATCGGAGAATAAGGTGGTATGAGAAGCTGAATCTTTATGCCCTCTTTGGATTTTTATTCTTGGGCATTTTTGTTGGAGGAGCGAATCTTCCTTATTATTCTATTCCACTTATGGTTTTTGCTACGTTAGGACTGGGAGCAGTGGGAGTGCTGGCAGATTGGCTGATTTATGACAGGAAGACAGAGCGGGCAGAGGAAGAGGCCATAAACGATAAAATCACCTTGAAGAATGTACTGGCAGCAGGCATCATCTGCAGCATCAGTCTTTTAGGAGCGTGGGTCGGTTCCGGGAATACTGCCTTTATGGAGCAGAGCCGGGAGGATTTTTTCCTGTATAAATTTAAGGAAATCGTTCAACAGGAGGAAAATCCCACCTTGCTCAACCTAAGCTGTCTGGATGCAGGACTTTATACCGTAGCGGATATTGTGCCTACCTGTAAGTATTTTCAGACCAATGGGATACCTCTTAAAGAAATGGAGAAGGAACAGCTTCGTTATATTCGGGAGGGACTGACACAGTTCGTTCTGGTCAGGGGAGATTATCCCCGGGAGATACGGCAGTACTATGATCTGGTGGGATATGAGACTAACCTGTCTAACGGGACAACCTTTGAGTATTACTTGTTTAAAAGAAAATAGGGAAAGCGATGTTATTTAATTCGTATCTGTTTATTTTATTTTTTCTGCCCATAACCTTACTGGGCTATTTTACCTTAAATCGATATGCCTACGGAAAAAACGGATTGGCCGGAATAATCTGGCTGTTTCTCATGTCCCTCTGGTTTTACGGATATCAGAAACCGGAGTATCTGATTTTAATTCTCGGAAGTATCCTGGTAAATTTTCTGATAGGTTTTTCTCTCTCAGAGCTGAAGCGTCGAGGAGGGAAAAAGGGATGGCAGAAGCTGACAGTGACCATAGGGGTTGTGTTCAACCTGGGTCTTTTGGTTTATTTTAAATATGCCGATTTTTTTCTGGATGCCATTCTAGAGAGGCTGTTTCACTTTGAATATTATGTGGGAGTGGCTTTACCTTTGGGAATTAGCTTCTTTACCTTTCAGCAGATTTCCTATATCGTGGACTGCTATCGTAAGGAAGATGGGCTTCACTATGGCTTTTTTGAATATGCTGCCTATGTTACCTTTTTCCCGCAGCTGGTGGCAGGTCCCATCGTTATGCACTCAGAGCTGGTTCCTCAGCTGATGGAGAAGAGAAATAAAAGGATAAGCTGGCAGAATATGAGCCGGGGTCTTTATGGCTTTGCTCTGGGATTAGGAAAGAAGGTTATCCTTGCCGATACCCTTTCTAAATTGGTTTCACTTGGGTTTTCCGATATTTATGTATTGAACAGTGCCTCTACACTGGTGGTTATGCTGGCCTATACCCTTCAGATTTATTTTGATTTCAGCGGCTATTGCGATATGGCATTGGGAATAGGCTATATGTTTAATGTAAAACTTCCCATTAACTTTAATTCACCCTACAAGGCAGGAAGTATCAGTGAGTTTTGGGAAAGATGGCATATGACGCTGACTCGTTTTTTTACCCAATATGTTTATATTCCCTTAGGAGGAAGCCGCAACGGACGATTCAGAACGTATTTGAATACCATGATTGTGTTTTTGCTGAGTGGATTTTGGCATGGAGCAAATTATACTTTTCTTCTTTGGGGAGGGCTCCACGGAGCATTTATGATTGTTGAAAAAATAGGAAAAGATTTGGGAATAAGAGTTTCAGATGGAAAGCTTGGAAAGCTCCTTCGGTTGTTATATGGTGGACTTACCTTTTTCTTTGTGAATCTGGCCTGGCTGCTATTCAGAGCCGATAGAATCAGGGACTGGCAGTGTATTTTGGGAAGCTTGTTTTCCGGTGAATGGGAATTGGGTGAAAAATTCATGGAAGCTATGAATAAGTTGATTGAAGTGCGGCTTTTGGCTAACCTGGGATTAAGAGGAGTTTTTCAGAGCTATCCATGGCTGCCTCTTGTCACTGTGCTGATCGTCCTTTTATCGGCAGTATTTTTGATGAAAAATACCCAGGAGAAAATGGAGGAAGAAAAGTATTCTTTTCGGCGAAGTATAATAACTATTCTTCTTTTGGTATGGTGTATAATTTCTTTGAGCGATGTAAGTGAATTTCTCTATTTTAATTTTTAGTACGGAGTTATATGAACGAAACAATAAAGATACAAAAACAGAAGAAATGGTTTATCGGAACGGTTGCGGTCACCCTGGGAATCCTTTTTGTAATTCTTTTGGCTATGGTCGTTGTAGACCCTTATTTCCATTATCATGCGCCTTTGCCCGGGATTTCTTACCGGATATACTCGGAGAGGTATATGAATCGGGGGATCGCTCAAAACTTTGAGTATGATGCTTTGATTACCGGAAGCAGTATGAATCAGAATTTTAAGGTTTCACAGATGGATGAGCTTTTCGGAACCGCTTCCATTAAGATTCCTTATTCCGGTGCCGGCTTTGAAGAAATCAAGGATACCGTTGAGGTAGCATTAAACAGTGAAAACAAGGTGAAATATGTCCTTTGGGGGATTGACTACAACGGGTTGAACCGGGATTATGACTGGCAGGGATACGATAGCTATCCGGACTATCTGTATGACGATAATCTGCTGAACGACACCTCCTATGTGTGGAATAAGACCCTTTTATTTGAAGGACTGTATACAGATATGTTATGGACTCTTCAGGGAAGGGAAAGCACGAATTTTGATGAGTACTCCAGCTGGGGAGGAGGAAGAGGATGGGAGAGCATTTCCCAAACCTACCAGAGAAGCGCCGAAATTCTTCCCATGGAGGAGTTGACGGAAGAAGAGATTAACCGGGTTAAAGAAAATATTACCAGGAATATTGTGGAATTGGCCAATCAGTATCCGGATACCACCTTTCTCCTTTTTTATACCCCCTATAGTGTGCTTTATTGGGAATCCCTGTATCGGGACGGCTGGCTGGAAAAGCAGATTCAGATGGAGGGAATTGCCACCCGGCTGATGCTGGAATGTGATAACATCCGACTTTACAGCTATGCAAATAAGACGGAAGTGACGGACAATATTAACCTGTATCGGGATAAAGAGCATTATGTAGCAGAAATCAATGATGTGATCCTGGAATGGCTGGCAGCCGATGAGGGTAGGATAACGAAGGAAAATTATCAGGATATCCTTCAATGGGAATATGATTATTATATGAATTATGATTATGACAGCCTGTACCCTTGAGGAACAGGCTGTTGTTTTGTTGATAAGCCCTGCAAAATATGCTAAACTGGGAATAGTTTTGACATAAAAAGAAAAATGGGGTAGTGAGGATGAAGAATTATATAAAGATTGCAAGACCGGATCACTGGGTGAAGAATCTGTTTATCGTCCCCGGTGTGGGGGTAGCCTTTTTATTGGTGGGAATACCCGATATACCACAATTATGCTGGAAATTTGTTTTGGGATTTCTGGCAACCTGCTTTGTGGCTTCGGCAAATTACGTTATTAATGAATGGCTGGATGCGGAATTTGACCAGTATCATCCCACCAAAAAATATCGTCCGGTGGTAGCTTCAAATATGAAGCTTGGCCTGGTTATGCTGGAGTACGGAATATTGATCATTGCGGGAATTATTTGTTCCCTTCCGATCAACCGTTATTTTCTCTATATGGAAATCTGGCTGTTAGTGATGGGAGTGCTTTATAATGTTAAGCCCTTCAGAACTAAGGATATTCCTTTTTTGGATGTGATTTCCGAATCCGTAAATAATATGATTCGATTATTACTGGGCTGGTTTATTGTAACAGATGCACAGATTCCTCCGGTGAGCATTCTTTTTGGCTACTGGATGGGTGGGGCCTTTTTAATGGGAATCAAACGATTCGCTGAGTATCGGATGATTAACGACCCTGCTCTTGCAGGAAGATATCGGAAATCCTTTGCTCATTATACAGAGCTTACACTTCTGGGCTCCAGTATGTTTTATGCGTTCTGTTCAACCTTCTGCATGGGAATTTTTTTGATTAAATATCGATTGGAATATTTGATCGCCATGCCCTTTTTATTCTTTCTGTTCGTATACTATCTGATGATTGCCTTTAAGGAGGATTCAGCGGTACAGAAGCCGGAAAAGTTGTATAAGGAGAAGAAATTAATTGCTTATGTAAGCTTTTTGATTCTGTTGTTTATTATGTTGACTTTTGTGGAAATCCCCTTGTTGCAAATTTTCCAGGATCCGTATTTGATTCCCATTCAGTAAAGACAGGCCCATATCGTAACAGAGTAGGTGAAGAGATTGAAAAAGCTAACACAATATAAACTAATTATATGGGATTTGGACGGAACTCTCTATTACCAGAAGCCCTTTCGGAAAAAAATGATAGAGGTGATTCTGAAGGAGCTGGTATTTAAACCCTCCCGCTGGAAAGAAGCCAGAGTGATTTTGTGTTATCGCAGGCTTCGGGAGAAATGGGATCCTTCCGACAGTGAAGAGGATTTGGAAATGCGCCAGTATGCGGCCTGTGGGGCAAAATGCGGGCTTATGAAAGAGCAGATAAAAGAGATCGTTACCTTCTGGATGCATGAAGCACCTTTAAAATACCTTAAAGCTTATCGGGATGAGGAGGCAGCGCTGCTCATCGGTCGGCTTCGCAAGAAAGGGATTCTTAATGTGGTTTATTCCGACTATCCCACTAAAGATAAGCTGAGGGCTTTGGAGATTGTGGTAGATGGACAGTACTGCTCTGCTGACCCGGACATCAGCTCAATGAAGCCTAATCCGAAAGGGATTCAGGTGATTCTTAAGAAGCTGAAGATTAAGGCTGAGGATACGCTGATGATAGGAGACCGTATAGAAAAGGATGCAGAAGCGGCTAAAGCAGCAGGAGTAGACTATTTAATCCTAAGCCGAGGACAAAAGGAGAGGCAACAATGTTATTCAATTCATTGCAATTCTTGATTTTTTTCCCCATTGTATTATTAATCTGTTTCAGCCTGCCGGCTAAAGTCCGCTATTTATGGCTTTTGGCAGCCAGCTACTATTTTTATCTGTGCTGGGATGCTAGGTACGTATTCCTTTTGCTGTTTTCCACAACGGTCACCTGGCTTAGCGGATTGGGAATTGAATGGTGCAGAAAACAGGCCTGGTCTTTGGAAAAGGTAGAGAAAGGGAAGAAGCTGTGTGTAGCCTTAAGTGTATTGTTGAATATAGGGGTACTCTGTTATTTTAAATATACCAATTTTCTGCTGGAAAATGTCCAGGCTCTCTTTCGTCTGTTACATATTGAGTTAAATATGCCCCGGTTCAGCATTGTCCTGCCGGTAGGAATTTCCTTTTTTACCTTTCAGGCATTGAGCTATACCTTAGATGTATATCGGGGGGATATTTACGCAGAAAAGAATTTTTTTCGGTACGCCCTGTTCGTTTCCTTCTTTCCCCAGCTGGTGGCAGGCCCTATTGAACGCTCTAAGAATCTGTTAAAGCAGCTGTCAGAACCTTCCAAATTTAACGTAGAGAATGTGAGAGAGGGCTTATTGCTCATGCTTTGGGGATTTTTTCTGAAGATGGTTTTAGCGGACAGGGTGGCGATTTTTGTGGATGAGGTATACGGAAATCATTTCAAGTATAATGGGGGATTTCTATTAGTAGCAAGTCTTCTGTTTGCCATCCAGCTGTATTGTGATTTTTACGGTTACTCCGTGATTGCCATGGGAAGTGCCAGAGTGCTGGGCTACCGGATTATGGATAATTTTAATGCTCCTTTTTTTGCTGCTTCCGTTGCAGAATTGTGGAGAAGATGGCATATATCCCTGAATACCTGGTTTAGAGATTATCTGTATATTCCTTTAGGAGGAAATCGTAAGGGAACGTTTAGAAAATACCTCAATATCATTATCGTGTTTTTTGTCAGTGGGCTTTGGCATGGTGCCAATTGGACTTACATTATCTGGGGGCTGCTGAATGGCTTCTATCAGATGGTAGGAAACTGGCTTATGCCCGTGAGAACCCGTCTGGTAAGGTGTCTGCATCTGGATAGGGAAAGCTATAGTCATAAGCTGTTTAAGGTTATGGTTACCTTTCTGCTCTTTGCCTTTTCCGGTATTTTTTTCAGAGCGACAGAAATCACACAGGCTAGGGAAATTATCCAAAAAATTCTGTCGGGATTCAATCCGGGGATATTGGTTGATGGCTCCCTATACACCTGTGGGCTGGATCAGAAGAACTTTACCCTGATGATGTACAGCATCATCCTGCTTTTTCTGGCAGACTTCTTGAAATACAAAGGAGTACAGCCAAGAAAGATACTCCTTAAACAGGAATATTGGTTTCAGTGGCTGGTGGTTGCAGGAAGTATTGTTTTTATTGTCCTGACCGGTATTTGGGGATCGGCCTATGAGGCAGCCAACTTTATCTATTTTCAGTTCTAAAGGTAGGAAGAGAAACAATTGAGGGAATTTAAGCGGTAGGAGAAAATTAAATGAAGCAGGGAATTAAATTTTTTCTTTCCTTTATCATGGTGGCTATATTGGCAGCTCTGGGCATAAACTATGCGGCGGATATAACGGAAAGAAAAGACAGCGTAAATAAGTATGCGGATTTTTATCATCAGGAGGCAGATTTTGACGTACTGTTTTTTGGACAGAGTCGTGTATTGAATACCATTTATCCCATGCAGCTGTGGAAGGAGCAGGGAATTATTTCCTATAATCTGGCAGGACACGGGAATCGGATTCCCACAAACTACTGGTTGTTAAAATGTGCATTGGAAGAGACTACACCTAAGCTTGTGGTAATTGACTGTGGCTTGATGCAGGAGCAGGATAAAATAGGTACCATAGAGCAGCTTCATTTATCTGTTGATCATATTCCTTTCGGTGGTACCAAGGTGGCCATGATTGAGGATTTGTTAGGGGATTCTCCACAGAAATGGGATTTTCTCTGGAAGTTTTCCACCTATCATAATCGTTGGAGTCAGGTGACTGCAGAGGATTTTCAGCCTAAATCCAATTTAGAAAAAGGGGCAGAGTCCAGGATTGCCGTTGCTGTTCCCGACAGGCATTGGGATTTTGGACGGGAGGAAAAAATCCAGGGAGAAACCACGGGTATGGAATATCTGGAAAAGATGATTCTGGAATGCCGGGGGAGGGAGATTCAGGTATTGTTAACTTATATTCCATTTCCCGATTCCAGTGGCTGGCAGCTGGAATCTAATCGGGTTTGGGACATAGCCAAGGAATATGAGGTAAATTATCTGGATTTTCATCAGCTGTTTTCCCTCATCAATCCCAATACGGACTGTTATGATCCCGGTGCCCATTTAAATCCCTCCGGAGGTCGTAAGCTGACTGCTTATCTGGGTGAATATATCCGTGAGGAGTATGAGATTGCGGATCAGAGAGAAAATCCTCTTTATCAGGACTGGTATGAGGACTATGAAGTCTATCAGGAATTTAAATGGAATAATCTTCGTGCTGCACAGGATTTGAAAAGCTATCTGATGCTTTTATCGGATCAGGAGCTGAGCTTTGGAATCTGGATGGCTCCGGGAGCAGACTGGTTGGATGATACGATTCTGCGGGAACTGTTGGCCAATATCGGAATTGATGTGGAAAGCTTTTCGTCTGGAAATACCTTCGTCCTGGCAGACCGGGGGAAAAACCGGATTTACCAGATTGACGAGGGCGAGGAGTGTAATACTTCTCTGGGAGGCTTCGGTATGCGAATCAATTTCGATACGGCAGCCATGATTATCGATTGGCAGGAGCAGGAATTTGCCCTGGAAAAAGAAGCAGGAGCAGGAATACTGGTTTTTGAGAAGGAAAGCGGTGCTTTGCTGGATTATGCCCGGTTTGAGGTGGATTCCATCGACTCCATAAGGATTGTTCGTGAGTAAACGTACAGAAGCAATGCACCGGCCGTATAAAATAGAGGCATATTATAGATGGTGTATCTGGTCTGGCAGAAAATAACCGCAGATACCAGCGCCACATTACAAAGAATACCAAGTAGGGTAATACCGCTAAGAAGCAGGACATGAAAATACTCCTGCTTTTTTGTTTTGTGGTAAAGGAGACAAATCCGGACAAAAAGAAAACAAAAAGCTGCGTAGGCAAAAACGCTATAAACAATCAGAACGGGAGTCATTTGTGCCACCGTAGTAATCAGCCCCGAAGCAAAGTTGTTTAACAAACTGTGAGCCAGCTTGGGAAGCTGATGGGGTAGAATGGAACGGATAATTACGCCGTTGATCCGATCAGTTTCCATATCCTTTAGGGCTACACTTTCTTCCCCCACATTTTCACCAGCCTGCTCTAATATCATGGGCCACATGGTGTCAATCTGAATATGGTCATAGTGTTCTCCAAAATGGGTAACCTCATTCAGCCAACCCTTTTCTGCCTGAGAGCCCAGATATCCATTTTCTTCACAAACGGCATAGATTTCCAGAAACAGCTCCCGAATGGTCTCATCTGCAATATAATCTGCATCCGACCTTTGGGCATTGTAAAAGAGCATGGTGGTGACAAAACGGTTATCGCTGCTGTGACGGGCAAACTGTCCCCTTACAGCATAATTATAGGTGCAGTCCAAAAGGGTAGAGGAAGCCAGGATAACCAGACTGAGGATTAAGGCCTGTAAGATTCTTTTCCCTAAAGAAGAGGAGGCAGCAAAGAAAATAATTGCCAAAATCAGCATGGGCATAACCATGAGCATCTGTTTTCTGGTGGAAATTAGCAGGAAAGCAAGAAAAGAGGCAGCAGCCAGACAGCTTTTCCTTTTTTCCATTAGAAAACGAAAGAGATAAAGGATGAACAGCAGATAGAGGGAGGTGGCAATACCCTCAGAAAGGATACTGTTGGTATACATGGAGCTACGTTTAGCCGCAAAGCGGCAAAGCAAAGAAGTAGCCGGTACAAAAAGGTAGAGAAGAAGACTGTACAGAGGATGTACCTTTAGCCTCAGACGAAGATAGTCTGCCAGAGCCCAGGCAGCATAAGCCATTAACAGGCTTTGGACGATTACCGCATTTAGAAGATAGTTTTCTCCAAAAAGGCGGAAAAAAGCAAGGAACAAAGGGTATAAAGGCTCTCTGGAAAAGCTCATCTCAATATAGCCGGGGGAGTCCACGGCAATTACTGCTCCATCATATAGTGCAAAGATAAGATAGAATACCATAAGAGCACCCAGGGTGATGGGAGCAATAATTTTGGATATTGTAAAAAGGGAATTATTTCCTGTAATGTTATTCATGCTTAGCCTCCTAAATAACGAGATTATAGCATAAAAATGTTTCTTTTGAAACTATCATTATGGTATCCTCATAAAAAGGCTTCCGATTTTGAGAATTATACTTTAGAATAGAGTAGGGATTAAATCCTACTGAATGGAATGGAGAGGGACATGAATAACTATTTTATTACTACTTATGATAAAGAATGGAAAGCGGTTCGGGAGGTTTTGCAGGAAAGGCTTTCCTTCAAGGTTGTTGAATTGCATGGGAAGGAATACGGTAATTTTCCCAATAAAAGAGAGCTTCTGGGAAAAGAGGCCAAAAATGCAGTTAATTTATTAAAGGCAAGGAGACAGTTTAAAGAGGCCAATATTCTTATCTGCTCCAATTATTGTGCCCTGTTCCTTCTGCTGATGAGAAAGCTCAGGCTGATTCGCTTCAATAAGCTGTTTTGGTATGGGGTATATATTCATCAGCCCAAAATGATGAAAATCATAAGGAAGGTTATCCATTTAACTATGCCGGCCGATACGGTTTTTAAAATTGTTGTATTTTCCCGTCCCGAAATAGAACTGTATCAAAGCAATTTTCGGCTAACGGCAGATCATTTTATTTATGTTCCTTATGGAGAGTGGGATAAAGATAAGGTTTTATTGGAAGCAGGAGACGAGGGCTATTTCTTTTCCGGAGGCTATGCGAATCGTGATTTTGTTGCACTTGCAAAATTATTTCAAAATCATCCCTGGAAGATTAAGATTGCCGCTTCCCGGGCAAACGAAGATTTTGTAAAGTATTGCCAGAATAATGAATTATCAGAGAATATTGAGGTGTTATGGGATATTCCTTATGAGGAATTTAACCGGCTGCTTCGTCACGCACATGCCGTCATCATGCTGATGAAGTACAATACCGGTGCCAGTGGACAAATCGTGATCATGACGGCTCTTGAATACAGTAAGCTGGTAATCGCTTCTTATACGGATGTGATAGATGAATATATTAAGGCAAATGAAACCGGGATCATTCTGACGGATAAATCGCAAAAGGCCATGGAAGAAGTGATGACCTATATTAATGATCCGGCTAATGCAGAGGCTATCAGCCGGATTAGGGAAGCGGGACATAAGCATTTTGAAAATACATTCTCTTATAAAGCGATTTCGGAATACTTGGTACGGGCAATTCAGGCGGAGTTATAGAGATGATTCCCAGAGCAGCAGTCAGCCGTCTCACTTTTTTAAGAAAACCTTAAAATTTTTCCTATGAAAAAATATAGGATTGTCTGTTTATACTTTTATTATCAGATATAACAGAGAAAAAAAGGAGGAGGAAGATGAAAAAGGTTAATATGGTTTTCCTGGGTGAGTGTTTGATTATTATAGCCTTGCTGGTACTAATCGGAAGACTGATCAGTACAGATGAAAGGTATATTCTGGGAAAAGAAAAAGCAGAAGAAGCCTCCCAGGAGACGGAGATTAGAGGGGAAAATACTGAGGGAGGTCAGATTCAATACGCAAAGGATATATTGCAACAGGAAAGGACAGTCAGCTATTCGGCGGAGGCTGTATCGGAAAACCAGCTACAGACAGACAGCCCTAAAAGCGATGATGAAGAAATTGCGGTAGCAGTTTTTGGGGACAGTATCTGGGATGACAAAAGGGGAGCGGACGGTGTATCCGAGCGTCTGGAGCAAATGCTGGGAATAACGGTATATAACTGCTCTATTGGAGGAACTTCGGCAGCAGTGGTTTCTGAACCTACGGATGTAAGGGAAGGCTGGAGTAGCAAGTCAGTAAATGGTTTAATGTATATTGCCAGAAAGGAGGAATCCTCAAAGCTTTTGGAAGGACTTCCGGCAAAAGAGATTATTGATGCAGTGAATTTTGAAGAAGTAGACTACCTGATTATTTCTTATGGCCTTAATGATTATTTTTCAGGAGTGGAAATCTACCCTGAGGATATGTATGACATGACCACCTATGTAGGAGCACTTCGTCATGCCGTGGCTAAAATGACGGAGACCTATCCGGAAATGGAGGTACTTTTGCTTGCCCCCTCCTATACGGAGTTCTCTACAGAATTAAGTGAAGGAAGCGTAGAGGATTATGTAGCAGCCGCCAAAGAAGTCTCTGAGGAGTATGGTACAGCTTTTTTGGATATCTATCATGATCTGGGAATAAATGGAGAAAATCAAAATCAATACCTGTATGACGGGGTACATCTTTCAGAAGAAGGACGGGCATTGTACGCAGACTTTGTTGCCGCAAAGCTTACAGATATGGAAAAATAAAGGATAGAAACTCTTTTCTTTACGGCTTTTCTTCCTAAGGTGGACGAAAAGCCGATTTTATATTATAATAAGCAAGAATGTGCAAATAAACAGGAGGCAGCCGGACTGCCGGGAACGAGAGGAACTATGGATAAGATTGCGGTATTGATTCCCTGCTATAATGAGGAAAAAACCATTGACAAGGTGGTGAGGGATGCCAGGGCTGCTCTGCCGGAAGCGGTAATCTATGTATATGACAATAATTCTCAGGACAGAACCGTGGAGGTGGCAAAGAAGGCAGGAGCCGTTATCCGTTACGAGCATATGCAGGGTAAAGGTAATGTTATTCGCCGCATGTTCAGAGAAATTGATGCACGCTGCTATATCATGGTGGATGGAGATGATACCTATCCTATGGAATATGCCCGTGAAATGGCAGATAAGGTTATCAAGGAGAATGCAGATATGGTAGTGGGAGACCGACTTTCCACCACTTATTTTACACAGAACAAGCGCCCTTTTCATAATTTTGGAAATTCTCTGGTGCGTAAGAGCATTAATGTACTGTTTAAAAGTGAGATTAAGGACATTATGACCGGCTACAGAGCCTTCAGCTATCAGTTTGTGAAGACCTTTCCGGTAATGAGCAAGGGCTTTGAGATTGAAACGGAAATGACCATCCACGCGGTGAACAATAACATGCAGGTAGAGAATGTTCTGGTGGATTACCGTGATCGGCCGGAGGGAAGTGAATCCAAGCTGAATACCTATTCAGATGGATTTAAGGTATTGATGACCATTGGAAAGCTATTTCGGGAGTATAGGCCCTTTCCCTTTTTTAATTTGTTGGCATCGGTGCTGCTGCTTCTGGCTATGGGCTTTTTTATTCCTGTTTTCATCGAATATCTGCAGACCGGATTGGTATTGAAGTTCCCTACCCTGATTGTATGTGGATTTGTCTGCCTTGCAGCAATTCAGTCTTTTTTTGCGGGAATGATCTTAAACAATATTGTACAGCGGGATCGAAAGAATTTTGAGATGGACTTGAACCGGGTGTACGGTGAGTATGTTTTAAAAAACAAGTAGGATTCAGCGGAATGATTTAAGGGAGTCTGGAGAAATGCTATTTAATTCCTATATCTTTCTTTTCTTATTTTTGCCGCTGTGTTTACTCGGCTACTATGGATTAAAGAACAGGCAGGCCACACTGGCTAAGGTGTGGCTTACTTGCTTTTCTCTCTGGTTTTACGGTTATTTCAGTGTGAATTACTTGTTGATTATGATATTCAGTATCCTGATCAATTATGGCTTTCACCGTTGGATTGCTTATAGGCAGAAGGAATGTCCTGTGTCCGGCCATAGAGAAGATAAAAGAAAAACGGATCAAATTCTTGCTCTGGGAATCAGCTTAAATCTTTTGGTTCTGTTTTATTTTAAATATTATGATTTTTTTCTGGAAAACATTAATCAGCTGTTTGGCCTTTCTCTGCCTTTAAAGTATATACTTTTGCCGTTGGGAATCAGCTTCTTTACCTTTCAACAGATTTCCTTCCTTGCAGATACTTATCGGGGGGAGCTGGAAGGCTGCAACTTTATCGACTATGCCCTGTTCGTCTCCTTTTTCCCACAGCTGATTGCAGGGCCTATTGTCACCCATGAGGAAATGCTTCCCCAATTTACCGCTATTGGGAGAAAGAAGATAGAGGAGGAGAAAATTATCAGAGGAATTTATCTCTTCGTTCTGGGGCTGGCAAAAAAGATTCTGATTGCGGATACCTTCGGTGTGGCAGTGGATTATGCTTATGGCAATGTGGGAAATCTCAATGGCTTTGAGAGCCTGTTGACGATTCTGTTTTATTCTCTGCAGCTTTACTATGATTTCAGCGGTTATTGCGATATGGCTCGGGGGATAGGGGGGATGTTTGGCATTGACATCTGTGAAAATTTCTATTCTCCCTATAAGGCGGGGAATATCGTTGAATTTTGGAAAAAATGGCATATCACCTTAAGTCGGTTTTTCACCAAAAATATTTATATACCTTTGGGAGGAAATCGAAAGGGCCCGGCAAAGATGTACGGCAACCTTCTTTTGGTCTTTTTCCTAAGTGGCTTATGGCATGGAGCAGGCTGGAACTTCATCATCTGGGGTATGATGCACGGAATTCTTTATCTTCTGACCAGATGGTGGGAAAAAAGAAGAAACGATACTATAATGGTATCTGTCTCTGACAGCAAGAGAAGCAGAGCCGGGAGAATAAAGGCGAAAAAGATCCTGGGAGTGATTGCTACCTTTACTTTTGTCAGTCTGGCCTGGGTATACTTCAGAGCAGCTGATGTGGGAGAGGCAAATCTGCTGATCAGTCAGATTTTTAGCAAACCCTGGGCATTACCTGGAGAAGCCATGAAGCAGGCCTTTAATCTGGGAGAATTCTGGTATCTGCTTAAAATAAGCGGAATCAGTAATCTGCCAAACAGTGACTGCTATTTATTGTTTGTATTTACAGGAATCCTTCTTTCTATAACCTTTTTTGGAAAAAATAGTGCTCAAATTGTAAGTAAATCCTCTCTGGGGATAGTCAGTGCAGCGATTTCTGCAGTTTTATTTGTGTGGTGTGTGATTTCCCTGTCTGGGGTGAGTACCTTCCTGTATTTTAACTTTTAAAGGATGAAAAAATGAAAAAAATAAGAAACTGGCTGCTGGTATTTGGAGGAATTACACTGGCAGGACTTGGCTGTGCTGCCGGACTGACTTATGTAATAGACCCATTTTTTCAGTATCATAAGCCTCTGGAGAGCTTTCCCTATATTGTGGACAGTCAGGTAAATATGAATCCCGGGCTGGCAAAGAATATGGAGTATGACAGTATTTTATTGGGTTCCTCCATGACCGTTAATTTTAATACCGACTGGTTTAATGAGTATCTGGGCCTAAAAACCCAGAAGTTAAGCTATAACGGTGCTTTCCCTAAGGACCAGTCCAATATAATGAAGATCGTGTTTGGCACGAAGGGGAAAACTCTGGAAAGAGTGTTTTTGGGAATTGATGAGCTGAACTATTCTGCTGATGTTAATCAGACTAAGTTTGAAGTGCCGGAATACCTATATGACGATAATTACTTTAATGATATAAATTATTTATTAAATAAGGATGTAATTTTGGATTATATTCTAAGAGCAGCCGCCGATCCTAAGGATAAATCGGAATGGAATATGATTTACAGACCCTGGTGGCAGGATGAGCATTATCAAAAGGCACTGGTACTGATGTATTATGAACCTGCACAGGAAGCAAAGGAAAAGGTACCGGAAGATTTTTATCTGGAGGCTATCGAGGCAAATCTGAGGACGAATATCTGTCCCTATATTGAGGCTCATCCGGAGACTACATTTACGATATTTTATCCGCCTTACAGCATCCTCTACTGGAATGATGTGATGCGAAGGAAGGAGCTGGATGCAGTGATAGCTAAATATGATTATATGAGCAGAAGGCTTTTGGAATATGAAAATGTGGAGATTTTTTTCTTTCAGAATGAGAAAAATGTCATATGTAATTTAAACAACTATGCAGACTATACCCACTATCATGGAAGCGTATGTGAATATATGGTGCAGTGCTTTGCAGACGGCAGCAGAAGGGTGACTTTGGATAATCTGGAAAAGGAATTAGATATATTGTATAATCTCGCCTTAACTTATGACTATGAGGCGATTTTTGAAGATTGGTATAATTGATTGATTAAATAACAGGAGGAATTTATGCTTTTGCAGGGAATGATACTGGTATTGCTGTTACTATTGGCACCTTTGGGAACCGGTATGATTATCGATATGATGCTTGAGCCGGAACAAAGGAGTATGGGGATGAGCTATATTTCCGGTTTTTTGACTCTTCTTGCAGTTTTTCAACTGATTGCAGTTCCGGTGGTATTTCTGGATGCCTGGGGTTTTGGAACCATTGTGAAGCTGTTTACTGCAGTTTCAGCCATTCTGGCGGGTCTGGGCACTGTTCGGGCCATGCATAGCTGGAGGAAAGGAAACAGGCTCTGGCATCCTGCTGTGAGAGGGAAGGAAATGACGAGGCCGGAGCAGATTCAGTGGATATGTGTTTTTTTGCTTATTGCTTTCCAGCTGATTATGGCGCTTACCCGTGCTTCCTTTGATGGAGATGATGCTTATTATGTTGTCCAGTCAGTCATCACCGACGAAACGGACACCTTATACAGGATACTGCCGTATACGGGACTGTCTACAAGCCTGGACTATCGGCATTCCATGGCTGTCTTTCCTATTTGGATTGCTTATATAGCCCGGATTACGGGGATTCATGCTACGATTATCAGCCATACCATTTTACCGGTAATCCTGATTTCCCTTACCTACTGGATTTACCTGGAGGCAGGAAAACAATTGTTAAGAGAAAAGAAGGAGCTTCTCCCGGGCTTTATGATTCTGGTCTGTGCACTGCAGATTTTCGGGAATGTATCTATTTATCCGGGCTCCACCTTTTTGTTGATGCGTACCTGGCAGGGAAAATCCATGCTGGCAAATGTGGTTATCCCCGCTATATTCATGATTCTGCTGTGGATTTACAATCGTGACAGCAGCAGACCGTCAGCGGGAAAAGGACTGTGGATACTGTTGTTTATGATTAATATTGTGGCAGCAATGATGAGTACCGCCAGCGTGTTTTTAAATGTGTTGCTTTTAGCGGTAATCGGTTTTGTCATTGCTGTTAGGCAGAAGAATCCGAAAGCTCTGTTAAAGCTGGGTTTAACCTGTATTCCCTGCGGAGTATACGGATTGCTATATGTATTATTATAGGAGAAGGGCATGAGAGAGATTTTACTGATTTTCAGGGAATATACGGGAGCCGGTTTTTTGACCATTCTCTATCTTCTGGCTCTGATTTATTTATGGATAACAGAGAAAAATGAAGCAGTACGCAATATTTTTGTCTATGGAGCAAGCATATTGCAGTTTCTGTTTTTCTGCCCACTATTTTATTATGGATATCAGCTTTTGGATAAAGGAACCTACTACAGAATCCTGTGGCTTTTGCCTATGACTATTTCTATAGCTTATGCCGGGATCAGAATTTTGGCACGATATCCTGCATCAGGAATAATTTTAGGGGTGATTTTGATTGCAGTTTCAGGCAAATGCGTATATAGTAATATATATATTGCCAAAGCAGAGAATATTTACCATATTCCCCAGGAAGCTATTGAAGTATGTGAAGCTATTATGCCCGGGGAGGGACAGGAGCGGGTAACGGGAGTTTTTCCTGATGAGCTGATTCATTTCATTCGTCAATATACTTCTGAAATACAGATGGTTTATGGAAGAGATTATCTTGCACCGGATTGGATTTATGGTGATCATCCTCTGCGTCAGCTGATGAACCAAGAGGAGATACCCTCTAAAAAGCTGGCTGAGATCGCTGCACAGTATAACTGCGATTATATCATTCTTTCCAAGGAGAAGAAGCTTGTCGGCGAACTGGAGCCGGTAAAAATGGTAAAGATTGGTGAAACAAAGCATTATGATATTTATCGGAATGAGCGGTAGATATCATTGATGAATATATATCAACTAAAATAATTTAATGGAGGTAGGTATGACAAAAGCAGCAATCTTGAAAAAAGAAATTTTATCTCAGTACAGGAGCTTGAGGCAGTTTGCTATTGAAATGGATATCCCCTACAGCACACTGGTTACTGCCCTGGAGAGAGGAATTGAAGGAATGGGTTATGGTACCGTAATTAGAATGTGCGGTAAGCTGAATCTGAACCCCATTGATTTTACCTCTCTCGAACGAGATACGACTGTCAGTGAGCAGCTTCTGGAGAATCGAGTAATGCAGTATTATGTAAAATTGAATGCAGAAGGTCGTGAGAAGGTTTTAGGTATTATGGAGGATTACTCCCAGATTAAGAAGTACAAGGGTAAATAGACCGGATGTGTACATGACGTAATAAGCCATAGCAGCCTGCTTAAAAGCTGCTATGGCTTTAACTATATATGGAACGAGAGAGGAAAATGGCGAAAAGGAAGCATCGTAAAAACATGGTAAAAAGAAAATTTGCAGCAGTTATTTTATGGCTATCCATATTGCTGGGTAATACGGTAACCGCAGCAGCGGGGGAGGTCTATACTGTTTCCCATAATGATACACAAATTCTTCAGGAGGATTTGTCGGTATCCGGCAATGAGACTGAGCTTTCCGAAGAGGAATCCGTGGATATTCCCTCAGAAGAGAATTTGAAGCTTCCTGATGAGGAGCCGGTGCAGTCGGAGGATGGACTGACCGTTTCCCATAATGAGCTTACGGTCAGTGAGAATGAGCTATCAGCTCTTTCGGCAAAACAGGATCTGAATAGCTTAGCTGCCGATGAAATAAAAATCGTCTTAAGTAAAGTAAATCGGCCGGATGGTATGGGGATTGAAGCCGTGACTAAGCAGGAGCTGGAAGCGCTGAAGGAGACGGCGGTCAGTTTGGGAGAATTTCCAAGCTTACAGCAGGCTTTTTCAGAAATTGACCGCTTAAACCGGAGAGAAGAGTACTATTACTTACGAGTAAAGGGAGATGACAGTATTTCTTCCAATTATAGCTTTCCCACTAAAGCAGCGGGGATATTCATTGAAGGAGAAGGAGATAATATCCGACTATCCTATAAAAGTGATCTTACCATCAAGACCGATGTCTGGTTTGAAAGACTTATTCTTGCCCCTGCATCGGCTTTGGCAAAATTAAATTTGGGTAACTTCCGGATGGTTTTGTCAGATACGGATTTTGAAAAGAGTGGAGAAGCCGAAAAGAAGATCAGTGTAGTGGGAAGCAGCCTGACGGGATCCTCCTGGCTTAGACTGAATACGGTAGACGCTTCACATAAGGTGGAGTTGACCTTTGCCTCCATTTCCAACCTGGGAACCCTTCAGCTGTCCGGGGTAGATGCGGTGATAACCGGGGCGGCTAAGATGAATACATTGAAAATGGGAAATGAGACGGCTGGAGATGAAGAGGTTTTTACCGGCCTGGGAAGGATTGAGATTAAGAATATTATTACCGAAGGAAAAAGAACCATTCGTACCCTACCCGGCTATACCTTTAATAAGGA
Organism: Lachnospiraceae bacterium; assembly: GCA_051891855.1. Taxonomy (GTDB): domain Bacteria; phylum Bacillota; class Clostridia; order Lachnospirales; family Lachnospiraceae; genus SFDP01. The sequence goes on along the minus strand of JBJFFP010000024.1, from coordinate 40,177 downwards.
TGAGATAGGAAGCATTAAAACTGTCACTCCCAGGCTTACTATCACCGGAAGGGTGGAAATTACAGATTACCGGGACAAAAGAGATGCTCTGATTATCGATATACTATTGGATTCCGATACCCGCTTGGAAAGCAGTAATGCAAAAATTACTGCCTTGTTGGAAAAATCCGGTCTTCCTCTGGCAAAAGCCATTAATGCAGATACCGGGCGTATCATCTATGGGGGTAGCGATGAAGCCACGGGAGAAATATACAAAAAAGTGGGAACGCTGGTTTATCGCCTGCAGAAGGCCCCGCTTTCATTGAGCTATAACCTGATAGAAACCGATGCTTCAGCAAGGGTTACTGCTCAGTTTGAAAGCTTTAAGGATGCGGTAACGGAAATCAATAATTTAAAAACCAAAAGGGCTTACACCATTACCTTTCATCAGACAGAGGCAGACTCCGTACCGGAAGTCCTCACTATGCCCTTGAAGCAATATATCAGTCATTTGACGCTGAATGCTGACGGAAATCGTGTTTATTATCAGGGGAATATCACCTTTACCTCAGATGTGACACTGGAGAATATTCATTTTATCCAGGCAAAAGTGGTCAGAGGAGTGACTGTACCGGTGGAAGAATTAAGCAGCTCTGCCCCTGCTCCGGTGACCATCAGTACAGGGGGCTTCAGGCTTCAGTTTAAAACGGTAGAGGGAGAGGAAAACCGGGTAAGCTTTAATACACCTATTTTACTGAATGGAGGGGGAAAAGGAGTTTTTGAGCTGGATCAGCATACAGTTTTTTCGGCAGGCGAGAACATCTTTTTTTCTCATTTGCAGGTAGAAGAAGGACTTAGGGGAAGAAGTATAATTCGGGGAAAGATTGCGAATTTTGCGCAGGTTGATCTAAAGCAGAATGTGCAGCTGCTGGGTTGGCCCACCATGGATGCCAAAACCAACAAAGAAAGCTATAATGCTGCAGAATTGAACGTGGCGGCCCTTTCTGTTTCTGAAACCGGCAGTCTGGCAGTAGGGGCCGAAGGTTATGCAGATAAGGTTACGGTAAAGACCCTGAAGCTGGATAGCAGCCGTATGGCAGTTACCGGAAGCGGAAGCTTTACGAATATCTATTTGACAGGAAGGAAGCCGGAGCTTTCGGTTAAGTCACCTTTGGCGGCATGCGATGAAGAGGGAAACGTTCCCCCTTTGACCACAGCTGTTTTTACCATTTCGGGAACGTTGAAAAGCTCGGCAGAGGGAGCACTCCTGGAAACCGGACTGAACAGTAAGGCTGAAGCTGCACTGACCATATCCGGAAAAGCAATTCTGGAAAAGGATGAATGGGGAAGAACTCATCAAATTACGATTAAGGTTTCTGTTTCCCCTGCTCATGTTGGCGATGAGGGGACCACTAATGGACTGGTTAAGCTGGGAGAAACGATACTTAGGGTAAAGGAAAAGAATAAAACGGTGGAAAAGACACTTTCTTCCCTGCTTCTTCGGGGGAAAAATCTGGATGAAAGAGTCTTTCAGGCTCATGGAGAAAGTGTATTTTCCGAAAATGAAGCTACAGATTTACCTTATGGTGAGACCGCCACAGAAGGGTATATTCTAAAAAAGGCTGCTGATGGTATAAGGGTATATTACGGCAATCAGGTGGGTGCAGCCTTGTATACCGTAGAAGAGGGAAAGGAAGAGGAGAGCCTCTTCCAGTACTACCCCACACTGGCAGATGCCATTACCGCCATTGATCAGATAAAGAACAGCAAGCAGTCCTATAAAATTGAGCTGCTGCAGGATGTGGGAAAGGGGGCTGATACTGAGGAGATTACACCGGTGAAAATCACCCTGCCCAGATATGCAAACCAGGTAACCATTGTAAGCGGTGGGTCTGAACAGGTAAAACCCAAAACCATCTACATAAACGGTGGCTTGACTTTAAGATGCAATATTACGATTGATCAGGTTCGACTGTTGGCAGTAAAGAAGCAAAAAACAGGCTATACTGCCGCCAATCTATCCCTGAATACGGGAAATTATTGCCTGACTTTGAAGAACATGCCAACGAACCGGGAAAGCGGCCTGCTCCTTTCCGGTACGGAAAAGGGAACAGCCACCTTGATTTTAGCCGATAACAGCAGTGAAAGTAATCCCGTTGCAGAAGGGGTTAATCTTATCCAGGCTAGGGGATTGGGAAAACTGATTTTTTACCCGATGGACCCAGGAGCAAAGGCTGATAGCATTTCTGCTGTCTGTGAAATTCAAAACGGTATTTCTGGGGTGGGAACGTTGGAGATTAAGCCCGGGGTAACGTTGAAGACTGCCAAAGAAGTATCCGTAAGCAATCTGATTATGGGAGAAGGGGGTGATACCGATTCTGGGCAGAGTGTTCTTGAGGCGAAAAATATTACAGTAAATCAGGCTGCCCAATTAACCAATTCCTATCTGAAAGCGGGCACCGATACGACTGGTGATGGTAAACTCACCTTAAACCATGTTGTTCTGGGAAATCAGAACAATTATCTGGTGGGAAAACAGGATAAGAAGGGGAATACGCTGATTCAGGTTAAAGGAAGGGTTACCGGAAAGATAAGTCAGGAAACAGCTTATGGTCAGTTGGCAGAATCGGTGAAGACTTCCCGGGCAGCCATTACCGTGGGACTGATGCAGCATAATTCAGCTGAAAACTTTGTTCAGCTCAGGGAAGGAATGGCCTTACTGACAGCACCGAAGGCAGCCTCTTCCTGGTTTGTACCCTACTATGCAAAAAAGGATAGCCGGGGTGAACAGGTGAATATGGGAGAAGAGAGCCTGATTCAACGCAAATATGAGGATGGTACGATAAAAACGGAACCTCTATGTGGAACTTATAAATCCGCCAATGCAGTAAAATACGGAAGGCTTTTGGAAATTCTCAAGGAGAATGGGGATGGTACGGCTGATGCACAGGAACTGACAGAGGTGAGGCTATGGATTGGTACGGATGAAGGGGACAGAAGCGTATTGGAGAAGGACTTTGCCTATAGTGGCTATATGACCTTTGAGGAGGCAGTGGCAGGAATCGGCAATATGGGTGTGGGAGCTTATACCCTTGAACTGCTGAGGGATGTGGAAATCGGTAATGTCAAAAAGGATGGAAGATATTCCGCCCTTACCCTGCCTGTCAAGGCTACGAATTTAACCATAGTGGGAGAGGAAAAGGCCATTCGTTTTTCCGGAAACGTTACCCTGAGGAGCAGTACCAGATTAGAAGAAGGAATCAGCCTTATCCCCATGCAGATGACGAAAAGCGGCGTCCAAGAGGGAACAACTAATCTTTCGTTGGCAAATTATACCCTGGTATTGGCAGGAGCCAGACTGAAGGGCCTGAATAATATAACCGGCGGAGTAAAAGGGATGCTAAAATTTGAGGGTCAAAAGACTATCCCGGATTTGGAGCTTTCAGGAAGTCTTAAGGTGAAAACCATTCTATCTACCCATAATGCCAATGCTCGCCTTGTCCTGTCAAAGGGACTTACGGCAAATCTCATCGGACTTACCGATGGCGGTAAACTAACCCTCCAGTGTCCGGCAGGTATGGGAATTAAGCTAAACGGTGCTGCGGCAAAGACGGTAGACAGTAAGGCTGACCATCCCACACAAATGTGTTCGGTGTACAGCGAGACAGGGACGGCAGTCACTTTACAGGTGATGGACGAAAAAGGAAGCCTTGCAGAGGGGGCAAAGCTGATTACGGGAAAATATTTAAATCCGAATCAGTGGGTAGTCAATGTTCTGCAAAATGGTCAGGATACGGTAAAAAACTACAGCACAATTGTCCGGGGAGATGCACTTTTGCTCGATAAAGCAGAATAAAATAATTGACAAAACAATAATTGCAAAAAATAGCCGTTTGGATGTAATTTTTAGTAGAGAAAAAAACTTGATAAAAAATATCAAAAAATGGTAGAATAGAAATAACTCAAACGAAAATAAACAGCGGGTTTCGGAAGAGGAGGATAAAGTGAAGAAAGTGGTTATAGGTATTGTTGTTGCCATAATAATTGTGGCGGTGATTATTGTGGGAGTAGTGGTGTATAGGAGAAATCATATGTTTTATGAAAGTATAGGAGGTATAGAAGAAGGTAATACGGTTGTGGAGAAAAAAATAGAAGGTTCCCTAATTGCAATTGTACAGACGAGGGAAGAAGCAGAAGAAATTGCTCTACTTTATGAAATTACACTAGCCGGCTATGAGAATAATATTGCATTTTATGTTACGGACAGGGATCCGCAGGAACTGATAATGATGGGTAAGGAGAAGGGTTACCCAACAATAAGCATAAATAATAGTTATACTATTAAATAAAAAATACAAGGGGGATAAAAATGAAAAAAAGACTAGCTCTACGTACGGTTGCCTTGATAATGACCTTTGCTCTGTTTATGGGTGAAGGGAGCATTGCAATGGCGGCTCAATCTGACAATGGTTTGGAGGCAGTTGAGGAGACTGCTGAGGTAATTCAGTTAGAAGATGATGAAAATGAGATGGTTGAATCAGAAGTTTCGGTTGAAATGGAGGAAGAAACAAAGGAAGAAATAGAAGAAGAAACAGAGGCGAACGATAGAGAAGATAACCTAGAAGAGAAGTTAGAACAGGACTTGGAAAATTCTGAAACAGAAGAAATCACAGAGGTGCCTGTAGTTGAAATTGAAGTGGTGGAAGAGTCTGAATCTGTATCAATGAATGAGTTGACGGTTGAGAGATTGGAAGAACTTTTTCCAGGCTTAAAGGAGGGAAGTCAACTTTCTTCTGCGCAAATAGCTAGTAAGAAAAAACTAAGTTCTTATATAAACGAGATAGATACCATGATTGAAGGAGTGGATTATGTCACTGATGAGGTTGTGGTAGTAGCAGAAACAGAGGCTTTGGCGAAGGAATATGCAGAAGCTTTTGGTGGTACATTAAAAGATTATGCTCTGGGGACTGCGGTTATTACACTCGAGGATAAGAATGGAACAGGAGAGATTTCGGTAGCTTCAGCAGTGGCTGCTTCAGCAAAGGAAGAATTATTATTGCCTGCTGTATGGCCTAATTATTATCGATATATTGTTTCTTCTACGAATACATATACTAAACCTGTTGACCCTTTTTTAATGGAAAATGACGAAAGTTATCAGTGGTTTCACAATGTAATTGGCTCCCAGCAGGCATGGGAAGCCGGTTATACGGGAAAAGGTGTTAAGGTAGCGGTTTTAGATACCGGTATCCTTGCTGGACACCAAGATGTCAAAGCAGAAGTCACATTATATGCTTCTGATTCAAAAAATACGATTACCAATGGTAATGACGGTAATAGCCATGGTACACATGTGGCAGGTATTATTAATGCGGACAAAAACAATTATGGTGGAGTAGGCATTGCCTATGAAGCAGATTTAATTTCAATTAAAGCACTGAATGATGCTGGTAGTGGTGATAGTTTTTCTATCATAGGAGGGCTGCAATTAGCTATTGAGAATGGTGCTAATATTGTTAATATGAGTTTGTCAGGTCCGACATATAGTGAGCCGGAAGAATTAGCGTACCAGACAGTCTATGAAGCAGGTCTTGCTGTATTTTGTGCGGCTAGTAATGATTCTGCCCAGAGTGAGGCTTATCCGGCATCTTATAGAGGAACAATAGCTGTTGCTGCATTGGATAAAAACAACCATAAAGCAAGCTTTTCAAATTATGGAAGTTGGGTAAGGTACAGTGCACCCGGTGTAGATATCTTTTCTACTAGTGTAGAATTTATTGGTGATGTTGCAAATACAAATAATAAGGAGTTTTACGAAGATATGAGCGGAACCTCTCAGGCCACGCCTGTTGTTGCAGGAACAGCAGCACTGTTATGGAATTCCGTTGATGGTGAAGGACAGACTAGGGTCGATAATTTACTTAAGCTGATGGATAAGAGTGCAATTAAAGTTAATGGCTCCGGCTTAGGTAAAGGCGTGGTAAGCTTGCCAAAGGCTCTTGGCTTAGATGGAGTGACTACAGCTCCTAATCAGCCTGTATTTAGTGAAAAAGCAGGAACAAAAACTGTAAATCAAGTAGAAGACTGGAATATTGCTATCACAGCCGGTGCAGGTTCTAGAATTTATTATACGACCAATGGCAAGAATCCTACCTATAAAAATGGAAGTATATCGGATGGAGCAATCCCCTATACTGGTGCTATTAATATTAAAGATATTTGCGATGCAACGGGCAAGGGTTCTGTTACATTGAAAGCTATTGCTATTAATGAGAATAATCAGCTGGCAAGTAAAGTGACCACAGCGAAATATACATTAAAACCTAAATATGCAAGTGGAGTAACGGTCACTTCTGCTACAGGAAGCAATCTTATAGCTAAGGGAAAAACAATTAAGCTTACAGCTACGCTAAGTCCTGTGTACGTTACAGATAAATCTATACAGTGGACTGTAGATGATAATGTGGCAGGAATTACGGTGAAAAATGGTGTAGTAACTGTTAAAAGTGATACGAAAGATGTTACGGTGAGTCCCGGAGAATATACTATTCGTGCTACGGTAAAGGGTGTTGATGGAAGTTATAATGGACAATCTGCTACATTTAGAATTAAAGTCGTAGAAGGAAATAGTCAGATTACTTCCATTAGCGTGAAACCTACAAATGTGACGGTAAGTACTGGAAACTCGTCAGGTGAAACAGTTGCTGTTACGGTAAAAAAGAAAGATGCATCACTAGGTAATGCTGAGGAAATTACTTGGAGTAGTGCTGATTCTACCATTGCTTCGGTTACAGCTAAGGATAATAATTTGACGATTAAGGGACTGAAAGCCGGTAAAACCAAAATTACCGGTGTGGCAAAGGATGGATTTGGGAAAAGCTATAGCTTTAATGTTACAGTAACTCAGCCGGTGACTGCTATTAACATCACTTCTGCTTCAGGTATTAATCAAGTGGCGGCAGGAAAGTCATTGAGCCTGAAAGCGGAAGTGCTACCCTCTAGTTCCACAAATAAGAAACTTAGCTGGAGCATGGAGGAAGATAAATATGTTAAGGTAAATAAAACCACAGGTGTAGTGACAGTTAATGCCAAGGTGTTAACGGATGCATCTTATGTTATTAAGAATCAGTACACGGTAACAGCAACAGCAGCAGATGGATCAAACGTAACTGCCACATATGACTTTGTGGTAAACAAAGGTAAAATTACAGGAATTTTTGTTGGTACAGATAAAAAGAATCCGGTAAAAACGGAAACACTATTCCGTGTAAGTAATAACTTTGGAGCTCTTACCGAAAAAAATGTGAATATCCTCGTAGAAGGTGAAAATACTGATAACTGGACAGTTACTAGCAGTAATAAAAATCTAGTCGAGGCGATAAAGAGTGGGAATTCTGTTAAAGTAAAAGCAACTGGAAAGGCAACAGGCTCAGCAACGATAACGGTTCAGTCTACAGATGGAACCAATATCAAGAAGACTTTTAAGGTTACGGTAAACAATCCCGCAACGGCTTTACACTTGGCACCTGAAAAGGGTAGATCCTATTGTGTTGCGCATAAGAAAACCTTAAAATTGTCAGCAGTATTTGAGACTTCTCATGGCAATATTGATGCCAAAGCAAAAAAACTTAATTGGGTAAGCTCTAATCCTTCAATTGCCAGTGTGGATAAGAATGGAAGTGTTAAGGCGTTAACCTATGTGAAAATTCCGGTTAAGATTACAGCGACAGCTACAGACGGTAGTGGGGTTAGTGCTGAATATATTATTTTAACTTGTGGAAATGTATCCGGAATTGAGGCGGACGGATATAGTAGCAGATATAATACTATAGGGGTAGGATATTACAGAGAGTATCCTATTAGGCTATATTGTCCTATCACTCATTCTGGTAAACTTAGTTGGAAGTTAGACTACAAAGTAAATAAACAAGGGTTGGCAGTATGTTTTGATAATACAACCGGCAAACTGGTGGTGATTGGTAATAAGCCTGGAACATATACTGTTACACTTTCGATGCTAGATGGAAATACAGCTAAGAAGAGCTATACTTTTAAAGTTGTAAATGTAAAAACACCATAAGAAGCCTGTGACAGCATACTTTTATAGTAAATGGTGGAATATCAATTAATCCTAACCCCTTAGAGGCAACAACCGGATAACAAGAAAAAAGTGCTTTCGGCATCAAACCGGAAGCACTTTTTAGATTCAAATTTTAGAATGATTCAATTAGTGCCCCATAGAATCAATAGCGGACACACGCTTTTCCAGGGAAGTAACTCTTTCCTCCAAAAGGTGATAGTTACCTCTTTCTATCAAATCGATTCGGTAGACTTGATTAAGTGCATCCAGATTTACCTGCATTTTATCCAATCTTTTAGTGAGACGGGTTTCTAAACGATCCATTTCTTCAAGTAGCATACATTCGCTGCGGTATATACGTTCATCAAGAATCTTTTCCCACCGCTTATCCTGTTGGGCAAAGCGATCATCAAGAATCTTCTCCCACCGCTTATCCTGTTGGGCAAAGCGATCATCAAGAATCTTTTCCCACCGCTTATCCTGTTGGGCGAAACGCTCATCAATTTGATCAAAGCGTTCCTCCAGTCTGTCAATGCGTTTATTCAGGGGAGCTACAATCAAAGTCTGTAATAATTCAATATCTTGGGAATCTAACATGGTAGATCCTCCTTTCTGCTGCGGAATTAATAAGTTACCGACATGCAGGCAAATTTTTATTCATTATACAATCCACAATATCTAAATCAATATCCAATGCAATTTGTGTGTATGATTGTATAACAAGACAAGGAAAAAGTAAAGAGAAAATTTCAACAAAAAACAGTTGTAATTTTGTAAAACAAAGAAAAACTCACCTCGCTAAAAGCGGGATGAGTTTTATAAAATGCACTGGTATTCAGCAATAATAGTTGAATAACAGACCGCTATAATTGCTGGTCATATAAGGGTTAGGAAAGTTCTTACCCGGATTTTTATAGGTAACAATCGTTTTATCTGCATAATTAAGGGGATCCCTAGAGATATTCTCTGTCTTATTATAAAGAGAGGTGGAGAAGTCTCTAAGGGGTGACAGCAGATCAGCGGCCTCATCTGATTCGGCAGCCTGGGAAAGCAGGTCATCATCAATGCTCAAGGAGCCATCCTCGGACTTGGTAATACCAATAGCATCCAGTTCATTATGATACAGATTGCTGATTCCGCTGATTTCATGAATCAGTTTACCGGTAGCGGAACGGCTGGCATAATATTCTCCCATGGCCTGAAGAAAGGAGTTATATCCACCTACCAGAGTGCGAATGTTGTATTTTAGGGATTCCGTGTTGGCCTTGACTCCTACAGTTACGGATTCTCCGCCCTCAGGAGAGGTGCCAAACAGATTAATGAGATAGTTCTTTCCGATAGTAAAATGGTTGGAAGGAGAGGTGTTTTCCTCACCATCAACGCTAAAATGGGCATTAGAGGCCACGCTCATTATATAATCCATTCCAAAATATTCTACAGACCCCTTTTGCAGGCTACTCTTGTGGTCGCTGATGCTGAAAATAGGTTTAAAAGTACCATCTGCACCCGGTCTGCTTCCGGTACGGGTCGAAGAAATACGAAGTGCATAGGTATTATTCACTCCTTCAACCAGGGTAGCATTCAGACCGATGTTAGCCTGATTAACCAAACGGGATAGTTTGGCCTGGATATCGTAATTACTGTCCTTATCAGAGATAGAATATTGGAATTCATACCCCATACCGTTTGTGCTGATATCAAAGGAATACTCCCCCGGTTCTATATCCAAATCATAGGCATTAAGGAAATTGCCTACATTTATCTGGGGAGTTGCCAGAGACTTTACTTCTACGCTGTGGACAGGAATATCTTCTGAGGAACCGCCCTCACCGATATATTCAGCAGAAAGTATATTTTCATTGCTGGAAAAAGCAATATTCTTTTTGAACAAATCGTCCTGTTTATCCCCGGCAGACTGCAGAATAGTATGCTGGAGCTGACGGGCATCCTCTTTCAGGGAAATAGCAAAGGCTTTGGTTTCCTCGCTGTGCTTCAGTATATAAAGAGGAGCTTCCTTATTCATTTTCAGAATATTGCTATAAATGTCCTTAAGCTCACTTTTCTTGTGACTGTCAAGCCTTCCATCACTTTTTGGAGCATACGTGGTCATGTAATAATTATAAATAGAAGCTGTTATTGTATTAGCCATAATCCCTCTCCTTTCTTCCATGATGGAGTAATAGCTGATGTACCCCGCACCGAAAAACGGCGCTCCTGCAATCCTTTGTATGTACATCCGGGCATAATAAGCTGCTATTTTTTATTATATCGGCTGAAAAACAATCTTACTAAAGATAACAAATCAGGATTTTAACAGTAAATATTGAAAAAGCCGGCTTCTGTTAATCAGTTGGCAGATGAATACCACCAATCCATATAAGACTATGGATACCGCCATTCGCTGCAACCCTGTATAGGACTCAAAAAGGGGCAGCAGTAAAGGATGGAGAAGGTAGATTCCAATGCCGGACTGCAGAAGAATAGTACAGATTTTTCTCTCCTTCCATATACTTTTTCCCTTAAAAAGGGCAAATACAGATATGGCAATAAAAAAGCCGCAGATACCAAATTCGTCATAGATTTCCTGGGAAGGAGCTCCCCGACGAAGAGAAATCCCGGTACTGTAAATAAAAGCAAATATATAGCTGGAGCAAAAAAGAAGAAGAGCAAAGCGGGAGTAGCTTTTTTTCCATTCCAGACTGCTGATAAAATATCCTATAATATAGTAGAGAATGTATCCGGTAATATAGTTCAGATGAAAATGATTTAATTGGAGAGTCAGCCTGTCCAAAAGAGAGATAGAGCTTAACAGGGGCACAAGGATGGTAAAAAAGAAGGAGAGCAGCAGAAAGAAGCTCATGTGTTTATAATCAGACGTAATGCTCGAAAGAAAGGGTGTAATTAAATAAAGCCCTATCAGAGCAAAGATAAACCAGGTATGATATTTTCCAAAAAGAATACATTTTAAGAAGGCATTTGAGATGGTTCTAATGCTTGCCGATCCGCTTTGGATGAGAGATATGCTGTCAAAAAAGCCATAAATCAGCATCCAGCAGAAATATACCTTCAGTAGAGGAAGAACGTTTTTTTTCAGAATATTCTCAATGGAACGGGGGTGCTTGAGCATTCCGGCACCGCTACACATAAAAAAGAGAATAACGGCACTTCTGGAGAAAATAAAAATAAGATTCGTTATTTTCCAGGTAATGGTATCTACCGGGAAGGTACTCCACACAGGTGAAATGCTATGCTGTAATACTACCAGAAAGGCAGCAAATATTTTTATGCGGTCAATCCAAGGACTCCGTTCCAATGCAGAAGAACAATTAGGGATATTCATCAGTGCCTCCGTAGGGTAAAGAGTTATTCATAACTTAATTTTCTGTAAAAAGGTGGTGTTTTTTTAACCATATCTATCTTTACTGAAGACCAGATAGCCGGAATCTTCTAAAATGACATAACCAGTCAACACAGGGGCATACTCGTCCCATAAATCTTTGCTTAAAAACAGTATTGCTTCCATATCATCGGTTTCCAAAAAGGCAGATACTCCACCATCTTTGCATATAACATCCAGAGTTGTCACGGCGTAAAACATATAGTCATGCTCCCAATAATTTGGAGCAAAAGAAATATTATAGTTGTTCTCAATATAGGCTGTTCTTGTGCTAAATAGTTCATCTGTAAAATCGCGTGCTCTCAGCAACGTGTGATAAAATCCGATTCTGGGACTGCCGCCATCACCCTTCCAGGGATATTTTTGGATTGAGTTTATTGAGATTAATGTACTAAAAGCAAGAAGAACTGCCAACATTGCTATCCCTATATATTGACTATACAAATTTATTTTTCTTATTAGATAAGACAAGGCCTCCGAACCCATTAAAATCAGAGGGATATAGGCAGAATAAATATACCATTCTAAGCCGGATTTGGTAATACTGTAGATTCCTATGACTACAATAAACCAGGCTGCAATCAGATAAAAGTAAGAGCTTTCCAAGGATATCTTTGGTGATTTCTTTTCATTATTGATTCTTAAGGAACGAAAAGTATAGATTATTATTGCTATAAAAATAAGAAACATACTGACTAGGCATATTGGCTCTCGGAGTAATTGAATAATATAGCCAAAATAACTGCGTTCGGTACTGGAAATACTTCCCTGTACACGGCCTAATGTTTCTCCGAAGATGAGATTGGAGAAGAACACTGTTCCGTCAAAACGGAATCTGACTATGGCCCAGGGGCATATTACCAGTATGGACGCTGTATAAGAGAAGAAGTAGTGCAATACTGTCTTTGCCACTCCCCATTTATGGTAGAGGAAGGGAGCAAATAATAGACCAACTCCTAAAATGGTTATGGCATGAGTACCTTTGCACATGAAGGCGAGCCCTAGAGCAATTCCATACAAATAAAGATAAGATAGTTTATTCTGGGCTTCGTACAGAGCGATTACGGCAATCAAAAAAATCAGGGTATAAACAGAATCCATGTCCCCGGAACGAAACATATGGAAGTTAAAAAGCCAGGTGCATGCCGGTAAAAATGCAGAAAAGATAATCGCCTGCAGTTTTCCACGAATTTTGTAGACAAAGAAAAAGGTAAGAAGATATATTAATAATCCTGCCACAGCGGAAAAAAACCTCATCCCCAGAGGCGTATATCCGAAAAGCCTGTATCCCAGAATAATCAGCCAAAGCATAAGGGGCGGTTTAGTATTATAATAATCCACCTGATAGCGCAGAGTGTTAATCCACAGATTCCCGTTTTGAATCATCTCATATGCATTGACTCCGTGGGTTGCTTCATCTGTAGGACATACTTCATAAACTCCCAGCAGCCCAAATAGGGCAATAATCATAATTGTGGACAAGAATAAAAATAATATCCAAGATAGTATATTTTGATAGTTTATCTTCATTATATATAGATACCTTTCCCAATAGTTCAAATTATTTTCAGTATAGTATATTATTAATTTTCTGTAAAGAAGGTGGTTTTTTTGTCCTGATTATGGTATGTTCAAAAGAGTTTTATGAATAATTGAGAATTATGTGAGAGTAAGAAGGGGACAGGCATGCGGATAGAAGCGGGGAATCGGAAACGGGACAGAATGGTATTTTGGATTCTGGTAACGTTGAGTTTTGTCATGATATTTATTTATAATTCGCTGACTCCATTGATGTCGGATGATCTTTTGTTTGACCAAAATGCTTATGCTACCTTAGGTGATCTGATTCAGAATGAATATCATAAGTATATGACCTGGAACGGCAGGATAGTCCTACAGAGTATTATGGATGTTTTCTGTATGCTTCCTAAGTGGGTATTCAATATCTGCAACAGTCTCTGCTTTATTTATACCTCTCTTCTGATTTACTGGAACATAGGTGGCAGAAAACGATATGATTCATTTTTATGGCTGATGATTCAGCTGCTGTTGTGGAATTTCAGTGTGGATTTTGATCAGACAGTGCTTTGGATGAGTGGGGCCTGCAACTATCTGTGGGGAGTGATGATTATTTTAAGCTTCATTACTCTTTTTCGTCATATGCTGAGAATGCAGAGGGAGCAACGAAAAATTTCTGCAGGAATGGCTGCGGCCCTGTGCCTGATTGCTTTTCTGGCAGGCTGGGGAAATGAAAATACCTCTGGTGGTGCCATTTTGATTGTAGGCCTGTTTACAGCAATTTATGTTTTGGAAAATCGGAGGATTGAAAAGTGGATGGTGGCCGGGATGGCTGCTTCTATGGCAGGGCTTGCATTTCTGGTTCTGGCACCGGGAAATGCCGTAAGAAGTGAATTGCTGAAGGAGGAGGAGACCTATACCGGCTTAGCGGCACTGATCAGCCGGGGACTGAAGATTTTTAAGGCAATTGATACCCACCTTCTGATTTATATGGTAATCATCTGCTTGCTGGGTGTTTATTTTTATTATGAAAAAAAACGGCTGATTGAATTTAGGGAAGCTGTCATTTTTGCCTTTGCCTCCCTGGCTACGGCGGCAGTGCTTATTGCCACACCGGAACCAATGGCCAGGGCGTATTACGGAGCTAATATTTATATGATGATTGGGGCGCTGATAATGGTCTGGAAACTGACCGAGGCAGACCGGCCCTGGTATGTATTGAAGGTGGGAGGAATGTTAGGGGGAGCCTTAGCGTTTGTCTTTGTTTATATTGAGGAAGGAGCAAATCTTGCCCGTATATTGAGGGAGGTAAATGAACGGGAAGCTTATATTATTGAGGAAGTGGAAAAAGGAAATCGTAATCCGGTTCTTCCCATGCTTCGCCCTGCCTTTGAAAGCCCCTACAGCTATTTATATGACAATGACTTGTCTACCGAGGAGGATTATTGGATTAACTCGGTGTACTGCATTGCCTATGGCCTGGACAGCATTACGGTGATGACTAGGGAAGAGTGGAATGAATATATCCTGGCAGAAGAATAGGCTGAATGAGAAAGATTGAGGAAACGAATGAACCGAAGAAGAAAAATCATTTTGATTATTTTTTTACTCGCCTTTTTGGTGGTCTTTTTAAATTTCTCTGACATCATGGCTTTTGTGGGAAACAGGGTCATGTGGATAGAGTTGGTGGATAGTATGGATAAATCGGATAAGGCATCTACGGAAGAGCTGCTGAATGAGAAAGTAAAGGCCCTGTCGTATAACGGGCATCCTGTGGTATATGATAAAGAAACGAATATCATTTACATTACTCAGAATTTAACTAATGGAGTATGGGAAGGTAAATTAAGCACAACAACGGGAAGACTGGCCTTTAAAGAGGATGAGGCTTGGGAAAATAAGGTGGAAGCGATTGCAGAAGGCCATATATTTGAGTTGTATTTGGTCGAAGATGAAGGATATTACTCCTTTAATGTGATTTTTTCCGGGATGCCTATTATGGTGTTGGAGCAGCAGGAGGGGTTGTCCCAAGAAGCTTGGAATGGAAAGGTAGAGGTCTACGACCCTTACCGAACTACCAATGACTATCAGCTTTCGGAATGCTCATATAATATACGCGGGGGAACATCCAGAGAATTTCCCAAAAAGGGATATAAAGTTGAGCTATTGGATGGTTCAAAATCCTATTTGGGGATGCGAAAGGACGACGATTGGATTTTGAATGCTCTATATGACGATGCGGGGCTAATTCATAATAAGCTTTCTATGGAAGTCTGGAAGAAAATCACAGACTATAACACCGTGAACGGTGACAGCGGTTTCAGAGAAGAATATATTGAGCTGTTTATCAATGGTCGATATCAGGGCGTTTATTTACTGAGCGAAAGGGTAGATGAAAAAGAGCTGTCACTTAAAAATGAGGACATTTTATATAAATGCAGAGCTACAAGAATACCTGAAGAACATAACTATACAAATGAAATAACTGATGATATGAGGCCTATTTTCATTCTGAAATATCCCCAAACGTATGTGGAAGAAGATTGGCAGCCTCTGAAAGACTGGGTTGACAGATTTTTGAAGGGAAAAGCAGAATCTTATGATGAGGCGGTCGGTTTAATTAATCTGGAGAACGCAATTGACTATAATCTGTTTTGTCTGCTGATAGGCGGTAGTGATAACCAAAGAAAAAATGTCTTTTTTACAGCGGAATATCAGAAGGATGGAACCTATCAGTTTATCAAAAACCCCTGGGATTTAAATGCTACCTGGGGGAATCCCTGGGTAGGCCTGGCGGAGTCTAATAATACGCTTTATGATCCCGAATATTATCTGAATGTAAGCACCTGGGCTACAGATATCAGTACCCTGTATTTTCTGGATGAAGAAAAGGTATCACAGATGCTATATGAATATTGGGTCGATTTAAGGGAAAATGGAGTGATTAACAGGGAAAGTATAGTAGATATCCTGGATACGCAGTTTGAGTATCTTTACGCAAGCGGTGCATATAACCGTAATTATGAGCGTTGGCCCAACGGCACGGAATATTGGCAGGATAATTATATCTATGAATATGTGGAAAAGAGAATTGATTTTTTGGATGAATATTTTCAGAAGCTGTATATGGGGAATATTACGGCAGCACTTTACGATGGTATAGACTATAGTGATGAATTTGAGGCAAGATTTTATTGGGAGACCTATTATGATATTCTGTCAGAGCTTTATTCTTATGACAGAGACGTTTTGTTAGAGCATTATGTGTTGTATGGTAAGCCATACGGACACATCGGACGAAGAACAGATAACTCTCAAATACCCGTGAGCTAAGCAGAGGAAATAATGATTTACAGACATGAATTAAAGTTTCAGGTTTCTGAAGGACAGATAGCCGTGCTGAAGGCACGCCTGCTTCCCCTGATGCAGCAGGATGCTCATCAGGAAGATGGAATGTATAATATCAGGAGTTTATATTTTGATGATTTTTATGATTCCTGTCTGCAGGAAAACAAGGATGGAATAGATAATCGTAAAAAATACCGTATCCGTATCTATAATAAAAGTAGTGAGATAATTAATCTGGAAAAGAAAATAAAGTACCGTGGGATGACGAGAAAAATTGTAGCCACCCTTACCAAAGAAGCGTGTTTATTATATGCTCAGGGAAAAAGGCCCTTGCTCAAGGAAAACAGTACTGAGCTGGAAAAGGAAATGTACTATCAGTTCTGCGGAAACGGCATGCGTCCCAAATGTATTGTGGAATATGAACGAACAGCTTTTGTGGAACCAAGGGGAAATGTAAGAATTACCTTTGATCGAAATATCAGTGGTTGTAATATTACGGGAGCTTTTCTGGAAGAGGAGCTGCCTTTGATTCCCTTGCTGCCGAAGGGACAGCATGTTCTGGAGGTAAAATATGATGAGTATTTGCCGCAGCACATCGGGCAGGTATTGGAAATCGGAACATTACAGCGTAGTGCATTTTCCAAGTATCGCTATGCCAGAAACTATTGGAATTAAGGAAACGGGAGGATAAAGAGATGAATTTTACGGATGTGATCAAAAAATCTGTTTTAGAAGGATTCAGTTATGCTGATTTATCCACAGCACAGATTATGACTACCATGATTATTACATTTATCATTGCGGTGTATATTTTCTTTGTCTATAAGATGGTTACAAAGAGTGATTTTTATTTCAAAAACTTCAATATTTCCATGGCGATTATTTCGGTTGTGACTGCAGGCATTATACTGGCCATGCAGTCCAGCATCGTAATTTCTTTGGGTATGGTGGGAGCATTGTCCATTGTGCGGTTTAGAACGGCTATTAAAGATCCGCTGGATCTGTTGTTTTTATTCTGGTCAATCGGTACAGGGATTATCTGTGGTGCGGGGCTTTATAAAATAGCAGTCATCCTGGCAGTTCTGGTAACGGTAGGGATTTTGTTTCTGGATATGCTGCCTCTTAGATTAAACCCCTATGTACTGATTATTAACGCACAGTCTAAAGAGGCGGAAGAATCGGTGCTGAAGCTGATTAAGAATCGGAAATGTGCTTATAAAATAAAATCTAAGAACATAACGAAAACAGGAATGGATTTAATTCTTGAGGTAAGAACAAAAAATGAATCCCAGTTAGTGAATGATATTTCCGAACTGAAAGAAGTAACAGCGGTATCCATGCTTTTGTATGATGGAGAAGTGAAAGGATAGTGGAGGACGGAAAAAGGCTGTAGTCAATGATTTTACCCGAAAATACGGATAAAATCATTGACAAGGATTCTTTTCTATGCTACATTTAATCAGCGAGATTGGAATGAGGTCTTTTTTTTATGCTCTAAATTCTCATTCACAAGAAAATAAGGAGGTGACAGGATGCGGACAAGAATTACTCTGGCATGTACCGAATGTAAGCAGCGTAACTACAATACTACCAAGGATAAGAAGGTACATCCGGACAGAATGGAAACCAAGAAATACTGCAGATTTTGTAAGACTCACACCGTACACAAAGAAACCAAATAATTGTTGTTGACTCCGGCACTGTCGGGTGTCGATGAAAGGAGTTAAGAATGGGAGATTCCAAGAATACAGAAAATACACCTAAGATCAGCTTCTGGAAGGGTGTAAAGGCTGAATTTAAGAAAATTTCATGGCCGGACAAGACGCAGATTTTCAAACAGTCCGTAGCAGTTATTTGCATTTCGATTGTATTAGGTTTTATTATTATGCTGTTGGACACGGTTCTTCAGTATGGTGTAAACCTGTTGACAATGTAGGCGTGAGGTGATTGTATGGCAGAAGTAAACTGGTATGTAGTACACACTTATTCCGGATATGAAAACAAGGTTAAGGCCAATATTGAAAAGACAATTGAGAACAGAGGACTTCAGGAGGAGATTCTAGAGGTTCGCGTCCCCATGGAGGATGTGGTGGAGGTAAAGAAGGGAACCAAAAAGACTGTACAGAAAAAGATGTTCCCCGGTTATGTTCTCATTAATATGGTGATGAACGATGAAACCTGGTATGTGGTTCGTAACACAAGAGGTGTGACCGGCTTTGTTGGGCCGGGAAGTAAACCGGTGCCGCTTACGGAAGCTGAAATGAAGCCTCTGGGTATTAAAAAGGATATTGTATCCATTGATTTTGCAGAAGGCGATATGATTGTAGTTATTGCCGGTGCATGGAAGGATACAGTAGGTGCTGTTCAGCGAATTGATCATAGTAGGGGGACAGCCACTATTAATGTTGAGATGTTCGGCAGAGAAACTCCTGTCGAGATCAGTTTTGAAGATGTGCGTAAAATGAATTGAATATTTTACGATGCACGGACAGCGTGCAGAATATAGGTAGGCGCATCAATGACGAGGCGCTTTTGAAATTGAAGTCAGGCGGTATAATACCGTTTAACGGTGGAAGGGTCACCTAGCCCATAGACCACAATATAATTTTAGGAGGTGCCACATGGCAAAGAAAGTAGAAGGATATATTAAGTTACAGATTCCTGCCGGTAAAGCAACACCGGCTCCCCCGGTTGGACCTGCTCTTGGTCAGCACGGCGTTAATATCGTGGAATTTACCAAACAGTTTAACGCAAGAACAGCAGACAAGGGTGATTTGATTATCCCTGTTGTTATTACCGTTTATGCAGACAGAAGCTTTAGTTTTGTAACTAAGACTCCCCCAGCTGCAGTATTACTGAAAAAAGCATGTAACATCAAATCCGGTTCAGGTGTACCGAACAAGCAGAAGGTTGCAAGCATTTCCAAGGCTAAGATTCAGGAAATTGCAGAAATGAAGATGCCTGACCTGAACGCGGCAAGCCTGGAAGCAGCAATGAGCATGATTGCAGGAACTGCACGTAGTATGGGTATTACTGTAGAAGATTAATTAATTTAGGAGGAGTAAGCGATATGAAACATGGAAAGAAATACAGCGAAACTGCTAAATTAGTAGATCGCGCAACCCAGTATGAAACTGCTGATGCCATTGCACTGGTAAAAAAGACGGCAGTTGCTAAATTTGATGAAACTATAGAAGTTCATATCAGAACAGGCTGTGACGGACGCCATGCTGAACAGCAGATCCGTGGTGCTGTAGTATTACCTAACGGAACCGGTAAAACTGTTCGTGTTCTGGTATTTGCCAAGGGTGATAAGATTAATGAGGCAGAGGCAGCAGGTGCTGATCATGTAGGAGGCGAAGAGCTGATTCCCAAGATTCAGAACGAAGGCTGGTTAGACTTTGATGTAGTAGTAGCTACCCCTGATATGATGGGCGTTGTTGGACGTCTGGGTAAGGTTTTGGGACCTAAGGGATTAATGCCCAACCCTAAGGCCGGTACTGTAACCATGGATGTTACTAAGGCAATCAACGATATCAAAGCCGGTAAGATTGAGTACAGACTGGATAAGAACAACATTATTCACTGTCCTATCGGTAAGGCTTCCTTTGATGAAGCTAAATTACAGGAGAACTTTACTGCATTAATGGAAGCTATCGTTAAGGCTAAGCCCAGTGCATTAAAGGGGCAGTATTTGAGAAGCATTACTCTGGCTTCCACTATGGGACCCGGCGTGAAGGTTTCCACGGCTAAGTTCTAAGAGGATAGAGTGATAAAGGCGTTGCGAAAGCAATGCCTTTTATTTTTGTTGAAAAAAGTGGAAAAAAATAGTAAAATGAGAACAATTATACTCTAATGAGTAATGCCGTTAAGAGAAAATGATAACGGACAACAGGATGACCAATTTAAGGAAGGAGTTTTGGGATGAAAAAGAGGGGCTTGGTATTTTGTTTGGTGCTGGCATTGTTAATGTCGAATTTAGGTACAATCTCTTATGCAATGGAACGAGAAGAGAGCATGATTGTTTCCGAGGAATCGGAAATCAAATCCACCGGTTCCACAGTAATCAGCAGTTATACACAATTGGTAGATGCGTTAAATACGGGTGGAAATTATACTATTGAAGGAAATATTGTAACGGATCTCCCTAACGGAGATGTACCTTTGGTGGTGAAAAATGATGTGACCTTTTCCGGCGGAAGTATAAGTATTTCAAATGCCGGAATTATTTTGGAAGCGGATGCCGCCTTTAATGGAACTAATCTGCAGTTTACCAATGCTGCCTATATGGGTATTTTTGCCAATGGACACAATTTAACCTTAGCTAATTTAACCATAAGCTGGGACTATTATGATCCCTTTACCATTGCTGCAGGAGGGGTTAAAAATAATTCTTTTTTTACCAATGTATCCGGAACAGAAAGTAATATTATTTTAGAAAGCGTAAGCTTTTCCAACTCCAAGGATCAGGGAGTTAATATTTATGCGGGAAATGTGTACAATGCTACGCCTTTGGATGAAGGGCCGGATGGGAAACTGCAGGAGATTCAAGGAGCAAGTGCAAGCTTTCCTGTAAATTTTACCATTAAACAAAGCTCAGGCAATAAACCGGCAGTTTATGGCCACGGAGCTGTGTATACAGGCTTTTATCCGGGAAATAAGGAACTCTCTACTACGAATTATGATAAGATATTTTCCAGCGAATCCTGTTCGGTAGAAGGAGAGGTTTATATTACCCTGGGAAATGGGAGTGACGCTAAGGAAATAAATGGTTCTACCGGTACAAATACAAATAAGGGAGCAATCGTTAGTGTCTCCTCATCAACCGGCTATTTGTCCACCCTTAAAGCAGAAAATCTGAGTGGACTTAATTTGCTTGCAGGAACCCATAACCCTAATATTACTCTTACCAATATCAGTGATAATGGAGACAGCAGTTTTTATTTGGATGCAGCGATTGCTGTTCCGGAGGGAACACGCCTGGATATTGCTTCGTTGGAAAAAAATGTTACTATCGGCAGCTTTTCCGGTGGAGGAAAAGTGATAATGGGGCAGGGGCAGTGTCTTACCATTACCGGTACTGTCGACAATACAACAGAGATAGAAATTATGGGTGTCAGCGGATCGGGAGGTGCACTGCCGAAAGAAGAACAGGTATACATAGTAGCTGCCGGGTCACAGGCAAACTCCTTTTCTTTGGTTCCGCCAAACTTTCAGACGGCAGATTTTATTTATGATGGGACGAACGGGAATTGGAGTGTTCCTGCAGCGAGTACAGCGACAACGATTGACAGGATTAAGAGTCTCTCTATAGAAGGAGGGAAGGAATCCATAACGATATATGCCGATCAAATAGCCGTATATGATGGATTCCTGGTTGAATGGGCAGAGGATGTATCCATTTCTGATCTGGGATGGCTTCCGTTGGATATCGAGTATAATTCAAACCCCATAACCAGAGAACCGGTTGGCGAGGATGGATATTATCGATACACGCTTCGGATAGGTCAGAATGACTATATCGTTGAAATCGTTGACGGAACAATGTACTTTTCCATAGATGACTTTCCCGTCGCTTTACCTGTAGGAACACATTCTTTCACCGTAAAGGTTCCGGCTAATTACACCGTGGATAATTCGGTGATAGAGGTTAGTTTCACTATCATTACAGAGCCCGCCAGACCGGACAAAGCAGAGGTGCCGACCATTACCAAGCATCCGGAATCAGCGGAATACGGATTGAATACTCAGGCTGCAGAGCTTAGTGTGACAGCGACAAATTCTGATGGCGGAACACTGTCCTATCAGTGGTATGAGAATACAAGTGACAGCAATCAGAATGGGAAATTAATCCCAGCTGCAACATCTGCCAATTATCAGCCGTCTACGGGCAAAGCCGGAACTTATTATTATTACTGTGAAATAACCAATACCAATGAAATGGCGATTAACGTAAAAACGGCTAAAGCCATTTCCCATACAGCTAGGATTACGGTAAGTAAAGGGGAACCGCAGGTTAGTGTCAGCTTGCAGGACTGGTCCTATGGAGAGAAGGCTTTAAGTCCGGTTATCACACCCAATACCTACAGTGAGGGCTCCGTAACATATACCTATACCGGAACAACGAAAGCAGGAAAACAATACGGCCCCACGAAAAAGGTACCGTCAGAGGCCGGAGAATATACAATAGAGGCAGCTTTTCCTGAGACGCAAGATTATAAGGCAGCTACTGCAACGGATAAATTTATCATTAAGCAGACTGCCCTCAGTATTCATGAGGTAAAGGTACAGAATAAATTATGGGATGGAACCGATACAGCAACGGTGGAGACGGTAATTTTTCAGGGACCGGACGGAAAAGAAATCAGTTTGGTAAAGGATAGGGATTATCAGGTTTCTGCACGATTTGAAAGTGCCGAATTGGGAGAAAATAAAAATGTTGAGGTTCAGGTGACTCTGCTGAACCACAATTATTCTTTAGCTGTTAGCAGCTTTACTGCCGGGGGTGCTGTAATTTATGACTACCTGAAGGATATTTGGGTAGCAGGAATAGAGGAGGAGGTAGACTATACCGGAAATAAAATCACTCAGAAATTCCAGGTTTATGATGGGAATAAGCTACTGACCGAAAAGGTGGACTATTCTGTCTCCTATAAGAATAATGTCAATGCCTATGAGATTGGTGTGGACAACGCAGATGAGTTTAATGCCCAAAAAGCCCCTCAGCTGATTATACAGATGAAGGGAAATTACAGTGGAAAGCAGATTGTTTATTTTAAGATTATGAAGGCAGATATAGGAGAGGCTGTCGCAGATAATATGGCAGTAACCTATACCGGAAAGAAGCAGACACCTACCCCTGTGGTAATATGGAACGGTGTAAAGCTGTCGAATAATAAGGATTTTTATGTAGATGAATACCTAACAAATGAAACTGCTTTTACACAAGCCACACAAAAAGATGCTCCTTATGAATTGACTATTGTTGGAAAAGGAAACTACACCGGTACGAAGAAAATTTATCTGTCTATTGGGAAAAAGAGCAGTGAACTACAGGAAATTCCCATGAGTAAGGTTAACGTAAGCGGGGTAAAAACCCTCTTATGGACAGAGGAAGCCCAAAGTGATACCGGATTACAGCAACAGAATTTAACGATAAAGTACGGTAAGGATATTCTGGAAAAAGATAAGGATTATCATATTTCTTATGAAAACAATAAAGCGGTAGGAACTGCCACCATAATTTTAGAAGGAACCGGTACGAATGAGGATGGAGATAAGCTGGCTTATATCGGAACCAGGCGTATCACGTTTAAAATCACCGGAATAAATATTTCTAAGGCCTCTGTATCAGGGTTGGAAAAAAGCTACATATATACCGGAGACGAGATTAAACCCACCGAGCCCATGGAAGGGTATAACGGAGGAGAAGCGGTAACCTTCTCTTATCAGGCTGACCGAAAAACAGCCCCTGTGGATTTAGAGGAAGGGGTTCATTACACAATAAAATATGAGAAGAACATTGCTAAGGGTACGGCAGCCATTATTCTTGATGGCAGAGAAGAAGCAGGATTTACCGGTACAAAGAAAGTAACCTTTAAAATCACAGCAGCTCCGATTAAGACAGGGGAAGACCAGCCGTTTGATATTGCTTTAGTTGGAGACAGCGTAACGACGGATGAGCCTTATGAAGTGCTTTACCAAAAAGGAGGAGCGAAGCCGGAAGTAAAAGTCACTACTTTAGGGGGATATGTGCTGAAAAATGGCATAGATTATACGGTAAGCTATAAAAATAACAAGGCTGTCGTTGATTGTAACGCAGTAAGTATCAATAAGGCTCCTACAGCAGTCATAAAAGGAAAAGGAAATTTCTCCGGAACGGCAGAAATCAGATTCAGCATTATAAAAAAGAATGTGAACGACAGCAATGACGTTTACCTTGTGGTAAAGGATAAAGCGGAAAATCTGAAGACTAATGGATGGAAGCAGAGCTTCAAAGTATACGATTCAGACGGGAAGGCTTTGGACAGCAAGGACTATACGGCAAGGGATGCTAAATATACGATAAAATCGGTTTCCGGAGATGGAGAAGGAGCCGTAGAAGGAACAAATCTTACGGAAAATCCTACCACAAAAGTCCAGGCAGGTTCTGTGGTAGAAATTGAAGTCAACCTGACCGGTGCAAATTATGAGGGTACTGTAAAGGGGACATATCGTATCTTAAAGCCGGGATATGATATCAGCAGAGCCATCATTCAGATTAATGATCAGTACTATACGGGAAAGGCCATTGAGATTACTGATCATAAACAGTTTAAGAAGGCAACCATCAAGATTGGAAAGGACGTCATCCAGCTGGAGTTAGGCAAAGATTTTGAGATTCAAGAAGATAGTTATATTAATCATACCAATAAAGGAACGGCTAAAGTTACAATTAAAGGTAAGGAGGGAAGTGACCTGGGAGGAACGAAAACCGTAACCTTTAAGATTGTACAAAAATCTATTTTAGACAATTGGACTGGACAAATTGAACAGGGAGCTGTGAAATGAAAGAGTTAAAACGGGCAATAGGCTTAATCATGGCTTTTGCTATGCTTGTTTCCGCTCTTGGTATAAATACGTTTGCTGCCGAACCGGCATATACGGATGTACTGGAAGGCCGGGAGGCAGCAGACGAAACCGAATTGGCTTCGGTCAGCGGCAACCAGGCAGAGGAGGAAACAGAGACTTCTGAGGAACAGGAAACAGCAGAGCCGGGATATGCAGAGACAAAAGAAGAGAAGAAGTTTTCAGAAGAGACAGGCGATATTGAGGAGTACCCGGATGTTCTGGAGATAGAAGCGGTTGAGGTAGCTTTAGATGAGATTGAGGGTAAAATCTATGAAGCAGAGGAGCTTCTAACAGAAGATGAGCCATCCATTTCTATAAAATCTGTATCATATGGTGTGTACTGGGATGAGTATAGCAGTTATTATATTTATAATCAGTTAGGTGACGATGAGAGAAAGCTGTGGAGTGCAATGGAGGTTTTGTATTCCGGCTATCTGGAAAATGAAGCAGATTTTACCGATGCTTTTACGGATTATATCAGAATAAATACTACGGAAATTACCGTGGAAGAGCTTACCGCGTTAGTTGGTATGTTCAGATATTCTCATCCCCAGTATTATTACCTGATGAGTGGGTATAGATATAGTGTGGGAAACTCATATGTGATGATAGCCAATAAGGTGTATGATGCATTTGTGGATGGAGGAGCAAGAAAGACTGCCACTAACGAAATTAAAAGTCAGTTGGATATGTGGCTTGCAACAATAAATACGGCAGCAACAGAAGAAGCCAAGATTAGGAAAATTAACGATTTAATATGTAACAAGGTATCCTACAACTATGATGCGGTGAATCAAGGTATAGGGAATGTAGAGCAAAATCAATTTACTCAGTCTGCCTACAGTGTTTTCTGCATGGACAAAACGGTTTGTGCCGGATATACCCAGGCTTTTACCTGGCTATGTAATGGTGCGGGTATGGATGCCTTTGGAGTGACCAGTCCGGGACATGCCTGGAATAAAGTAAATGTGAACGATAATTGGTACAATATAGACTGTACCTGGAACGATAACGGAGGAACGATTTATTACCATTGTTATCTGAAAAGTGATGAGGCTATAGATGCACTGGGCTCCCATGATGAGGAAGAGGTATGGAATGGCTATTTGCCCGCTTGTACCTTAGACAGCAGATCAAGTTACTCTGTGGTGGGAGCACTGCCAACAATAACACAAAGAGTAGAAACACCTGTAATAACCGTGCAGAAAACAGATACTTCTTATAGGGTTGAAATTACAACTGTACCGGAGAATGCAACAATTTATTATACATTGGACGGACAGATACCGACAGAAGGAAGCTCTAAGGGCTATCGTTATAAAGGAGTCTTTGAATTAAATGAAACAGCGACAATAAAAGCATTTGCAGTATGCGATCAATATCTGGACAGTGAAGTGATCCAAAAGGAAATAGAGCATATTTATTACATGGTTGATACAGGAAGCTGCGGTGACAATATCACCTGGCAGCTGGATTCATCGGGCACGCTGGTTATTAAAGGAAGCGGTAAGATGCAGGACTTTGCAAGCGAAGCTTCCCAGCCGTGGTATGCTTATAAGGATCAAATTATCGATATTCAAATGGATAGTACGATTACATCCATAGGAAACTACGCTTTCTTTGGATTCTCTAATTTAGAGTGTTTTAATATACCAGAGGGTATAGAAGCCATAGGAAGCTATGCTTTTTACGGTACTGGATTGACTGCAATAGAGATACCGGCGAAGATTACCGGTCTGGGTAGAGGGGTCTTTGCAGAATGCGGAAATCTGGAAAGACTGACAATTGCAGGTGATATTCAAGTTGTTCAGGATAGAATTTTTTATAATTGCGTTAAATTGCATACAGTTAATCTGTCAGCTGATTTAAAAACAATCAGCAGTCAGATGTTTTTCAACTGCTCTGCTTTACAGAGTATTACTTTACCGGAAAATCTGGAAAAAATCGGGACGCAGAGCTTTGGATATTGCAGCAAGCTTAAGGAAATAATTATTCCCCAGAAGGTTAACACCATTGAAGCATACGCCTTTTCCGGCTGTACAGCATTGGAGACAGTCGAAATTATGGCTGAGCTGAATAAAATATCGACATATCTGTTTAAAGGCTGTTCGAAATTGAGGGATATCGTGATACCGGAAACGGTAACAAGGATTGGTGCAAGTGCCTTTGCGGGCTGTACTGCTCTTACGCAGTTATATATTCCTCAGGGAGTCACGGACATTGGGGAAAATGCGATTGATCAGACAACGGCAATTAAGGGTTATCCCGGAAGCTCGGCAGAGGCTTATGCAGACAGTAACGGCAATGAATTTATTCCGATGGGAAATCAGGAGGTTGAAGTTCGGTTTGTTACCAATACAGATGAGGAAATACAACCGATAAATTATCCAAAAAACAGCCGAATCACTCCTCCTTGGCTCAGTGGAAGGCCGGGATATACTTTGGGGAAATGGTATACCTCAAATGAACAGCAGGACGAAACAACCGAGTGGGATTTTAGTCAGGATAGAGTTACCCAAGATATAACACTTTATGCACAATGGATTGCTAATGAATATACGGTCAGCTTCGATCCTAATGGAGGTCTTGTAGAGATTACGGAAAAAACCGTGACCTACGATGGGGTTTATGGAGAATTGCCGGCACCGGCAAGGGAAGGATATAGTTTTACAGGTTGGTATACAGAGCCTGAAGGCAATAACCGGATACTGTCGGAGACCAGAGTGGAGATTCTTGCGAATCAAACCCTATATGCCCATTGGGAGTATAAATATACAGTGGAGAAGCCTACTGCAAGCCCCTCGGCAGATACTGAGGTTGAAGCGGGAACCAAAATTTATTTGAGCACGAAGACCAATGGGGCACAGATTTATTACACTACGGATTCATCCATTGGAATGGCAGTATCTCCGGAGAATGGAGGAATATTATACGAAGAGGCAATTACGGTTACCAAAGAGATAAGGATTTATGCCGTAGCCGTAAAGGAAAATTATAAAAGCAGCGAAGTGGCGGAATTGGCTTATACGGTAAAAGAACAACCACAGGAATGGGGAGAGGTTACCGTAGAAGATAGAAATGAGCTGGGACTTGATACAGCAGAGGATATACCTGACGGACTTTGGGTGGCAGGAGTGAAAGACTGTGATTATACCGGAGAAAGCATTGTTCATTCTAAGTTACATGTATACAATCATAAAACACAGTTAATACCATCGGTAGATTATACGATAAAATATACGAATAACATAAAAGCGGGAACTGCTACGGTAACTATCTCCGGGAAGGGAAACTATACAGGAACCATTACCAGGACGTTTACCATCAGACCCTTAGATCTCAGTCAGGCGGAGGCTGCGAATGTGACTCTTCCTTATAATGGGAAGGTACAAAAATCAACAACCACTATATCCTATGACCTGAACGGAACAAGGATTAATCTGAAAAAGGGAACAGATTTTACCTATTCCTATCCCGGTACAGATGCCAAGGCGGAGGATTATGATAGCGAAGCCTTTAAAGCAGTGGGAGACTATGAGGTAATCCTTACAGGAAAAGGGAATTATACGGGAACCTTAAAATTTACGCAGACCATCACAGCGAAATATGTAATTGGAAAACTGAGCTTAGGGAAAATTCCCAATCAACTCTATGACGATGGGAATGAGCTTCAGCCGGAAATCGTGCTGAAAAACGGGAAATATCAGTTGGAGGAAGGGCTGGATTTTGAGGTATCCTACGAGAATAATGCCGAAGTAGGAACGGCTGGTGTTACCATTACAGGTATAGGGGAGTATGCGGGAACCAGAACAACTACCTTTAAGATTACGGGAAGACCCTTGAGCAAAGCAAAAATAAGCGGTTTTATGTCTGCCCTGCCCTGGACGGGAAATTCGGTAGAACAAAGGGTGGAAATAACCTATCCTACAGGTAGTAAGACAGAGAATGGTGCAGATATACTGAAGGAAAATACAGACTATACTGTGAGGTATCAAAAGAATACAGAGGTCGGTACGGCTACAGTGATTTATACCGGAAAAGGCGGGTATACCGGAAGCATCAAGAAAACCTATAAAATTACCGGCATCTCTATGAGCAAGGTTATCGTCAGCGGCCTTAAAGGAACACAGGAATACGCCGGTAAGCCGGTGATACAGGATGCCTATGCATTAAGCTATACTACAGAAGAGGGAGATACCCTTCCTCTTAATGAGGGCACGGATTATGAGGTGACCTACGAAAATCACAATAAAGCAGGAACGGCTTTTGTAATTTTCACCGGAAAAGGCGGGTATACCGGCAAAATAAAAAAGAATTACAAGATTACTGCCTATAATCTGAAAGGGGATAAAATAAGTGTTTTGGAAATTCCGGAGCAAAAGTATACTAAATCCGGTGTTCAGCCAAAGCCAAGTGTAACCTATACGGGTGAAGAGGGAGACGTTGTCCTGGAGGAAGGAAAGGATTATACCTTAAGCTATTCTAATCATAAAACTCCGGCAGATAAGGCTTCGGTGAAAGCACCTACAGTCATTATTACCGGAAAAGGTGGATATAAAGGCAAGGTAAGCAAAACCTTCACCATTGTGGAAGGCGATTTGGCGGATATAGAAATAACAGCAGGAGATGTAGTGTACCAGAATAAAGGAAATATATGCAAGCCTGCTATTGCTTTGTATGATACTAATGGTAAAAAACTGACAGCCGGTACGGACTATGATAAGGCAGTCACCTACACCTATGCGAAAGATGTAAGAGTCACAAGAGTAGTAAATAAGGAAAAGAAGGATGTGATTCGTTTACCGGGAGAAAAAGTAGACAATCAGGATATTATCCCGGTAGGTACGGAGATTATAGCCACAGTCCAGGGAATAAAGAACTATACCGGCTCAAAATCAGTGATCTTCAGATATGTATCTGGAAATCTGGATAAGGCATCAGTAATCGTAGCAGAACAGGAGTATTCAGGAAAACCTGTAGAACCGGACAAAAACGATCTTACGGTAAAAATAGGGAAAACCGTCCTTGCCAAAACGGATTATCAGATTGTAGGATTTAGTGATAATATTGCAAAAGGAACCGGTAAAATCGCCATACGGGGAATTGGAAATTATGGTGGCCAAAGAACCATAAATTTCAAAATCAGTACCAAAACGATGAATTATACGGTTACCTATGAAAAAAATGCTCAGGAAGCAACGGGAAAAATGAATACCTCCGTGATAACGGTAGGAAGTAAGCTGGCTGCAAACACTTATAAGAGAAAAGGTTATGTATTTGCAGGATGGAATACCCGTCAGGACGGAATGGGCGAAACCTATAGTGACAAGGAGGCCTTTTACCTGAAAAATACAATAGAGGTATACGGAAGGAAAGTGACCCTGTATGCCCAGTGGAAAGAAAATTAGAAGAAAAACAGATTACCACTTGACACCTGTGGTGTCTTGTGGTAGTCTAATCAAGGTCGTAAAGACCATGCCGAAGACAGTAGGTATGAGAAATGACGAAGTTATTTCTCCTGTAAGTGCAAGTGCCGCCTACCGAGGGGATAGAAAGTTTAAGACTTTATGCCTTCCTGTCTTCAGGAAGGCTTTCTTTAATATACTCCTATCGGCGATCTATACTATAAGGAGGTAAACGAATATGGCAAAAGTGGAATTGAAACAGCCTATCGTAGCTGAGATTTCCGAAGCGATTAAGGATGCACAGTCCGTAGTTTTGGTGGATTACCGTGGATTGACTGTAGAGCAGGATACCAATCTTCGTAAAGAGCTTCGTGAAGCCGGTGTAGGCTACAAGGTTTACAAGAACACAATGATGAACTTCGCGTTCAAGGGCACTGATTACGAAAGCCTGGCTCCCTTCCTTGAAGGTCCCAGTGCAATGGCTTACTCTGCAACTGATGCAACTGCACCTGCAAGAATCCTTGCTAAGTTTGCTAAGACAGCTGATGCATTGGAAATCAAGGCCGGTGTTGTGGAAGGTGTAATGTATGATGCACAGGGTATGCAGTCTATCGCACAGATTCCTTCCAGAGAAGAACTGCTTTCCAAGCTGCTTGGAAGCATTCAGTCTCCTATCGCTAACTTTGCCCGTGTTATGAATCAGTTAGCAGAAAAAGGTGGTGCCGGAGCATGTGAAGCTCCCGCGAAGAAAGAGGAAGAAGTACCTGCAGCCGAAGAGGCAGCACCTGTAGCCGAAGAAGCTTCTGCAGTTGAAGCGGAAGCACCTGCGGCAGAATAATCAGTAGGATAAACAGATAAAAATGGAGGTAAATGAAAATGGCAAAATTATCTACTCAGGAATTAATTGATGCAATCAAAGAGTTAACCGTATTAGAATTAAACGATTTAGTAAAAGCTTGCGAAGAAGAGTTTGGTGTATCTGCAGCAGCCGGTGTTGTTGTGGCAGCAGCCGGTGCAGCAGGCGGTGAAGCAGCTGAAGAGAAGACTGAATTTAATGTAGAATTAACCGAGGTTGGACCGAACAAGGTTAAGGTTATCAAGGTTGTTCGTGAAGCTACCGGTCTTGGCTTGAAGGAAGCAAAGGATCTGGTTGATTCCGCACCTAAGATGATCAAGGAAGGCGCATCCAAGGAAGAAGCTGAAGACATCAAGACCAAGTTAGAGGCTGAAGGCGCTAAAGTTACTCTTAAATAAGAAAAACATTGAGAGAAAAATAAAACACACAGAGTCGAGGTACCAAGGATTAATCCAGGAACCTCGGCTCTTTTCTTTATTTATTGCTTGACAAGCATAAATGCTTTGGAATATAATGGACAATGCACTATTGTGGTAAGGTGTGCATATTAGGCTCAGATAAAGCCTGATATGCATGGGAAATCCTCAATAAATCATAAAGGACGGGGTGAATGTCAATGGAAAAAAACAGAATACGGCCTTCTGCGAACAGCAAAAAGATGCGTATGAGTTATTCACGGCAAAAAGAAGTTTTGGAGATGCCCAATCTGATAGAGGTTCAAAAGAATTCCTATCAGTGGTTTTTGAAGGAAGGCTTAAAGGAAGTCTTCGACGATATCTCTCCCATTACAGATTACAGCGGACATCTTAGTCTGGAATTTGTGGACTTTGAGTTGTGTGAAAACGATGTCAAGTATTCGATTGAAAAGTGTAAAGAGAGAGATGCTACCTACGCAGCACCGCTGAAGGTACGCGTACGTCTTTACAATAAGGAAAAGGAAGAAATCAGTGAGCATGAGATTTTCATGGGTGATCTTCCTTTGATGACTGCCACCGGTACCTTCGTGATTAATGGTGCTGAGCGTGTTATTGTAAGTCAGTTGGTGCGTTCCCCCGGTATTTATTATGCTATCGGACATGATAAAATCGGTAAAACCCTGTATTCCTCTACTGTGATTCCCAATCGTGGTGCGTGGTTGGAATATGAAACCGATTCCAATGATGTTTTTTACGTTCGTGTAGACAGAACCAGAAAGGTTCCCGTTACGGTATTGATTCGTGCTCTGGGAGTAGGAACCAATGAAGAAATTCGTGAACTTTTTGGTGATGAACCCAAAATTGAAAAGAGCTTTTTGAAAGACGTTTCTACCAATTATCAGGAAGGTCTTTTAGAGCTGTATAAAAAGATTCGTCCCGGTGAGCCTTTAAGTGTGGAAAGTGCAGAAAGTCTGATTACTGCCATGTTCTTTGACCCCAGAAGATATGATTTGGCTAAGGTAGGGCGCTACAAATTCAATAAGAAGCTGGCTCTGCGCAATCGAATCCGTAACCATGTTCTGGCAGAGGATGTAGTGGATACACTCACAGGAGAGGTTCTGGCACAGGCCGGAGAGAAGGTGACTGTCCAACTGGCAGACACTATTCAAAATGCGGCTGTTCCTTATGTGTATGTGCAGACAGAAGAAAAGAATGTTAAAATTTTATCCAATATGATGGTGGATATTACCAATTTTATTGAATGTGAGCCCAGAGAGCTGGGAATCACCGAATTGGTTTATTATCCTATCCTATCCCAGATTATTGATGAATATGGCGAGAATCCTGAGGAGTTGGCTGAGGCAATTAAGCGTAATGTTTCCGAGCTTATTCCCAAGCATATCACTAAGGAAGATATTTTAGCTTCCATTAATTATAATATCCATTTGGAATATGGTATCGGCCATGATGATGATATTGACCATTTGGGAAATCGTCGTATTCGTGCAGTAGGTGAGCTTTTACAGAATCAGTATCGTATCGGTCTCTCCCGATTGGAGAGGGTAGTTCGTGAGCGTATGACCACCCATGATGCGGAGGATGTTTCACCCCAGGCTTTGATCAATATTAAGCCGGTACAGGCTGCGGTGAAGGAATTTTTCGGTTCCTCCCAGCTGTCCCAGTTCATGGATCAGAACAATCCTTTGGGTGAGCTGACCCATAAGAGACGTTTATCTGCTTTGGGTCCCGGCGGTCTGTCCCGAGACAGAGCCGGATTTGAGGTTCGAGACGTACATTATTCCCATTATGGAAGAATGTGTCCTATTGAAACCCCGGAAGGTCCTAATATCGGTTTGATTAACTCCCTTGCCTCTTATGCAAGAATTAATGAATACGGATTTATTGAAGCACCTTACCGTAAGATTGATAAAACTGATCCGGCCAATCCCCGTGTTACGGATGAGGTTGTTTATATGACTGCGGATGAGGAAGATAATTACCATGTAGCACAGGCAAATGAGCTTTTGGATGAGAAGGGCTATTTCGTTCGTAAATCTGTATCCGGACGTTATCTGGAGGAAACCCAGGAATATCCCAAGGCCATGTTTGATTACATGGATGTATCCCCTAAGATGGTATTTTCTGTAGCAACCGCTTTGATTCCATTCCTGGAAAATGATGATGCCAATCGTGCATTAATGGGCTCCAACATGCAGCGTCAGGCAGTACCGCTGTTGAAAACCGAGGCACCGGTAGTAGGTACCGGTATGGAAGTAAAGGCTGCGGTAGACTCCGGAGTTTGTCTGGTGGCACCCAAGTCAGGTACAATTGATTATGTATCCTCCAATCTGATTAAGATGACTGCGGATGATGGAGAAAAGCTGGAATTTCACATGACTAAATTTGCCAGAAGCAACCAGTCCAACTGTTATAATCAAAAGCCTATTGTTTTTAAGGGGAATCGTGTAGAGGAGGGACAGGTGATTGCAGACGGTCCTTCTACCTCCGAGGGTGAACTGGCTCTGGGAAAAAACCCTCTGATCGGTTTTATGACTTGGGAAGGCTACAACTATGAGGATGCAGTTCTATTAAGTGAGCGTCTGGTTCAGGATGATGTTTATACCTCCGTTCATATTGAAGAGTATGAAGCAGAGGCCCGTGATACTAAGCTGGGTCCGGAGGAAATCACCCGTGATGTTCCCGGTGTAGGTGATGATGCACTGAAGGATTTGGATGAGCGGGGAATTATCCGTATCGGTGCTGAGGTTCGTGCCGGTGATATTCTGGTGGGGAAGGTAACCCCTAAGGGAGAAACGGAGCTGACAGCGGAGGAGAGACTTTTAAGAGCAATCTTTGGTGAGAAGGCAAGAGAAGTCAGGGATACCTCTCTTAAGGTTCCTCATGGTGAATATGGAATTATTGTAGATGCTAAGGTATTTTCCCGTGAGAACGGTGATGAGCTGTCTCCCGGTGTAAATCAGGCAGTTTGTATTTATATTGCGCAAAAGAGAAAAATCTCCGTAGGAGATAAGATGGCCGGCCGTCATGGTAATAAGGGTGTAGTTTCCCGTGTTCTTCCTGTGGAAGATATGCCTTACCTTCCCAACGGACGTCCTCTGGATATCGTACTGAATCCTTTGGGTGTGCCTTCCCGTATGAACATCGGACAGGTATTGGAAATTCACCTATCCCTGGCTGCCAAGGCGCTGGGCTTTAATGTGGCTACCCCTGTATTTGACGGTGCAAACGAAAAGGATATTATGGATACTCTGGATTTGGCCAATGACTATGTGAATACGGAATGGGAAGAGTTTGAGGCTAAATATAAAGAGCAGCTGCTGCCAGAGGTCATGCAGTATCTGTATGACAATCGGGAACACAGGGCCCTTTGGAAGGGGGTTCCTATCAGCAGAGACGGTAAGGTAAGACTTCGTGACGGACGTACCGGTGAGTATTTTGACAGTCCGGTAACTATCGGCCACATGCACTATCTGAAGCTGCATCATTTGGTTGACGATAAGATCCATGCACGTTCTACCGGTCCTTATTCGCTGGTAACCCAGCAGCCTCTGGGCGGTAAGGCACAGTTCGGCGGACAGCGTTTTGGTGAGATGGAGGTTTGGGCACTGGAGGCTTACGGTGCATCTTATACTCTTCAGGAAATTTTAACCGTAAAATCTGATGATGTTGTAGGACGTGTAAAGACCTATGAAGCAATTATCAAAGGGGATAATATTCCGGAACCCGGTATTCCGGAATCCTTCAAGGTATTGTTAAAGGAATTGCAATCTCTGGGACTGGATGTAAAGGTACTTCGTGAGGATCAGACAGAAGTAGAGATTATGGAAAACGTTGATTATGGTGAATCTGAATTCCGTTATGAATTAGAGGGTGACTCCAAGAATTATAACTATGACAATGAATCCTTTAGCCAGCATGGCTATCAGACACAGGAATTTGATGAAAACAACGGAGAGCTGGTCAGTGCGGAAGAAGCAGATGATTATGAAGATGTTTCTTTTGAGGAAGATGAAGTAATGTTCGAGGATTCTCTGATGGATTAAGCTGTAAAACAGCTTTTCCAGAAGAAAGGATTGAGCTTGACATCTGATAAAATTTGGAAGGAGAGGCTAAAGTGTCAGAAACAAAACAGGAAGTGTATCAACCAATGACATTTGATGCAATCAAAATCGGATTGGCATCACCCCAGAAGGTAAGAGAATGGTCTCGCGGAGAAGTGACCAAACCTGAGACAATTAACTACCGTACCCTGAAGCCGGAAAAAGACGGCCTGTTCTGTGAACGAATTTTTGGCCCCAGTAAGGACTGGGAATGTCACTGTGGTAAATATAAGAAAATCAGATATAAAGGTGTTGTCTGCGACCGCTGCGGCGTAGAGGTTACTAAGGCAAATGTACGTAGGGAGCGTATGGGCCATATTGAGCTGGCGGCTCCTGTTTCCCATATCTGGTATTTCAAGGGGATTCCCAGCCGTATGGGTCTGATTCTGGATTTATCGCCCAGGGTGCTGGAAAAGGTTCTTTATTTTGCTTCTTATATTGTATTGGATAAGGGTGAAACAGACCTGGAATATAAGCAGATTCTGTCGGAAAAGGAATATACTGATGCCAGAGAGACCTGGGGCAATAGGTTTCGTGTAGGCATGGGGGCAGAATCTATTAAGGAGCTGCTGGAAGCAATAGATCTGGAAGCAGAGGCGGCAGAGCTGAAGGCCGGATTAAAGGAATCCACCGGTCAGAAAAGAGCAAAGATTATTAAACGGCTGGAAGTGGTTGAAGCCTTCAGAGGCTCAGGCAATAAGCCGGAATGGATGATTATGGATGTGGTTCCGGTTATTCCTCCGGATCTTCGTCCTATGGTTCAGCTGGATGGCGGACGTTTTGCCACCTCTGACCTGAACGATTTATACAGAAGGATTATCAACCGCAACAACCGCTTAAAGAGACTGCTGGAGCTGGGTGCCCCTGATATCATCGTTAGAAATGAAAAGAGAATGCTGCAGGAGGCTGTGGATGCGTTAATTGATAACGGAAGACGCGGCCGTCCCGTAACAGGGCCGGGCAATCGTGCGTTAAAATCCCTTTCCGACATGTTAAAGGGTAAGGGCGGACGGTTCCGTCAGAATCTGTTAGGAAAGCGTGTAGACTACTCCGGACGTTCCGTTATTGTAGTGGGGCCGGAATTAAAGATTTATCAGTGTGGACTGCCCAAGGAAATGGCCATTGAACTGTTCAAACCCTTCGTGATGAAGGAATTGGTTTCCAGAGGGATTTCCCAGAATATCAAAAATGCCAAAAAGCTGGTGGAAAGACTGGATACCAGTGTATGGGATGTTCTGGAAGAGGTTATTCGTGAGCATCCGGTTATGCTGAACCGGGCTCCTACTCTGCATAGACTGGGTATTCAGGCTTTTGAACCCATCCTGGTAGAGGGAAAGGCGATTAAGCTGCATCCTCTGGTATGTACGGCGTTTAATGCGGACTTTGACGGTGACCAGATGGCGGTGCATCTTCCTCTGACTGCAGAGGCACAGGCAGAATGCCGTTTCCTTTTGCTGTCTCCCAACAATCTGCTGAAGCCTTCCGACGGAGGGCCGGTGGCAGTACCTTCTCAGGATATGGTTTTGGGTATCTATTATCTGACCCAGGAAAGAACCGGTGTGGCGGGAGAAGGAAAGTCCTTCAAGAGCGTAAATGAGGCGATTTTGGCCTATGAAAATAAGGTAATTACCCTTCATTCCAGAATTAAGGTTCGAGTTTCCAAAACACTGGCTGACGGTACGGTGATTTCGGATATCGTTGAATCAACCCTGGGAAGATTTATTTTTAATGAAATCCTTCCCCAGGATCTGGGCTTTATTGACAGAACCATTCCCGGTAACGAGCTGAAGCTGGAAGTAGACTTCCATGTAGGCAAAAAGGGCTTGAAGCAGATTCTGGAAAGAGTAATCAATACCCACGGTGCTTCCAAAACCGCGGAGGTATTGGATGACATTAAGGACACGGGCTATAAATACTCAACTAAAGCTGCCATGACTGTGTCCATTTCTGATATGACCGTGCCGGAAAAGAAGCAGGAGATGCTGGAAGAGGCACAGGCAACTGTAGACCGCATTTTCCAGAATTTCAGACGTGGTCTGATTACTGAGGAAGAACGTTACCGAGCCGTAGTGGAAACCTGGAACGATACCGATAAGAAATTGACAGATGTGCTTTTGGCAGGTCTGGATAAATATAATAATATCTATATGATGGCTGACTCAGGAGCCCGTGGTTCCAACCAGCAGATTAAACAGCTGGCAGGTATGCGTGGTCTGATGGCGGATACTACCGGTAGAACTATTGAATTACCCATTAAATCCAATTTCCGTGAAGGTCTGGACGTTTTGGAATATTTCATGTCTGCCCACGGTGCACGTAAGGGTCTGTCCGATACTGCTCTTCGTACAGCTGACTCCGGATACCTTACCCGTCGAATGGTTGACGTTTCACAGGAATTGATTATTCGTGAAATTGACTGTTGCGAGGATAGAGATGAAATTTACGGCATGAAGGTAAAAGCCTTCATGGAGGGAAAAGAAGTTATTGAGAGTCTGGAGGATCGGATTACCGGTCGTTTCAGCTGCGAAGACATCAGTGATAAAGACGGCAATATACTGGTAAAGAAGAATCATATGATTACGCCCAGCCGTGCCAAGAGGATTATTGCCACGGGCGTGGATGAAAAGGGTGAGCCTGTTGAAGAAGTAAAGATCAGAACCATTCTGACCTGCCGTTCCCATGTGGGTATCTGTGCAAAATGTTATGGTGCCAATATGGCTACCGGTGAGCCGGTACAGGTGGGTGAAGCAGTAGGTATTATCGCTGCACAGTCAATCGGCGAACCGGGTACTCAGCTGACCATGCGTACCTTCCATACCGGTGGTGTTGCGGGTGATGATATTACGCAGGGTCTTCCCCGAGTGGAAGAGCTTTTTGAGGCCAGAAAGCCAAAGGGTCTTGCTATTATTGCAGAGTTTGGCGGTGTTGCCTCCATCAAGGACAGTAGGAAGAAACGGGAGGTAGTAATTACTAACAACGAAACAGGAGAGAGTAAAACCTACCTCATTCCTTATGGTTCCCGAATCAAGATTATAGACGGAGCTACGCTGGAGGCCGGCGATGAGCTGACGGAAGGTAGTGTAAATCCTCATGATCTGTTAAAAATTAAGGGAATCCGTGCAGTACAGGATTATATGCTGAGAGAAGTACAGCGTGTATACCGTCTCCAGGGTGTAGATATTGCGGATAAGCATATTGAAGTGATTGTACGCCAGATGCTGAAAAAGGTACGCATTGAAAATAATGGAGATGCAGATTTCCTGCCCGGTACGCTGGTAGACACTTTGGATTATGAAGAGGAGAACGAACGTCTTCTGGCAGAAGGAAAAGAGCCGGCTGACGGAAAGCAGGTAATGCTGGGTATCACCAAGGCTGCACTTGCCACCAATTCCTTCCTCTCTGCTGCTTCCTTCCAGGAGACCACTAAGGTTCTGACCGAGGCAGCAATTAAAGGAAAGGTTGATCCGCTGATTGGTCTGAAGGAAAATGTTATCCTGGGTAAGCTGATTCCTGCAGGAAGCGGTATGAAGCGTTATCGTGATGTAAGCCTGAATACAGATGAACTGATTATTCAGAAGGCTCTGGAAGCTGCGAAACGAGCAGAAGAGACGGTAGCTGTAGAAGAGGTTGATTTCGATGAGGCGGAGGATTTATCAGAGGATTATGAGGCTTTTTCTGATGAAGATAAAGCCATTAATGATGAATCTGTAGAAGACATACTGGAGGAAGTAACAGAATAGCAGCAGAATAAGAAAAAAATGTTGACAAATGCATTTGCAAGCCCTTATACTGGTAAGGTGCGTGCGAATGCATTTGTGCGTATAGAAACTAAATTACTTTATTATTCAGGAGGTGAAACAGAATGCCAACATTTAACCAGTTAGTAAGAAAGGGACGTCAGACAGCAGTAAGCAAATCTACTGCACCCGCACTTCAGAAGGGTTACAACTCCCTTCACAAGAAAAGTACGGATATTTCTTCTCCACAGAAAAGAGGTGTTTGTACAGCGGTAAAGACGGCTACTCCTAAGAAGCCTAACTCTGCTCTGAGAAAAATTGCCAGAGTACGTCTTTCCAACGGAATCGAGGTAACCAGCTACATTCCCGGAGAAGGACATAACCTTCAGGAGCACAGCGTAGTGCTGATCCGTGGCGGTAGAGTAAAGGACTTACCGGGTACAAGATACCATATTATCAGAGGTACACTTGATACTGCGGGAGTTGCTAACAGAAAACAGGCTCGTTCCAAGTATGGAGCAAAGAGACCTAAGGCTTCTAAGTAAGTGTTGTAGAAGTACCACAATAAACGAATAAAGTGTTGGAATTCTGATAAAGCAGATAGAAGACACGAACACTGTTTACGAGTGAGTACCGTTGAGTTAAACTTTTATAGTTAAGGAGGGAAGAACCGTGCCACGTAAAGGACATATTCAAAAAAGAGATGTTTT